>CAIQDX010000113.1 GCA_903870685.1 uncultured Chitinophagaceae bacterium | reverse complement strand
GGAAGCTTCCGTTCCTGCGTATGAATTAGTGTTAGGTGGTGGTGCGCCGCAATACACAAGAGAATATACAGAACCCAAATATTTTGAAAAGATAAAAGCATTTTCGATTGACTCAATTGATGATGTGAAAAATTTAAAATCTGTTGCAGAACAATTAATTCAAATTCCAAACATCGCAAGTAAAAGATGGGTAACTGTTCAGTACGATAGCATGGTAGGTGCTGCAAATGCCAGCACCAATGCACCAAGCGATGCATCAATTATTTTGGCGAAGGGAACAGGAAAAGCTTTAGCCATTACAACCGATTGTAACAGCAAATATGTTTTTGCCGATCCGTATAAAGGAGGAATGATCGCTGTTGCCGAAGCAGCACGTAATGTGGTGTGCAGTGGTGGCGAACCTATTGGCGTTACCAACTGTTTAAATTTTGGTAATCCTTACGATCCAGAAGTTTATTATCAATTTGTGAAAGCTGTTACAGGAATGGGCGATGCTTGTAGAAAATTTAATACACCAGTAACCGGTGGTAATGTAAGTTTCTATAATCAAAATCCGGAAGGTCCGGTTTATCCAACTCCAACAATTGGTATGGTTGGTATCATTGATGATTTTGAAAACAGAATGACATTAGATTTTAAAGAAGAAGGTGATATCATTATTTTAATTGGTCAGCAACAAAACGATATTGCTTCCTCCGAATATTTACATAAAATAAGAAATGTAGAATATTCACCTGCACCGCATTTTAATATTGATGAAGAATATACCATGCAACAATTTGTTTCATCCATCATCAAACAAAAATTAATTCAATCGGCACATGATATCAGTGAAGGCGGATTGATTGTAACGTTGTTAGAGAAAGGATTTAATCGGGATCTTGGATTTGAAATTAATGCTGATACAACCGATTTCAGAAAAGATGCTTTTTGGTTTGGTGAAGCACAAAGCAGAGTGGTAGTTTCTGTTAAGCAATCGCAAATTTCAAATTTCAAATCTGAAATTGCAAAAACAAAAATTGCATTTACAATTTTAGGTACAGTTACAAATAGTTCTATCAATGTGAATGGAGAAAGTTGGGGAAGTATTAATAATTGGAAAGAAAAATATGATACTGCAATTGAGAAAGTTTTAATCTAAATAAATGACTAATAAATCAGAAATCATAAATCATAAATCAGAAATTATAGTTACAGGTGCCGCAGGATTTATTGGATCTTGTATGGTTCAATATTTAAACGAACAAGGTTTTGAGAATTTAATTTTGGTGGATGATTTTGGTGTGGAAGAAAAACGTAAAAACTGGGAATCAAAAAAGTTCGATTTAATTGTTGAACGATATAATTTATTTGATTGGTTAAAAGATAAAAATCCAAATGTTGAAATAGTCATTCACCTTGGTGCAAGAACCGATACTACCGAATTTAATTATGCCATTCACGAAGAATTAAACGTTCAATACTCGAAAGATATTTGGAATTATTGTGTTGAAAAAAATATTCCCTTGATCTATGCATCATCGGCTGCAACCTATGGTGCAGGTGAGTTTGGTTATAATGATGATCACGAAGTGATAGAAAAATTACAACCGCTTAATGCTTATGGAATAAGTAAGAATGAATTTGATAAATGGGCTTTAAAACAAGTCGGGAGTCAGGAGTCGGGAGCTAAGAGTTCACCACCGTTTTGGACAGGCTTAAAGTTCTTTAATATTTATGGACCGAATGAATCTCATAAAGCCCGCATGGCGAGTGTGATTTGGCATTCATTCAATCAAATAAAAAAAGATCGAGTGGTGAAATTGTTTAAATCTCATCGTCCCGATTTTAAAGATGGTGAACAATTACGCGATTTTGTTTATGTAAAAGATTTATCAAAAGTGATGTTTTGGATGATGCAAAAAATGGTCAATGGTCAATGGCCAAAAGATAAAAATGGTATTTATAATTTGGGAACCGGAAAAGCAAGAAGTTTTTATGATTTGGCATCAGCAACTTTTCGTGGAATGGATTTAGAACCGAATATTATTTTTATTGATATGCCGGAAGATATTCGCGACAAGTATCAATATTTTACCGAAGCGAATATGAAAAAATTACATGAAGCAGGATATACAGATACATTCTATACTTTAGAAGAAGGTGTTGATGATTATGTAAGGAATTATTTAAGCACTGATAGAATTTGGTAAATTTGATAAATATAAAAAGTGTATGCTTACTATCGAAAAGAAGAAAAAAGAAATACTTACGGCTATTGAATCAATGCCCGAAGAACAACTTGATCTTATAAATAGTTTGTTGCAAAAAATTGAATTACTTAAAAAAGATTCAATAGAAT
>CAIQDX010000112.1 GCA_903870685.1 uncultured Chitinophagaceae bacterium | reverse complement strand
GATGATGATTTTGAAAATGAATCTTCTCGGAATGCAGATATAGCTTATCGGGCATGGTACAGTGGAATGCTTTTGCAGGCTGATGTTTCAGTGATTGATAAAATTAATGAAATGCTTAAACCAACTTTAAATGATGAATATCGTTTCATAATAAAGTATTGGGGAAAGGGTTGGGGAATATTCATTTTACTGATTCGCTTAGTTACTTTTAAAAATCCGTTTAAAGAAATTTCAGGATTTAATAATTCGAGAAACGTTTCGAAATTTAATTTGTATCAAACTGTTATTGAAAGAAATGATTATAATAATTTTCATTCAACATTGATTCAACAACAACCATTTGTTTCGATCATTATTCCAACACTAAATCGATACGAATATTTGAAAGATGTGTTACTCGATCTTCAAAATCAGAATTATAAAAACTTCGAAGTGATTATTGTAGATCAAAGCGAAGATTTTGATTCTTTATTTTATAAACAATACAAACTTAATCTCAATATCATTAAGCAAAAAGAAAAATTATTGTGGACTGCTCGCAATAATGCCATCAAAGAAAGCAAGGCTGATTATTTTTTATTTTTTGATGATGATTCAAGAGTTGATGCAGACTGGATAGAACAACATTTAAAATGTATGGATTATTTTGACGCAGATATTTCAGCAGGAATTTCAATTTCATTGGTGGGTGGGAAAGTTCCGGCGAGTTATGATTTTTTTCGATGGGCCGATCAATTCGACAGTGGTAATGCTTTAGTAAAAAGAAAAGTATTTGAGGCAATCGGTTTGTTCGATCTGCAATTTAATAAACAAAGCATGGGCGATAGTGAGTTTGGTTTACGTTCATATTTGAATGGTTTTATTTGTATTTCAAATCCAAAAGCTAAACGTGTTCATCTTAAAGTTAGTTCCGGTGGCTTGCGTGAAATTGGCCACTGGGACGGATTTCGGCCTAAAAAATTATTTGCACCTAAGCCTGTACCAAGTGTGGTTTATCTTTTTAAAAAATATTTCCCTAAAGAATTATATCGTAACAATATTTACTTGGGAATATTAATTTCAAACTTATCGTTCAAAAAGAAAAAAGATAAATCAAGTGTGTTGTTGAGTGGATTATTGACAATCATAAAATTTCCTTTGCTGATAATTCAATTTCAAAAATCATTATTTCGTGCTAACAAAATGTTAGCTGAGGGAGATAAAATAGAATGGCTGAACTAATCGCTAAAAAAAGAATATCCATTAGTAAAACATTGTGGCTAAAATATGCTGTAATGTTTTTTGTTGGGTTAATTATTGGTTTTCGAACCGTTCCCTCTTCTGTGATTGGAACAGTTTATATGTCATCACTTTTTGTTTGTGGTTGGTTTGGTGTTAGAAATAAATTGGATAAATTTTTTACTATGCTTCCGTTTATCTGTTATATGGAAGTGTATATGAGGGGCTTTATAAAATCTGTTCCATACCTCGGTATTCAATATATGTTAATTTTTGTTTTTGGTTATTTAATTATTAGTGGATTTCGAAAATCAAAAGCTCATTCTTACGCATTTGTATTGATGATTGTGTATGGATTCATTGAATTTTTAGGAGGCTTATTTCCTGATGATCCGCATTTACTTCGTCCGGTACTGGTTCAAAGTTTTGCATTGATTATTATGATCACATGGGCATCTTTCAATCGCTTATCGCCTGTATTAATTCATAAATTATTGACCAATTTTAAATTAGCTGCAGTGTTTTTGGCTGGAGTAGTTTTAGTGGCACATTTGCGTGGTGGAATCAGTTATAACAGTGCGTCAAATTTCGAATCGAGTAATGGTATGGCACCTGTGCAATTGAGCGGCTATCTTGGGTTTGGCAGTATTTTGTTATTGATTTCTTTTATGAATCCTGAAGAAAGTTTATACAAAGCAATTCATCTTGTTTTGTTTGCAGTTTGTACTTCGGTGATGATACTTACATTTTCGAGAGGTGGTTTATATTTTGTTTCTGTCATCACATTAATTTACATGTATTTCAACAGAGCAAGTTTTAGAAGTTATTTTAAATTTATTTTTTTTATACCAATAGGCTGGGGCATTTATAATTATGTAGTGAAGGAAACAAATGGTGCCATTGTTAAGCGATATCAACGTAAGGAGGTAGCTAATCGGGATGTATTAATTGTTGCTGGATTCAAATTATTTCTAGATGAACCTGTATTTGGTGTGGGTACAAGTAATTATACAACACAAGTAGTTAATAGACGGTATTTTTCTCAATCATCAACAGCACATAATGAATTTGTTCGTGCAATGGCTGAACATGGATTGCTTGGATTTTTTACTTATTGGTTATTCTTTATTTTGATATTTTTTGAAATCATTAAACGAACCGGACCCAATAAAGAATTTTCGATTTATTTCCTTGCATTGTTTTGTTTGATTATTGTTCACAATGGATTAAAAATATCTATTCAACCTATATTAATGATGTTGGCTGTTGCAAATCCAAATGTAGTTTCGATCCACAAAAAAATTATCAATGTCTTCAAACCTTCAATTATACAACAGCTCCCACAAACATCTTGATGCTTTAGCAGTCTGTCATGCACATTGCTTTCCTGCATCACTCTCTTCAAAATTGGGAATTGCTTATATTAAAAAAACCTTGGAATGGTTTTTAGTTGATGATAACCGTTTTTTATTTCATTCAGAAATAGATGGCAACATCATAGGATATTGTGGTGGCTTTATTCCACGGGGTTTTGGAGATGGTAGTAGCAGCGGTATGTTGCAATTTGCTTTCAAAGAAGCAGTGATCGGCATTATTAAAAACCCTTTTTTGATTCTTAATAAAGAAGTGAGAGAATTTTATCCTTTTATCTTCAGAAATATAAAAAATAAAATTTTTGGCAAACCAAAAATTAAAGTAGTTGATTCCTCAAATCAACCGCGGAAAAAATTTACCGGTCTTGTTGTAATTGGCGTGCTGCCTGCATTTAGAGGAACAGAAGTATTTCCGTCATTGATGAATTATTTTGAAGAACAATCAAAAATTCGAAATGTTTTGCTTTTAAATTTATCGGTAAAAAAAAATAATGATCGTGCCATTGCGGCATATAAAAAATTCGGTTGGTATGTAACTGAAGAACATGCGAAAAGTTTTGTGATGCAAAAAAGTTTATCATAATTAATGAAGAAAATAAAGTTTGCAATTGTTGGTTGTGGTAGAATTGCACATCGTCACGCTGAACAAATTTTAGCTTTTGGAGAATTAATTGCAGTGTGTGATATTGTTTTTGCTAAGGCAGTTTCGTTTGCTGAAAAATATAATGTTGCTTCTTATAAGTCGATTGATGATCTTTTGAAAAATGAAAATGATGTTGATGTGATTTCGATTTGCACACCCAACGGATTACATGCTAAACAAACCATCAAAAGTTTGCAATCTGGTTTTCATGTACTGGTTGAAAAGCCCATGGCACTTGAAGTTGCGGATTGTAGTGCAATGATTTTTGCTGCTGAAAAATCAAATAAAAATTTATTTGTTGTAAAACAAAATCGGTTTAACCCACCTGTAGTTGCTGTTAAAGACGCTATCGAAAAAAGTATTCTTGGAAAAATTTTCAGTATACAACTGAATTGTTTTTGGAACAGAACTGAAAGTTATTATCAGGATTCATGGAGAGGAACAAAAGATTTGGATGGCGGCACATTGTTTACTCAATTCAGTCATTTTATTGATCTCTTATTTTGGTTTTTTGGAGATGTTGAAACTGTTCATGCATTGACTGAAAATTTTAATCACCAAAATTTAATTGAGTTTGAAGATACTGGTGCAGTTGTTTTAAAATTTAAGAATGGTATTATTGGAACGATGAATTATACGGTGAATAGCTTTCATAAAAATATGGAAGGCTCGCTCACAATTTTTGCTGAAAAAGGAACCGTAAAAATTGGCGGACAATACCTGAACGAATTAGAATATCAAAACATAAAAAATTTTAGTTTTGATAATTTACCAAAAGGAAATTTAGCAAACGATTATGGAAATTATGTTGGCTCGATGAGTAATCATGATAAAGAATATAAAAACCTTATTGAAGTCTTACAAAGCGAGAAACTCAACAAGGACAACTCTTTCGAAGGGATGAAGACTGTTGAAATCATTCAAAAAATTTATCAATCAGCCAAGTAATTGAATGGATAAATATAAAATGTATAAAACCGGAATCAGAGATGTTGTGTTTGGCGAAAATGTAAAAATTATCGAGCCATGTAATTTATACGAATGCACAATTGGCAACAATTGTTTCATCGGGCCGTTTGTTGAAATTCAAAAAGGCGTTGTTATTAGAACGGATTGTAAAATTCAATCGCACAGTTTTATTTGCGAGCTAGTAACCATTGGTAATAATTGTTTTATTGGTCATGGTGTTATGTTTGTGAACGATTTATTTTCGAATGGTAAACCTGCCGGTGATAGTAAATTCTGGAAGCCAACAAATATTGGTAACAATGTTTCGATAGGAAGCAACGCAACAATTCTTGCGATAAATATTTGCAATGATGTAGTAATTGGCGCTGGTTCGGTTGTTACAAAAAATATTTCGAAGCCGGGCATTTACGCAGGTAACCCTGCAAAATTTTTAAGAACTGTTGACAGATAAAATGCTGAAAAAAATTTTAGTAGTCGGGCTTTTCCTTTCTGAGAAAAATAAAAATAAAATTTACAGAAGTGCTGCTGATCAATTAGCCGAGCTTTTGGAAAAAAATAATTATCCGGTTATTAAAGTATCAACGCATGTTGGAAAAATTTTTCGTTTTGTTGACACCATTTTCACGATCATAAAATCATCTCCACAATATTCCATTGCAATTGTTCCGTTGTATGGTGGACCCGCAAGTTTATTTTGGGCTGAGGCTGCAACGACCGCTTTAAAATTATTGAATAAAAAAGTTATTATTATTATTCATGGCGGCTCAATTCCATTGCGATTAAAAACAAAAGAAGCAAAAGGTTATTTGCGAGTTGTAAAAAAAGCAGATGTTATTGCTTGTCCCTCAAATTATATTATTGAAGCATTAAAAGAACATAAGGTCGAAAGTATTTTGATTGAAAATGTTTTGAATTTGGATGATTATTCTTTTCATCCGAAAGAAAAATTTAATCCTAAAATTTTATGGATGCGCACATTTGAGGATGTGTATAATCCTTTAATGGCAGTGAAAGTTTTTGCTAAGATTAAATCAATTTTTAACGATGCAAAAATGATAATGGCCGGTCACGATCGTGGTATGTTTCAGCAAACAATTGATTTGGCTAAAGAACTTGAAGTATTTGACAGTATTGAGTTTCCGGGTTACATCACTAATCAGCAGAAAAATAATTTTGCTAAAGATTTTGATTTTTATATCTGTACCAATCAAGTTGATAATGCACCTGTAACTATTATTGAAATGATGACACTTGGCTTGCCGGTTGTAACAGTTGATTCTGGTGGTATTCCTTTTATTGTTGAAAATAATGTTACAGGAAAAGTGATAAAATTTAATGATGTTGATGCAATGGTAAATGCTATAAAATTTATTATTGAGAATCCGGAAGAAGGTAAAAGAATTGTTGCCAATGCAAAAGAATATGCAAAACGATATGGCGAAGTATGGGTAATTAAAAAATGGAAAAATGTTTTTGAAACATTGAATTAATTTGAAAAAATAGAAATGATAACCATTGTTTGTCCGGTTTTTAATGAATCAAAATTCATAGCTCAATTACTCGAGTTTTGCTCAAAAGCAACGCCAACAGAAAAAGAAATAATTATTATTGATGGTGCTTCAACTGATGATACCTGCGAGATTGTAAAAAAATATCAAAACGAAAATTCTAACATTCAGCTCTTACATAATCCTAAACGTTTTGTTCCTTTTGCTTTAAATATGGCCATTGAAAAAGCGAATGGCAATGTTATTATTCGCTTAGATGCACACACTTTATACGCTACCGATTATTTCGAAAAAATAATCGAAACTTTCAATCAAACGAGTGCATCAATTGTTGGCGGTCCCATGCGAATTGCAATTGGAACGCCCTTTCAAAACGCAGTTGGTTATGCTACATCAACATCGTTTGGAATAGGTAACAGCAATTTTCATTTCGAAAATTTTGAAGGCTTTACGGATTCGGTTTATTTGGGTGCATGGAAGAAAGAAATTTTTAAAACCGCAGGATTATTTGATGAAACTTTAAAAAGAAATCAGGATGATGAGTTTCATTACCGCGCAAAAAATTTAGGTTTTACCATTTATCAATCGCCCAAAATAAAATCTTATTACTATCCGCGAAACTCTTACACAGCTTTATTTTCACAATACTTTCAATACGGATTGTATAAACCACTGGTGTTAAAAAAAATAAAATCAGGTTTTAGTATTCGACACATCATTCCAACAATATTTGTTTTGTATTTGCTTTGTTTGCCAATTATTATTTTATTAAAATGGTTTGTTTTTTTATCGCCGTTGGTAATTTATTTTTTACTCAATTTTATTTTTGCTATTCGTTCTAAAAAAAATACTTTGCAGGTTTCGTTGGCGTATTTTATTTTACATATTTCTTATGGATTAGGTTTTATAATTGGTACCATTAAATTATTATTCAAATAATTTAAGTTATCAGCAGTTGTATTTCATAGTATCGCCTGTTGCGTCGCACTCTTGTACTTTCTGTTCAATATCGATCAAAGCGTTGAAGTGAGTGACACAACAGGCGATGCCATGAAAAGCCGTAGCTTGTAAAATAAATATTTTTTATAATCGTTTTAGTGTAAAGCTTTTTAATATTTATATAATGAAGATTTCATTTTCGCCACCTTATGTTGATGCTGATGTTGAGCAGGAAGTAATTGATGCATTACGCAGCGGATGGATTACAACCGGACCCAAAGTAAAAGCATTGGAAGATGAAGTATGTAATTATGTTGGCGTAGAAGCCGCACTGGGCGTGAATTCAGCAACTTCGGGCATGATGCTGGCTTTGCATTGGTTTGGAATTACGAGAGGTGATGAAGTTATTATTCCTGCGTATACTTATGCCGCAACGGCATTGGCAGTAATGCATATTGGCGCAAAACCGATTATGGTTGATGTAAATGAAGACTTTAATATTTCTATAGAAAAAATTGAAGCAGCAATCACCGAAAAAACAAAAGCAATTATACCGGTTGATTTTTCCGGATGGCCTTGCGATTATGATTCAATTAATGAATTAGTAAATAAAGAATCGGTAAAAAATAAATTTATTGCCAAAGGAGAGAACCAAAAAAAATTAGGAAGAATATTAGTGATGAGTGATGCTGCTCATTCGTTTGGTGCAGTGTATAAAAATATACGAACAGGAATTCTAGCTGACATAACAGTTTTTTCTTTTCATGCCGTAAAAAATTTAACCACTGCCGAAGGTGGTGCTATTTGTTTAAGCTTACCGACAGCTTTTAATAATTTAGCAATATACAAAACACTTCGACTCTGGAGTTTGAATGGACAAACCAAAGATGCATTTACCAAAAGTAAAGCGGCAGGTGGTGGATGGAAATACGATATTGTTTATCCCGGCTTTAAAATGAATTTGCCTGATGTATGTGCTGCCATTGGTTTAGCGCAAATTAGAAAGTATGATAAATTGCTCAGTGAAAGAAAACGTGTATTCGATTTTTATGATGAATCTTTTAAGAATCAACCATGGGCTTGGTTGCCACCGTATCAAAAAAATAATTTTTCAAGTAGCTATCACTTATATCCATTGCGGATAAAAAATATTACAGAAGAAAAACGTGATTTGATAATTGAAAAGATAACAGCTACCGGTGTTGCAGTAAATGTTCATTTTATTCCATTGCCTATGTTATCTGTTTTTAAAAATGCAGGTTATAACATCGAAGATTACCCTTCAACTTATAAAAATTATGCTGCAGAAATTTCACTTCCTATATATCCGCAATTAAGCATAAAAGAATGTAATTTTATTGTGCAATCGGTTATTGAATCTGTTAATGAAGTTATTATCCTATGAATTTAATCAGATTTTTTGATGTAATTATTTCATTCATCGCATTACTTATTTTATCACCATTTTTTATTTTGATTGCAATCGCTATCAAAATAAATTCTGAGGGAAGTATTTTTTTCAAACAAAAAAGAGTTGGCAAAAACAATGTTGATTTTTATTTGTTTAAATTTCGCAGTATGTATGTGGATGCACATACGAAAGGGTTACTTACTGTTGGTGGAAGGGATGAAAGAATAACATCGGTTGGTTACTTTTTAAGAAAATCAAAATTAGATGAGCTGCCGCAATTGTTTAATGTTTTAAAAGGTGAGATGAGTTTAGTAGGTCCACGACCAGAAGTAAGAAAATATGTAGATCTATATTCTGACGAACATTTAAAAGTGTTATTAGATGTGTTACCCGGAATAACGGATTATGCTTCCATAGAATTTAGAAATGAAAACGAATTATTACTTGCAGCAAAAGACCCTGAAAATTTTTACATTAAAGTGATCGTTCCCGAAAAAGCAAAACTGAATTATAAGTTTATTGAGAACCCATCCTTGCTTGCTTATTTTAAAATATTGTTCTTGACTGCCTGGGGATTAATTAAAAAAAGCACCAACAATTTAATTCACCATAAGCATGCTTAAAACAATAATTCAACTAATTAATCAAACTTTAAGCGCAATTTGTCATATTTTTAATCAATTTTGTGTAGTACTAATAGCCACAATCAGCATTACTTGTTGCTATTTGAACCTAATTTATTAAGTGAAAAACTTTAGAAATTTTTTATTAGATAAAAGAATTGCACCCAAGTGGGCAATATTTACATTAGATATCGTTATCTCTTGTGTAGCGCTTTCCTATGCCTATTGTTTAAGATTTAATTTCGATTTTACTCTTATTCAATCTGTCGATATTTTAAAAAACATTACGGTTGTTATTGTAATTAATTCTACTCTTTTTTATCTTTTTAGTACCTATAAAGGAATCATTCGATTTTCGGGTTTGGAAGAAGCCACCAGAAGTGTTGTTGCAATATTTTATTCGTTTTTTGTGATGTTGGTGATTAATGTAATGATCGCAGTTTCGGGTCTTCAACAAATAACGCCAATCTCGGTTTTATTTATTTATTTTTTCGTCACCTCATTTCTTATTTATGGTTATAGAATTGCAGTTAAATATTTGTATGAAGTAGGTGTGAAGCAAAAAGATTCTATTCATGTTGTGATCTATGGAGCACAAATGAATGGAACAGTTTTGAAAAGAACCATTGAGCAAACATCCAATAACGATTATCAGGTTGTTGCATTTATTGATCATGATGAAAATGTTGTAGGCAAAACAATCGATGGAATAAAAGTTCATCCATTTAGTGAAGCAAAAAATGTTTTTAAGGAATGGAATATTAAAACATTATTTTTTGCCAAAACCGATTTTGAACTGGAAGAAAAAAATGAAGTCGTTGATTTTTGTTTAGCACATGGAATTAAAGTAATGAATATTCCTCCAATGAAAGATTGGATCCAAGGACATTTGAATATCAATCAACTTCGTGAAGTTAATATAGAAGAACTTTTAGGCCGCAATCCAATTAATTTACATAATCAACATGTGATCGATCATCTTCGAGATAAAAGAATTTTAATTACTGGTGCTGCAGGTTCTATTGGGAGTGAATTAGCCAGGCAGATTGGAGCGGTTTATCCGGCATTATTAATTGTTTGTGATCAAACCGAAAGTGGTTTATATCAATTAGAATATGATTTACAACAACAATTCAAATTAGGAACTGCGTTGAAAGTTTTTTTAGGTGATGTGAAGGATGAATTTTCGATGAACAATCTTTTTGCTACTTTTCAACCACAGGTTGTTTTTCATGCTGCCGCTTATAAACATGTTCCAATGATGGAAAATCATCCATCGGAAGCTATCAGAAATAATGTTCTAGGAACAAAAGTGTTAGCAGACTTATCAGAAATATACGGTGTTGAAAGATTCTTATTTGTTTCAACAGATAAAGCAATCAATCCAACAAATGTGATGGGTGCTTCAAAGCGTATTGCAGAAATTTATTGTCAGTCTTTACAATATCGCGAATCATCACCTGTATGGGATAAAGGAATTATCCAAATGATAGGCAAGCCAAAACGAACTAAATTTATTACAACAAGATTTGGAAATGTGTTGGGCTCCAATGGTTCAGTAATTCCGCGGTTTAAAGAACAAATTGCAAATGGCGGTCCTGTAACTATAACACATCCTGATATTATAAGATATTTCATGACAATTCCTGAAGCTTGCTCGTTAGTTTTAGAAGCAATAACAATCGGGGAAGGTGGCGAAATATTTTTATTTGATATGGGAGAGCCGGTAAAAATTTTAGACCTCGCAAAAAAGATGATTCAACTTTCGGGTTTAGTGCCTGGCAGAGATATTGAATTGCGCTTTACAGGTTTAAGGCCCGGAGAAAAATTATTTGAAGAGTTATTAAATAAAGAAGAAGAAGTAATTCCAACGCACAATAAAAAAATATTAATCGCAAAAGTTATCGAATATAGTTTTGAAACTATTTCCAATAGTATTGATCATTTAATAAGTATCGCTTCTAAAAATAATGATGAAGATGTTGTAAAACAGATGAAACGTATTATTCCTGAATTCATCAGCAATAATTCGATTTATGAATCGATAGATACTCAAAGAACTTTGTCATCTTCACTTGGCAGTTAATTTATCCTGATTTTTCATTTAATTTTAAGCATGTTTTCTATATTCAGTTCAAAACATACTGCAGATTTATCCTTTATCGGAGCGGATATGCATTCGCATTTATTACCGGGTATTGATGATGGGTTGCAAAAAATGGAGGATACAATTTCATTCATCAAACAATTGAATCGGCTTGGTTATCAAAAATTAATTTGCACACCTCATATTTTTTCTGGCGTTCATCCAAATTCTCCCGCAACCATTTTACCTGTTTTAAATTCAGTAAAAGAAATTTTGCGAAATCGTGAAATACCTGTCATCATTGAGGCCGCGGCAGAATATATGATCGATCATGAATTCGCACAATCAGTAAAAAATGGCGATCAACTATTAACTTTTGGCGACAATTATATTTTGATTGAGATGTCGTATGTCGCTGCTTCATCTTATTTAAATCAAGTCATATTCGATTTAAAATTAGCAGGCTTGCAACCCGTTATTGCGCATCCAGAAAGATATTCATACTACCATCTTCAATTCCATAATTACGAAGAATTAAAAGACAGAGGCTGTTTATTTCAGGTTAATTTATTATCGCTTTGCGGTTATTACGGCAATCCAATTAAAAAAGTTGCAGAAAAATTATTAAAAAATAAAATGATAGATTTTGTTGGTACCGATATGCATCATCAAAATCATTTACAAACAACATTAAAGTTTGCAGAAGACAAAAAACTATACAAACTTTTAGAAAATGCTCCGTTGTTAAATAAAACCTTGTTGTAATTTTTTTTGCCGGCTGTATATTTTCATAGCATCTACATTGCGTCGCACTCTTGTACTTTCTGTACTTGATTCATCAAATAAATTATTCTGCAGTTCCCCAAATCCGCTCCACTATTGATTTTGCATTTGTTTCGTTGCAAAACATTTTTCCAAGATTTTTTTTTCGCTCTTCAATCATTTCCGAATTAAAAGGTTCCGAAAAAAGTTCAGTTATTTTTTCTATAATTGAATTTGCGTCATCTGCAATCATGCACATACTTTCTAATCCGCTTCCTTCAACTGTAGCATTATTTGCAATTACGTATCTGCCATTAAATAAAGCATTTAACAACTTTATTTTAATTCCTGTTGTTGATAACGAAGGCAAAATATGAATGTGTGCTTTGGCAATCATATCCTGCATTTCTTTTTCACTTGGATTTGCAACCAAACAAGTATGTTGTTCTGCATGTGCCAATCTTTCTAATTTCTTCGATGGATTTTTTCCCGCAATTACAAAAGGCAATTTTATTTTTTCAAATACTTTTTCCATTAACCAAATAACTGTTTTCTCATTTGTATCAACACTTAAATCTCCATGATACAAACAATAATTTCCTTTGCCTTCCAAACATTTTAATTGCCAACCGGTTGGAATAAAAATTGGCAAAAAATCAATTGCTTTGCAATTAAACTCTTTCCTATATAATTCAGCATCAGCAATGGTTACAGCCCAAAAATTATTTACTTTCGTGGCAATATTCTTTTCATATTTTTTTAGCTGATAGCTTTCCCAACAATAATAAATTTTATGAAATAATGAAGTTGCCGATTTAAACAATTGATGATAATATTTATACTCCACATTATGTAACCGAACAATTTTTGTTCTATTATTAAAACGGGTATCATTCAATAAATAAGTGCAATGAATTCCTTCCATTAAAATAGGAAAATCATCTTTCAATAAATTCTGAAATAAAGTTTCATTTATTCGGCTTGAAACTATGAATGGAAGCAAAAAACTAAACCCTTTAATTCCTTTTCTTCTTTTATAATAATTTACCGAAGCACAATGTTTATTTAATTCAATTTGTTCACCAGAACCATTTTCAAAACAATGAAAATGTATTTGTACACTCTGTTGCTTCAGAGCATGCAGCTTGTAAAAAAGATCAAGCACGCCACCATAATCAACCGGGAAAGGAGTCGTTAGTGAGATGATGTGCAAATGTTTTTCCAAAATGTTTTCAATTTAATTTCTTCGTTTTGCCAATTCAATGTTTCTCTTGCTTTCAAACAATTTTGTCTTAATCTTTCACACACAACAGTATCATTAAGTAAATTGTTCATTGTTTGAACAAGTGTATTGATTTCTGTGTTTTCGATCATTACAGCAATATTATATTCATCGTTGATTTTTTTATACTCTGGAAAATCAACACAGACCTGAGGAATCCCTGCCATAATATAATCAAAAAACCGGTTTGATAATGATTGATATTGGTTTAAACCCGCAGATTCAAACAATGTTAATCCAAATTTTGCATGAGGTGTTAATTGAAAAAGTTCATCAGGAGAAACATAACCTCTCAATTCAACTTTATTTGCAATCTTATTTTCTTCAATCAATCTTTTTGTTTGCTCAAAATAATTTCCTTTGCCACAGATAACTAACGTCGTTTCTATTTTCTTCATCGCAGGAATTAATGTTTCAAAACTTCTTCCTTCATTAACAGCACCCTGATAAATAATAAAATTCATAATGGAAGAGGAAACATTTATCTCCGGTTTTATCGGAAGATTTCTGATCACTTCGTATTCAACACCATATTTTATTTTGAATTCGTTTTGAATAAATTGATTGACAGTGTATCCATTTTTAAATTTAGGTACCGTAAATTTTTCGATCATCAACCAAATGGAATGAACGAATGGTCTTGTAATAATTTCTTTTTGCTCAGTAAATAATTCGTGAGCATCGTACACTCTTTTTTTATTTCTTAAAACAGAAACAAAATATACCGCTAGGATAGTGTCAAGATCGATCGCGCAAATAAAATCAACCTTTTGAAATAGCAAGAAAAAAAATAATCTAAAATTATACTCAACATAAAAACTCAATCCTTTATTAAAAAAACATTTCAACCTTTTTTGCGCATAGCTGTTTTTTTTTAGCGGAATTGAATCTTTCAATAATCTGCCAACCAATAGAACCTCAAAATCCTCTTTCACCAATGAATGACAGATTCGTTGCATTCGTTGGTCGTAAGAAAGGTCGTTGGTGACTGTTAAGATGATCTTAGGCAATGGGTTAAATTAAGCTGCACAAATATAACTTGGTATCAGGCTCTTTTTGCTTGAAAACAAATAGAATAGCCCTTTTATTGAGCCGAAAAACGACATTACTAGAAAAAAATCCCATTTCAACTCTTATTTTTAGTTGCAAACCCCTACCTTTGCCGCCACAATATTTAGATGTAAATTTTAGGACGCTATTTAAACGAAATTTTAGATGTCAATCACAAAAGAAAAAAAAGTAAAAGTATTTACAGATTTTGGTGGCAATGCCACTAACACCGGATCTATTGAAGGCCAAATTGCTTTGTTATCAGAGCGTATTGCCCACATTAGCCAGCACTTACAGGCTAACAAAAAAGATTTTTCTACCCACAGAGGTTTAATGCAATTGGTTGGTCAACGTAAACGTTTATTAACTTATTTGCAAAAAACAAATTTGAGCGGATACCGTTCATTGATCGAAAAATTGGGTCTCAGAAAATAATTTTCTACCTCATGATAAGTGCTATTCCCAACTGATAATTTTTACGGTTGGGAATAGTTTTTTGTGCATGATAGGCTTTAGGCAATATATCCATCACTGATATGAAATAAAAAATAATTTATTTATCTCGTATCACAATTAAAAAATTAATTATGTTATCACAACCCATACAATCAAGCTTTAAGTTACCCAATGGTGCTGAAGTAATTATTGAAACCGGCAAATTAGCTCGTCAGGCTGATGGTGCTGTTACAGTTCGCCAAGGCAATTGTATTTTATTAGCAACAGTTGTTGCGAATAAAGATCCAAAAGAAGGACAAGACTTTTTTCCTTTGAGTGTGGATTATCAGGAAAAATTTGCTTCTGCAGGTCGCATTCCAGGATCTTTCTTTAAACGAGAAGCAAGATTAAACGATTATGAAATTCTTACCAGCCGTTTAATTGATCGTGCTTTACGTCCATTATTTCCTGAAGATTATTTATGCGATGTGCAAGTTTTGATAAGCTTGGTTTCAAGCGATCCTGAAATATTGCCCGATGCATTGGCTTGCTTAGCTGCTTCCGCTGCATTAGCGGTTTCCGATATTCCAATCAAAGAAATTATTAGTGAAGTAAGAATTGCACGTCTTGATGGAAAATTTATTGTTAATCCAACGCGTACTGAATTAGACCAATCAGATTGTGAATTTTTAATTGCCGCTACCGAAAAGAATTTGATGATGGTAGAAGGTGAAGCAAAAGAATGTTCAGAAGAAGATCTTGTTAATGCTCTACAAATTGCTCATGATGCGATTCGTGTTCAAATTAAAGCACAGGCTGATCTGAGAGATAAGAAAGGTGTAACAGGAAAGAGAGATTATAAAAAGCCTGAACAAAACGAAGACATCCAAAAGAAAGTATATGCTTTTGCAAAAGATAAAGTGTACGAAATTTCTAAAAGCGCTTCTGCTAAAAGTGAACGCTACGAAGCATATGGAATTTTAAAAGATGAATTGATTGCAAGCTTAGGTGAAGATGTAACTGATGGTGAAAAGAAATTAGCTAAAAAATATTACGAAGATCTAAAGTGGGAAGTTGTTCGTAATATGATGTTAGACGATCGTATCCGTTTGGATGGAAGAAAATTAGATCAGGTTCGTCCTTTAGCTATGGAAGTAGAGCCATTGCCTTCTCCACATGGCTCAGCATTATTTACAAGAGGCGAAACTCAATCATTAACAACAGTAACATTAGGCACTGCACTGGATCAATTATTAATTGAAAGCGCAGCAAAATCAGAATACTCAAAATTCATTCTTCATTATAATTTCCCTCCATTTTCAACAGGTGAAATTAAAATGATGAGAGGTCCTGGTCGTCGTGAAGTTGGTCATGGTAATTTAGCCATGCGCAGTTTAAAACAAATGATGCCCGATGATAGTGTCTACGCTTATACAACAAGAATTGTAAGCGATATTTTAGAAAGTAATGGATCATCATCAATGGCCACTGTTTGTGCTGGTTCATTGGCTTTGATGGATGCAGGCGTACCATTTCCAAAACACGTTAGTGGTGTTGCAATGGGCTTGATCACTAGAGATGATGGCAAGTACGCAATTCTTACAGACATTTTAGGTGATGAAGATCATTTGGGTGATATGGATTTTAAAGTTACTGGAACACGCGATGGTATTTGTGGTGTGCAGATGGATATTAAAGTTGATGGTTTAAGTATGGAAGTGATGAGAGAAGCATTGAACCAGGCTAAGAAAGGTCGCTTGCATATTTTAGATGCGATGTATGAATGTATCCCTGAAGCACGTACTGAAGTGAAACCACATACGCCAAGAATGGAAAAATTAATTATCGATAAAGAATTTATTGGTGCAGTTATCGGACCAGGTGGTAAAGTAATTCAGGAAATTCAACGTGTTACCGGAACTACTGTAAACATTGAAGAAATTGGTAACTATGGTGAAGTAAGTATTTTCTCTGCCGATAAAGAAGGACTTGAAAAAGCATTGGCATGGGTTAGAGGATTAGTGGCTGTTCCGCAAGTAGGCGAAGTATATGAAGCTACTGTAAAAAGTATAAAAGAATTTGGTGCGTTTGTTGAATTCTTACCTAAGAAAGAAGGATTGTTACACATCAGCGAGATCAGTTGGAAACGATTGGAAACAATGGATGGTGTATTAAAAGAAGGCGATAAAATAAAAGTAAAATTATTAGGTATCGATCAACGTACAGGTAAATTCAAATTAAGCCGTAAAGTATTAATGCCAAGGCCTGAGGGAAGAGGTGAAAGAGAAGACGAAAGAAATAATAACGGTTCGGCAGAATAAAATAATAAAACTAACCCTCGAATTAATCGGGGGTTTATTTTTAGCACATGAATTACATTCAAATTATTCTTCCTTCAAGTACTGAAGAGGAAAATGAAATATTAATTGCACAACTTTCTGCACTTGGCTTTGATGGTTTTGAAGAAACTGAAAATACCATCAATGCATTTATTGAAGAAGATAATTTTAATGTTGATGAAATAGAATCAATTCTTAGCGAAAGAAATCTTTCTTATCAAAAACAAATCATACAAAAACAAAATTGGAATCAGTTGTGGGAATCTAATTTTGAAACAGTTATTGTTGATGATTTTGTTGGGATCAGAGCCGATTTTCATGAGCCGATCATTGGAGTTGAACACGAAATAGTCATCACCCCAAAAATGAGTTTTGGAACCGGTCATCATGCCACCACTTTTATGATGATGCAGTTGATGGGGGAAATAGATTTTAAAAATAAAATAGTTTTTGACTTTGGTACAGGAACAGGTATTCTCGCAATCCTTGCTGAAAAATTAGAATCTGAAAAAATTACCGCGATCGATAATGATGATTGGTGTATTGCAAATGCTACTGAAAATATATTAAAGAATAATTGTTCAAGGATTGAATTATATAAATCTGACAAAATACCCACCCAACACCAATTTCAAATAATCATTGCAAACATTAACAAGCATATCATATTAGAAAATATTAATTCTATCGATCAGTGTATAATACCAAGTGGTAATATTCTATTAAGCGGTTTATTGATTGATGATGAAGCTGATATACATTCATCAGTTCAATCATTTGGCTGGCAATATCAAAAAACATTAACTAGAGGAGATTGGATTGCGATTCATTTCAAAAAGGCTTAACGATAAATTCTATGTTAAGAAATTATGAATTGTCATTTAGGCGATTATCTTTGTAAACTTCAACTTACCCCCAATGAATGAATTATTGCTAATAATAGCGGCGTACATGATTGGATCTATTCCCACAGCGGTATGGGTTAGTAAGGGATTTTTTGGAATTGATATAAGAGATTACGGAAGCGGGAATGCGGGTGCTACCAACACTTACAGAATATTAGGAAGTAAATGGGGAACTTTCGTTATGATAGTCGATATGCTGAAAGGTGTAATTGCTACCTCACTCTATATTTTATTACCTTATTATTTGACTGATCAATGGGATAGGACTAATCTTATGATTGGTTTAGGTCTGGCTTCAGTACTTGGACATATATTTCCATTATGGGCAGGCTTTAAAGGTGGAAAAGGTGTAGCTACATTATTTGGGATGGCCTTAGCGATACAACCTTTAGTTGCAGTATGTTGCGTTGGCGTCTTTTTATTGGTTTTATATTTAACTCGTTTTGTTTCACTAAGTTCAATTCTTGCTGGCGTTTCATTTATGGTATTTATTCTTTTTGTTTTCAATGAAAAAGAAACATTATACCGTGTGTTTGCTGTTATTGTTGCTTTGATGATCGTACTTACACATCAAAAAAATATTTCAAGGATCCTAAAAGGAACTGAAAGTAAGGTTCCGATATTAAAATATCGCGACAGACGCAAGCAAAGAAAACGTAATCTGTAATTTTTTTCGTCTTATTTTAAATTAGTTGGTTATTTCTTTACCAACTATGGTTACAATTTTTTAACTTTGCAGACTATTCACATCACCTGAAATTCCTTTTAGGCATGTCAAATCAGAATTTGTTGGAGAAATTACAATTGAATGATGAGAAGAACCTGTTAATTCAGGGATTACCGTCTTCCATCGAAAAGCAGTTTGCAAAACTGTCTTATGCAAAAAATGTTACACCATTACTCAAAACAAGAAAAGTTGATTTTGCTTTGGTATTTTCCGTTAACCAAAATCAGTTGAACAATGTTTTAAGAGATGTGTTTCCTGCCTTGCATGATAACAGTAAGCTTTGGGTAGCATATCCAAAACAAACCAGTAAAATTGTAAGCGACTTAAATCGTGATTGCAGTTGGGATTACTTAACTCAACATGATTATGAGGGAGTAAGCCTCGTTTCATTAGATCATGTTTGGAGTGCCATGCGCTTCAAAAAAACAGCTACTATTCCTGCAAGAGTAAAAGCTGTATCGGAAAAAAAAATTGAAGTAAAAGGTATTGACTTTGATAAAAGATTAGTGATGCCACCGGTTGAACTGGAATTGGTTTTTACCAAACATAAAAAAGTAAAAGAATTCTTTACTTCACTTTCTTTTTCAAACCAAAAAGAATATGTAACCTGGATAGAAGATGCAAAAAAAGATGATACCCGTAAACGCAGGTTGGCTGTAGCTGTTGAAAAATTAATGGCTGGGAAGAAAAACCCTACTGAAAAATAGTTGGCTTTATAATATCGAAATAAAAAAGCGAATGCTTCCACCCAAAAATTAGTGGAAGCATTTTTTTATTTAGATAATGCATAATTATAAGTAAAAAATGCTTGTTCCTTTTTCCATCCGTTACGTTCATAAACTTTTTGTGCGGCATAATTATCAATGGCAGTTTGAAGCATCAACCATCTGCTGTTTGTTTCAGCACCAAATTGTTGTGCTGTTAGCAATAGAGTATCAGCAATGCCTTTGCCACGTGCATCTTCAGCAACAAACAAATCATTCAATAACCATGCACGTTTCATTCCAACTGAAGAATATATTGGATACAATTGTGTAAAGCCAACAGCTTTATTATTTTCTTCTGCTAAAAATATTACCGATTCGTTATTATTAATTCTTTCACTAATGAATTTTTTTGCAGCAGCAATATCAGATGTTTGTTTATAAAAAATCCTATAGCTGTCAAATAATGCAGCTATCATTTCAACGTCATTTATTGTTGCTTTATGAATGGTAATGTTCATGTTATTAAAAGTTATAGTTTTATTGAACAAATTTAATAAATGATTACTTGGAATGACTTTGAAAAAATAGAAATTAAAACAGGAACTATTATTGCTGTTGAAGATTTTCCAAAAGCTAAAAAACCTGCTTATAAATTAAAGATCGATTTTGGAAAATATGGCATCAAACAATCATCTGCACAAATAACCGATCATTATACAAAAGAAGAATTAGCAGGTAAACAAATTGTTGCTGTTATAAATTTTCCTCCTAAACAAATTGCAGATTTTTTTAGCGAATGTTTGGTATTAGGTGTGTATGATGAAAATAATCAGGTAATTTTATTGCGACCCGATAAACAAGTACAAAACGGTCAAACGATTGGCTAATGAACGAACTCTACTACACATACTATGAAAGTCCGATTGGCTTATTAAAAATTGGCGGCACCGATAATTATATTGCTGAATTAAGTTTTATAGATACTCCTGAACAAATGGTTCACGGAGAACCGGGTATCAGCGATATCATTCATCAATGCACTGAAGAATTAATTGAATTTTTTTCAGGAAGAAGAAGACAATTTACTGTTCCTGTACATCAGGAAGGAACCGATTTTCAAAAAAGAGTATGGAGCGAATTATTAGAAATCCCGTATGGAAAAACCATCAGTTATTTAGATTTGGCAAAAAGATTGGGTGACCCGAAAGTTGTTCGTGCTGCGGCCTCCACCAACGGTAAAAATAAAATTGCAATCATTGTACCCTGCCATCGTGTAATTGGAAGCGATAAAAATCTTACAGGTTATTCAGGAGGTCTATGGAGAAAGAAATGGTTATTGCAACATGAATTTAGAGTAACCAATGGCGTACAAACTTTGTTTTAAAAAGCATGAAACTTTTCATTTTATTCATTGTATTTTTTATTTGCTTCAATTGCAATGCTCAATTAATTATTGACTCAACTGTTGTTAAAAAATATAATGAAGCATATCTTAAAATAAAAAAAGAATATAGAGATAATATCGATAGTTTCTCAAGTCACAAAGAATACAAACAACTAGTCAAAAGTTTAGTTTTCTTTACTGAATACAAAACTGATACTTTAAATATAGAAGATTATAAAAGAGCTGAGTATGATAATATCAAGATCGGAATTGGTGATATTTTTATTGACTCAGCTGGCATAATGGTCCCTGCAAAAATAGATTCAACACGATATTTATCGGAAGAAGAAAGATCAATTTATCTTCCTATTTTATTATGTGGTGGAACAATTTATAAAGATACTCTGATGATAGGAGTGGGTTTATGGGGCGGCTTCACGAATAAAATTATTGATGGAAAAGTTTTTTCATTTTATCAAACTGACTATGATAAATATGATAGTGTCTATTCTTTTATTTTGGAAGGAAGAAAATTTCAACGAATCACTGTAAATACAACTACAGTAAGACTTACAATAAATACATCTAATTATAAAATTGGTGAGACTATTTATGGAGAAGCAGAATTGCAGACTGATCCTTTTTATTACTTCAAACCATATTTTTTTAAGAATGGATATATCAAACAAAGGTTCAGAATAAAATATTTTTTCAAATTAGAATTAGTTGCTCCACCTTCAGAGATCCATTTTTAAAAACGTATTGCTTTGGGGCATTTAGTTTCATTTAATGATTTATTAGCAGCACCAAAAAATCCACTTTTAATTATTGATAATTCATATGCACCTCTTGCTTGATTGTAAGAACTCAATGTAGAAATCGTAGCATCATAATTAACTGTAATCTTTAGATCATTTAATTGATAACCGATCATTGGAATAATGGCATCACTATTTCTATAGTACAAACCAAGTATTAACTGACTGGTACCATCGCCACTTAAATTTCGATTGGCATTTAATCCTGCAACTATTTCCCATGTTGTTGCCATTTTACTTACATACGCATTTGGATTTAATATCCAAAGATTTTCAATTTTAATATTACTGTTCAGGAATGCCGTATAACGAAATGGTATTTGTGTTGCCACGTTATTGATCGCATAAAAACTTTCGCTCGGGTGATTCAAATGTGATACACTGAATCCTGCATTTAGATAAACATTATCCGAAGCAAAATATGCATAGTTCATTCCAACTTGCAGATCCAAATAATAAATGGAACTATAAATAATTTGAGAACTGGTGGGTAATTTGATATCGAATATTTGTCCGTTCCATTGATCATTAAAAGTAAGTGTAGAAGGATCCACTCTTTGGTTCACCATACCAATTCCAAATCCAACACTTAATAAACTATTATCACCAACTACCTGATGATATGCTAATGAAACAAATCCTTTTGTAGAAGTTAAACTTCCTCCACCTGCAACATCTTTTGAAATGTTACCACCTAAACCAACCCAGCCGTTTTCAAATTTATCATTGAATAATTGTGCATCGCCCCAAATACTCATGGTTTGATATGGACTTCCAAAACTTGGCCATTGATTTCGATAGTTACCACCGATTCGGTAATCATGTGTTGGATCAAAACCTGTGTTGGCGGGATTTACAAAAATCGGTGTATTAAAATATTGTGAGAAATGTAATAGATCCTGCGCATCAACTGAAATTGTTATCAGCGATAAACAAACAACTGAAATGATATGTAGGAATATTTTTTTCAATGCATTATTTTAATAATGTTATATCACCATTCTTTGTATAACTCGATCCATCGGTCATTGTAATTTCTAAAATATATTGATACACATCTTGTGGTAATAGTATTCCTTTATATTTTCCATCCCAACCTTCATCTTTATTAGTTGTGGTAAAAACCAAAGTTCCCCAACGATTATAAATATTCCATTTCACAGCAGCAATACCAAATCCTTTTATGAAGATCTTATTATTGATGCAATTACAATTTGGTGCTACAGCAGTAGGTATACCAAAAACAGGTATTATAATTGCACTAACAGATAAGCTTATTGTATCGGTACAACCTCCGTTATTAATAGCAATTAATGATACATTAAAAGTTCCGGTAGAATTATATAAATGACTCATCGGAGAACTACTTGTTGTAACAGAATCTGTTCCATCTCCAAATATCCAATGATAAGAAATGGCGCCAACCGAATTATTAGTAAACACAATAGCTGTATTAGAAATCGGCGGTTGAGGCGATGCTGTGAAACTCGCTGTGGGCTTGCCTTGTGCAGTAATAATAAAAATTGCACTTGTATCAACCTTATTACAAGTATTGGTATCAATTGCAATTAAGTAGGCTGAATAAGTTTGAATATTTGAATAAAGATGAGTAACAGATGCAGCACTATTTGTTGAATAGGAACTACCATCACCAAATACCCATTTAAAATCAGTACCGCCTAAAGAAGTGTTTGTGAACACTGCATTATATGGTGCACATCCAAATGCAGGTGTTGTGAATTGTGCTTTAACTGCATTCGAAATCCGGAGTTGAATAGATGTTGTATCGTATTGATTGCAATAACTACTGTCCGTTAAAACTAAACTTATATTATAAGTTCCAACGGCAGCATATGTATGTTGTATAGAGCCACCTCCCAATAATGCAGTAGAGCCGTCTCCGAAATTTATTGTAAATGAATTTGCTTTAAAAGGTATGGCAGTTGGAGATCTCACCGATATATTATTGAACTGATAAGTTAATGAATTACATCCGCCCACTCTTGAATAATTTAAACCGAGTGAAACAGAATCTACGCCAACTTTAATAGTTACAAAAGATGTATCGTAAGGAAAACATTTACTCGTATCAACCCCAATCAATCTTACTAAGAAATTGCCTGATGAATTATAAAAATGAGAAACATTTGAAACAGTAGTTGTGGTATCTGCGCTACCATCACCAAAACGCCAAATGTATTGTTTAGCAGTACCAATGGTATCTTTAAAACTAACCTGTAAAGGAACACATCCTGCTGTATCTCTTACGATACCTTTAATGGCAGCTTGCACAGCCGATGAAACTCCGGCTAAATTAAAAGCAATCTTTAATGCAAATAAATTACAACTATATCCATTGTTGCTTTGGTATGCTGCATTATTTGGATATGCTACCCCTGATGTACTCATTCCCGGATCTGGACCACAAGCACAAATAGATTGATAAACGACTCCTTTATTATCGAAGCGGCTTGTACCACCATCTACATGCACACCATTCAAATCGCCAAGAATATTTGGTTGATTTTGATTCATTTTATTATCACCATAAAAGCCACCATAGAGTTGCGAGTTTGCATTTCTTTCTAACACGAAGAAATAAAAACTATTTCCATCTGTTGTTGTTTTTAAAGGTTGCGATCCATCAGGTGCAGACTTAGCAATAAGATTTAAAGTACCGGAGTTAGTATAAGGTACATCTAATCCGCCACCCCATCCCGAAACATAAACATTCTCGCAATTATCTACTAAAAAAGCAGCAGGCGAAATATTAGGATAGATACTTCCATTTCCAAAATTTGCAGAATATTTTACAGTCAACAGGTCTGCACTCAACTTAGTAATAAATTGTTTTCCTGATGCCTGTCCTGTTGCATTAAATGGAGAAGCAACAACCGGCATTAAACCTTCTGTTGTACCTGTTATAAATACATCACCGGCTTTATTAAACTGAATGCCATATAACTGATCGGCAGATGCAGTACCAACATAGTTTGTAGAGATAAGTGAGGGATTGTTTGTATTATTTATGATGGCAATGAAACCATCACAAACACCACCTTGAAAAGCATTGATATTATTTGCTAGATCTTTACTTGCTGTTGCACCAGCTATATAAATATTACTTGAAACCGGACTTATTGCCAATGCAAAAGCAGCATCATCACCTGTACCGCCTATATAACTACTGAAAATAATACTGGTGAGATCAGCCGCTGCTTTAATGATAACGCCATCCTGATTAAAACTACCCCCCTTATTAATTGTTTGAAACGGATTGGTTGTTGGAAAATCATTTGATTGTGTACATGATGCCAAATAAATATTGCCTGCATTATCTAATACAACTTCGCTTCTGGCATCATCCCCATAGTTTCTTCTGACAGATACAGAACCTTTTGGTGCTGTGTTGGATTGGTCATCTTTCGTATTAATATTCACTCCATCATTTCCTGTACCACCAATTCTTAAAGAACCGATCAATGCGGTACCTGTAGCATTTAATTTGGTAAGAATAATATCTTGTCCGCCGCCCGGACCAATTTTATTTGGAAACATTGTTGGATAATCGGATGAAGTAGTGCGCCCTGCAATAACTAAATTGCCACTGCCATCAACTATCAAACTATGTGGTTGTTCATTTCCGTTTGAACCGCCAATATAAGTTGCATACATTACAGTTGTACCTGTTGAATTAAACTTCATAATACCTATATCAAAACCATTAGCATCGAGATTAGATAGCGCATCACCTTCGCCGGTAGCATTATTTCCGCCCTTAAAATTTTGTTGATAGGCGCCATTGCTAACCTGATATCCTGTAGCAAATACAATTCCTCCGGCATAAAAATTTCCGGCATCGTCATAGGTTGCAGTATAAGCCCAGTTATCGGCAGTACTACCCGAAAAACCTGCAAATATTATTGTTGGATCAATTACCAGCGTTGCGTTGAGGGGCTTTGATTCCTGTAAATTAAATCGTACAATATTTCCTTTAATATTATAATTACAGGCAACTTCTTTTCTTCCTTCCTCACTGCTCAAATAACTTATGGGATTGCCTTCCAGCACATCATCAACAGAAGTTTTTATTTTTAATACGCCATCTTTCAATTTCATATCATCAACACCATCGTAATATAAACTAACATTATTTACATCACCACCGGGGTAAACAATGATATCATATTTCAATTGGCCTTTCGACGAAGTATAATATCGTATATCAATATTTGGATAAATATTTTTATAAGTGATGGACTGATAGATCTTGCAAGCACCATTCCATTTGCTTGGGTCATTTCCAATAAAATAATTATTATAATTCGCTAATTGTTTTTCTTTTATTATTTCGGGATGAGGATTGGCATTTAAAAATTTTACTTCATAAGCATGAGAATGCAAAACCTTTTGTGAATTATTATTTGATATCGATGCTGATGGAATATTGTTAGTAGATGAAGAATTATGATCGCGTTGAATGATAGTATTAAGTTCGCTGCGATTGTGTAAAACCATTTTGTAACCACCATCAGGTTTTAGAAAAAAAGCACCGCTTGGTAGTTCGCCTTTAAATGCAACTTTATTATTCCATTGACCTTTGTTTTCTATAAAATGTAAATAAGATTGTGCACTCAATTGTAAAATAGAGCAGGTAAAAATAAATAGCCAGACTAAACGCTTCTTTCCTTTCATCAATGGGAGGTATTGATTATAACTCAATTCATTACTTCAATGTGAGTAATGAAAAAAATTACTGTAATAAAATTAATGCAAGTAGAATTATGAATGAGCGATTTAATTTTTTATTATGAAATCTTACTCCAACCGGTTTTCCCTTTCTGCGATTGTAAGAAACTTTTTAATTGTATATTTTTTTCCATCTTGATCTCTATATCTTCTTCCAACAATTTTTCTGCTTCCAGTTTTGCTAATTCCAATAACTGTTTATCATTGACGATGCTAGCCAACTTAAAGTTTAATACACCACTTTGTCTAGTTCCTTCAATATCGCCGGGACCACGTAATTCCAGATCCTTCTCTGCAATTTTAAAACCATCATTAGTAGCGCACATTATATTGATACGTTCTTTGGCATCTTCGCCTACTTTACTACCCGTTAATAATATGCAAAAACTTTTTTCGGTTCCTCTTCCAACTCTTCCACGCAGTTGATGAAGTTGTGATAATCCGAATTTCTCGGAGCTTTCAATTACCATCACACTTGCATTGGGAACATTAACACCAACTTCAATTACAGTGGTTCCTACCATGATCTGAGTTTCGCCACTTATGAATCGTTGCATGTTAGTGTCTTTTTGTTCAGCGGGCATTCTGCCATGCACCATGCTGATGCTGTATTGATGTTCGGGAAAGAAACTTTTTACTTGCTCGTAACCTTGCATCAGATCTTCATAACTCATCTTCTCACTTTCTTCTATCAATGGATACACAAAATAAGCTTGTCTTCCTTTCTCTATTTCCGTTTTTACAAAATCCATTACGCTTGCTCTTTTTGTTTCGTTGCGATGAACAGTGGTGATGGGATGTCGGCCCGGTGGCAATTCATCCATGATGCTATAATCCAGATCACCATAAGCGGTCATCGCTAATGTTCTTGGAATAGGAGTTGCTGTCATTACCAAAACATGCGGAGGTATAGTTGCTTTCTCCCAAAGCTTGGCACGTTGCGCCACACCAAAACGATGTTGTTCATCAACAATTGCCAACCCTAAATTTTTAAACTGAACGATATCTTCAATGATGGCATGTGTGCCAACAACAAAATGAATTGTATCGTCCAATAAACCTTTTAATATCTTTTTTCTCTGTGCTGATTTTGTACTGCCGGTTAACAATGCAATTTCAATCGGCATCTCTTTTAATAATTCACTTAAGCCGTTAAAATGTTGTTGTGCCAATATTTCTGTAGGTGCCATCAAGCAACTTTGAAAACAATTATCGGCAGCCAATAGCATACTCAGTAATGCAACAATTGTTTTACCGCTTCCAACATCGCCCTGCAATAAACGATTCATTTGATGACCACGAGCCGTATCATTTCTTATTTCTTTCAATACTCTTTTTTGTGCACCGGTTAATTGAAAGGGTAGGTGATGATTATAGAAATCATTGAAAAGATCGCCCACTTTTTCGAACACAATTCCTTGGCTTACCTGATGACGTTGCAGACGAATTAAGTTCAATCTTATTTGTGCAATAAATAATTCTTCAAACTTTAAACGTTGTAATGCTTTCTCATATTCTTCAGGTGATTGAGGTAAATGAATGCTGCGATAGGCATCGTATCTTTTTATCAATTTCAATCTTTGCAAAATCGCAACAGGAATATTTTCGGCAATATCTTTTTCCTGAATGGATGATAATAAAGTGTGGGTTAATTTTCCTATCTGTCGGCCATTCAATCCTCTTGCTTTTAATTTTTCTGTGGTTGGATATACAGGCTCTAAGAATGGCTTGCCATCTGCAATTGATGGAACATAAGGTTCAATTTC
>CAIQDX010000111.1 GCA_903870685.1 uncultured Chitinophagaceae bacterium | reverse complement strand
TGATAAGTATAATAAGGTGCTGGATTCTGCCCTGTTAATGCCTGCGTATTTACAGGTGCTGCATAAGGATTTCCAACCAAAATAAAATCAGAAGTATTAGCAGGCGTTATACTGGTACTGTTACCATTGAGTGTTCCGCTGACACTGTATGTAAATGCCGAAGGACCACCTGTATAAGTTAATCCCGTTACCTCAGTTGTCAAACCTCTTATAAATAATGCATAAGGGGTATTGGCTGCCCATGTTGTTCCTGTAACATTAGCCCATGCATTGCTGCTGAATATTCTTGAATCGGTTAGACCACTAGTTGGTACTGAAGTGCCGATCGTTATTCCATTATTACTTGCTACACTTGCAATGGTTTGTGCAGTACTGAATGGATTGGCAAATAACCTGAAGCCTCTTTGGCCAATCACACTTTGCTGAAGGGTAACATTGCCGATAGCAGAACTGTTTTTTAATGAACCACCTGCTGCAACTGTTAATGTGCCATTATTGGTAACTGTACCATTTGCTGTTAAAATGCCTGGACTGTTTATTGTTAATGATGCACTGCTGATGATAGTTATATTATTCACAGTCTGTGTAGTACTAATAATTGGTTGATTAGATACGCTTGGAATGATTACAGCATCAGTACTAACAGGCACTGTTCCATAACTCCAATTAGTAGCAGTAGCCCAATCTGTATTGGTGGCTCCTGTCCAGATATTTGAAGGGATAAACACCCAGGCTGCTCCGGCATTGCTGTTATCAACAAATCCACCTTCAATAGCAGTACTGCCATCTGCACTTAAGGATACTGTAGCCCCTTGTTGGGCAGCTCCTACTGCATTTGTTCCTATTAGTTTATTGCCTTGTTGTGTCCAGGTACTGCCACTGCGGGTGTAAACCCAAGCTGCTCCGGTATTGCTGTTATCAGTATATCCACTTATTATTGCTGTATTACCATCAGCACTTAATGATACTGAAGTACCTTGACGAGCATCTGCACTTCCGCCTGTTCCTACTAATTTAGTACCCTGCTGTGTCCATGTGCTACCACTGCGGGTAAACACCCAAACTGCTCCGGCATTACTGTTATCTCCAAATCCACCTTCGATTACTGTATTGCCATCTGCACTTAAACAGGCTGATGCACCTTGATAAGCAGCAGATGATCCACCAGTACCAATTAATTTACTGCCCTGCTGTGTCCATACACCGCCACTGCGGGTATAAACCCAGAATGCTCCGATATTAGTGTTATCATAAATTCCACCTACTACGGCTGTATTACCATCTGAACTTAAACAGGCTGACTGTCCTTGTTGGGCAGCTCCTGTTGCACCTGTGCCTACTAATTTACTGCCTTGTTGTGTCCAAACGCCTGCTGTGCGGGTGTAAATCCAGACCGCTCCGGCATTGCTATTATCAGCATATCCACCCACTATTGCTGTATTGCCATCTGCACTTAAGGACACTGACCTTCCTTGTTGGGCAGCTCCTATATTATCATTTGCTGTTAATTTACTGCCTTGTTGCGCCCAAACGCCTGCAGTGCGGGTGTAAATCCAGACTGCTCCGGTATTGCTGTTATCATGATATCCCCCGACAATAGCAGTATTGCCATCTGCACTTAATGATACTTTTTGACCTTGTTGGGCATTTCCTGTTGTACCTGTACCTACTAATTTACTGCCCTGTTGCGTCCATGTGTTGCCTGAGCGGGTGTAAACCCATGCTGCTCCAACGCCACTGTTATCATTATATCCACCAACTATTGCTGTATTACCATCTGAACTTACGGCTACTGATAAGCCTTGAGAGGCAGGATCCGAAGCGCTTGTTCCTACCAGTTTACTTCCTTGTTGTGCACTTGGATAATTAGTAGCTGTTACTGTAAAATTACTGGCACTTGTTGCTGTACCACTTCCTGTGTTTACAACTACCGTACCGGTTGTAGCACCAGGCATAACCATGGCTACTAATGATGTTCCTGTATTGGAAATCGCTATTGCTGAAACACCCCCAATTGTTAATGCTGTGGGATTGCTTAAATTAGTTCCTGTAATGGTTACTAATGTTCCTATTGCACCACTTGAGGCAGTGAAAGAACTAATTGTAGGTGGTGGTACATAAGTATACACCCATGCAGCGCCCTGGTTGCTATTATCTGGATTGCCACCAAAAATGGCCGTATTTCCATCTGCACTCATAGCTAATGAAATCCCTTGCTGTGCCGCTCCCGAATTACCGGTCCCTACCAACTTAGTTCCTTGTTGGGTCCAGGTACTGCCACTGCGGGTAAAAACCCAAACTGCTCCCTGGTTAGTATTATCAGCAATACCGCCTTCCATAGCAGTATTACCGTCGGCGCTTAAAGCCAATGAAAAAGCCTGGAAAGCTGCACCCGAATTACCCGTGCCTACTAATTTACTGCCCTGTTGTGTCCAGGTGCCTGCACTGCGTGTAAATATCCATGCCGCGCCCTGAAGACTATTATCACCATATCCGCTTATCATGGCAGTATTTCCATCTGCATTAATACATACTGAATTACCTTGAACTGGCGTTCCTGAAGATCCTGTACCCACTAATTTGCTGCCTTGTTGCGTCCAGGTATTGCCACTGCGTGTAAATATCCATGCCGCGCCCACACCACCATTATCATCCCATCCACCTGAGATGGCAGTATTTCCATCTCCGCTTATGGATACTGAAATACCCTGGCGTGCCGCACCCGAATTGCCTGTTCCTGTTAACTTACTTCCCTGTTGTGTCCAGGTACTGCCACTGCGGGTAAATACCCATGTAGCGCCCTGGTTGCTATTATCAGCATATCCACCTAAGATGGCTGTATTTCCATCAGCGCTTAGCGATACTGATTGACCCTGCGCTGCAGCGCCTGAATTGCCAGTGCCTACCAATTTACTGCCTTGTTGTGTCCAGGTGCTGCCACTGCGGGTAAAAACCCATGCCGCTCCATTGCCACTATTATCATTAGGACCACCAAACAATGCCGTATTGCCATCAGCGCTAATTGACACTGAAACACCTTGCCCGGCATCACTTGAACCGCCTGTACCTACTAATTTACTGCCTTGTTGTGTCCAGGTTGAACCACTGCGGGTATATACCCAAACTGCTCCCTGGTTTGTATTATCACCATTACCACCAACTATGGCAGTATTGCCATCAGCACTAACCGATACTGACTGACCTTGCAAGGCGGCACCAGTATTGCCGGTACCCACTAATTTACTGCCTTGTTGTACACTTGGATAGTTAGTGGCAGTTACTGTAAAATTACTTGCACTTGTTGCTGTGCCGCCTGCTGTGGTTACAACCACTGTTCCGGTTGCTGAACCGGGCATTACCATGGCTACCAATGATGTTCCTGTATTTGAAATTGCTATCGCTGAAACACCACCTATTGTTAATGTTGTGGGGCTGCTTAAATTAGTTCCTGTAATGGTTACTAATGTTCCTACTGCACCAGTTGAGGGGGAGAAAGACGATATGGTTGGAGGTGCTGTATAAGTATAAACCCATGCTGCTCCGATATTGCTGTTATCACCATATCCACCTACTATCGCTGTATTGCCATCTGCTCTTAAGGATATTGAAGCCCCTAGTTGGCTATTTGCTGTTCCTCCTGTTCCTACTAATTTATTCCCCTGCTGTGTCCAAGTACTACCACTTCGTACATACACCCAAATTGCTCCGGCACCGCTGTTATCTCTTGTTCCACCTACCATCGCAATATTACCATCGGCACTTAGGGCTACTGATACACCTTGGTAAGCAGTTCCAACTGCTCCTGTACCTACTAATTTACTTCCTTGCTGCGTCCATACACCAGCACTGCGGGTATATACCCAAGCTGCTCCGATATTGCTGTTATCTTGATCTCCGCCAACAATTGCTGTATTACCATCGGCACTTAGAGCTACTGAAATACCTTGTTGAGCAGCTCCTGTATTGTCATTTGCTAATAATTTAGTACCCTGTTGAGTCCAAGTACCACCGCTGCGGGTATACACCCAGGCTGCTCCAACATGACTGTTATCGTTAATTCCACCGAATAAAACTGTATTGCCATCGGCACTTAGGGCTACTGAATTGCCTTGAATTGCATTTCCTGTTGCACCTGTACCTATTAATTTACTGCCCTGTTGTGTCCATGTACCGCCACTACGAATAAATACCCAGACCGCTCCTATGCGAAAGGCATCTTGATAGCCACTTACTATCGCTGTATTTCCATCTGCACTTAAGGATACTGACTGCCCTAGGTAAGGTGTCCAAATACCTGAATAATCATTTGCTATTAATTTACTACCTTGTTGTGTCCATGTGCTGCCACTGCGGGTATAAACCCAAGCTGCTCCAATTCCATTATTATCATTATTTCCACCCACTATTGCTGTATTTCCATCGGCACTTAAGGCTACTGATGTGCCTTGTTGGGCAGCTCCTGTATTGTCATTTGCCAATAATTTAGTACCCTGTTGAGTCCAGGTGCTGCCACTGCGGGTATAGACCCAGGCAGCCCCTTCCAAATTATTATCTCGATATCCGCCAACTAAAGCTGTATTGCCATCCGCACTTACGGCTACTGAATAACCTTGATATACAAAACCGGATATTGCATCATTGCCTACTAATTTACTCCCCTGTTGTGCACTTGGATAGTTAGTGGCTGATACTGAAAAATTACTTGCACTTGTTGCTGTGCCACTTCCTGTTGTTACAACCACTGTTCCGGTGGATGCACCAGGCATTACCATTCCTACTAATGTACTGCCATCATTAGAAACTGCTATCGCTGAGACACCGCCAATCGTAAATCCCGTGGGACTGGTTAAATTAGTTCCTGTAATGGTTACAAGTGTTCCTGCTGCACCGCTTGATGGGGTGAATGAGCTAATGGTAGGTTGTGCAAAAAGCACAGTCACAAGAAAAAATGACAAGAAGAAGAGCAAACTTTTTTTTGCAATACCTGAATAGAGTGCATTATTAAATGACGTGTATAATTGTTGCATGAGGGTGTTAGGTTTAAAGTGTTTATAAATGTGAGCGTGCTTAATATTTTTTAATCATGAATATTTAACTGTCCTTTTTTATGCGTTATCTTTTTGATAATATGTTTTACTTCTTCAAATTTTTGATCATTTATATGTAAACCAATTTCGATAAGGTCTTTGTCGTAGGATATCGAAAATTTTGTATGACATATATTCATTAGGAAGTTTTGTATCTCTTCGGATTTATTAGGATCGTTTGTTTCGATATACAGGAAGTCTTCTTCCAACTCAACCTCGCTGTATTTTCTCATCAGCATTAAATATTGCCCCGAAGAATGCAACAATTCATCTATGGTCAGATCCTCTTTTGCAATACCGTTTTCTTTTTCGGAAAATGTGATACTGCAACCAAATTCTTCGTTGCTGATGGATATTTCTTTACACTCAAATCTCATGACCACACAGCAACAGTTTTTAAATTTTGTTTGCAGGTTTTTGATAAATAAATTATCCTGTTGAAACAAACATTTTCTGAATTGCCGAAACAAAAAGAATCAATTAAAAACGGGATTGCAAATAATGACTGTGCTATATCGGTGTCACAACGTTAATTGTTACGTCACCTTGAATATCAGTATTTTATAAAGAATAAGTGAAGAGTATGTATCACTAAACCCGCAGTTTATTCATGAACAGATCGTATGAAATCTGAAGGAGTTCCGCCATGAAATTTTTTGAACGACTTGTATAAATGGAATCTGCTGCCAAAACCGGCTTTCTGTGCCATCGCATCAATCGTATAATTTCCGTAATCACCGGTATTCACTAAGTCTATAAAATAACCGACCCTGTACTTATTAACCAGATCAGTTAATGCCAGACCATAATTGGTATACAGAAAGTTATTGAGTATTTCTGAAGTAACATTTAATTGCTTTTTTAAAGTCTCAACCGATGCATCTTTATTCAGATAAAAAACATGGGTAAAAAACACTTCACTAAATAATTTCTCAGTTAAACTATCATCAACTTTTTTATCAAAAATACTTCCCAACTTTATTTTTAAATTACTCCTGTTCAGGAATTTGGGTCTGAACAAAAACAAAAGAATACCTGCATAATTAAAGATCAACACAAAGAGATAAGCAATATTCTTGTATCCAGGATCCAGATACACATAGATCACAAAACTTATCCCTGACAATAATTGAAAAAGCAAGAGATACAATGTCCATGTACGTAATTGAATGAAATAGATATTTCCCGGTTTGTACTTCGTTAATATTTTTATTAATATCCAGAGATTGATAGAAAAAACAAATAAAGTAATGATAGTTTTTGCAATTTTAAAATAAATGCCTGCAACCGGTAAAGCCCATAAAGGGCTTCTGTTAAAAACAGGATCAGTAAATGAAAAATAGGTTTGAAACGCCAACTGAAAGAGCAGGATCAGTGATCCTATTGAAATGATATACCAGGTTAATCTGCTTTTGTAGATATACGTAAATAAACTGATGCTAGCAAAGGGAAGGATCGACTGGGGTATTTCTATTGCCCAACGGTTATAAGAATGATGATAGCAGTACACATAACCAATGCCACGCCATGCAAATGCAGCCGCAACGATAAGAATGATTATTTTAAGTAAGATCGGTCTTTTAAAATTGATGCATACCTCCACAAATACAAGCAGTGATTGTAAAAATAGTCCGATAGAAAGATATACGAGTATAAGGGTTAGCATATAAACTTATTGACCATTGTAACTGCCATCAATTGTATTATGATTTTGAATAAGCTGCCGACCTTTCCAAAATCGCAATCAAGTAAATAATAAGAGAAGATATTTTTTCCGGACTTTGCTTAATATGTGTGTAAAAAGCGCAGAAGAGATAGAATATTTTCAGATATTATAAACCGAAAAATTGTGTAGCCATTTTAACTACAAAATGAATGTAGAATTATTATTTGTTTTTTCTATATTAACAAATTCATTTCTGTTTCTTATTCCTGAAATAGTAAACCTTATCGATAAATATAGAATGTAGTCAACATTTTTTTCAAACTACATAAAAACAAGCTGCCTTTATTAAAGCATAATTTCTATAACAAAAAACCTCCGAGGTTTTAGAAACCTCGGAGGCTTAATCATTTAACATCTAAGATTTAACCTTTATTATTTAGTTTTCTCTTCTCTCTAATTTTCTTCACGCAGAGCCCCTAAGAGACTCGAATCTGCGAGGATGAAAATTGGGTGCCGCTTAATTTCCCGGATGACGATATTGTACAGCCAATTTAGCTGCCTTATCTATCTCTTCAGGCTCGATCAGAGCTGTTGCTGTAATCGATCCCATTCCGCTTGCTTTTATAGTTAAAGCAATTGCCGCTACAGATGCTGCGTCGGGCAATTCGCATATCAAATAAGCATCACAATTACTGTCATAATAATAAGTTTCCAGTTTACCCCCAAGTTCACTGATCATGGTTTCGGTCATTTATTTCCTGTCCGTTCCGCTACCGGTTTTTAATACGCCCTTTGCACCTTCAGCACTGTACGAGGCTATGATAAAGAATTTCATGGTTTTGATTTATCTTGTTTTATTTCTACTCGTTTGGCTTTTCGGATTTGCCCCGTTTTTTATTGTGATGGCCGGATTTCACATTGATTATGTAATACTTTATTATTTATTTTTTTTCTTTGTGCATATCAGTCCAACGCTTTGTTCTCACTTCACTTGCTAAGATCTCTGTTCTGCGATTTTGCCATTGTTCCGATGGATTATATTTCGCTTCATCGCAAGCCTTCAATAAATATTCTTTTCCATAATGACCTTCTATAATTCGATTGCGTTTAAGCCCTTTCTTAGTTAGATAGGCAATCACTGCAGCCGAACGTCTTGCAGATAATTTTTCATTATAGGCTTTACTTCCGGCACAATCTGTAAATGAGCCTATCACTGCAACCAAAGCAGGGTGTGCATTTAAATAGTTCAAAACAGAATCTAATGTTTTTTCATATTGAGGTGTGATCAGGTTTTTATCATAATCATAAAACACCATATACTGTTCAGCAACACTTACTATTTCCTTACCATCGATCAACATACCATTCTTATTCTTATTTTCTGCAGGTTTTGGTGCAGCAGGCGCAACTTCAACAGGTACTTTAGGAACTATGTTTTCCAGTTTAATTAATGGGATGTCCATTACATAAACATCATTTACTTTTTTATACTGATCAGTAATAAAATTATAAGAGGCTTTTGGTTTTTCATAACCGATAACCGCATAGTCCAATTCATAGTCTATACCGGGTTTTACAGCAAAAGAGTAATTACCATCTTTATCTATAAAAGAACTGTCAATGGATTTGTCATTCAAAGCATCCGCATTTTTATCGAACAGCTTAACCATTGCTTTATCATTTGCTTTGAATCCTGATAACTGAACTTTACCTTTAATAATAATTTTCACCAACTCATAGTCAAATTCAAATATATCATCACTTCCATATCTGTTAGAACTGATATATCCTTTGTTTTGATATTTCGAAAAACCAAATTCATCTTTATTGGTATTTACAGGATAGCCCAGATTCACCACTTTACCATTTTTTAAGTCCTTTCCTTCAAACTTATAGATATCTAATCCACCCAAACCATCATGTCCATTAGAACTAAAATATAAAATGCCTTCGTAAACTGTTGGAAACAACTCATTGGCAGCAGTATTAATTATAGCACCGGCGTTTATAGGATCACTCCATTTCCCATCATTCTTTTCTGTATAATAAATATCAGTACCTCCAAAACCGCCGGGAACATCACTTGCAAAATACAATCTGTTACCATCGGCTGTAATTGCCGGATGGAAGTAAGAATACATAGGATTGCCTAACGACAATTTTTGTGTTATTTCCCATTTTCCTTCTTTGTTTTTATCGGCTTGCCATATTTCCAAACGGTTCTCCCCTTTCCTGTTCTTTTGATTTTTTGTAAAATAGGCTGTATTGCCATCATTTGTAAAACAAATGGCTCCATAGTTTACACTAACATCTAAACCATTACTAAATACAGGAACCGATACATTATCATATTTCACGTTCCTTAAATCAAATTTGGGTATCCACTTATTATTATCGTTGCTTGATAAAACGCTATATTCAGCAATAGCTTTTTTAATATGCTTATCTGTCCATAAAAAGGTGGCTATACTATCTGTTCTGATCTTTGCAGTATCTGCTATATAATACAATTTTGCAAAAGCCGATCCATCCCAGGCAAATTCATTTCTTCGGTTTATTTTATTATCTCTGTTTGATTCAAATACGATACCGCCATTGTACATCACCGCATTGTATTCATTAAATGGCGTATTGATGGATAAGTTATAGAGTTTATAATTCAAAGAATCCCTAAACCACTTTTTCATATTTTTAAAACCCTCTAAACGACTTTTATATACGCTTTTCATTCCGCTACTTTGTCGTTTCGAAGCATCCAATAATGCTTGGTAAGCAGTAATTGCTTTTGCATAATTTCCTGAACTGGCATATAATTCGGCCAGGACATTTGTTTTAGCAGCTCCGAAATTTTCGGCAAGCTCATAATAATGTATCGCACTATCGTATACATTATTGATCTTATAACAATATCCTAAACGCAATAAAGCGGCTGTGTCCTTTTCGTGCTTTGTAAGATAAGATTTGTAAAAAGGGATCGCATAAGAATAGCGCATATCATTAAATGACTGATCACCTAATCTTAAAGAAGCTGAATGATTTTGTTGACTGAAAGAAGTAACAGACAGTGCAATAAACAGTAATGAAAAAATATAACGCATATCTTAAAAATATCTGGTTGATTTAATTTTGTTTAGGTCTCTTCCAAACTCATAGCGAAGCAGTAATTCATAAGTACCTGAAGTATATCCACTAATGGTAGTGACCGGTACTTCGTAGGCAGTTCCTATTCTTAATTGTTTGGTTGCTTGTAATTCAAACATGCCAATTACTGCATCGTTTGTTCTGTAAGAAACACCCAATCCAAAAACATCCTTTAACCATACATTCGTATTCAGATCAAATTGAACGGGAGCTCCACTGATCATTTTCATCATTACCGAGGGTTTGATCTTTACATTTTCGCTTGCATCTATTACAGCACCTGTGGTAGCAAAGAAATGATAGTCAGAAATTTTCTCAATATTCGATTTGATCATATCCAATGTTGATATTCTGGATATAAGAATATTGGGTAAAGAAATTCCTAAATAAAAATGATCGGTATTATAAAATACACCGGCGCCGATGGTAGGTAACCAACTATTATAATTTTGATAGAAAGCAGGATCATTGGTGGAGAAGAGATTATGTACCTGTGTTAAATCTGCACGATAATTCATTAGGCCTGCCGATAATCCCACAGATAAGACAGCTCTTTCTGATAATCTTACCCCTTTTGATATCATGCCATTAAGCCCGGTTGCATTCTCTACCCCAATTACATCATTGTATAATTGTACACCAAAGCCTAAACCGTTTTGATCTAAGGGGCCATCCAGACTAAAAGAAGCAGTTGTAGGCGCCCCTGAAATACCCGCCCACTGATTTCGGTAAAAAGTGTTTAACCCCATTACATTCCTGTTGCCGGCATAAGCAGGATTAATACTAATCATATTATACATATACTGACCATACATGGGCTCGGTTTGCGCCTGCACTTTATTGATGCCAGATAGTACAACAAGAAATCCGGCTATAAGAATGCTATATTTTATATTGTTTGACATGTTTTTCTGTTTTTTGTTAAATTATCTTACTAATGTTATTGGTCCGGTGAATCTTTTGGTTACTCCTGTTGCATCTGTTGCAACTACAATATAGAAATAGGTACCTGACGGTAAATCCTGACCTAAGAAATTACCTTGTCCTTTTCCGGCCCAGTCATTCTGGTAATCATCACTTTTATAAACCACATTACCCCATCTGTTAAATACCTGCAATGCTATCTTAGTATTATATGGACGTGTGATAATGAAATTATCATTCAGGCCATCATGGTTTGGTGACAACCCTCCAGCGATCACAATATCAATTGATGGGATCACAAATTGCGTTGATACCGGTGTAGATGAAGTAACGGCCGGATCAGTAGATACATCCTGGAACCATCCAAATTGACCTTTACCGGTAACATTGGCCGTATTATATAGGGTACCGCCAAATCCATTTGGTTTTAGATTCACTAAGATCTTTACAGAATCACTACTTGATGCTGCCAATTTACTTGCATATACAGTAGTATGTATATAAGAATTCCCATTGTAAGAGTTATCTACTGAAAGATTACCTGATGTATTAACTGATAAGATATTAAAGGTCGACCCTATCGGAAATACTTTTGACAGATCATCATCAATTATTAAACTGTCGATCGAAGCAGGAGTAAGATTATTTGCTTTTAATGTAATGTTGATATTAAAACTACCATCTACTTCCATTACCGGAGCTGATACTGTTTTGTACACTTTTATCGGACTGCTTATCATAGTAACTGTAAAGTTCGCCTTTGCACTTTCCATTGAATTAACAGTCTGTGACGCTGAGAAATTATATACACCAATTGCTCCGGGCAGACCTGGTGTTGTACTTGCAGCTGTTGAACCACCGTTAACAAAATATTTAATATTAGAACCTGTTACCTGCAATGAAATATTTGCCGGATTTTTAGTACCATTTACATAATAAGTACCATTGGTAACTACAGGTGCACCCGGATAGATCCTGATCGTATCAAACACACATGGCGAACTGATCAAGCCGCTGATCGTATCAATATTCTTGATACAATAAATATAGATGCCAGGATTAATTGAAAGTGTTGGTGCTGTTAAGCTGCAGCTATTGCCATTTGCATCACAATACAATATTTTACTGCCTGATGGTGGTGTATTTACTGTACTTACTATATTGGAAGGATTCCCATTTGCACCTACAATATATGTTCCTCCAATTGGCGCAGGTGGTGGCGGTAAAATTATAAACGCATATGCTGCAGATGTAGCGGCGTTATAGTTGGCATCTGCTGCTACGGTGGCAGTCACCGTATAATTACCGGGTGCAGTTGGACGTGTTGTACTTGGGCCATAAGTTGTTCCATTTGTTCCAGTATAACTATAAGTAATCGCTCCTGTTGAGCCTGTCTCTGTTGATGTTGTCGGTCCTTGACCACTTCCATTATATATATAACTTGTAGTTCCTGTTACTGTGATGGCAGATGCCTTTTTATTGATCGTAAATGCATAAGCTGCTGATGTTGCTCCGTTATAATTTGCATCCGCAGCTACTGTAGCTGTTGCTGTATAAGTACCCGGAGCTGAAGGTAAAGTTGCACTTGGACCATATGTTGTACTTCCTGTTCCGGAATAACTATAAGTGATAGCTCCGGTTGAGCCTGTCTCTGTTGATGTGGTTGGACCTTGGCCACTACCATTATAAGTATAAGTTGTACTTCCTGTTACAACTATTGTTGATGTAGCAGGTGCTATTGTAAAAGCATAGGCTGCTGATGTTGCGCCGCTATAGTTTGCGTCTGCAACTACTGTGGCTGTTGCAGTATAAGTACCCGGTGCCGTTGGCAATGTAGCACTTGGACCGTATGTTGTTCCGCCTGTTCCGGTATAACTATAAGTGATAGCTCCTGTTGATCCTATCTCTGTTGAGGTTGTTGGTCCTTGACCGCTTCCACTATACGTATAGGTCGTACTTCCTGTTACTACTATTGTTGAATTAGCAGGTGCTATTGTAAAAGCATAGGCTGCTGATGTTGCGCCGCTATAATTAGCGTCTGCTGCTACTGTAGCTGTTGCTGTATAAGTACCCGGCGCGGTTGGTAAGGTTGCACTTGGACCATAGGTTGTTCCGCCTGTGCCGGAATAACTATAAGTGATAGCTCCTGTAGAGCCGGTCTCTGTTGAAGTTGTTGGACCTTGTCCACTTCCTGTATAGGTATAACTTATACTTCCTGTTACTACTATTGTTGATGTAGCAGGTGCTATTGTAAAAGCATAGGCTGCTGATGTTGCGCCGCTATAGTTTGCGTCTGCAACTACTGTGGCTGTTGCAGTATAAGTGCCCGGTGCTGTTGGCAATGTTGCACTTGGACCATAAGTTGTTCCGCCTGTGCCGGAATAACTATAAGTAATTGTACCTGTAGAACCTGATTCAGTTGATGTGGTTGGTCCTTGAGCACTACCTGTATAAGTATAGCTGGTTGTACCGGTCACTGTTATCGTTGATGATGCTTTACCAATGCTAAACGCATAAGCCGATGATGATGCACCATTATAATTAGCGTCTGCAGCTACTGTGGCTGTG
>CAIQDX010000110.1 GCA_903870685.1 uncultured Chitinophagaceae bacterium | reverse complement strand
CATCAATGCACCTTTGTATGCCATGAAAGTTTTGAAAGAAGTAATTCCTTCTTCTTCTATAAAATGTTTTATTTCTTTTTTTGTTGCTTCATTATAATCTGTTACCGCCATGTGAAAACTATAATCACCCACACAATTATTATCGCTTCTGCTTTTCCATTCTTCTAATGCAGTTTGTAAACTGTTGCCTTGTTTTTGTAAAATAAAATCGATCACCATAGTAGTGCCACCGTATAATGCAGCACGGGTGCCGGTTTCATAATCATCACTTGAATAAGTTCCCATGAAAGGCATGGCCAAATGCACATGCGGATCAATACCACCCGGCATAATTAATTTTCCGGTTGCATCAATTTCTTTATCAGCTTTCACTGATAAATTTTTCCCAATCGCAACAACAGTTTCACCTTCAATAAAAACATCAGCGATGTAATTATCGGTTGCGGTGATGACTCTTCCGTTTTTAATTAGAAGCCCCCCCGCCCCCCGAAAGGGGGATTCAGAAACTTCAATTTTGGAGTTAATATTTTTTTCTTCTGACATATCGTTTAACATTTATTATCATGATAAAATTAATCAGTCTGTTTGTTAAGCCCCTCTTTTGGAGGGGTTGGGGAGGCCAACCAATACACAAATCCACTCACACCAAATCCAACAAACCATGCATAATTATATATTGATGAAATCCAATCGGGTACTGTATCTGCACTGATCAGTTTTATTGTTGTCAAAAACCCGGGAATGTTTGGAATGATGCCAACAATTAATGCAACGATGGCTGCTGCATTAAATCCTTTTGAATATTGGTAAATACCTTTGTGTTGATAGAGATCGTTTGTAATTAATTGTTGTTTGCGAATAAAATAATAATCAACGATCATAATACCACCAACCGGACCAAGCAAACTTGAATAACCAACTAACCATGTAAAAATATATCCGCTTGGATCTGCAATTAATTTCCATGGAAAAATTAAAATGCCAATCAGTCCGGTAATATAACCACCGGTTTTAAAATTAATTTTTGACGGAGATAAATGTGCAAAGTCATTTGCCGGACTCACAATATTTGCAGCAATATTTGTGGCGAGTGTTGAAATAGCAACAGCGATCATTGCAATGCTTACTAATAATTTACTATCAAATTTTCCTGCCAATACTAATGGATCCCAAATTGTTTTTCCATAAATAATTACTGTTGCAGAAGTAACAACTACACCAATAAAAGAGAACAATGTCATTGAAGGTGGTAAGCCAATGATTTGTCCGTTGATCTGTGCTTTCTGACTTGTTGCATATCTAGTAAAATCAGGAATGTTTAAAGATAATGTTGCCCAAAAACCAACCATGCCTGTTAATGCAGGAAAGAAAAAATGAAAGAATTGTTTTGTTGTTTCAAATTTTGAAGGTTGATGTAATATAGGCCCCAAGCCATTTCCAGCCGATATTGCCCAAACTAATAATGCTATTGCAGCGATAGGCAAAAAGAAAGCTTTGAAGACTAATAATTTTTTTATGCTTTCAACACCAAGATAAACAACATACATATTTAATAGCCAAAATAAAAAAAATGTAATGGCCGGACCAGTTTGTAAACCGAATGAATTTGGAAAAATTTGCGGCAATGTTTCTAATGCAGGAAACCATAAACGCAACATTTGATATAATGCAAATCCACCGATCCATGTTTGAATTCCAAACCATCCGCATGCAACAATTGCTCGAAGCATTGCAGGAATATTTGCACCAATCACACCAAAACTTGCTCTTGCAAAAACAGGAAATGGAATGCCGTATTTTGCACCTGCATGTCCGTTTAATATCATTGGAATTAATACAATTGTGTTGCCGATAAAAATTGTTAAGATAGATTGCCACCAATTCATACCGCCATCGATCAACGAACTTGCGAGCATATAAGTTGGAATGCATAAACTCATGCTGATCCACAATGCAGCGTAGTTCCATGTTCCCCATGATCTTTTATTTTTAGGAACTGGAGCAAGGTCTTCGCTGTATAAAGCGGAAGACTGAAATTCTTCTGTTAATAATTCGAAGTTGTCGTGCATTTTTTAATTTAAATTTTATATGAATGAATTTTAAATTATTGCTTAATTCAAAATTTAAAATTTATCATTCAACATAATTCTCATCAGCAATTTTTATTGCTTCGCTGATGATGGCTAATCCTTCATCAATTTGTTCTTTGGTAATACACAATGGCGGTGCAATAAAAATATAACCCCATCTTACAAAAGTGTACATGCCCAAGGCTTTTATTTTTGCAGCAACTTTATTCATCACCAGCATTTCATCAGGCTTTGCATTGAAAGGCGCCATTGGTTCTTTTGTTTTTCTGTTCTTCACTAATTCAATACAACCCAATAATCCGGTATTTCTGAAATCACCGATCGATGGATGATCTTTTTTCATTCCTTCAACACGTTGTTCAATATATTTTCCCATGGCTCTTGCATTCTCAATTAAATTTTCATCTTCATAAATTTTAATTGTTTCCAATGCAGCAGCACAACAAACAGGATGTGCGGAATAAGTTAATCCCAATGCCAACATCGTGTCATCATATTTTGCAGCAATTTTATCGCTTACCATTAAACAACCGAAAGGAAGATAACCGCATGTTAATCCTTTTGCCATTGCGATCATATCGGGAATGATTCCATGATTTTCGAAACCAAACCATTTACCTGTTCTTCCAAAGCCACTCATCACTTCATCCATTATTAATAAGATGCCATGTTTGTTACAAATTTCTCTCACTGCTTTTAAATAACCTTTTGGATATTGCAAACAACCCGATGAACCACTTTCGCCTTCCAATAAAATGGCGGCAATATTTACAGCGCCTTCATACGCTATAACCCTTTGCAGGCTTGCAATGCAGTCTTTCAATAAATTTTCTTCGCCGTATTCCCAACGATATAAATATGGCAGATCGAAGTGCACAAAATTTGGTGACTGTTGTGCATCAACAGGAATTCTTCGCGGATCACCGCTTGCTGACATGGCACCAATTGATGCGCCATGATAAGATTGATAACGTGTTAAAATTTTATGACGACCTGTATATAATCTTGCGATTTTAATTGCATTTTCAATGGATGATGCACCACATAAAGTATAGAATGCTTTGTTTAAATCGCCGGGACAAATCTCTGCTAATTTTTTTCCGAGATCACCGCGAACTTTTGTTACACAACTTGGCGTAACATAACTTACTTCCTGCATTTGTTTTACAACAGCTTCGGTTATTCTTTGATTGCCGTGACCAATATTTACATTCATTAATCCACTCGAAAAATCGATGATTCTATTTCCATCATAATCGTACAAATACACGCCCTCTGCATGTTTCACCGCAATAGGGTTTATTCCTTTTTGTTTGCTCCAACTAAATAAAGTATAATCCAAGTTATCTTGAATTATTTCCTGCGCTTCGGTTAATGTTTGAGTATTCATGATCTTTAATTTTATTTTTTATGTTGAATGAAGAACTAAAAGTTGAAGTGTGCGACGCAACAGGTGATTAATTGAAATACAAATGTTGGTCACAAAAAATATTTCATCATTCAAAATTATTTTTAGCTCATCCAATTCACACCAGCTTCAGGGTTCCATTTGGTGGTTGACTTCTTCAACTTCGTCCAGAATTCAATCGAACTTTTTCCGGTAATGTCGCCAACACCAAACTTACTTTCGTTCCATCCGCCAAAACTAAAAGGCTCACGAGGAACAGGCACACCAACGTTTACACCGATCATGCCGGCACTTGCTTTTTCAATTACATAACGCGCAGCACCACCATTTTGTGTAAACACGCTTGCTGCATTTCCATAAGGATTTGCATTTTCGATTGCCAATGCTTCATCCAAAGTTTTTGTACGCATGATAGAAATAACCGGACCAAAAATTTCTTCTTTGGCAACACTCATTTCGGGAGTAACAAAATCAATAACTGTTGGACCAACATAAGTTCCATTTTCTTTTCCTTCAACAATTGCTTTTCTTCCATCCAGTAAAATTTTTGCACCTTGTTGTTCAGCTTCGGTAATATATTTTTCGATTCTTTCTTGCGATGCTTTATTAATTACTGCACCTATATTTTTTCCGGGAATTATTTTTTTTGCTTCATCACAGATTTTTTCGATGATATGATCAACAGAACCAACAGCGATCATTGCACTTGCGGCCATGCAGCGTTGTCCGGCACAGCCAGACATAGACGCAGCAACGTTTTGAGCGGTCATCTCTGCTTTTGCATCTGGCAAAACCAGAAGATGATTTTTTGCGCCACCTAATGCCAAACATCTTTTATAATTTGATGTTGCTCTTTTGTAAACGATCTTTGCAACTTTAGTTGAACCAACAAATGAAACTGCTTCAATACCGGGATGATCGCAGATAGCTTCTACAATTTCAACATCACCATGAACAATATTAAAAACACCATCAGGTAATCCTGCTTCTTTTAATAACTCTGCTAATTTGCCGCAACTTAACGGAACTTTTTCTGATGGTTTTATAATCATACAATTTCCTAAAGCAATGGCGTTAGGAATTGTCCAGTTAGGAACCATGCTTGGAAAATTAAAAGGAACAATGGATGCAACAACACCAAGCGGTGCATGTTCTGTTCTGCATTCAACACCTTTGCTAACTTCTAAAACTTCCCCGGTAATTAATTGAGGTAATGATGTAGCAAACTCAGTTAATTCAATACTCTTTTCAATTTCGGCAACTGATTCACCATACGTTTTTCCGTTTTCTTCGGTGCATAATTCGGCTAATGCTTTTAAATTTTTTTCTAATAAATATTTATATCTGAAAAAAACTTGCACTCGTTCTTTGATTGGTGTTTTACTCCATTCAGGAAAAGCAGCTTTTGCCGCAACAACTGCTGCATCTAAATCATTTGAGTTTGATAAAGGAACAGTTGATAATAATGTTCCATCAACAGGTGAAATGACATCTAATTTTTTGTTGGAAGATGACGCAACAAACTGTCCGTTGATGTAATTCTGAATGGATTGATATTTCATTGTTTTGTTTTTGGTTGATATAGAATTTGCAGAATTTTATATCCAAAAATAAAAATAATGTATTTTTTATGAAAAAAAAAACAATATTTTGAGAAAAAGGTTACAAATTTGTCATTATTTATTATGACTGAAAAGAACGGAAATATGATTTTGGATGACCTGGATTTTTCTATTCTTTCTTTTTTACAGAAAGATGGAAGAATGTCGTTTACTGTTATTGCCGATAAATTAAAAGTATCGATCGGCACGGTAAGAACAAGAGTGAATAAATTAATTGAAGACGGAACCATCAGTATAATCGGCAGAGTAGATCCTGATAAAGTTGGGTTTCATTCGTATGCACATATTGCAGTGTATGTTCGTCCGGCAACATTCAAAGAAAAAGTTGCAGTAAAAATTTCCAAACTTCCTGAAGTTAGTTTTTTAGCAATGACCTCCGGTGATTATGATCTGGAAGTTGATGTGATGTGCAGAAATAATGATCATTTGATTGCCTTTGTAAATAATATTTCTAAGATCGAAGGAGTGAATCAAACTAAAACTACCATCTATTTTAAAGTGTATAAATATGCACAACCAGATCTGGGGCTTTTAGAAAAATAGTTTTTCTTCATCAGTCATGATTACTTCACTACAATAATTTTCTTGTACTCATTGAGATTTATAATCAAGCTACATATTATTGTCTATTTTTATTTGAAATGCACAGCAATAACTCTAATGATGATAAACTTTTTGTCTTCGTTTTTGTAAATCGTTAAAACAAAATAATCTTCAGGCTTTTTTCAATATCATATTCTTAAAATTCAAGCTCGCATTGTTTTAAGAACGGTCGTTTTATAAAACCATTTTTGGGTAGCCACATTAGACTGATCTTTCTTTTCCCGCAGCTAAATAAGTACCTTTAAAAAGAAAATGGCAGGATGAGAAATGTTTTCTTCTCTAATTAAAATCCATAATACATCTCATTATCCATTTAATAAATAAAGAGAATGAGCAGATGTGATCTTATCAAAATATTATGTGCGCCGATTCTTCTATTCATTATTACAGGCAGTATGGCTCAATGTCCCGATAATATTGGATTCGAAAAAGGTACATTTCAAAATTGGGTAATTTCTGATGGTAAAATATCTTCAACAAATGGCTCTATTTCAACCAATGTGGTCGATTCTAATAATCGTGTTACTATTTTAAAAAATACTTATCCGCAAGCATTAGATCCATTGGGACAATTTCCTGTTAATTGTCCCAATGGCAGCAATTATTCAATTAAGTTAGGAGACACTTCTGGATTTTGGCATGCACAAACGGTAAGTTATACTTTTACTATTCCTGCTAATCAAGATAATTACAGTATCATTTATAATTATGCTGTTGTGCTTCAAAATCCCAATCATACCGATTGGGCACAACCGGGTTTTACTTCAAAAGTATTTGATGTAACAGCCAACCAATATATAGATTGTGGTGCATTTAATTTTGTTGCATCATCCAATCTACCCGGCTTTCAATTATCGACAAAAGGAGCAGATATTTATAAACCCTGGTCACCCATCACTATCAAATTGGCGGGTTATGCAGGTAAAACCGTTCGAATAGAATTTACGACACACGATTGTGCTTATGGCCCACATTTTGGTTATGCCTATATTGATATTAATGAGAATTGTTCCACTCCTGTTTCAGGAAATGTTTATTGTAATAACACTAATTCAATAAGCTTAACTGCCCCATTTGGATTCAATGGTTATACATGGTATAATGCTGACTATTCACAAGTATTAGGGACTTCTAATATATTAAAATTAAGTCCTCTTCCACTATCCGGTACTTTATTTCATGTAGTTGTTTCTCCATATCCAGGATTAGGTTGTTTGGATACATTACATTCAACCATTCAATTATCGCCTCAAACTTTTCAATTACATACCGTTGATTCGATCGTTGGTTGTTATTCGAATTTTGTAGATCTAACTGCACCATTTGTAACTGCAGGAAGCACAGCAGGTTTGACTTTTTCTTATTTCACAGATACATCACAAACTAATTATGTGCCAACACCAAAACAAATAAATAATGCCGGTACCTATTATATTAAAGCTGTAAACAGTGATGGCTGCAGTGAGTTAAAACCTGTTTCTGTTATGTTTGAAAATCCGCCAAATTTTGTTGTGAATAATCCTGCACCTGTTTGTTTTCCAAATAAAATTGATATAACAAATGCTACTATCACATCAGGAAGTGATGTGGGATTAGTATATACTTATTGGAACGATTCTCTCTCTACAAATATTTTACCGAATCCACAGATGATTGGTATGAGTGGTACATATTTTATTAAAGCAACAAGATCGGTTGCCTGTTTTATTGTGAAACCTGTAAATGTTACTGTTTCAAAAAATCCAGTGCTATCAATCAATAATCAAGCTTCTTGTGGTTATGTAAATATTACCTCGCCAATTGGTTTTACCACAAATCAAACTGATGTAAAAACATCGTATTGGCAGGATAGCGTAACAACAATAAATCTCGCAGCACCAGATTCAATAAAAGTTAGCGGCACTTATTTTATTAAAGTAACAAACAGTTTAGGATGCAGTGCCATTGGGGCTATTGAGGCAACAATTTTACCTCTTCCTTATTTTACAATTTCGCAATCTTATGATGTATATCTTCCGGCGACCATTGATTTAACAGCATTAGTAAAATCAACTTCTAATACAAATTCATTTTTTACTTATTGGCAGGATCATGCTGCAACTGTTAGTGTAATAGATCCTACGAAGATTAGTTCAAGTGGCATGTATTATATAAAGTCTACCGGTACTGATGGTTGTATTGTGTTAGACTCATTAGAGATTACAGTAAAGACTCCGCCAATTATTCCGCCTAATGCTTTTTCACCTAATAACGATGGAATAAATGATACATGGGAAATACCATTGTTACATTTCTTTCCAAATTGTTCTGTTGAAGTATATAGCAGGTATGGCCAATTGGTTTTTAAATCGATCGGGTATAATAAAAACTGGGATGGAACTTTTAATAACCAAACTTTACCAATTGGAAATTACTACTATATAATTAAAACAAGTGTTTCTACAAATCCTTTCTCGGGTTCTGTTTTGATTATACGATGAATAATATTTTAATTAAACGTTCCTTTTGCGAGACTGTTTTCGCATCAAACCATTTTTAATGAGAATTG
>CAIQDX010000109.1 GCA_903870685.1 uncultured Chitinophagaceae bacterium | reverse complement strand
TCTTCAATACCGGTTGCAACTGCAAAAATGTTTGGATCGAAAATAATATCCTGCGGATCGTAACCAACTTGTTCGGTTAATATTTTATAAGCACGATGACAAATTTCTATTTTACGATCTTTTGTATCTGCTTGTCCGGCTTCATCAAAAGCCATTACAATAATGGCAGCACCATAAGCTTTGCAAATGAAAGCGTGTTCAATAAATTTTTCTTCTCCTTCTTTCATGGAGATAGAATTCACGATGCATTTTCCCTGCACACATTTTAATCCTGCTTCGATGATAGAAAATTTTGAAGAATCTATCATGATGGGAATCTTCGCAATATCAGGCTCTGCTTGTAAAAGATTTAAAAATGTTGTCATGGCATGAACACCATCTAACAATGCATCATCCATATTTACATCTAAAACTTGCGCACCACTTTCTACTTGTTGGCGTGCAACTGATAATGCTTCTTCGTATTTATTTTCACGAATGAGTCGTGCAAACTTTTTAGAACCCGTTACATTAGTTCTTTCTCCAACATTTACAAAGTTTGTTTCAGGACGAATGATCAAAGGTTCTAATCCTGATAAACGTAAGAAAGGTTTGATGGTATTGATAGTACTCATTTCTATTTCTAAATTATTTAAACCAATTCAGTTTCTAAAACAGGTAACAATCTTGGTTGAATTGCTTTTACATGATCAGCAATATGTTTGATATGATCGGGTGTTGTGCCACAACATCCACCAACAATATTTACAAAACCTTCTTTTGCCCACTCTTCAATAAAGTGTGCGGTTTGATGTGGTTGCTCATCATATTCTCCCATTGCATTTGGTAAACCTGCATTTGGATATGCAGATGTATAACATGAAGCAATTTGTGATAACTCTTCAATGTGTGCTCTCATTTCTGCAGCACCAAGTGCACAATTTAAACCAACACTTAATGGTTTTGCATGCATCACAGAAGTATAAAATGCTTCGAGTGTTTGTCCGCTTAATGTTCTTCCACTTGCATCAGTGATGGTGCCACTGATCATTATAGGCAACTCTTCTTTTTTATTATCTCTGAAATATTTTTTTATAGCGAAGATGGCAGCTTTTGCATTCAGTGTATCGAAAATAGTTTCTACCAATAAAATATCTACACCGCCATCAACCAATCCGCTGATCTGTGTATAATATGCATCAACCACTTCATCAAATGTTACTGCACGATAGCCGGGATTATTTACATCGGGTGATAAACTTAATGTTTTATTTAATGGACCAATGGCACCAGCAACATAACGCTGTTTCGATGGATCCTTTGCTGTGTAAGCATCTGCAGCTGTTTTGGCACATTTTGCTGATGCAACATTTAATTCGTAAGCCAATGATTGCATATCATAATCAGCTTGCGCAATTACGGTGCTGCTGAAAGTATTTGTTTCAATGATATCGGCACCGGCTTCTAAATATAATTTATGAATGCCAATAATTATTTCGGGTTGAGTGATGCTTAATAAATCGTTATTGCCTTTTACATCGCTATGCCAATCTTTAAAACGTTCGCCACGATAATCGGCTTCACTTAATTTATGTCGCTGAATCATGGTACCCATTGCACCATCAATAATTAATATTCTTTTTTCTAATTCTTTTCTAATGCACATAACAAATAATTTTTACCACAAAAAAGTTGAATATTGTTTTGAACGTTGAAGTGTGCGACGCAACAAGTGTTGAGTGATGTTACGATTGCTGACTTCAAAAAAAATAAAAAATAAAACGTTTGAGAGAGTATGTGCTATTGTGATACTTCGACAACGTTTATTAGTTCTATTTTTTTGAACAGGCCGAACAATAAACAAATCAGCCTGCGATGCAAAAATAGCAGGCGCAGCTTGAATTACCAAAGATTGATTCTTTAATCGAATTTGCCGGTTACTGTTATTTCGATTGTATCGGCAACTTCATCGGTTGTGATGCCGTAATCGATCCTTTTAATTTTGAAAATACTTTTTACACTTAGTTTTCCTTTTGCAACAACCAGTGTTCCTGGGATTGTTATTTTTTGAGTTATGCCATGAATGGTCAAATTGCCCGCCACTGTTATATTGTAAGTTGCATCTTTTGTAAAGTCAACTGTGCTGATATTGGTGATGCTTCCTTTAAATTCACTTTTAGGAAAAACATCACTGTTCATATAATCTTCGGTATTAAAATGATCTTGCATTAACTCGTTTTCGAAATGAAAACTTTTTATTAATGCAATGAAACGTAAGTCACCTGTTTTAGAATTCAATGCACAAACGGTATTACTGTTGGTTGCTTCAATATCTTCGGCTGAAGTGCTTGAAAAAAAATGTATGCTTGCTTTATTAGTTGTATAAATTTTTTCGGCAGGTTTTATTTCAACTATTTTTTTTGTTGCAGAATCTTTTGATTTTACCGGAGTAATTGTTTTGGTTGTTGTATCGGTTGATTGTAATTCTTTCGCAATATCGTTGGTTGATAAAGTTTGTTCTACTACATCGTGTTTTCTGAAGTGAGTTGGAATGTATTGTACAAAGAACCAAATATCAACGATGGTAACAATCAGTGCAATAAAAATAGCAATGAACGAAGTTTTATATTTTTTAAAGAAAGAGTCGTCTTTCTTTTTATAATTTTTGAAAATCATAATTACCACTATCATCCAAATTAAAAATGCAATGGTAAACATCCAGGGCAGATCTTTAACGAGCTTAAAAAACATGAGCTTACTTTTTTTCAAAAGTAAGCTCTTTAATTTTTGAAATTATTTATTGCTAATTTAAAATTTATCGATAACGGAAAATTATTTAGTAACGATGGCGTCAATAACAACCACATCGCTAAGAAACCCTGTACATATGCCTTTTATGCAAATGTTAGCGCCGGTTTTAGGTTGTTGGTCAGTTTGTTTTAAAGTTACAAATACATTCGAGAAAGCATCATCACTTTTAATTATGATGGTAGTTTTGCCTGTTTGATCTTTTTTAACTTCGGCAATTTCACCTGTAATTTCAACAGCCTTGTTTATATATTTTGTGTTTGAGGCTGCTTCATTAGATTGAAATTCTTTTACAATATCTTTTGATGAAACAGCAATTCCTTTTTCGTCGGCAACATCTCTTTTGAAATGCGTTGGTTTAAAAAACACAAAGAACCAAATACCTAAAATTGCAAATGCAAATATTGCCAGTATCGATAAAATAATTTTCTTTTTCATTTTATTTATTTATTAATTAAAACTTTGCGTTTGCCATTGCTTTAGGTTTCACGATTGTAAAAACCCTTGAGATGTTGAATCCAAAATGTATATCGCCTTTATCCCACTGTCCTGTTGTTTCTGTAATAACACTTTTTTCATTAATGCCTGTTGAGTTAGTGAAATGTAATTGAAACACGTGACCGCCAGTTTCAATATCAAATCCTAACGACAAAGTATTATAAGTACCTGTTACAGGGTTAATTTGATAATAATATTCGCCTGTTAAATTTACTCTTTTTGAAATTCTTTGACGGAAACCAACGCCAACTGAATATAAATCGTTTTCACTTGTTGTTAATGGAACAATATTGTAATGCACCAATGTTGGAACTAATTGCAGCGAAAAATAATCGTTGAATTTTCTTGCGAAGATTAGTTGATGTACATAAAAGAAATGGTCGGTTTGATAAATTTGATAAGTTGTTTCAGCTGGTTTTACCGATTGATAAATACTTGTTGCAACATAACTAACTGAAAAAGGGAAACTTCTTCTGCCGGTTGATTGGCGCAATATTCTGAATTTTAAAAACCCATCAAATTCTTTATTGAAAGTACTTCTGCCAATACCCACCATTAATCTATTGGTAATACCATAATCCATTCCGATACGCATAGTTGCCTGATCCAGCCCAAAGAAATTATATGCACCTGTATTTACAGTTCCAAAGCGATGAGAAATTTTTAAATCCATAATTCCTTTGCCAACATTCTCTATCGATTGGCCATTAACCATTCTAGTGGTTTTAAAAGTAGCAGTAACAAGATCTCTTTTATTTGCCTGATCTTTTTTATCCTGTGCTTCCTGCATTTTAAACAAATCAATATCCTGTGCTATTAATTTATTGGAAAGAAACAGAACAAATACAACAAGTATGAGTGTTTGTGTTGGTTTTTTTAATGAATACATTTTATAAGAATTAAACAGATGAAAAATTAGTCGTATTTACAATCAACAGATATTTCGGCTTCACTTGCAATTTTTTCGCCAATGTATAAACCGGTAATTCCGTATTCTTTTATTTTTATTTTAAACACGCCAACAATACTTGGCTTTCCGTTTGCAATAGTTAAAGTACCTGCTGTACTTACTTTTTGTGTTACTCCATGAATGGTTAATGAACCATCAACAGTAACATTATATTTACCGTTCTTCGAAAAATCAACAGTAGAAATGTTTGTGATGAATCCTTTGAAATCGGCTTTAGAATATTTGGTAGTTTCTAAATAATTTTCTTCAAAATGATCTTTCATTAATTGATTATCGAAAATAAAACCGTTGACTAAAAGGCTAAATACAATCTGACCAGTTTTATCAACCATCTTACTATCAACCTGATTATTTACAGCTGCGATTTTTTCAACACCACCGGTTGCATTAAATTTTATTTGTCCGGCTTTTGTAGAAAATAATTTTTGAGCATTTGCCATTGTCATTCCAACAGCGATCATTGTAATAGATAAAATAATTTTTTTCATTTTGTTTTTTTTAATTGTTTAATGCACCTGCGTTAATCCAGGCAGTAATTTGACTTATTTCGCAATCAGTTAATTTTCCTGCACTCAATGGCATTGCAGGCACAACGCCTGTTTGATTGATTGAGTTTAGTAACTGACCATTTCCCACATAAATTTTAAGACCAGTATAATTATCTAATTTTATTCCAGCGCCTGCTGTTGCAGTTCCACCGTGGCAAACGGCACAATTAGCACTTATTATTGGTGCAACTTTTGTACTGTAATTTGCGCTAGTTGTATCACAGGTTCCAGCTGCTGGATATATCAATTGTGCTTTGTCGTAATAACAACTTGATAAAAGAATAATAGATAATGCGATAAGGCAGATGAATTTCATTTTTGATAATTTTTAATAATAACTATTCTTATAAATTTTTTTTAATTGTTAAGTTGACCTTGAGCAATCCAGTTACTAAATAGAGTGATATAACTTGCTGATAATGGTGTTCCACCTAAAGGCATACGTGCTCCTGAACAATAAGTTGTACTAATCTTATATTGTATACCATTGCATCCAGTAGTATGACCAATAATTCCTGTATATGAAGTGGCATAAGAATGACAGCCACTGCAACTTGATGAAATGGTTGGTAAAATATCTCTAGAAAAACTTACTGTTGCAACTGCAGCAGTTACCGTAAGTGTATAAGTTGCTGTTGTATTTCCTGCACTATTTGTAGCTGTTACATTTAAAATATATGTTCCTGCAGCTACTGTATTAGCCCAACTAATTACCCCTGAAGTATTGCTGATACTAACTCCTGTTGGAATTGTTCCCGTTAAACTATAAGCAATTGTACCTAATCCATTATTTATTGTTGGTGTTGCTGAAGCCCCTGCAGTTCCTTGCGTAGCACTAGCGCTTGCAGGATTATATGCAAGGCTGGTTGGAGCAGTTACAGTTGCAGTAGCTTTAACTGTAAGTGTATAAGTTGTTGTTGTATTTCCAGCACTATTTGTAGCAGTTTCATTTAAAGTATATGTTCCTGCTGCTACTGCACTGCTCCAACTAATTATACCTGAAGTACTGCTGATGCTGATTCCTGTTGGAACTGTTCCAGTTAAACTATAAGTTATACTGCCACCACCATTGGTAATTGTTGGTGCTGCTGATGTACCTGCAGTACCAACAACAATTGTTGTGCTTGCCGGACTGTACATAAAACTATTTGGTGCTGTTACTATTCCATTACTATTTACAATTATTTTATAATCTACGGTTACATTGCCAACACTGTTGGATGCAGAAACAGTAACAGTATAGGTGCCAGGAGCTAATATATTGCTCCAATAAATTACTCCGGTATTTGTATTTAAACTTATGCCCGAAATACCTACTCCGGTTAAAGTGTATGCAATTTTACCACCACCGTTATTAATGGTTGGAGTAACAGAATTTCCTGCAGTGCCTTGTGTTATTGTAGCGCTTGCAACTGAGTAAGAAAAACCTGAGGGTGCAGTTGTAGCAACATTGATAACTTCTTGTTTACACGCATATACAGCTATAGCAATTAAACAAATGGTGATTACTTTTTTCATAGTCTTAATCTTTTTTAAAAATGGGTATTATACTTTTTCTTTTTTATTGCGGATAACCATTTTTTATCCATTTTGTGATTTGTGTAATTTGACAACTACTCATTTGTCCGCTAGGCGGCATATTCATAGCCGATGTTGCAGAGGTATAATTTAAAGCACTTAAAAAAGTTGTTGATGTAATTGTATTGATAGAATTTACTGCACTTGTATAATCACTCAATATCACACCTAAATAATTTGTTGTTGCATTATGACAACCCACACAATTATTCGCAAACAAAGTAGATATAGTGTTGGTATAAGTGAACTGTGTTGTATCGCAAGCAGCTGCGCAAACTGAATTTGTTGCACCCTGATTGATCCATTGTTGAATTAATGCAATCTGAGCCGAACTCATTTGTGCATTTGCTTTTGGAGGCATACTTCTGCCAATGATTGTATAGTATGAACTTGAACTTGAATTATTAGCCTTAATTCCTTTCATGATCGTTGCATAAGTATCTAATTCAATACCTGATCGTTTTGTTGTACTGTTATGACATCCTGCCAATGCGCAATAACTTTGATATAAAGGCAATATTTGTGATGAAAAACATACACCCGTAACCACCGGTGCAGCATTTACAGTTAAGGAATAACTTGTTGTTATATTTCCTGCAGAATTTGTTGCTTTAACTGTTAAATTGTATGTGCCTGTTGCAACTAATGTATTCCAACTGATAATTCCTGATGTGCTGTTAATGCTTATTCCTGTAGGTACAGTCCCGGAAAGTGAATATGTAATGGTACCTAAACCATTATTGATAGATGGTGTTGCAGAATTACCAGCTGTTCCTAATGTTGTGGTACTGTTTGCAGGATTGTATAAAAAACTAGTAGGTGCAACAACAGTTGTAGTCTGTGTTACAGTTAAAGTATAAGTTCCTGTTGTGTTTCCAATATTATTTGTTGCTTTAATTGCAAGATTATATGAACCAACCGCAACAGCATTGCTCCAACTTATCACACCTGTTGAACTGTTTATACTAATGCCAGAAGGAATTGTTCCTGTTAAAGAATAAGTAATTATACTTCCACCTGTATTTATTGAAGGCGTAGCCGAATTGCCTGCTGTACCTGCAACTACAGTACTACTTGCGGGTGAATATAAAAGACTTGATGGTGCTGTTATTGCGCTGTTGACATTTAAAATATAAGTTGTTGCCGTACTTCCAACACTATTTAAAGCTGTAACAGAAATACTATAAATGCCTACAGCAACTGTATTACTCCAACTAATTACACCAGTATTACTGTTAATGCTTATACCGGTTAAAGTTGAATCTGAAATTGAATACACAACTGATTCACCTCCATTATCAATGGTTGGCGTAACAGAATTTCCAGCTGCTCCATATAAAATAGTTGAGCTTGTGGGAACATAAATTAAATTCGTGGGAACCGTTTTTGTAACAATGATTTCATGTTTACACGCATAAACAATAAGGGCGGCCGCACAAAAAATGATAAATTTTTTCATAGTTGATTTTTTTCTACACCTATAGATTACCGATTAAAAGATAATGTTGCCCGACATATTTCAATTTTTGTGCTAATTTTTTTTTATCGCTGTTAAAGATTATACAATGGTGTTTTAATTGAATATGAAAAGTAAGAATCAATATAAATGAAGACATATTTTATATAATATGTAGTAGTCGCATATTAATTTTTTAACCAGCAATATTATTTTGGCGATTAATAAATTATCAAGGGTCTAAGAAATCTTATTCTGATGGAGATAAATAAAATGTAATATTTTTTACGAAAAAACTATTTTACATATTGCTGAACAGGCAATCTGTTGGCAAGACTTCTGGCTAAAGTCATTTCATCAGCATATTCTAATTCGCCACCAAATGCAATACCACGTGCAATTGTAGTGACGCGACAATTAAAGTGAGTGATCTTTTTCTGAATATAATAAATAGTAGTATCACCCTGGATATTAGGGCTCAATGCAAAAATTAATTCTTCCGTCTGTTCTTTTTCAATCCTGTTAATCAATGATTCGATATTTAATTGATCGGGACCAATTCCATCCAGTGGAGAAATTATTCCACCCAAAACATGATAGGTTCCGTTATATTGTTGTGTACTTTCTATCGCAATCACATCACGAATTGTTTCTACAACACAAATCATATTTTGCTTGCGAAACGAATTAGCACAAATACTACAAATATCTCCATCACTAATATTATTGCAACGTTGACAAAATTTTATATCTCTTCGCATCCTGGCAATTGTTTCGCCAAAATGTTGTACATCATTTACATCTTGTTTTAATAAATGCAATACTAAACGTAATGCAGACTTTTTTCCAATTCCTGGAAGTTTGGAAAATTGTGCTACAGCATTTTCAAGTAGTGATGAAGGAAGTTGCATACTGTAAAGATAACAAGTGCTGACAGAAATAAAATTAAAGTGCCACTTCAATTTCATTGTCCCAATTAGCTCTCACCGATAATTTTTTATTTAGCTGTTTAACAACTTCGGGTTGTCTTCTTTTTTTATAATTGCCGGTATCCCAAACCTTGTTATTATTAGTATCAAATAGAACGCTTAATTCATATTCTCCGGGTCGATACAATTTTCGAAACAGATCTCTTTGAGTAATGGGAATTGCTTCTGCAATTTTATCATTCAACATTACTAATAATACCGGATTTTTTGAAAGATCAAGATTGGTGAATCTTATGGCAAGACTTCCGTAATCAGATTCGCTTTTTGTATGTATAATTAGGGTATCGGATTTAGAAATTGTTTTGTTGCTTGTATCTGTTACAGCTTCTTTCATAATAATTAAACGTAACACCATTCCTTCTTTCCACTCATTCCTTACACTTATTTTAGTTTTTCCCGTATCCAATTTTACTGTATAATTTTTCAGCTCTTTAAAACTCTGATCAGTTAAAATTATTTTTGAAGAGTCGAATGATTTTATTTTTCTGTTGAAAGTAATATCTAAATCAGGACTTAAAATATCCTGTGTTGCATTATCTAAAGATGTTGTATAACGCAAACGTATATCTTCTTTCTTAGGCTTATTATTTTTATCGTTGTTTGGTGAACTTGATTTTGTTACATTTTTTCTTTTGAATTCTTCATACGCATAGAAGTTAACGGGCTTTGTGCTTTTATTTATGATGATCAACGAATCGGCAAATGCAAAAAGTTTTGTACTGTCATCATATTTTTTAGTGAAATCATTTGGCAGAACAAATGCATTAAATTTTCCTTCGGGTAAATTAGTAAAAACAAATTTTCCTTTGCCATCCACCCTGGTATAATAACGAGGCCGATTTTTATATATCGCAGTGTCATCAAGGTTTTTATGCAATACAATAATTAGTGTTGAATCAATCTTTCCTGTTTCTGCAAGAATAACATTTCCTGAAAAAACATTTTGATCAATTGTATTTCCGGTTGAAAAAACATACTTAAAATTCTTTGCAATATTGTCTTCATTCACATCTTTCAATCCATCACCAAAGTTTAATGAATAAGTTGTGTTGGCTTCTAAACTATCTTTTAATTTAATTGTTACATTTCTCAATTTATAATCAATTAGCGGAGAATTTTTTGGATAAGGTGATATGATCAAATTCTTCTGAATATCTTTTCCATCAATAAATTCATCAAACACTAAAGTAATTTTATTAGTGGTAACATTTATAGCAGAATCTTTTGGCAATGCTGCAAATAATTTTGGAGGAATAGAATCTCTTGGCCCGCCGCTTGGCGGAATCATGTTGGCACAACCGGTTTCGATATGCCAGATAAAAAATAGCAGCGCCCAAAATGAAATAAATCTCAACAGCTTAATCATATTTAATTTTTATAACTCTAATCATCACAAACATAAACGCTTTCTGCCTAATCAAATCCTAACGTTCATATAAATCTATTCTGAGTCTTCTTCATTTAATTCATGCAATGCAATGGCCATATTATTTGTCTTTACAAATTTGCACCATTCACAATCAGGTTTGCCGCAACCTGTTTTAAATTCTTTATTCTGGATTTTCTGCCAGACATTTTTTATTTGTTGTGTTACAGTAGTAATGTCTTCGGGAGTTACAACAATTTTTTCTGTTTTATATTCATCAGCAATTGGTTCAATAAATTCAAACACAGTGCTCACTGCTTGCCAATCGTTTGTTTTATCGTTGTCCATTAAAATTTTATAAAATACTGCTTGACGCCAGTAATCGCCGCCATTAGGTTCGTTATCATTGGGCTGTACTAATTTCTTTTTTGCATTATCGAACTTGCCTGTTTTATAATCTACCACATTTACCAACTTACCTTGAAACTCCAACTTATCTAATTTGCCATTGATGGGTACATCGTTAACAAAAACATTTCTTATTGCTTTTTCTATCACAACAACTTTATTCCAATTATTAATGTGTGTATCGTAATAAGCAGGTAATATTTTTTTACCGTAATCATTCTTCAATAAAAAACTTTCAGGAGTAAATGCTTCTCTGTTTTTTTGCATGTACCAACTAAAATCTTCGAGCAATTCATATTTGGATGGAAATGTTTGATCTTTGATTTTCATTTTCTCGAACAAACGCTGCAATGCAAAGTGCACGGCACTTCCAAAGACCATGCTTTCATTTTTTGCCGATGGGACTCTGATCAAATTCTGATAATAAAACTTCAATGGGCAACTTAAGTAATTGCTTAAATGTGTAACACTTAAAGAATATTTTTTAAGAATTTGATTGATGTAATTTTCTTCAATTAATGCAATTTCGGGCATGGCTGTTTCTTGAAACTGCAACGCTAAGTGATCGATCAATTTTTCTTCCTGAACAAATTTTTGTAACGGCTGCCATAACATGCCTTCGGTTATTTCTGTAACGAATGTTGATTTAGTTAAAGGTTTATCGTTTTTATCTTTTACCGAGTATGAAATTTGTAAATTAGTTTTTGCTCTGGTGATGGCAACATAAAACAAACGCCGACTTTCTTCCAGATCGCTTGCAATGTTTGTATTGCTAAGTAAATTATCGGGATATTTATATGTTCGGTTATTGCCTGAATTGCTTTCGTCCCAAATTTTATCGGTGCAACCAATAACAAAAACATAAGTAAACTCCGAACCCTTTGCAGCATGTGCTGTGATTAAGTTAACACCATCATCTGTTGCAACAACTTTGTATAGCGGTATTGCAATTCTGTTGTTTTGCATGATATTGATGTTAAACAACAACTCATGCAAATTCAATTCAGGATTGCGTTTGCAGCTATCTTTAATAAAATTAAAAAAAGAATTCAACACTTGCATCAACCATGGTTTTTCCGGACTTTGCATAACGAAACGAAGTATGCCGGATTTCTGAACAGCCATTTCAACTAAATGCTGAACAGTAATATTGTTTGATTCTTTTAAAAGATTTTCAAGAAGATCACTTATTTCTTTTAAACTATTATCGGGTTGAGAAAATAAATCTCCGTTACTGTTTTTTATTTCACTTAATTCTCTGCGAATTGAATACCGATCTTCTTTTCTGCCAATATTTTTTTCATTTACACGCATGCTTAATTTGGCAATATCAGCAGGCTTTGCATTAAAAAAATTAAAGTGTAAAATTTTGAACAACTGATCTTCGGCACTAAATGGAATTGCATTTTCCTTATCTATCCATGATAAGATGCTGATGATATTTTGAATGAAAGGCAATTGCAACACATCTACTTTTTTTCTGGTGTTGACTGGAATGTTTTTGCTTTCCAAAATTTTTGCAATTTCTTCGACCTGCGAATGATTACGATAAATAACAGCGATCTCTTTTCCGCTTGTGCCCTGATTAATTAATTGCTCGATTTGCAAAGCAATATCCATTGCTTCATGAGTGGTGTTTGGATATTCGACTATTTGTGGTTGTGCTGAAATGCTTTCCAGTATTATATTTGAAGAGATCAAGGGTTGACCATTCTCAATGCTTACAGTCCGCAGTTGATTATTGGTAATTAATTTATGAGAAGCATTTAATATAATTTGAGTAGAACGATAATTATTGAGAAGATCGATCTTGGTAATACTGTCGGTATATTTTTTTTCAAATTCAATAATATTTTCAACATTGGCATCCTGAAAAGAAAAAATACTTTGGTCGGCATCACCCACCACAAACACATTGGGCACATCCCAGTAATTAATTAAATATTGCAACAATAAATTTTGCGAACGACTGGTATCCTGAAATTCATCCACCAAAAAATATAAAAAGCGTTCCTGATAATCGAGCAGAATATTTTTATTTTTTTCAAATGCATCCAATACCCACAATATCATATCGTCAAAATTATAACGACTTATTTCTGCCATCATTTTATTGTAACGCGTATACAATTTTGAAGCAGCCCGAAGTATTTCCATTTTTTCAGTTTCGGCTGCAATCTTGTTTGGGTTTGCATCTCCTGCATTAAACTCTTTGTATTTTCTTTTATAAAAAAAACCTTCTTTGGCAGGTAACTCTTTTAAATAAGCATCAATTCGTTCATTAAAATAATCAGCATTCCATGCTTCTTTTTTCATCAAACTAAATAATGCTTTCAGTCTTGGTGCTTCGTAATACACTTCACCGCGAAAACGTTTTAAAATATTATCTGATTCAATGGAATCAATTAATTTATTAAACAGATCGATCTCTTCTAAATCACTTATCGGTTCCAAATTTAATTTACCAAAATAACTGAGATTGTCCTGGATGACTTCGTTACAAAAAGAATGAAAAGTGTGAATCTTGATTCCATAAGCAGGTGTGCCAATTATTTGCAGTAAGCGGTTGCGCATTTCAACAGCACCGTTATCGGTATAAGTTAAACAAATGATGTTATTTGGATTGGCATCGGTTTGTTGTAAAATATTTCCAATTCGAATAGCAAGGATTTGCGTTTTACCCGTGCCGGGTCCAGCATTTACAATAACCGGACCTTCAATAGTATCAACAGCAATACGCTGCTGCTCGTTGAGGTTATTATAAATGATTTCGAATTTTTCTTTTTGCAATTGCTTAGTTGCCATTTGTTAAAGGTAATTGTTAGGAAAGAAATTCGTTAATCAACCTATTAGTTTTGTAATTAAAAACCCAATTGCAAATTCCCTAAAACTAGGTCGGTTATTAATCCCTCACTAACATTTGTTAGCATTAAATTTTTTTAAAGTGCATAATCATTTTTGATAATGATGAAAAAAGCCATATAAATTTGCGTCCTGATTGGAAATAAAAACGATAGCCGCTGATACAAGGAATTTATTGCATTGCTTCCTTTGAAAAACAAAAATTAGTTACTAAAAATTATTGCAAACGTTTGAAAAAAATAATTGTATTTATTTTTTTAGTTTACTGCATCAAAATGAAGAAACAAATTGTCAACTAATTACTTCAACTGAACCTTAACCCAAAAAGCAATGGCATCGTTAACCGCCAATCATCCAACTACTCAAATTAGTAAACTTACTGTAGCAGGATTAATAGTAACACTAGGCATTATTTATGGTGATATTGGTACATCGCCTTTATATGTTTTTAAATCAATTATCGGGGATAGAAAAATTACTGAAGAGTTGGTGTACGGAGGTATTTCTTGCGTTATCTGGACATTAACATTGCAAACAACATTTAAATATGTTTTGCTTACACTTCGTGCCGATAACAAAGGTGAGGGTGGAATCTTTTCTTTATTTGCATTGGTTAGGCGTTATGCAAAGTGGTTATATATTCCGGCAATTGTTGGTGCTGCTACTTTATTAGCCGATGGCATTATTACACCACCTATCTCTGTTGCATCGGCGGTAGAAGGATTAAATGGTGTTAGTGGATTAGAAAACATTATTGTACCTGGTAATACATTAACTATTGGAATAGTTATAGGCATCATTTCATTGCTATTTTTATTTCAACGTTTCGGAACAAAAATTGTTGGCTTCTCATTTGGCCCCATCATGCTGGTTTGGTTTTCGATGATAATGCTATTAGGCATTTTGCAAATTGTACAAAATCCTGGAATTCTAAAAGCAATCAGCCCATATTATGGCTTTGAATTGTTGACGCATTATCCTCATGGATTTTGGTTATTAGGTGCTGTGTTCTTGTGTACAACAGGAGCAGAAGCTTTGTACAGTGATCTTGGACATTGCGGAAGAAAAAATATTCAAGTCAGTTGGATCTTTGTTAAGACAGCTCTTGTTTTTAATTATATGGGACAAGGTGCGTGGTTATTAGCACAAGGAAGCGATACTTTAGGTGCTAACATCAATCCATTTTACGAGTTAATGCCTCATTGGTTTTTATTGATGGGAGTTATTATTGCAACATTTGCAACTATTATTGCCAGTCAGGCATTGATCAGTGGTTCATTCACATTAATAAGTGAAGCTATCAGCATGAATTTCTGGCCTAGAGTTACCATCAAATTTCCAACAGATGTAAAAGGACAAATCTATATTCCGAGTCTTAATTTTATTTTATGGATTGGATGTGTGGGTATGATGCTATATTTTAAAGAAAGTGCGCATATGGAAGCTGCATACGGATTTTCGATTGTTATTGCAATGTTGATGACAACAACGCTGATGTATGTTTATATGCACTTTGTAAAGAAGTGGAATAATATAATTGTATTCCTCATCATGAGTGTATTTATTGTTGTTGAAGTTTCTTTCTTCATCACCAATGTTGCCAAAATTAAACAACGTTGGATGTTTTTATTCTTCGAATTTGGATTGATGTTTATCATGATCATTTGGTATCGTGCAAGAAAAATTACCAACCGCTATTTACATTTTGTTAAGATGAGAGATTATCTGCAACCATTAACAGATTTGAGTGCTGATAAAGAAGTGCCTAAATATGCAACGCATTTAGTTTATTTAACTAAGGCTGATATTTCGGCCGATATTGAAAAAAGAATTATTGATTCCATAATAAACCGTAAGCCAAAACGTGCGGATATATATTGGTTTGTACATATCGACCGTGCCGATAATCCATATGAAATGGAATATTCGATAAACGAATTATTACACAATAAAATAGTGCGCGTTAATTTTAAATTAGGGTTCCGTGTGCAGCCAAGAATAAATTTATTGTTTAAAATGGTGATGCAGGAGATGAAGAAAAATAAGGAACTCGAATTTTTAAATAAATACGAAAACCTTGACAAGAGCGACTTTCATACCGATATTACTTATGTAATTATAGAAACCTTCCTCTCTATCGAAAACGAATTATCAATTAAAGAAGGATTTATTATGGATTCGTATTTTGCCATCAAGAACTTTGCACAATCCGATCAAAAAGCATTTGGCTTAGATAATGCTGTAACATTTACCGAAAGAGTTCCTTTATTAATTTCACCAAGAAATTATTTGCCATTGCGAAGAGTAAATGCGCCTATGAGTAATTATTAATTCATATCGGTTTAAAAATTTAGTGTACTAAACTGCACTTAATGTGAATGAAAAAATACTTCCTTCATTTAAAACACTTTGCACATTAATGATACCACCCTGTGCCTCAATAAATTCCTTTGAAATAGCAAGTCCCAATCCTGTTCCACTTCGTTCATAAGTACCAGGCACTTTAAAATAACGATCGAATATTTTTGGTAAATATTTGCCTTCAATTCCTTTTCCATAATCTGTTACAGCAAAAGAAATTTTATTTTCTTTTTGAGTAACTGAAATTTCTATTGAGGAAGATTCGTGAGAATATTTGATGGCATTGGTTAATAAATTAATTAATACCCAGGATGTTTTTTCTGCATCGGCCTGAACGAAAGATAAGTGTACGGGAATATTTTTTTTGATACCGATATTTTTTTGCTGTGCCTGAAACAGTACTGCCTGCAATGCTTGCTCTACAATAGTTTCGGGGTGTACCGGTTGTAATTTTAATTGTATGTTTCCTGTTTCAGCTTGAGAAATATTTAATAGTTCGCTGGTTATTTTTAACAAGCGATCCGAATCATCAGTTATACTTTTTAATAATTCTTTTTGATCGCTGGTTAATGCACTTACACGGCTATCTGCCAATAATTGTGCACTCATCTTTATAGATGAAATAGGTGTCTTCAATTCGTGCGAAACGGTTGCAATAAAATTTGTTTTGGCTTCATTCAATTCATGAAAAGGAGTGATGTTGCGTAAAACAATTACTTGCCCGATTACTTCATTGTTATTGGTGACATCCAACACATCTTTATTAAAAAAACTTTCTTTATTATCGGCATAGATCTTTAATTCATTTGTATTTCCATTTTGTAACAAGGTTCGCATCAAATCATTTTTCAAAGCAATATCTGCAGTGTATTTGCCAATGATTTCAGATTCTTTAAGTCCTAATAGTTTTTCTGCAACAGCATTCAGGAATAAAATATTTTTCTTTTCGTCCAAACCAATGATACCATCTTTCATTTGATTGATAATGGTTTCAATTCTGCTTTTTTCAAATTTTATTTTGGCCAGATTACTGTGTTCATACTCATCCAATTTTTGTGCCATGATGTTGAAGGCATTTGCCAGATCACCAAATTCATCATTCTGATTTAAATAAATTCTTTTATCATAACTTTTATTGGAGATGGCAGAAATACCTTCCGATAAAGCTCTTATAGGCGCTGCAATTACTTCGGGAATATTAAATACAAGTGTAAACGCAATGATGCTAAAGACAGAAAAAATAATAGTGAGCCAAAAAGTTGCATCGCTTGCAGTGCGCTCTGCCACTGCATTTTTACGCAAGATCGCATTTTGATTTAAATCATTTATAACCTGGATGGCTTGCCTTATCTGAATATAATTACTTAGATGAGAAGGATCGGATTTTAATTCCTCAAAATTTTTTCTTACATCATTTGTTGCTTCTTTTTCTCCGGGTTCGGTAATATTATTTTCCTGTTTTTTTAAATTGTTGTCAAAATCGTTGACTGCCTTTTTATTTTGTGGTAACTCTTCCAAAGCCTTCAACATATTATTATTATATACAAGCGTTTCGTAATTGTTTTTAATAATATTATTTGTATCGCTGCTTAATCTGTTGATATAAAAAATGCCGAGAATGCCAAACAATAAAATGACAATGAACAAAAAGCCCAAGCCAAAAATTAATTTAGTTTTTAATCGCAGTTTCATGTCAGGAAAGTATTACAATATCAATTTCTAATGCCGATAATTTATTAAGCAGCTGATTGAAGACTGCTGTATTTAAAATTACGTTTAATAAATTCAGATGTGGTTTGCCAATACAAATTGTTGTGATATTTTTTTGTTCGGTTGTTTCTAAAATTCCTTTGGAAATATTGCTGCTCTTTACTTTTATCACTTCAGCGCCCAACTCTGTTGCCAGCTTAAAATTGTTTATCAAATGACGTTGTGCTGCCAAGCCAATTTTATCGCCATCCTCTTTTGGTGTTTGCACGTATAACAAAAACCATTTTGAATTATAGTAACTGGAGAGTCTTGCTGTTTTGCGAATAACTTTTTTTGCAATTTCATGATTACTGCTGATACATGCCAGAAAACGTTCTTGTTTTAAATGCGTATTCCTCGGTAATTCTGTTTGAATCTTTCTTTCAACCTGCGATGCAACTTCTTTCAATGCCAATTCACGTAATTGTAAAATCTTTTCGCTTTGAAAAAAATTCTTTAAAGCAATTTCAATTTTATCAGCCGAATAAATTTTTCCTTCTTTTAATCTTGTCACTAATTCATCAGCGGTCAAATCTATATTCACTACTTCGTCAGCTTGTTTTAAAACATTGTCGGGAATTCGTTCTGCCACATTCACATCTGTAATGGCTTTTACTTCATCATTCAAACTTTCGATGTGCTGAATATTTACCGCACTGATCACATTAATACCTGCATCTAAAATATCCATCACATCCTGCCATCGTTTTTCATTTTTACTTCCTTCTATATTAGTGTGTGCCAATTCATCAACGATCACAACTTCAGGATGTAAATTCAAAATGGCCTGCACATCTAACTCTTCTAATTCTTTCCCTTTATAAAATAATTTTCTTCGCGGAATAACCGGTAACCCTTCAATTAATTCTTGTGTTTCTTTTCTGTTGTGTGTTTCAATATAGCCAATCTTCACATCCACACCATTGCGCAGCAGCGCATGTGCTTCCTGCAACATGCGGTACGTTTTGCCAACACCGGCACTCATACCAATATAAATTTTAAACTTACCACGTCTGCTTTTGCGGATAAGATTTAAAAAGTGTTCAGCATTATTTTTTATTTCTTCTGCCATTGTTTTTTTGTTACAAAGTATGACAGTCTCTGTCCGACTTTGTTTTTATTATGTTACCAACTTTCGTATTTCAATTTTGCTTCTGTTGCCTTCGACTCTTTCAGTGAAAGAGTCGAACACTTCAAAGTTCCGAACTTTATTCTTTTAAAATTTATAAACTGCTGCAATTAAGAAATTGCCTGCAGCTTTTGTTGCCGCGTTTGAGCTATTGATAAAAAAAGTATCCTTTGCATTATCTAATCTTATTTCGGGAATAATTGTAAGATTATCTAAATGGATATTTGCAGACAATGTTGTTGCAAATACTGATGTACCAATGCCTATAGCATTTTTAGTATCATCAAAATATTCACCGCGAAGTGCTAGACCAAATTTGCTTGTTGGATCGTAATTAAAATAAATTGCATTACTTGTCCAGGTTTTGCTTGCAATAGTTGCGGTTGTGCCATCATAGTTGATTCCAAATTTGCTGCTAACAACACCATTTATTACTAAGTCAAATTGTGATTTATCAGTACCACCTTGATAATTTAAGAATGCTTTTAATTTATCATTCTTTGTGCCAGTACTAAATTGAGCAATAAATATATTTATTGGTGATGATGTTGTTACATAATCTGTAGGATTAGCTATTCCTAACATCAATGCACTCTTTGCTCCTAAAGTAATGTCTGCGCGAAAACCGGTATGAGAGAATGGTCCGTAAGAAAAACCATAACTCATGCTATAATTTCGGTTTGAGTATGCATCTAATAATTCATAACCAATATGTGTTGCCCATTTACCAACTGTGAATTTTATTTTTGATGACGGAGCATAACTTACGTATGCTTGCTTAACAGCTGCAAGTGTTGTAAATCCGTTACCACTTCCAACAGGATATCCTGAGCCATCGTTATAAGAAAATTCTTCTGCTCTTCTGCCAAAACCTAAATCAGCAGTTGCTGCAATTTTTCCAAAAGAATGGTCAACTCTAATGGAAGCCATTCCTAATTCAAACGAATTATTTGAATTTGTAAAACTTGTTTTGTTGTTACTTAGTTTGCCTGCAAAATCTGATCTGTAATAAGCATCAACAGAATAAGTAAAAGTGGTTGTAGCAGGAGGAACAACTTTTTTCGTTGTATCAGTTTGTGCCATTATACTTGTTGTTATTACCATACTAATGCCTGCTATAATTATTTTATTCATCGCTGATTTTTATTTAAGTTTATCTAATTCAATATTTAATAGTAAAACGTTTACTTTTTCTGTGCCGAATAATCCAAGTAATGGTTTTTGAATTTGATTTTCTACCAGTGCATTTATTTTTTCTTCAGATATATTCCTTGTTTTTGCTATTCTGTTAAATTGAATTTTTGCTGCAGCAACAGATATATCCGGATCTAAGCCACTGCCGCTGTAAGTAATCAAATCAGATGGAATTTCTTCTTTTTTTACAGTTGGATTATGCACTAAAAAAGTATCGATCTTGCTTTGCACATCTTTTAAATAATCAGGATTTGTTGTGCCTTTGTTACTGCCCGATGATGCAGCAGCATTATAACCTGCAGCTGATGGTCGACTCCAGAAATATTTATCATCACTGAATTTTTGTCCTTCTAATTTATAACCAACTACTTTATTGTTTACAATAACTGTTTCGCCAAAACCATTATTGGGAGCGACTTGCGCTACTATCCAAATAATCAAAGTATAAATACCAATAAAGAAAATAATGGTTAATGCTGTTAATTTTATTGCGGGAAGAATATTTTGTTTCATAATTATAAAAGTTATAAGTGAAGAGTTGTAAGTACTAAGTTTAAAACCATAACGATACCAACAAGTCAATTAATTTTATTCCAATAAAAGGTACAATAACACCACCTAATCCATAGATCAATAAATTTCTTCTCAGCAATGCACTTGCACCAATTGGTTTATAGGCAACGCCTCTTAATGCCAATGGAATTAATAAAGGAATGATGATAGCATTAAAAATTACTGCCGATAAAATGGCACTTTCAGGTGTATGCAATTTCATCACATTTAAACTTTGCAATCCCGGAATAGATGCAATAAATAATGCAGGTACAATTGCAAAATATTTTGCAACATCATTGGCAATGGAGAATGTGGTTAATGTTCCTCTCGTCATCAATAATTGTTTTCCTATTTCTACTATCTCAATTAATTTGGTTGGATCATTATCTAAGTCAACCATATTACCTGCTTCTTTTGCTGCTTGTGTTCCGCTGTTCATCGCCACACCAACATCGGCTTGTGCTAATGCAGGAGCATCGTTTGTTCCATCGCCCATCATCGCAACCAACTTACCGCCTTGTTGTTCTTTTTTGATGTAATTCATTTTGTCTTCAGGCTTTGCTTCAGCAATAAAGTCATCAACGCCTGCTTTCTCTGCAATGAATTTTGCAGTCAAAGGATTATCGCCTGTAACCATCACCGTCTTCACACCCATTTTTCTTAATCTCTCGAAACGCTCATGGATATTGGGTTTGATGATGTCTTGTAATTCAATCACACCTAAAACATTTTCATTCTGACTAACAACTAATGGTGTTCCACCGTTAGAAGAAATTAATTTTACTCTTTCGGTTGTTTCATCTGGAAAAATATTTCCTGCTTTGATCACTAAATTTTTTATTGAATCAAAAGCACCTTTTCGAATACGCAAATCATCCATATTAATTCCACTGCTTCTTGTTTCTGCGGTGAATTGAATATACTGTGAGATGTGAGATGACAGACGTGAAATGTTTTGCTTCATTTCACCTTTTACGTCTAACTTCTCACCTAATTCAATGATTGATTTTCCTTCGGGCGTTTCATCAGCCAACGATGATAACACGCAAGCTTCTATAAAAATATTTTCATCAACATTATTTGCCTGCCAGAAGTTGGTTGCTTTTCTGTTACCGATTGTGATAGTTCCTGTTTTATCTAATAATAGAACATCCAGATCACCAGCTGTTTCAACTGCTTTCCCACTTTTGGTAATAACGTTTGCGCGTAAAGCTCTGTCCATTCCGGCAATACCAATGGCACTTAATAAACCACCAATGGTTGTTGGAATTAAACAAACAAACAATGAAATAAATGCTGCGATAGTTATCGGCGTATTTGCATAATCAGCAAAAGGTTTTAGTGTTACACAAACAATAACGAATACTAAAGTAAAACCTGCCAATAAAATAGTTAATGCAATTTCATTAGGTGTTTTTTGACGAGATGCACCTTCCACCAATGCAATCATTTTGTCTAAAAAACTTTCGCCGGGTTCTGTTGTAACACGAACAGTTATTTTATCGGACAACACTTTTGTTCCGCCTGTAACACTTGATTTATCTCCACCTGATTCACGAATAACGGGAGCAGATTCGCCTGTAATAGCCGATTCATCAATGGTTGCAAGACCTTCGATAATTTCTCCATCCATCGGAATCATATCGCCTGTTTCGCAGAAAAACAAATCTCCTTTTTTTAAAAGAGAACTGTTTACGATTTCGATTTTATTATTCACTATTTTTTTTGCAGGCGTTTCTTCTCTTGTTTTTCTTAAACTGTCTGCTTGTGCTTTACCTCTTGCTTCGGCGATGGCTTCGGCAAAATTGGCGAACAATAATGTGATGAATAAAACGAAAAACACAATAAGATTATAAACAAAACTTCCTTGAGTTTTATCGCCCAATAAAATCCAAATGCAAACTGCAAGCATAACTGCTGTGCCGATTTCTACGGTAAACATTACCGGATTACGAAACATAATTCTTGGATCGAGTTTAATGAAAGATTGTTTGAAAGCTTCTTTCACTAATGCAGGTTCGAATAATTTATTTGATGATTTTTTCATAGTTGTAAAATGTAAAAAGTAAGTTGTAAAATGTTTTGCAAAATCTCCTTATTTTAATTATAATATTTTGTACTTTGTATTGTAAAGAAATTAGCTATTAAGCCACATAAAAATTTGAATGCATGGATTAAAAGTTTTGAATTTGTAAAAGAAGTGTATGCTATCACGCAAATATTTCCAGCAGAAGAACGATAAGGATTAGTTTCGCAAATAAAACGTGCATCTGTTTCTGTGCCGGTTAATATTGCTGAAGGTGCTGCAAGAAAATCGAACAAGGAGTTTATCCAATTCTTGCATATTGCTCTTGGCTCATTGACTGAATTAGACACTCTTTTATTATTAGGCTTTGAATTGTCTTTTATCAGCCAAGAACAGCTTAATACTTTAATTGAGAAACTGGATGTCATTGGTAAACTGGTTTATGGTTTAATCAAAAGCATTGAAAAGAAAATTTCGAACTCGCTTCATTTCACTTCTCATCATTTACTAAAAAATTCTGATATCGGTCCCAAAGCCAATGCAGGAAAGAAACTCAGCGCTGCAATAATTGCGATCACTGCAAAAACCATGATGCCGAATGTGGTGGTATCTGTTTTTAATGTGCCTGCACTTTCGGGTACATATTTCTTTTTTGCAAGAATACCTGCAATGGCAACCGGGCCGATGATGGGTAGAAAACGACCTATCAACATAACAATGCCGCAGGTAATATTCCAAAATGGAACTCCATCGCCCAAACCTTCGAAACCACTGCCGTTATTGGCTGATGAAGAAGTATACTCGTATAACATTTCACCAAAACCATGATAGCCCGGATTGTTTAACCAAGCCGCATATGTTTTTGGATCGTGCGCAAATAAATGTGATGATAATGCAGTAAAACTTAAAATTAAAAACGGATGCAATAATGCAATGATGGTTGCAATCTTCATTTCTTTAGCTTCAATTTTTTTACCAAGAAATTCAGGTGTTCTTCCCACCATTAATCCGCTGATAAATACTGCTATGATGATGAATATGTAAAAATTTAAAAAGCCAACACCAACACCACCATAAAAAGAATTCACCATCATTCCCAACATGGCAGACATGCCGCCTAAAGGTGTTAGTGAATCGTGCATGGAATTCACACTTCCGTTGGAAGTAACAGTTGTTGTGATTGCCCAATAAGCAGATGCAGCAGGACCAAAGCGAACTTCTTTTCCTTCCATACTTCCCAATGGTTGAGCAATGTGCATAGCTGCAATATTGCTGCTACCTTTCATTTCAAAATAAACTGTTGGAATAAGTAATAATAAAAATCCAACCGTCATTACACCAAAAATTATCCATGCTAATTTTTTTCTTTTCAGCATATAACCCAATGCAAAAATCATTGCAATTGGAATAAGGATGATAGAAACATCTTCAACAGCATTGGTAAAATAATTTGGATTTTCTAAAGGATGAGCAGAGTTAGCACCAAAGAAACCTCCGCCATTTGTACCTAATTGTTTGATAGCAATCATTGCTGCTGCCGGTCCTCGTGATACATTAACGGTATCGCCTTGTACAGAAATGAATTGATCTTTTCCTTTAAACGTCATTGGTGTTCCATTGAATAAAAGAATAATGGCAACAACAATTGATAATGGCAATAAAACTCTTGTAAAAGATTTTACAAAATAGTTATAGAAGTTACCGAGTTTTTCTGTTGTTCTTTCTTTCATTGCATTAAACACAACCGCACAAACTGCCATACCTGCAGCGGCACTGATGAATTGAAACAACATCAACACTAATTGCCCCAAATAAGAGACACCGCTTTCGCCTGAATAGTGTTGCAAATTTGTGTTTGATATAAAACTGATGGAAGTATTAAATGCCGTGTCTGCACTCATTGATGGATTGCCATCAGGATTCAATGGCAGCCAGCTCATGTTCATCAAGATCAACATCGAAAAAAGAAACCAAACCATGTTGATTGATAATAATGCAACGAGATGTTGTTTCCAGTTCATTTCTTTATCAGCCTTGATACCACTGAGTTTGAAGAATAAATTATCTATCGGATTAAAAATAAAATCCAATTTGGTTTTATCACCGTTGTATAATTTGCCAATATATCTTCCTAATGGTATTGCCAATATTACAGTAACAACAAACATTAAAACGATGCCTAAAATTTCTGTGTTCATAATTTTTGTTTTTGGTGAGAAGTAAAATGTGAGATGTGAATCAAATTTCACCACTTGCTTTTCACTTCTTGCATTTTACATTTCACTAATTAGAATTTTTCCGGTTTAATTAAAACATAACATAGATAACCGAAAACAAGGATGGAGATGATGAATAGTAGAACCATAATGTTTAAATTTTATCGAAGAAATCAATTGATTTAAAAAATATTGCAAAGCCAATTAATGCTGCAGCAATAAGAATTATTATTAACATAAAATCATTTTCTTCTTTCAATTCAAAATATGTACCATGGACTATTTGGAAATCGTTAATGCAATAAGAAGTATACAGGCAGAGGGCTTGAAGAAAATAATTTTTTTGAAGGATATTTTATAAAACGAAAAACCCTTCCATTTTGGAAAGGTGTATTTTCAAAATGAAAAATTTATAATATCACATTAAATGAAACTCTTCAATTTTCCGATATAAAGTGGTTAGTCCGATATTCAATAATTTCGCAGCTTCTGTTTTATTTCCCTTGGTATGAATGAGTACCCGTTGGATATGTAATTTTTCAACACTGCTTAAATCGAAAGCAGAAAGTATCCCATGTTTTAAAACGGGGGTTTGCATATCTACAGGCAGGCAATTAAAATCAAGTTCTGATTTATCAGTTAGTATAACAGCGCGTTCAATTACATTCTTTAACTCACGAATATTTCCCTTCCATTCATGTTCGGATAAATGTTCTCTAAAATCTTCGCTCATTCCTGTAATGCTCTTGTTCATTTTTACTGCAAAGATTTGAATGAAATGGTTGGCTAAAATTTCAATATCATTTTTTCTTTCGCGTAAAGGTGGTAATGAAATTGCAAAAACATTTAACCGATAAAAAAGATCTTCTCTAAATTTTCCTTCTTTCACATCATCCTGTAAATCTCTGTTGGTTGCAGCAATGATTCTAACATTTACTTTGGTAGATTTTGTATCACCAACTTTTATAAATTCGTTTGTTTCTAAAACGCGTAATAATTTTGATTGAAGATCGATATGCATTTCGCCGATCTCATCTAAAAATAGTGTACCATTGTTTGCTTCTTCTATCAAACCTTTTTTGTCTTTGGTTGCACCGGTAAAAGCGCCGACTTTATGACCGAAGATTTCACTTTCCAAAATTTCTTTTCCAAATGCGCTGCAATTTAATGCCAAGAAGGCTTTGCCGTTTCTTTTACTGCCTGCATGAATGGCTTGAGCAAACACTTCTTTTCCGGTTCCGGTTTCACCTAACAATAAAACATTTGCATCAGTTGGTGCAACTTTTTGGGCTAATGCAATGGCATCTTTTATTACAACCGATTCACCTAAGATGCTTTCAAAAAAATAACGTTTGCCTACTTGTTTTTCTAACTGCTCAATTCTTTTTTGTAACTGAACTTTTTCGAAAGCACGATTTAGTAGTGGAATGATCTTATCATTATCATCACCTTTTGTTATATAATCGAAGGCTCCATTTTTCATGGACTGAACACCATCGGCAATATTCCCATAAGCAGTAAGTAAGATTATTTCAATTGATGGGAATTTTAGTTTTGTTTCTTTTACAAAATCAACTCCATTGCCATCGGGAAGTTTTACATCGCATAAAACAACATCAATAAATTCTTTGTCTAATAGTTTGCAAGCAACCTTTAAATTTTCTGCTTCTAGCACATTGAATCCTTCTAATCTTATAATTCTAGAAAGAAGACTTCGAAGTTTTTCTTCATCATCAATTATCAAAACAGTATTCACGATGGCGATTTATTTGACGATAAAAATAGACAGAAAAAAGAATGAAATCATAAATGTTTAAAATTACAAGTTACAGATTGCCGGTATGTATCAACGGTTACTGTACCGATCAGTATTCTTTTCTTAATGTTTCGGTATTACCTCCTTATTACATTTCAGCAGGTTTCTTCGGGCGTTCTTCGTAAGCTCTCGAACACAACAGCAAGCATGTAATAAGAAAACAGCAGGAAATTACGAACAAAGGGATAGTATGAGACAGTCAATTAACAACTTCCAATAACGGAAAGGGAGGTTCAGATGGATAATGGAACAAAAGCCGGAACAGCAAGTGGTACATTGTTAACGATCGTTATAAACATTAGAAGTGAAGATATATTGAAAACGATGGTACTTGCTGCCGTAGGTGCAGTAATAAGTTTTGCTGTATCGTTATTATTAAAGTTGTTGCTGAAAAGATGGAAGCAATGAAAAAAAAGCCCTGCTGATGCGGGGCTTTACTTAAAAATAAAAATGACAGGCTATTTCAATTCAACCCAATCACTAATATTGTTATTTAAATCAATTGAGCAAATAAAAATTCTGTCGTCTTTTGCAGCAATGGTTTTAGTTCTGTCAAATTCAATCTTTGTATCTGCTACCAAAATATCAATCAGTGTAGCATATTCTTTTTTATCGATGATATTTGGTGGCAATACAAAAACCGCAAAACCTTTAATTTTTTCTTTTCCTATATAAATAATCTGAAACGAATTATTTTTTAATTTTTCAATGATTGGTTTTGATGGAGGAATACTATCGATCCATTTCATTGGCGGTATCAGCGCAGGTAATGCATAATAATTTAAACGTAAACTATCGCTCCATCCATTTATATTTTTTTCAAAATTTACACTACTGAAATAAGCACTTCCCTGGGTAGTATTATAATTGCGTAAGTTTTTTATTTCATTAGGCAACTCGTTTTTATTTCTCCATGCGGCATTGGTTCCTGCACGATAAATGCCATGACCAATATACAATTGCTTACCATAAGCATGTTCATTCCACCAGTCTAATAACACATCGTAATCGCATAATTTATGTCCGCGTTCCCAGTATAATTGAGGCACTACATAATCGATCCAACCTTTTTGTAACCACAATAAAATATCAGCATACAAGTCATCATAATTAGTTACACCGGCTCTGGTATTGCTTCCCATGGGGTCTTTGTCTTTATTACGCCACACGCCAAAAGGGCTGACACCAAATTTTATTCTTGCATTATTATTTCGAATTGTTTCATACAACAATTTAATAATGCTGTCGCAATTACTTCTTCTCCAATCTTCTTTATTTAATCCTCTTTTATATTGCTGATAAGTTTTTTCATCCGGAAATTCTTTTCCCGGAATTCGATAAGGATAAAAATAATCGTCCATGTGAATGGCATCAATATCATATCTAGTAATTAGATCTTTCACCACTTTTGCAACATGTTCTCTCACTTGTGGTAATCCCGGATTAAAATATTTTTTATCGCCATAAGTTAAAAACCATTCCGGATGAATTTTTGTAAGATGTGATGGTGCGATGGATGATGTATGAATATTAAAAACAGCACGATAAGGATTTAACCATGCATGAAATTCCATTCCGCGTTTATGTGTTTCTTCAATCATAAAAGCAAGAGGATCGTAAAACGGAGAAGGAGCTAATCCCTGAACACCATTTAAATATTCGCTCCAGGGTTCGTATAGTGAAGGATAAAAGGCATCACCGGCAGGACGAATTTGCATGATGATCGCATTCATGCCATTATGTTGATGCATGTCTAATAAATGAATGAATTGTGCTTTTTGTTCTTCAACACTTAAACCTTTTTTATTTGGCCAATCAATATTTTCAACTGTTGCGATCCATACAGCACGAAATTCATATAAAGGAGATGTTTGTGCAATATTTGAAATGGGCTTACAAATAGTCATCACACAAAAAACAATAAACAAAATAAATTTCATTTATCTAAGATAAAGCGCAGCCGATAAGTAATAATAAAATGTGGAAGAATAGGTAAAGCAATAAATGTAATTCACAAAATTAAATGGTGCCGCGCATTTTGTCGAGAAGTTCGTTCATCAGTAAAGCTTCGGCTACAGTAAGCCTGTTTGTAATGTTGTCGAGTTCTTTGTTTCTTTCGTCTAATCTGTCTAATACTTCCAATCCTTTATCCGAAATATTAACATCAACCAAACGTTTATCAATTTGGTTAATATTCTTTTCGGCCAAACCTTTTTTTACCAAACGATCTACCAAGCGGCTGGTATCGCTCATTTTATCCAGCATTCTTTCTCTGATTTGTAAAGTAGAAATGGGAATTGGTCTACTACCTTTTAAAATTCTAAGAATATTGTATTGTTGAGGGGTGATCTCCTCATTTTCTAAAAAGTCTTTTACTCTTTCCAATATCCAACTGGAAGAATAAAGAATATTTACATGAACTTTATGATATTGGCTTCTAAAATCTTTCTTTTGATGTATGTCTTCAACAATTCCCATGCTACAAAATTAATACGGGTATGTTCCTGAATACATGATTTTTGATGGTTTAAAAAATGACTTTTGTCAATAAATGTTTGCACAATGAATTATTAAAATCGAATTAATCTTCCCAAACTTTTAGCCCTTCACTGCAATTGGCACAGATATCAATGTTCTTTCTGCTCTTCATAATCTCGTTACGAAACTGTTTGTAATTATCATTTTTCCAAACCTGTTTGAAAGATTGTATTTTTAAATTTCCTAATTGGTGAGTTGCATCTTTATCAAAACAACAAGGCACAACCAAGCCATCCCAGGTAATTACATTAGCATGCGATAATTTCCAGCAATGATTACTTAATCCGCTTTTTATTTTCAATTTTCCATTCTTATCTTTTTTATAGCGACTATATTTTTCGTTAGAAGGAATTAATTGGTTTGGATCGTTCTCAAAATCATACACCTGTGCAGTTTTAAATCGAACCTGATCAACGCCAATAGCGTCACCTAATTTTTTTATTTCTTCAATTTGATGCTCGTTTGGCTTTACAACCAAAAACTGAAAAAATATAAATGGGGTTTTACTTTTCAATTCTTTTTTCCATTTCACAATATTTCTGGCTCCTTCCAAAACCTTATCCAGATTGCCCCCTACGCGATATTGTTGATAAACATCCTGTGTGGTTCCATCAATCGAAATAATTAATCGATCCAATCCGCTTTCTACAGTTTGCCTTGCTTTCTCATCTGTTAAATAATGTGCATTGGTTGATGTGGCAGTATAGATTCCTTTATCGTGCGCATATTTAACCATCTCCAGAAAATCAACATTTAAAAAAGGTTCACCCTGAAAATAAAAAATGAGATATAAAAGTTCTTTATAAATCTCATCGATCGTTTCGAAGAAAAAGTTTTTTTGCAACATGCCGATTGGTCTGGTAAATTCTCTTAATCCACTCGGACATTCGGGGCAACGCAAATTGCAGGAAGTAGTTGGCTCAAATGAAATAGATATTGGATAGCCCCATTGAATTGGTTTACCCAGCAACTTACTGATTTGATAACTGCTCATCACTTTCACTGCATTCCACGCCCGTTTCAAAGTTATTTTTGAAACAAGATTGATACTATCTGTAAGATTCAGGTAAGGCATAAGTTGTTGTAAAAATAAGCTTAGCAATACAATTCGGCGAAAATCGATTAAAGTCCTTTATTTACTTAAAAAAACCTGATGGATTGCATTTTTTTTGGAAAACATTGCTTCTACTTTTGCCCTGATTTGAAAATCTTAGACAATAACGCAGAAAAAAATTATGGTAAATAAAAATCTCATCCACGAAGGAGCTCCTGTTTGCCAAACTTGCGCACAGAAAAATGCTTCAGTATTTTGCAAGGCTAAGGTTGAATTTTTGAGTGAAATAACAACCCAAAAAGTTTCAAATACTTTTAAAAAAGGGCAAACAATTTTTAATGAGGGCTCATATCCTTTTGGTGTTTTTTGTATCAATAGCGGTAAGGTTAAACTTACACATTTAGGTGATGATGGTAAAGAACAAATCATTCGTTTATTAAAAGGCGGAGATATTATTGGATATAGAGCATTGTTAAGTAACGAGAGATATAGTGCCACTGCTGTTGCATTAGAAGACACGCATATTTGCTTTATACCTAAAGAATTGTTTATTTCTATTTTAAAGAATGATGCTGCACTGACTTTTGAAATGATGAAGTTATTGGCAGATGAGTTACATAAAACAGAATTAAAAATGACTCACCTTGCTCAAAAACCTGTTCGTGAAAGATTAGCAGAAATATTATTATTTATTGAAGAAACATACGGCTTTGAAGAAGATGGCATTACATTAAATGTGCGTTTATCGAGAGAAGAAATTGCTAATTTAGTGGGCACTGCAACAGAGTCAACTATCCGATTATTATCGGAATTTAAACGCGACAACATGGTTGAATTAGATGGTAAGAAAATTAAAATCATCAACCAGAAAAAATTAGCAAAGACTGCAAATCTGCAGGATTAAAAACATTTTTTATTTTTAAATTCATTTTATAAACATGATATAAATCATGTTTGTGTTTGAATTGTATCATTGATATTCTTGGTTACTGAAATTAATTTGCATACATAAAAATGCAATCTATGTTTTTGAACAAATTAGATAATGGCTCAAAGGCGGTACTATCGCCGGCCGGGCTTTGCGATTTAATTCAAACAGATTATCAACCCGAGATCATATCATCCTGCACATTGATTGAGCAATATCTTAACTCACATGCTTATATCAACGAGCTGCCTTCTTCTGATTCAGAAGTAGTACAATTACTATTTAGAAAATTGGATGATGAGATACAACATTTGGTTTTAAAAGAATCCGGAATTGTTTTTCCATTTATCAAAAAAAATTATCAAAACACTAAAAAATCAACCGAAAATAAAGTTGATCCAAAAGTTTTTGATTCGGTACAACACACACAACAAACCATCATCGGACTAACTCAAAATATTCGTAAGCTGCTAAATAATTATGTGGTAAAATCTTCCTGGAGTAAAGAATGGAAACAATGTGTAAGCGAAATGTTTTCTTTAGAAAATCATGTTTTTCAATGGATACATATTGAACAAAGTTTATTATATCCTAAAGTAACCAATTTAAAAATTGCTATTCACAAAAAGCATAATCGCAAAGAAACACTTAACTAATTGACAGAATGAGTAAAAAAGAAAATGCAGTTTCCATACAATGTTATCATTGCGGCGAAGATTGTGTTGATAAACCCATACTTGCTCATGAAAAAGAATTTTGTTGCGAAGGATGTAAAATGGTTTACGAAATTCTAAATCAAAATGGTTTATGCGATTATTATTCTATCAGCAAAAATCCCGGTATCAACCAACGCATTAAAGTAAGAGAAAATAAATTTTCTTTTTTGGATGATGAAAGTATTCAACAATCTCTCACTGTTTTTAAAGACGAAAAGCAAACACATATATCTTTTTATTTGCCTCAAATGCATTGCAGCAGCTGTTTGTGGCTGTTAGAAAATTTGCATCAGTTAAATGAAAATATCATCAGCAGTAAAGTAAATTTTACAAGAAAAGAAGCAGATATTATTTTTAATCATCGCAATGTATCCATGCGTCAGGTTGCTGAATTATTAACTGCAATTGGTTACGAACCTTATATTAGTTTGAATGATGCCAAACAAGCTAAACCCAAACTGAACAAATCAAAAATTTATAAATTAGGTGTTGCAGGTTTTTGTTTTGGAAATATAATGTTGCTGAGTTTCCCTGAATATTTAGGCATTGATGGAAAAGAACAAAATCTGATAACTACTTTTCGTTACTTGAGTTTGATTTTAAGTTTACCCGTTTTCTTTTATTCTTCTTCTGAATTATATATGAGTGCTTGGAAAAGTTTAAAACACGGCTTTTTAAGTATTGATGCACCAATCGTTTTAGCCGTGGTGGTTACATTTGGAAGGAGTTTGTACGAAGTTTTATCAGGAACAGGAAGTGGTTATTTTGATAGCATGAGCGGTATTGTTTTTTTTATGTTGATAGGAAGAGTGTTGCAGGATAAAACCTACGAGCAACTTAGTTTTGAAAGAGATTACACTTCCTATTTTCCAATTGCAGTTACAAGAGTAAAAGACGAAAAAGAAGAAACTGCTGCACTCCCCGATATAAAACTGAACGATACATTATTAATACATAATCAGGAATTGATTCCTGCAGACGGAATCATAACCCGCGGCAAAGCTGTTATTGATTATAGTTTTGTTACCGGCGAAAGTTTACCAATTGAAAAAGAGATGGGCGAAATTGTTTATGCCGGTGGAAAACAAATTGGAAGTAACATAGAAATATTAGTGGTAAAAGAAGTGGCCCAAAGTTATCTTACCAAACTTTGGAACAGAGAAGATCTAAAACAAAAAATAAGAGATGAAGAACGCTCTTTTGTTCATTTACTCTCCAGATATTTTACATGGATCGTTTTATTTCTTTCAATATCATCAGCAACTTATTGGTATTTTAATGATATAAGCAAAATGTGGATCGCTGCTACATCGGTATTAATTATTGCTTGTCCTTGTGCATTATTATTAAGCAACACTTTCACTAACGGAAATATTTTACGCATTCTTGGTCGTAAACATTTATATCTGCGTAATGCGCAAACCATCGAAGATATTGCCGACATAAATTATATTGTTTTCGATAAAACCGGAACATTAACCACCGGTCGGTACAACGAAATTAATTATGATGGAATGATGTTGAGTAAGGATTTGAAAAGAAAAATAGCTGCACTAACATCTCAGTCAACTCATCCCATGAGTAAAGCAATAGCAGCATGGACAAACGAAAGCAGCCGGATGAAAGTTGTTGCTTTTGAAGAATTTGCAGGCAAAGGAATTGAAGGTATTGTAGATGGTGAATTAATTACGCTTGGATCAAAAAGTTATGTTACCGGCGTTCATGCAGAAAGAGATGTTGAATCATCTGTTTATATTTCTGTTGAAGGAAAAGTGTTGGGAAAATTTGGTTTCAGAAATCAGTATCGCACACATATTCCTGCTTTAATAAAAACTTTGCAAAAAAAATATCAGTTAGCTGTTTTGAGTGGCGATAATGCAGGAGAAAAAAATTATTTACAGGAATTATTAGGATTTGATGCAAATATTTTATTTCATCAAAAACCGGAAGATAAATTAGAAGCTATAAAAAGTTTGCAGCAAAAAGGAAAGAAAGTAATGATGATTGGTGATGGATTAAATGATGCCGGAGCTTTACGTCAAGCCGATGTTGGAATAGCTGTTACCGAAAACAGTAACAACTTTACACCAGCAAGCGATGCCATCTTAGAAGCAAAAGAACTATCTCAGCTGTATAAATTTATACAATTGTGTAAAGACAATAAAAAAGTAGTGTTGGCGGCATTTATAGTTTCACTACTCTATAATATAGTTGGGAATTATTTCGCAGTGCAGGGGATGTTGTCACCAATGCTTGCAGCTATATTGATGCCATGTAGCAGTATCAGCATCTTGCTGATTACATTTGGTTTCAGTAACCTATCTGCTTGGAAGATGAAATTGAAATAATTGCCATTTGTTTTTGAAAATATTTTGAACAAAAAAAGCTTTGATTAAAAAATATTTTTAAAACATGACTTTTGTCATGTTTTAAATTGAGTTATATCATTGACTTTGGGTTGTATCGCGAATACATTTGACCATTAGATAATAAAGAACTCATGAGTGTAATTGTACTTCTATTAATTGCAAGTATAACTGTTGCTTGCTTATTCCTCGCCGCATTTATTTGGAGCGTTAAAAACGGTCAATATGATGATGAAGCAAGTGCTCCATTGCGTATGTTATTTGATGATAAACCCTTAAACAAAGAAGAAAAACAACTTTAACTATAATCAACAACCAACCACAAACTAAACAAGTATGCAAGTAGAAAAATTTTATTACGATAACAAGATTGTAAAGATGTTTGCCTACGCAACCATGTTATGGGGCATCGTAGGAATGTTGGCAGGGTTATTAATAGCTGTGCAAATTTATTTGCCCGCTGCTAATTTCGATTTGCCATTTACAACTTTCGGACGTGTTCGTCCGGTTCACACCAATGCAGTAATTTTTGCATTCGTGGGAAATGGAATTTTCATGGGCGTTTATTATGCCTTGCAACGTTTATGCAAAGCAAGAATGTTCAGTGATGTTTTAGGTAGAATTCATTTCTGGGTTTGGCAATTAATTATTGTAGCTGCTGCAGTTACTTTATTAGCAGGATATACAAGCGGTAAAGAATATGCAGAATTGGAATGGCCAATCGATATCGTAATTACTTTAGTTTGGGTAGTATTTGGTATCAACATGTTTGGTACTATTATTAAAAGAAGAGAAAGCCATTTATATGTTGCGATCTGGTTTTTTATTGCAACATGGGTAACCGTTGCCATGTTACATATCGTTAACTCATTCGAAATTCCTTTCTCATGGATGAAGAGTTATAGTTTTTATGCAGGTGTTCAAGATGCATTGGTACAATGGTGGTATGGTCATAATGCCGTTGCATTCTTTTTAACCACACCATATTTAGGATTGATGTATTATTTCATTCCTAAAGTAGCTAATCGTCCTGTTTATAGTTATCGCTTATCAATTGTTCACTTTTGGGCTTTGATATTTTTATATATCTGGGCAGGTCCTCACCATTTATTATATACTGCTTTACCTGATTGGGCACAAAGTTTAGGAACAGTATTCAGCATTATGTTGATCGCTCCAAGTTGGGGTGGTATGTTGAATGGATTATTCACATTGCGAGGAGCATGGGATAAAGTAAGAGAAGAACCTGTTTTGAAATTTATGGTTGTTGCTGTTACCTGTTATGGTATGAGCACATTTGAAGGACCAATGTTGAGTTTAAAAAGTGTAAATGCTATTTCACATTTTACTGATTGGACCATTGCACACGTTCACGTTGGTGCCTTGGGATGGAATGGTTTCTTAACTTTTGGAATGTTGTATTGGTTGATTCCAAAAATGTTCAACACACCATTGTATTCTAAAAAATTAGCAACAAACCATTTCTGGATCGGAACAATTGGTATTGTTTTATATGCCATCCCAATGTATTGGGCAGGCTTTACTCAAGCAACCATGTGGAAACAATTTACAGAAGATGGAACTTTAAAATTCCAGTTCCTTGAAACTGTTACACACATCATTCCAATGTATATAACAAGAAGTGTTGGTGGTGCCATTTATCTAGTAGGTGCTTTATTGATGATCTATAATTTGATCAAAACAATTAAAGCAGGTTCGTTCATTGCTGATGAAGCAGCAGAAGCAGCACCGTTACCGAAAGTTATTGCTACACACGGTAAACAATACTGGCATCGTTGGATTGAAGCAAGACCAATTCAAATGCTGATATTAAGTTTAGTGTTAGTTGCTATTGGTGGTGCCATTGAAATGCTTCCAACATTTTTGATCAAAACAAATATTCCAACAATCGCTTCTGTAAAACCTTATACACCACTTGAGTTACAAGGAAGAGATATTTATATTCGTGAAGGTTGTTATTTATGCCATTCACAAATGATTCGCCCTTTCCGCGATGAAGTGGCGCGTTATGGTGAATACAGTAAAGCAGGAGAATTT
>CAIQDX010000108.1 GCA_903870685.1 uncultured Chitinophagaceae bacterium | reverse complement strand
GCCATTTATGCCAACAATAATTTAGCAGTAACGGAATTGGGTTGGAATATTAAATACGGTTTAAAAGAAATGATGGATACTGCTTGGAAATGGGAGCTTCGTATTAAACAGGAAGAAGCTTTGATGACGCAAAAAGCAGAACTCAATTAAAGTTTAAAAAGTTTAAAAGGGTTAATAGTTTAAGAAGTTTGAATACTGCGAATTTCTTAAACTATTTTTTTATGTGATTAATTTGAATAAAATATTTTATTGCCACGAATGGCACGAATTTCCACTAATCAAGTTTTATCATTCGTGAACATTTGTGTCATTCGTGGCAAACAACTTATTGCTGGTTCGCCATCTTCGCACTGTTCTCGGCCATCTGCAATGCTTCAATAAAATCTTCTATTTCGCCGTTGATAACAGCATCTAAATTATATGATGTTAACCCAATGCGGTGGTCTGTAACCCTTCCCTGTGGCCAGTTGTAGGTTCTTATCTTGGCACTTCTGTCGCCCGTGCTTACCAATGTTTTTCTTTGACGCGATATTTCATCTTCCTGTTTACGCACTTGTTCTTCATATAATTTTGTTCGCAACATCGTCATTGCTTTTTCGCGGTTGCCTAATTGCGAACGTTCGGTCTGACACATCACTACAACACCTGTTGGAACGTGTGTTAAAAAAACTTTTGTTTCAACTTTATTTACATTTTGTCCGCCTGCACCACCACTTCTTGCAGTTTCCATTTTTACATCACTTTCCTTCAATTCAAAATCTATTTCTTCAGCTTCAGGCATTACAGCAACTGTTGCAGCCGAAGTATGTACACGACCTTGCGTTTCTGTATTGGGAACACGTTGTACCCGATGTACACCGCTTTCAAATTTTAAAGTGCCGTAAACATCTTCGCCTGTTACTTCAATAATTGCTTCTTTATAACCGCCAACTGTTCCTTCGCTTTCGCTTACTATCGCTGTCTTCCAGCCTTTCTTATTGCAATAACGCAAATACATTCCTAACAGATCACCTGCAAATAAACTTGCTTCATCACCACCTGTACCGGCACGAATTTCAAGTATCGCATTTTTATCATCCTGCGGATCTTTCGGAATTAATAATTTAGTTAAATATTTTTCTAATTCGTTTTTACGTTGTTCTAATTCGGGCAATTCCATTTTTGCCAGTTCTTTCATTTCCTCATCAGAACTGTTTAAATTATCTTTTACAAAATCAAAATCGGTCAGCACTTTTTTATATTCTTCGTAAGGCTGCACAATCTTTTCGAGAGAGCGGTATTCTTTGCTGAATTTGCTGTACTCTTTCTGGTTATTAATAATATCAGGATTGGTGAGCGCAACACCCACCTGCTGAAACCTTGCTTTTATGGCATCTAACTTATCTAACATAACACATTTTTCGGATGGCAAAAGTAATGTTTTGTGGCGGATGAAAATAAAGAAAGAATGATGCTGCCAACACCATTACCGCTATTGGGCTGCGGTTGCGTCGCACACTTGTACGGTTGGAGGGATATCAACATAACATATGTTCAAATAATCAAACGAAATAAAACTAAAACCACTGATGCAATTTACAAAAAGCTGTAAAGGTTTTATACTTATCTTACCAACTGACCAATTGTCTGTTTATATGAAAAAGATTTTTCTTTTTACTTCATTGTTTCTGTTTATTGCAACAACAAATGCACAATTAAAAACAAGAAATTATATTGATGATAATGCCGCTGTGCCGAGAGAACATCCGCTCGATTTTAAAAAATTAAAACTCGAATTATCTTTCGTAACTTCGAAAGGTTTGGTGAAGGGAAAAGTAACACATTATTTTTCGCCGTTACTTCCAAAAGTTGAATCATTCTTTTTGGATGCCATTCAAATGGAAATAAAACAAATCAGTTTAAATGGAAAAGATGTTCGTTATCATGCAGACAGTGCCGGCATCACCATCTTCGCAAATGAGCCACTGGCTTGGAATACAGATGATAGTCTTACCATAGTTTATGAAGCAACTCCCCGAAGAGGATTATATTTTATTGGTTGGAATGATAAATATAATTTAAGCCGCAAACAGATCTGGAGTCAGGGCGAAGGCATCGATAACAGAAACTGGATTCCGATGTATGATGAAAGAAATGATAAATTAATTTCTGAATTGATGGTAACATTCGATAAGGATTATAAAGTTTTATCGAATGGTCATTTAGTGGATCTGAAAACAAATACCGATGGAACCAATACTTGGCATTACTTAATTAATCATCCTCATGCTCCATATTTAATTATGCTGGGTGTTGGAAAATACGATATCAAGGAAACGCATTCGGCATCCGGCGTTCCCATGCATTTGTATTCTTATCCCGAATGGAAGAACAGAGTGGAACCAACTTATCAATACAGCGAAGCCATGGTAGATTTTTTTGAAAAAGAAATTGGTGTTAATTATCCATGGGAATCCTATTCGCAAATACCTGTGCAGGATTATATGTTTGGTGCGATGGAAAATACAACAACAACCATTTTTGGAGATTTTTATTTGGTGGATAGTCGCGGTGTATTGGACAGAAATTATGTTGCTGTTAATGCACATGAATTGGCGCATCAATGGTTTGGTGATGATGTAACAGCATTAAGCGATGCACATCAATGGTTGCAGGAAAGTTTTGCAACGTATTATAATCAGCTTTTTGAGAGAGAAGTTTTTGGTGATGATTATTTTCATTGGTCTCTCCGTGGTTCTCAAAATGCAGCGATAGATGAATCGACAAGAAATAAATTTGCTGTGGCGCATAGTGAAGGTGGCGGCGTTCGTATTTATGGAAAGGGTGCTTTTGTTTTAAACATGCTGAAATATGTTGTTGGCGGAAGAGAAGTTTATAATAAAGCCATTAAACACTATTTAGAAAAACATGCTTATCAAAATGTTGATACGCATGATTTATTAATTGCGTTTGAAGAAACAACAGGAATGCAATTAGATTGGTTTTGGGACGAATGGTTGCATCGTGGTGGCGAACCTGCATACAATATAAATTATTCTGAACTTGCAAATAATGGAACGTTTATAATTCAACAAACACAGGCATTGACGGATGTTACAGGTTACAGGAACGGTTTATATAAAATGCCAATTTGGATTGATGTTTATTATGCCGATGGAACATCAGATAAAAAACAATATTGGATTCAGGAACAAACAGAGATCATTCATTTTACTATTCCTGAAAATAAAAAAGTTGATTATGTTTTGTTTGATGCAGGTAATGAAGTGATGAAAAGTATTTCATTTAAAAAACCATTCTCTTTTCTTCAATCACAGGCATTAAAAGCAACAAATGTTTTAGATCGATACGATGCAGTTACAGCAATGAAATCAATTTCATTGGAAACAAAGAGAGATGTTTTAATAAAAGCTTTTTACAACGAAAAATTCTTTGCAGTAAGAACTGAAGTAATTGCACAATTAGCAAATGATACAAATGAAAAGAGTATTCAATTATTAAAAGATGCATTGACAGATAAAGATGCTGCTGTAAGAAAATCAGTATTAAAAAATGTTAACCCCATTACTTCTAATTTATTACCTGAGTTTGAAAAATTATTAACTGACTCTTCTTATGAAATTGTAGAGAATGCATTGCAAAAATTATATGATGTTAATCTAAATGGTGTTTCAAAATATCTTGCTGAAACAAAAAATATTGAAGGCAATTTGGGTAAAAATGTATTGATTAAATGGCTTGAAATATCTTATTATACAACCAAAATAAATAACGCAGGTCAATTAGTAAAATTCACAAGTAATTCATACGAGTTCAGGACAAGAGGCAATGCCATCGCAGCTTTGAAGCGAATGAATTATTTTACTGAAGAATTGCTTGCCAACTTAATTGATGCACTATTCAGTTCAAATGGAAGATTAAGTGGACCTGCGAATGATCTGATTAAATTCTTTTACGGGCAGTATAAATATAAAAAAACAATCAGCAATTATATTGCTTCGCAGCAATGGGCAACATGGCAAAAAGCAATGTTGGCTGCGAATGGTTATTAAAGAATAGTTTTAATTTCAAGTATTAATAAACACCATGAGAAAAATTTATTTACTATTTTTTGCATTAAGCATTTTGTTTTTTGCAAATGCCCAACAGGCAGATGCCTTGATCAAACACGCTAAATTAATTGATGGTACAGGCAACTCCTGGATCTATGCAGATATTGCGGTGAAGGATGGAAAAATAATGGCCATCGGTCATCTCAATAATTATTCTTCCAATAAAATAATTGATGCAACAGGATTGATTGCAGCACCCGGTTTTATTGATGTGCACACACATATTGAAGGTGACGAAATTAAAAATCCATTAGCTTCTAATTTTATTTATGATGGTATAACTACAGTGGTAACGGGCAATTGCGGCTCATCGAATACCGATATTAAAAAATATTTTTTAATGCTCGACAGTTTAAAAACTTCTATAAATATTGCAACATTGGTTGGACATAATGATGTTAGAAAAGATGTGATGGGAAGAGTGATGCGTGACCCAACTGAAGATGAATTAAAAAAAATGGAAGCCATTGTTGAACAGGCAATGAAAGATGGAGCAGTTGGTTTTTCAACCGGATTGATTTATATACCGGGCACATATTCTAAAACAGAAGAAGTGGTTCGTTTAGCAAAAGTTGCTGCAAAATATAACGGTTTGTATGCAAGTCATATTCGTAACGAAGGCGATAGTGTTACACAAGCCATTGAAGAAGCATTGCATATTGGCAGAGAAAATAAAATGCCTGTTGAGATTTCACATTTTAAATTAAGCGGACAAAATAATTGGGGTCGCAGTAAAGAAACATTGCCGTTAATTATCAAAGCACGAGAAGAAGGATTGGATGTTACTATCGATCAATACCCTTACACTGCCAGCAGTACCAACCTCGGAACATTGCTGCCAGACTGGGTTTTAGCCGATGGACAAGATTCTATCAATGCAAGATTGAATGATTCTAAACAATTAAAAACAGTAATTGATTTTATGGTGCAACGATTGAATAAAAGAAAACTAAAACATTTCAGTTATCCTGTTGTTGCATACTTTAAAGCTGATACAACTTTGAATGGGAAAAGTATTGAGGAAGTAAATTTATTAAAAGGAAGAAAACATACAGCAAGAGAAGAAGCATTAACTGTTTGTGACATGATGAAGCAAGGCAATGCAGGAATGGTGTTTCATGGCATGAGTGAAAATGATGTGAAAGCCATTATGAAATATCCTTACAACATGTTTGCAAGTGATGCAGGAATAAGAATATTTAATTCGGGTTCGCCACATCCTCGCGGTTACGGAACCAATGCAAGAGTATTGAGTAAATATGTTAGAGATGAAAAAGTTATTTCATTGGAAGAAGCAATTCGAAGAATGACTTCATTGCCTGCTCAAAAATTTCAATTAAAAGATCGTGGATTAATTCGTGAGGGTTATGCAGCAGATATTGTTTTGTTTGATGAGAAAGAAGTGAAAGATAATTCAACTTACGAAAAGCCACATCAATATTCAACAGGCTTTAAATATATTTTAGTGAACGGACAAATTTCTGTTGAAGATGGAAAACAAAATAATATTCGTAACGGTAAAGTGTTGTATGGTCCGGGAAAATGTAATTAAACAGAGTTGCCAACCTTCAAAAGGTTGGCAACTCTTTAAAAATAAAATCATCATCATGAAAAAAATAATTCTTGTTTTATTATTTATTCCGCTGCTGGTAGCTGCGCAGAATAATAATGCTGTTGTTCCTTCATTTATAAAAGACAGTTTGGATAATTATGTAAACAAAGCTTTGTTGCAATGGAATATTCCCGGTGTATCTGTTTGTGTGGTGAAAGATGGCAAAGTGGTTGTGATGAAGGGTTTTGGCGCAAAAGAATTAAATGGCAATGATAAAATTGATGAGAACACTTTGTTCATGATTGGCTCTAATACCAAAGCTTTTACTGCAACTATTTTAGCAACACTAAATGAAGAAAAAAAATTATCACTCGAGGATAAAGCAACAAAATGGTTACCTCAATTTAAAATGAAAGATGATTGGGTAACAAAAGAAGTAACGGTGAGAGATCTGTTATGTCATCGTTTAGGCATGATGACTTTTCAGGGAGATTTTATGTTCTTCGATACTGATTTATCTACCGATGATATTTTTAAAAAGTTTGCACGGTTAACTCCTGCGCATAGTTTTCGCTCAACATGGGGTTATACCAATGCTGCATTTTTAGCAGGCGGATTAGTTGCAGCCAATGCAACAAATTCAACATGGCAGGATTTGGTGCGCACCAGAATATTTCAGCCATTGGGTATGACAAGAAGTTTGGCTTTGTCGAAAGAAATTATCAATGCAACAAATAAAGCAACAGCGCATACAATGGATGGAGATAAGCTGATAAAAATTCCTTATGGTCAGTTAGATAATATTGCACCTGCAGGTTCTATCAGTTCATCTGTAAATGATCTGAGCAAATGGGTAACGATGTTATTGGATAACGGAAAATTTGAAGGCAAACAAATCATTCCATCTTCTGCTATTCAACAAACAAGGGCACCGAATTCTATTTTAGGCGATGGCAGAGTGTTGTTTAATTCGGGGCATTTTAGTTTGTATGGATTAGGATGGATGTTGCAAGAATATGGCGGCAAAAAAATTGTATCACATACCGGTGGAGTTAATGGATTTGTTACAAGTGTTACTTTAATACCTGAAGAAAAATTAGGCATTGTTGTTTTAACGAACACAGATGCGAATCAATTTTTTGAAGCATTGAAGTGGGAGATCATGGATGCTTATCTTGGATTCCCTTACAGAAATTATAGTCAGTTGTATTCAAACTTTTCAGCAAGACAAAACAAAGTTGAACAAGAAAATATCAAACAAAAAAGAGACAGCATTGCCATGCACTTACCAATGACTGTTTCTTTAAAAAAATTTGTTGGCGAATATGAGAACGATCCTTATGGCACATTAAAGATTGAAGAAGAAGGTGATCATTTAAAAATAAAATTTCAGCATCATGTAATGACGGGTAAGCTGGAACCCTTATCCGGCAACCGTTTCCTTTGTACTTACAGCAATCCTATCTGGGGTATTGTTGCCATTCCTTTTACCATTGAAAATAATGAAGTAAAATCTGTTACAATTAAAGTTGCAGACTTTGTAGATTACATGCCATACGAATTCAAAAAGAAAAAATAAAATATACAGATGAAAAAAATAAGTTTAATTATTTGCATTTTATTGGCACAACAAATCGTCGCACAGTCGTATCAGAAAATACATGATAAAGCAATTGTTGTTGATACACACAATGATATTTTGATGAAGGCAACTGAAAATGGATTAGTGTTCGATCAAAATTTAAAAGGTAAAACGCACAGCGATTTGGCAAGATGGAAACAAGGTGGATTGGATGTTCAATTGTTTTCTGTTTTTTGTGATGGAGATAAAAAAAATCCATACTTATATGCCAACAGACAAATGGATACTTTGGATGCTGTTGCAAAACGTAATCCTGATAAAATTGTAAAAGTTGCCAGCACAAAAGAATTATATAAAGTGGTGAAGCAACATAAAATTGCTGCGATGTTTGGCGTTGAAGGCGGTCACATGATAGAAAATAATTTGGACAATTTAGATGTGTTTTACAAACGCGGTGCAAGATATATGACGCTTACCTGGAACAACTCTACTAAATGGGCCAGCAGCGCATTTGATGAAACATTTAAAAAAGATATTCAACATAAAGGATTAACTGATTTTGGTAAACAGGTGGTGCAAAGAATGAATCAGTTGGGAATGATCGTTGATGTTAGTCATGTTGGCGAAACAACTTTTTGGGATGTAATTAATACCACAACAAAACCAATCATTGCATCGCATAGTTGTGTATATAATTTATGTGCGCATCAAAGAAATTTAAAAGACGAACAAATAAAAGCGATAGCAAAAAATGGTGGTGTGATACAAGTCAATTTTTATTCAGGTTTTTTGGACAGCAATTTCATGAAACGAAAAGATGCATTTATTGAAAGACATAAAGTTGAAAGAGATTCGATGATGAAAAGCGGCAGAGAATATTTTTTTGCTGATGAATATTTATTTGCAAAGTATGGTGAAGAAGTAAATGCATTGCGTGCACCATTATCATTATTGATTCAACACATCGAATACATCATTAAATTAGTTGGTGTTGAGTATGTTGGTTTGGGTTCTGATTTTGATGGTATCGAATCACCACCACAACAATTGGATGATGTTACCTCTTATCCACTTATCACGAAAGCCTTGGTAGAAAAGGGTTACAGCAAGAAAGAAATAACTAAAATATTGGGCGGTAATTTTTTGAGGGTATTAAAAGCGAATGAAAAATAAGGAATTGAATTTTATTGTTCGTCTTTAACATGCAAAGGACTGATCTCAAAAAAATCGGAAGCGATACCGATATATCTTCTGTATAATCCATAATTGCCTTTTTCATTTTGTATATAACCTTCATAATGTACATAAACAGAAAAAATGAAATAATTATGTATCAGCTTCCCTTCCTGGTTATCTAATAATTGATATGGTTGTCTGAAGCCGGGATTGGTAATGCCCAGTATTCCAATAATCATGATCAATGTAACTAGTATTCCTGTGAAATATTTTTTCATGAAGTATGCGATTATTTAACAAATGTAGATGTAAATTGTTGCTATAATAAAGTTGAAAATTGAAATATCTTATTCAACATGAATATTAATCCTACAAAAAATTATCGATCATAATAAGTAAGTGCTATGAAAAAAATATTTCTTCTTTTAATAATTCCACTACAACTCTTTGCACAATTCAGTTCAAAAGAAATTACTCGATTCGAAAAACAAGCAAAGCAAGTAACGATCATTCGCGATAACTGGGGTATTCCGCATGTTTATGGAAAGACTGATGCAGATGCAGTTTTTGGGTTGTTGTATGCACAATGTGAAGATGATTTTAAAAGAGTGGAGATGAATTATATTGAAAAGTTGGGAAGACTTTCAGAAGTGAATGGAGAAAAAGATTTGTACAATGATCTGTTGATTAGAATGATCATTGATTCTTCAGATGCGATTAAAGATTATAAAAATAGTCCTGAATGGTTACATAAATTATTAGATGCTTTTGCCGATGGTGTGAATTATTATTTATTAAAACATCCGGAAACAAAACCTGTTTTATTAAATCATTTTGAACCCTGGTATCCTTTGTTGTGGACCGATGGAAGTATTGGTGCTATTAGTACTGCGGGTATCAATGAAAATGATTTAAAGAAATTATATGGTAGTGATTTGATTGTTGGTAATCTTAATCACAGTAACGAATATGCATCATCAACTCTTAATGAAGATGAAAAATTAACCGGCTCTAATGGCTTTGCGTTTGCACCTTCCATTACTGAAACTGGTCATGCGATTTTATATATCAATCCGCATGTAACATTTTATTTTCGTCCCGAAGTACAAATGGTAAGTGAAGAAGGTTTGAATACTTATGGCGCAGTAACATGGGGACAGTTATTTGTGTATCAGGGATTCAACGAACATTGTGGTTGGATGCACACTTCAAGTGCCGTAGATGTTTCGGATGCGTACATAGAAAAAATATCACAACAAAACAATCAGTTGATGTATGAATACGAACATCAACAAAAACCTGTTGTTGTAAAAAATATTTCTATTTCATTCAAACAAAATAATTCCATCAGCACAAAAAATTTCAAAACATTATTTACGCATCACGGTCCGGTGATGGCAAAGAGAAATGCGGATTATATCAGTGTAAGATCTTTCAATCGTTCTGTCATCAGTTTAGAACAAAGTTGGTTACGTACAAAAGCAAACAGTTTTGCAGCGTTTAAAAAAGTGTTGGATATGCGTGGCAATACTTCCAATAACACTGTGTATGCTGATGCAGAAGGAAATATTGGTTACTGGCATGGAAATTATATTCCGGTACGCGATGCAAAATATAATTGGGCAAAGCCTGTTGATGGAACAATTGCTGCAACCGAATGGAAAGGATTGCATGCTGTTGATGAAATTGTTCATTTAATAAATCCTTCAAATGGTTGGTTGCAAAATTGTAATTCAACACCATTTACTGTTGCAGGAATGAATAGTCCGAAGAAGGAAAATTTTCCAAGATATATGGCACCCGATGGAGAAAATTTTCGTGGCATAAACGCAGTGAGAGTTTTGGCGAAAGAAAAAAAGTATACTGTTGATAAAGTGATTGCTGCAGGTTATGATACTTATTTAGCATTTTTCGAAAAATTAATTCCAGCATTGATTGATGGATACAACGCTTTACCAGAAAGCGATTCATTAAGATCATATTTAGAAGATCCGATTGAAATGATGAAAGATTGGGATCTGCGTTCAGGCGAAAATTCTGTTGCAACTTCATTGGCTGTAACATGGGGAACGCAATTAATGAGAGCAATTAGTGCAAGTAAAAGCTTGGATGAATTTGAAGATCAGGTAACACGCACAGGAAAATTTGCATCTGATAAAAACAATGAAATTATTTTATTGAAGCAATTTAAAGCCGCGGTTAATGTATTGATTGAGCGTTATGGAAAATGGAATATTGCTTGGGGCGAGATCAATCGTTTTCAAAGATTGAGTAATGATATTGATTCTAAGTTTGACGATGCACAACAAAGTATTCCTGTTGGATTTACTTCTTCGCAATGGGGGCAAATTCCTTCTTACACAAGCAGAGTTTATTCCAACACAAAAAAATTATACGGCGTTAATGGTAACAGTTTTATTTGTGCCGTTGAATTCGGCAAAAGAATAAAAGCTAAATCTTTATTAGCCGGTGGCGAAAGTGGTGATCCATCTTCAAAACATTTTAAAGACCAGGCTTTGATGTACTGCAAAGGACAATTCAAAGATGTTCTTTTTTATAAAGAAGATGTATTACAACATGCAGAAAGGACTTATCATCCGGGAGAATGATAAGTTCTTTTTTGTTTCAACGAAATTATTTTGCCAAAGCTTTTTCTAAATCGTCGATTACTTTCTTAGTAACTTTCTTTGTATTTTTTTCTTTGATCTTAGTTAAGATCTTAACAGCTTTTTTGCCGAATTCGTACAAACCAACCGGGTTCTGATCGAAATCGTAACTACCAACACAGAATTCAAGCTTGGATTGTATTTCAACGTTTGCTTCGTCGTTAATTTTCTGGAAGGTTTCTACTGCTTTTACACAAGCAGTTCTTAATTTTTCGTTTTCAGTTGCCATAAAATGTGTGTTAAATTGATGAATAAAAAATTATTCCACGGGCAAGCATCATTTGAAAACGCTGCGAATGTAATAAAAATAAATTAAATGGCATTTATAGCTGATATAGATTCAAAGGTTGAAGAGTGCGACGCAACTGAAGTTCAATTGATATTCAGAAGCTTGTAACAAAAAATTAATTATTTCTTCACTTGTAAATATTGTTGCAATGCTTTTACATAATCTTCGAAAGCATTAATTCCTTTTTTTGTGATCTTGCAAGTTGTGAGCGGATAATTATCTTTGAATTGCTTTGTTACATCAACATATCCAACATCTTTTAATTTTTGTATTTGCACCGAAAGATTACCGGCAGTTGAATTTGTTTTTTCGCGAATGAAAGTAAACTCAGCTTCTTTAACACCAATGAGCAAACTCATTACCGCCAAACGCAATTGTGAATGTAATATCGGATCGAGCTCTTTAAACATTAACGCAGGCATTTCCTTTTAAATAATTTCTACGTAGAATTAATCCGGGTATTAGCCAACAAAAAATACCTGCAAGCGAATGTAATAGCATGTCGTATTTATAAGTTGTGAAGCAAGAAATAATAAAAAACAGGTAACAAATAATTCCTCCGAAGGTCATCGGTTTAAATTTTCGTGCTAAACCAGTTGCCAAAGTTGGTACTGCATATAAAATTAAATACACAGAAGAAATACTTAAAACGAATGGATGAAAAGTTGTTATTTCTCCGGTTGCAATATTTTTTTGTAATAATTCAATTCCCTCTTTTGCGTAAAAACTTTCAGTGATTTTTGGAACAGCATTATTATAAAATGTTAAAGCAAAAATGCTTATTCCAAATACTAACCAAATTGCATTCATTGCAGTCTCTTCGTAGGTTAATATTCTTTTTTGTCTTGTTTCGCGAATAGAAATAATGATCTGCGGAAGAATGGCAATGAAAGTAAGTAACCATACATCAAACCATCCGGTTGAAAATTGAAATTGAAATTGTAAAAATGAAAATAGTCCGCAGAAACCAATTATACTGCCCCATAATATAGCACTGGTGCCACTTTCGTGGAAACTACTTTTTACTTTATGAATCATTTCAGTAATCAACTGCAGACTTTCCTGCTCGGTTAATTTTTTTTCTTCTGCCATAATTATTGATGTTGATATTGATTACGCAATAAATGACCGGGAATAATATAACTGACAAGCAATGCCAAGGCAGTAAATAAAATTTGTAAATCGTAAGAAAAATTTGCCGCGATAATTGCGATTATCCAACATAGTACTCCTCCGATTTTTAGCGGCGTGAATTGAAGGAAGCAACCCGAAACAAATGTTCCTACTGCATACAAAATAATGAACAATGGAAGACAATTGATCCAATGACTTGTTACACAAACGATAGCTGTTACAGAAAAAGTTATTCCCAATCCTGTCCATAAATGTTTCATGCTATCTCCAATATAAGTATGCACTTTCACTTTTTTCTTATAGCGTATTGCATTTCTAATTTCAAAGAATACTCCAATCCAAATGAAGATCCAAACATAATAATGATGTTCGTTATGCATCCATGCCAACAAGATGTATTGTGCAATACAAATAATAAATGCAAGCCATCCCCAAATTAAAAAGTGTGAAGTATTTCCGGCAACCTGCAATTTAGTTTTATTTATCATTGCTTGAATGAGTTGTAAACTTTCTTGTGCGGTAAATTCTTTTTCGTTTTGCATACAAATTATATTAAAGTAAAGATAACAGAGGCTGCAAAGCCTCTGCTATAATCTTCACATGTTAATCAAGATCAATTACTATTTCATCAGCAGCCTGGTGTGTAAATTTTGCTTTCTCAAATTTTGCCGGGCCAAAAAATCCCTTTGCATTATTCGAAAAACCATATTTCTCTTTTGGTATTCCTAGAAAATTCTTATCGATTTTTCCATTTCCATTTTCATCTAAAAATATTGAAACAGCATACTCGCCATCAGGGACATTTTTTATCAGGTAAGAAGTTTTTTCTTCCTTCGCTTTTACAATTCCTAAATAAGATGCTTTCGCGGTATTCAAATAATTTTGTTCGCTGTTATAAACAGCAATAAAAATATTTCCTGTCTTATTTTTATATCCGATAGTTGTAATAACCAGATCATGTTTCGATTGTGCAAACAAACTTGTTACAACAAATAATATTACAGCTGTTAATAGAAATTTCATAGACTATATTTTTATTTACATCCATCAATAACAGATTGTGCAATTTCGTTACCCCAGTTAGGATGCAATGCTGATGCGGGTTTGAAGGTTTTAAAAAGTTCTAATGCTTTATCAGCAACCGGTTTTGCTACACCACAACCACCGCCAAATGCTTCAGGTGTATTTTTTAAAGAAATAGATTGCAAGGCATAAGGACGAGGATTTGTTGCATCGGCTTTTTTTGCATCTTCTAAAAATTGCATTGATGCTTGTCCGTATTGCATCCAACGCGATTGCGGATCAACCAACATTTTTGATGTGGCAATCATACTTTCAACACAATTTATTTCGCTGTTTTTTTCAATTGCTTTTGCTTTGTCAATTAATACTTGTGCTTCATCGGCTAATTGATCCTGATCGCCCATGCGTTGCATACTCATTCTTGCTTTTGTTAATGCTGCATAATAAAATGGCAACCATTGTGTTTTTTCTGCATCGCCGATGCGTTCAAATTTTGCCGCAACTTCTGCAAAAGAACTTGCATCTTTTGCTTCGCCTAATTGTTTTAATGTGCCGCCCATAGCTGCTTGAAATTTTTCGTTTTGTGCGAAAGTGTTTATTCCTATGAAAAGAAATAAACCAATGATAAATTGTTTCATGATTTTTAGTTTTTATTTATAGCTTTTTGTTTTTCATGGCATCTTCGTTGTGTCACTCACTTGTACGTTCTGTTCAGTATTGAGCTAAACGCTGAAGAGTGCGACGCAACGGGTGTTTCATTGATATTCAAAAGTTGGTAACATAAAAATTTTATAGATTATTATTAATGGCATCCTGTGTTTTATCAACGCCCCAGCTTAAAAATATTCCTAGAAAATAAAATCTCGGTGCCGGCATGGTAATGGGTTGTTTGATTGAACCATCGTGCGAATAATTATATCCAAACACTTGATCGCTGTTCAACATATTGGTAACACTTGCAACAATTACCCAGAAAGTTTTTGGATTTGTTTTACCAACACTTGGCACATAATTTAAACTGAATCCAAGATTATTATATGGAATTGTTGTGCCCTGATCTTTTATATCGTATTTATTTCCATTGGGTACCATATAATAATATGGTCGGCCTGTTGCAAACGAATAAGTAAAATTGAATCCTGTTTTAATTGATGTAACAAACTTCTTTGTAACAACACTCACGGTATGATTGGCAGCAAATGTTGGTTGCAATTGCATAGGATAATATAAATAATTTCTTTTGGTATCTAAATAAGAATAACTGATCCAGTAATCGAAACCTTCGATGGTTTTCTTATCTCGCCAGAATAGCTCAAATCCTTTGGCATCGCCGATTCCATCGTTATTATATAACGGATATGTTTTTACAAGATCATCATATTTTTTATAAAAAGCTTCTACACGAAAAGTATAAAACTTATTCATTTTTTGATAGTTCAAAATATAATGCGTTGCTTTTGTATAACCGAGATTTGTGGTTGTTTGTAAATAAGTGTTTTCGGGTTTCTGATAGAATATTCCGTAAGCAAAACTCATCTGTGCATCTTTACCTGTTTTGTATGCCAAAGAAATTCGGGGAGCAATATTTGTTTTATTTATTAAAGAAGAATTTTCAAAACGTAATCCTGTTTTAACTGCTAAACCATTTGTGATATACATATCGGCCTCACCAAATAAAGAAGTAAAATTATCTTTCAATAATCCATCGTATGAAAAATTTGGATTAGAAAATTTACTTGAATTATATGCATACATATATTCGCCGCCAAAACGTAAAGTGCTGATACCGGCAATTCTTTTCTCAAACACAGTTCTTATTTGTGAAAGATTTTGAATATTGTTTAAAGTAAAATTTAAACTGTCGATATAAATTTTTCCTGTGTAAACCGGTTGATTATTTTGATTCTGAATTTGCTGGTCGTAATTATCAATGTTGGTGCTGTAACTCAATCCCATATTCATTTTCCAGCCATTACCCAGATTTTCTTTCCAGCTTAAATTATTATACCAGTTTGTATTTTTTAGGCTAAATGCATTTTTTAAAATGCTACTATCAATATTTGGTTGCCTTAAACCAGCAACGCCATAGCTGAATGTTGTATAATATTTTATAATGCCACCGTTTTTAGTTTTGATTCGAAAATTTGCATCGCCAGAATGGTATTCGGGCATAATAAAATAATCAGGTTTTTGTTTTACAATATTGAAGTAAAATGAAAGGTTGGTATAACCATAATTTATTCCCCAAGATGATTTTTTATTTTTTGCAAATTGCATTAAACCTGCACCAGTAAAAATTGGCGACAAAGAAGCTTGTGCTTCGGAACGTTCAGGTAAATCGATACTTTCTAAAATTAATGCTGATGATAAAGCTTGTCCGTACAAAGCGGAATAACCACCGGTTGAAAAAACAGTTCCTTTAAAAAGCGATGGAGCAAATCTTCCTCTCGATGCAATGTCGGGAATACTTGAGTAGTAAGGATTATTAACCAATGTGCCATCAATAAATTGTTTTGTTTCATAACCGGCACCACCGCGAACAAATAATCCTTCTTGTTCGCCAACTTGCTGTGCACCCGGCAACGTTTTTACAGTTGCAGTTATATCGGCATTAGCACCACCGGTTGTATAAATATCCAATGAACTTAAAACTGTTGCAGCTCTTTTTTTGTCGCCTGCTTCAAAACTTCCGGCAGTAACTGAAACAGCTTTTAATTCTGTTACTTCTTCTTTTATAGAAAAATTAATTTCAATGGCATTTGTATTAATTGTTATGGGATGTTCAACAGTTTTATAGCCAAGCACTTTGGCTTCTAGAATAAAATTTCCTTTTTCAAAAGTTTTAAAAGAAAAATGTCCGGTTGAATCGCTAATAGTTCCATCATACGTTCCCATTAATGTAATGCTTACTGCATCAACGTTTCGGCCACGTGTATCTTTTATAATACCACTTATTTTTATTTGAGAATAAACACCTGTGGCAGAAAGAACGATCAATAATAAAAATAAACCTACCTGCTTCATGTAATTATTAATTTGACAATACAAACATAGAGTAGTTTATAATATAAACCAAATTTATTTTTTCAGATGAATTATTCCAGCACAAAAAAAGGCTCTGAAATCTCAGAGCCTTTTGAAAAAATTAATTTATTAATTACTTGTATTGTGCCATCAAGTTTTTTGCAAGTTCAGTCATCTTCGCAATACTTGCATCATTCAATTGTCCTTTCTTAAATTCAGCCAATACATCTGGTAATTTACTTTCCATTTCTAACAAGAAATGTATTTCGAAATCTTTTACTTTTTTAACTGGCACATCGCGTAATAAACCTTGTGTACCTAAGTAAATAATTGCAACTTGTTTTTCAACAGAAACTGGAGAGTATTGTAATTGTTTTAAAATTTCAACGTTGCGTGCACCTTTATCAATTACATTTTTAGTTGCAGCATCTAAGTCACCACCAAATTTTGAAAACGCTTCTAACTCACGGTATAATGCCTGATCTAATTTTAAAGTTCCTGCAACTTTTTTCATCGATTTGATTTGCGCATTACCACCCACACGACTAACAGAAATACCAACGTTAATAGCAGGACGAATTCCCGCATTAAACAAATTACCTTCTAAGAAGATTTGTCCGTCGGTAATAGAAATAACATTGGTTGGAATATACGCAGATACGTCACCAGCTTGTGTTTCAATGATTGGCAATGCTGTTAATGAACCACCACCTTTTGCCAAATGTTTAATGGAAGGAGGTAAGTCGTTCATGTTTTTTGCAACCTCATCATTAGAAATAACTTTAGCAGCTCTTTCCAATAAACGGCTATGCAAATAGAATACATCACCGGGATATGCTTCACGTCCTGGAGGTCTTCTCAACAACAAAGAAACTTCACGATATGCAACAGCTTGTTTACTTAAATCATCAAAAATAATTAATGCAGGACGACCGGTATCGCGGAAAAATTCGCCAATCGCAGCACCTGCAAATGGTGCATAGAATTGTTGTGGTGCAGGATCGGATGCAGATGCGCACACAATAGTTGTATAAGCCATTGCACCGGTATCAGTCAAAACTTTCATCACACCTGCAACGGTTGATGCTTTTTGTCCGATAGCTACATAAATACAATAAACAGGTTTTCCTGCTTCGTAAAATTCTTTTTGATTGATGATAGTATCAACACAAATTGCTGTCTTGCCGGTTTGACGATCACCAATTACTAATTCACGTTGACCACGACCGATAGGAATCATTGCATCGATTGCTTTGATACCTGTTTGTAAAGGTTCTTTAACCGGTTCACGATAAATAACACCGGGAGCTTTACGTTCCAGAGGCATTTCGTATAATTCGCCTGTGATCGGTCCTTTACCATCAATAGGTTCTCCTAAAGTATTAATTACACGACCAACCATTCCTTCACCAACTTTTATTGATGCGATTTGTCCGGTACGTTTTACTTTGGCACCTTCTTTAATATCTCCGCTTTCGCCCATCAATACCACACCTACATTATCTTCTTCTAAGTTTAAGGCAATTGCTTTAGTTCCGTTTTCGAACTCAACCAATTCGCCCGAACCTACATTGTTCAAACCATAAATACGGGCAATACCATCGCCCACCTGAAGTACAGTGCCTACTTCTTCCAAATCAGCTGCAGCATTGAAGTTGCTCAGTTGCTGCCTTAGTATCGCTGATATTTCATCCGGCTTAATGTCTATCATATTATTATGAAATTTTTAAATTTATTTTTATGATCGTTTCTAATTAAATAGCTTTTACAAAAATGTTTTTTGAGAATTGTTTTTTAATGTCTTTCAAATCTCTTTGAATACTTGTATCAATCAAATTATTATTGAATTCAAGAATAAAACCTCCAATTAAATCTTCGTTTACTTTTGATTCCAATTCAATCGAACCAAAGTTGTATGCTGCTTTTACTTTTTCAGCAATTGAATTTTTTAATTCATCGCTTAATGCAATGGCAGTTGTAATTTTTAATTTATGAATATCTTTTATTTCGTTGAATTGATCAATGTATGCTTCAACTACTTCGGGCAAATCACTTTCACGATGTTTGTTAACCAATAAACGATTAAATAAATTAGTTATCTCGCTCACTCTTCCTTTTGTAACTGCTTCGATGATGGCTCTTTTTTTATCTGCCTGAATGATTGGACTGCGTAAAAGATTTACAAATTCGGAACTGCTTTTGCAAACAGCCTGTAAATATTTCATATCTGCATACACCACTTCTAATTGATCTTTTTCTGTTGCAAGATCAATCAAGCTTTTTGCGTATCTACCTGCTAAACGTGGATTAGGCATAGTTTAATGAATAATTAATAATTAAGAATTAAGAATTGATTATCGCTTCGAAAATTCTTAATTATTCATTTTTAATTTTTAATTAAGTTTCACTCCGTCGGCTAATTCTTTAATAAATTTTTCCTGTTCCGGTTTATTACTTAATTCTCTTTTCAATATTTTTTCACTCACTTCAATAACTAAAGCACCAACTTGATTTTTTACATCAGTCAAAGCAGCATTTTTTTGTTGTTGAATAGCAACTTGTGCATCAGCAACAATTCTGTCGAATTCGGTCTTGGCTTTATCTTTTGCATCAGCGATCATTTTATCAGAATGATCTTTCGCTTCTCTTAAAATAAGCGTACGTTCTTCACGAGCTTTTGCTAAAATAGTTTCATTCTCACTTTGTAATTGAGCCATTTCAGCTTTTACTCTTTCTGCTGTAGAAATAGCATCAGCAATACCTTCTTCTCTTTCCTTCAATCCATTTAAAATTGCAGGCCATGCAAATTTTTTAAGTATGAAGAAAACAATAATAAATGCTAAAAAGTTCCAAACAAATAACCCTAAATCAGGAGTTAGTAATTGCATATATAATTCAGTTTAAAAATTCTTTTTAAAAATACTGCATCCTCCGCCCTTTGCATAGGATGCAGTAAGAATGTTGTTTGCCTGACACTATTTAATAGCAACAAGTAAACCTGCAACCGCACCGATAAGGGCAACACCCTCAACCAAAGCAGCAGCAATAATCATGTTTGTTTGAATGTCCTTTGTAGCTTCCGGTTGGCGTGCAATACCTTCTACAGCACCTTTACCGATTTGTCCAACACCAATACCAGCGCCGATTGCAGCAAAACCTGCACCAATAGCACCGAATCCCGGTTGAACAATTTCAGCTAACATTACATTAATTAAGGTCATGTTCTTTGTTTTAAATTATGAATAAAAATTTTTAATTAATATTTTTTAGTGATGCGCTTCATCAGAATGTCCTCCTTCAAATGCCTGACCAATAAATAGTGCAGTAAGTGTAGTAAAAACATAAGCCTGAATAAATGCAACCAATATTTCGAGTAAATAAATGAATACAGCTAAAGCAATTAAAAATGGTGATGTGGTCCATCCTACAACAACATTCATTGCTCCAAAAATAAAAATCAAAATAATAAAACTAAGGATGATGATATGACCCGAAAGCATATTTGCAAAAAGACGAATGATCAATGCAAATGGCTTTGTAAATATTCCAAGAATTTCAACAGGTGTCATGATTATTTTTACAGGACCAGGTACAGGTGGCCAAAAAATATGCGACCAAAAATGTTTGTTGGTATTATATAAAATAACAACGAATGATATAAGCCCAAGCATTGCAGTGAACGCTATATTACCTGTAACATTAGCTGTTCCAGGAATTAAACCAACTAAATTATTAATTAGAATAAAGAAGAAAACAGTTAACAAATAAGGCATGTATCTTTCGTACTTGTGACCCAGATTTGATTTCCCTATTTCATCGCGTACAAATGTAACCACAGGTTCAACTGCATTTTGAAAACCTGTTGGAGCTGAAGTAACACCTTTGCCATTTGTATATTGTTTAGCTACGCCACGCATTAACCAAACTAAAAGAGTTAAAGAAATAATTAATTGAACAACATTTTTAGTAAATGAAAAATCATACACTTTTACAGAAAGATCGGGTAGACCATTTGCATCAGCAGCATAAATTTTTCTTTCGGCATATAATGGTTTTCCTTTTGCATCTATTTTATCTTCCAGATCATGCGATTTCAAATATTCATCAGTGGTTACTAAATAACCATCATGAGTCTGTTTTCCTTCATCAAATTTCGAATAACTGAAAAAAGAAATTCCTTTAGCAGAATTATACACTAAAACAGGAAGTGGGATAGATACAGCGTGTCCACCAAAACTAAAAAAATGAAATTCATGAGCATCACCAACATGTTCCAAAATAATTTTGGCCGGATTAATAGCAGCTTCTTTTTTAGCTGGAGCAGATTGTTCGGTTTTGCCGGCTTCCGGAGAAGTTGTTTCCTGTGCCAATAATTTACCCGAAATTATCACGAAGAATAGGCTGAAAACCGCAACCATCAATGATTTCACACTTCTAAAGTACATACCTGTCTCTAAATTTGGCGCAAAGATAGGGGGTGAAGCCCTAAAAATAGAATTGAATAAAGGGAATTTGTGAAAAAAATTAAGATGCCGAAACTATCAGCTTTTTCTTGCGTTCAAACTGCATTTCGTGAAGTTTTGCATAAAAACCACCATGAGCCAATAGCTCTTCGTGATTACCCATTTCTTTAATCTCGCCTTTATCTAAAACAATGATCTTATCAGCTTTGCGAATAGTTGATAAACGATGTGCAATTACAATAGATGTTCTGTCGGCAATTAAAGTGTCGATCGCTTTTTGAATTAATAGTTCACTTTCAGTATCAATGGAAGAAGTGGCTTCATCCAAAATTAAAATAGCCGGATTGTACAATAATGCACGAACAAAAGAAATTAATTGCCTTTGCCCCAAACTTAATGTGTTACCTCGTTCCATCACATTGTAATCATAACCATCAGGTAATTGCATAATAAAATCGTGCATGTCTAACATCTTTGCTGCTGCAATAACCTGCTCTCTTGAAATTTCAGGATTGCGTAAAGTGATATTATCCATCACCGAACCCGAAAAAAGAAATACATCCTGCAATACCACTGCAATATTTTTTCGTAACAGATCCAATTGATAATTTTCAATATTTATTCCATCAATTTTAATGGATCCTTTTTGGATATGGTATAATCTGTTCAATAAACTAATGATCGATGTTTTACCACTTCCGGTATGACCAACTAATGCAACTGTTTTTCCTGCTTCAACAGAAAAGTTTATATCCTTCAAAATATAATTTTCTTCATTGTATGCAAACCAAACATGATCGAATTCAATAGCACCTTTCATTACTCCAGACTCCGGACTTACAACTCCCGACTCAACAATTACATCATCATTATCTAAAACTTTAAAAACTCTTTCTGCGGCAATCATTCCCATTTGCAGCACATTAAATTTATCGGCGATAACTCTTAGCGGCCTAAAAATTAAATTCATGTACATGATGAATGCAACAATTTTTCCCGAAAAATTTATTTTATCGCTTGGATTAGCGATGGCCAAATTAGCAACATACCAAACAATTAATGCGGTACTAATTGCTAAAACAATTTCAACGATCGGAAAGAAAACACTGTACGCAAAAATGGCTTTGATATTTGCATTACGGTGTTCGCGGTTTATTTTTTTAAACTTATCAAATTCTCTGTCTTCGGCCGCAAATGCCTGTACTATCTGCATTCCGGTAATATGTTCCTGTACAAATGCGTTTAAACTTGCCACTGCATTTCGTACTTTAATAAAACTTTTATTTACACTTTCTTTAAAATAATATGTTGCAAGAATGAGAACAGGAAAAGGAATCAATGCAATTAAAGACAACTTCCAATCCAAACTAAACATCGTTCCCAATAAAAAAACAATCGTCAATAGATCTGCAAGGATAGGTATCAATCCATCGCTAAAAATATCGTTGATGCTTTCTATATCATTTATTGTTCGGGTGGTTAATGTGCCGATGGGAGTTTTATCGAATTGAGTAAGATTGAGTCGTAATATTTTTTGATAAACGGTTACCCGCAGATCTTTCACCACATGTTGTCCTAACCATGCTGTGATGAAAGTAAATACAAACCTGATGATCGTTTCAACAATTAAAAAAACAATTTGAAAAATGGTGATGGCAATGATGAACTGCGTTACATTATTTACATCGGTATTAAACAAAACAGTTTTTAACCAAACAGGGATATCAATATTTTTTCCTGATGCTTTATCAACGGTTAATTGAATTAAATACGGACGAACAGGTGCAAATGCTGCCATTAAAACAGCCAACAATAAACTACAGTAAAAATATTTATTGTACGGTTTTACAAAATGAAAAACCCTTGATAATAATGAAGTATTGAAAATTTTTTTCTTGGTTCCGTTGCTCATGTTCGGGCAAATGTAACAAGTTTGTTATGCTATGATTTACCGATGAAGGAAAATTATTTGGATGCAGCAGTAATATCTAATAGTTAGTCATTCCATTTACAAAAGCAATCATTTCTTATATTCGTACACTATGTTAAGCGAGCAAGAAACTGTTTCGGATGCGCAATTGCCACCATATAATTTAAACGAAGACCAAGAGAAGAAAGAAATTATAAGGCAATACCGTGCATTGTTAAGAAGCCTTCGCCCAAAGTTAAAAAGAGGCGATAAAGAATTGGTGCGTCATGCTTTTGAAATGGCTGCCGAAGCACATAAAACAACACGCCGTAAAAGTGGCGAACCTTATATTCTGCATCCTTTAGCAGTTGCCATGATTTGTGTTGAAGAAATTGGATTGGGCGTTAGAAGTACCATTTGTGCTTTATTGCACGATACTGTTGAAGACACTGATATTTCTTTGGATGATGTTGAAAGAGAATTTGGTACCGAGATCGCAAAAATAGTTGATGGACTTACAAAAATATCAACAGTTATTGATACCAATATTTCGCAGCAAGCTGAGAACTTCAAGAAAATTTTATTAACGCTTACAGATGATCCGAGAGTGATATTAATTAAACTCGCCGATCGTTTACACAACATGCGTACACTCGACAGCATGAAGCGTGAAAAGCAATTAAAGATCGCATCCGAAACTGTTTGGGTATATGCGCCATTGGCGCATCGCATGGGATTATATTCTGTAAAAACAGAATTGGAAGATCTGGCAATGAAGTACATGGAACCCGAAGCGTACAAAGAAATTGCAAAAAAATTATCGGAAACAAAAAGAGAACGAACAAGATATATTAACGAATTCATCAAACCATTAAAAGAAAAATTAATTGCATGGGAATTTGATTTCGAAATGTATGGTCGTCCAAAAAGTATTCACAGCATCTGGAATAAAATAAAAAAGAAAGCAGTTTCATTTGAAGAGGTTTATGATTTATTTGCCATTCGTGTAATTTTAAATTCTCCTCCCGAAAGAGAAAAAGAAGATTGCTGGAAAGTATATTCGATGATAACTGATGAATACACACCATCGCCCGAACGTTTACGCGATTGGTTAAGTAATCCAAAGAGCAATGGCTACGAAGCTTTGCACACAACGGTTATGGGACCGCAAGGTAAATGGGTGGAAGTGCAGATTCGCACAAAACGTATGAATGAAATTGCAGAGAAAGGATTGGCTGCACATTATAAATACAAAGAAGAAACTAATACTGAAGACCGTTTTGATAAATGGTTTGGACAAATTCGTGAAGTATTGGCAACAGAAGATTCTGACACAGTAGATTTTTTGCAGGATTTTAAAACATCATTTCTTGCCGAAGAAATTTATGTGTACACACCAAAGGGCGAAGTAAAAATGTTGCCTACCGGAAGCACTGCTTTGGATTTTGCATTTTCTATTCACTCGGCCATTGGAACAAAATGTATTGGTGCAAAAGTGCATCATAAATTAGTTCCTATCAGTCATAAATTACGTAGTGGCGATCAGATAGAGATCATTACCAGCAATAAACAAAGACCATCGGAAGATTGGTTGAATATTGTTGTTACTGCCAAAGCAAAAAGTAAAATAAAAGATGCACTGCGTGAAGAAAAACGCAAAGTTGCGGATGATGCAAAATATACTTTGCAAAGAAAGTTTGAAGGAATGGGTGCTGCTTATACTGCAGGTAATATTGAAGAGCTGGTTCATTTTTATAAACTGCCATCGCAATTAGATCTGTTATATAAAATTGCAACAAAGAGTATTGATCTAAAAGAATTAAAAGATTTTCATGTTCTGGGCGATAGATTAGAAGCACCGAAACCAAAACCTGTTATAACAGAATTAATTCCAGATCATCCTTATCAAAAACATTATTCAAAAAAAGAAAGTGAACTAATAATTTTTGGCGAAAGCAGTGATAAGATTCAATATACATTGGCGAAATGTTGTAATCCAATACCAGGTGATGATGTATTTGGTTTTGTTAGCACCGGTAAAGGATTAATTATTCATCGCACCAATTGTCCTAACTCACCTCAGTTATTAGCTAATTACAGTCATCGTGTTGTTAAAACCAAATGGGCAAAAAATAATGAAATAGCTTTCTTAACAGGATTAAAAATTATTGGTTTGGATGATGTGGGTGTGATAAATAAAATAACTAATGTAATCAGTGGCGATCTAAAAATTAATATTGCCGGTTTAACTATTGAATCGGGCGAAGGTTTATTTCAGGGAACAATTAAAATTTTTGTTCACGATAAAGAAGAATTAGAAGAATTAGTTGACAGATTAAAAAACTTGCAAGGTATTCAATCGGTTGACAGATTTGATATGGACGACACAAAATAAAATTTATTTCCACTAATTATTATAATCATCATTTTCAAACCATCCATCACTTACATTTGCTGCATTAATTATAATTTATGGTTGACGTAATTCTTGGTTTACAATGGGGCGATGAAGGCAAAGGAAAAATTGTTGATTTCTTTGCGCCGAACTATGATGTGGTTGCCCGTTTTCAGGGTGGACCAAATGCCGGACATACTTTGTATGTTAAAGGAGAAAAAATGGTATTGCACCAAATACCTTCAGGCATTTTTCATCAAAACACAATTAATATTATTGGTAATGGTGTTGTGCTAGATCCTGTTACATTAAAAAAAGAGTGCGATAAAGTTGCTGCTTTTGGAATTGATGTAAAGAAAAATTTATTTATTTCTGAACGTACAAATATTATTGTTCCAACACACCGTGCTTTAGATAAAGCTAGTGAGATGCAGAAAGGTGAAAGTAAGATCGGTTCTACATTAAAAGGAATTGGTCCGGCTTACATGGATAAAACTGGTCGCAATGCCATTCGTGTTGGTGATCTATTGGATAAAGGATTTATTTCGCAATACATCAAGCTTCGTTTAAAACATCAGAAATTATTAGACAATTTTAATTTCAATGAAGATATTACTGCATGGGAAGAAGAATTTTTTGATGCATTGGAATTTCTCCGCACATTAAATGTTGTGAATGGAGAATATTTCATCAACAAAAAAATATCGGAAGGAAAAAAAGTTTTAGCCGAAGGTGCACAAGGAAGTATGTTGGATATTGATTTTGGAACTTTTCCTTTTGTTACTTCATCAAATACAATATCAGCAGGTGTTTGCACAGGTTTAGGTGTTTCGCCAAAACAAATCAATGAAGTGTTGGGTGTAACAAAAGCCTATTGCACAAGAGTTGGTGGTGGACCATTCCCAACAGAATTGGAAGATGCAACCGGCGAAGAAATAAGAAAAGTTGGAAATGAATTTGGCGCAACAACCGGACGTCCACGCCGTTGTGGTTGGATTGATTTAGTTGCATTGCGTTATGCTTGTATGATCAATGGTGTAACTCAGGTGGTAATGACTAAAGCAGATGTTTTAGATGCTTTTGAAGATTTAAAAGTTTGTACCACATATAAAATTGATGGAAAAGAAACTGAAGAAGTTCCATTCCAAATGAACAGATCAAAGATAGAACCAATTCATAAAAATTTTAAGGGCTGGAATATTGATACAACAAAAATTAAAGAAGCAGCAAATTTGCCTTCACAAATGTCAACTTATATTGAATTTATTAATGCTTATATTGGTGCTCCGGTAAAATTTGTTTCAAATGGTCCGGGTCGTGAGCAGATTGTTTCTTTGTAATTATTTTTTTAAAAAATATTCAAAAATTTTTGGTTACTAATGTTTTACTTTGAAATTTTACATCTCTAAACTTATTAGAACATGGCAGCGAAATCTGATAAGATCAAAAAAACAACCACACCCAAAAATGTATCTGATGATGATACATTAAAATCTAATTCCAAAAGCAAAAAGCAATTGGATGAAGATGATGATGATTTTGATGATGACGATGAAGACATCAAACCATCAACAAAAAAATCTGCATCTAAGTCAGCGTCAAAAAAATCAAAAGATGATGACGATGATGAAGATGAGGTAGACGAAAAAGCTGATGATTGGGAAAAACCCGAAGATGATGATGAAGAATGGGATCCTGATTTTGATGAATTCGATATCCCAAAATCAAAAGGTAAGAAAGCTGCAGCTCCGGGTAAGAAGAAAGCTGATGATGATGACTTTAAAATTGATGAAGATTTTAAAGAGTTTGATCTGTTTGATGATAAAGATGAATTTGATGATGAGGATGATGATTTTTAATCATCCTTTTAAGAAATATTTTAAATTGTTGAGTTGATTTTTATCGGCTCAACATTTTTTATTTTGAAGAGGATGCAGTTGCCGTTCCATCTAATAATGCACGTATCGATTGTATTAATATTTCTCCCTTCTTTGCTTCAAAAATAATTTTTCGATCATTTGGTAAACGCACTAAATAAATTTTTCCTTCGGACAGATCTTTATCAAACCCCGGATTCCATTTGTTGAATATAGAAATATCCATCAATAAAAAATTTGTAAGAATAACAGAATTATATCTGCCATTAATTTCCGTTACATAAGTATTTGCCAATTCATCATCCGTTAATTCTGTTATCTGATGATTTTGATTTGCTAAAAATATTTTTGTTTCAGCTGCTGTCATTGTTGTTAAACCTCCGCCGCCTTCAAATAAGTAATGAGTAGCGATAAATTTTTTAACATGCGTTCTGGTTTCTTCTCTCATCAGATATTGAATTGTCCAGAAATCCCTGCTACCAGTACGTTCTATGGCTTGGCGAATTCTTCCTGCACCGCCATTGTATGCGGCAACTACTAATAACCAATCACCAAATTCGTCGTATAATTCTTTCAATAATTTTGCAGCAACATGAGTGCTTTTATGAAAGTCGGTTCGTTCGTCATTAAATTTTCCGGTACGCAATCCAAAACGATGTGCTTCATAATCCATGAGCTGCCAAGGACCAACAGCGCCAGCCCACGAAACTAAATTTGATTGAAAATGACTTTCAATAACACTTAAATATTTTAATTCTTTAGGAATACCATATTGAGGCAAAATAATATCACATACATCAAAATAAGGTTTAGCCCATGATCTCATCTTCTCTAATTCTTTTCCTTGTTTGCGAATATATTCCTGTGTAAATGAAACGGCTTGTGGATTTAAAGTTGTTGTAAATGTTCTACCTGAAATTGTATTTCTTTCGGCGATGATATTTTTAAATTCAGATTTATTATTAATGGTTGTATCAGTATAAAGTGATTTTGCATTTGCTGCAGAACAAATGCTCACTGCAAAAAATATTGTAGTTATTTTTTTTAATGAAGATGAAAAAATTTTATAAGTATACAACCAAAGCATGAGCAATATTTTTTTAAAAAAATTCTAAGCAAGTAGTTTTGGTGAATGATACAATTAAGGTTTTAATTGCATCATTTGTTTTGAAAGCGAAAGCAAAGATAGTTCATCGAAATGTTTTGTCATAACCTGTAAGCCAAAAGGCATGCCATTACTGTGTTTGAACAAAGGAATAGAAATGCCGGGAATACCAACAAGGTTTGCATACACGGTATAAATATCAGCTAAAAACATTTCAATAGGATCATCACTTTTCTCGCCAATCTTAAATGCAGTTGTAGGAACTGTTGGCGAAATGATGGCATCGTATTCTTCAAATATTTTTTTTGTTTGGTCGCACAACATTCTTCTCACTTGTTGCGCTTTTGTAAAATATGCATCGTAATAACCGGAGCTTAAAACAAATGTTCCCAATAAAATACGACGTTGCACTTCTTTGCCAAAACCTTCGCTGCGACTTTTTTTATAAAGCTCTGTCAAATCATCTTCTTTATTCAAATCGGCTCTGTATCCATATTTCACGCCATCAAATCTTGATAAATTACTCGAAGCTTCAGCAGTAGTTAAAATATAATAAGTTGGAACGATGTAATTCAATAAATCAAAATCAACTGTTTCAACAATATACCCGGCATCTTTTAATGTTTGAATATAAGTTTGAATAGATGATGCAATTTCTTTATCTAATCCCGGATGTTCTAAAGCCTGTTTGAAATAAGCGATTCGATAAGATTTTTTTTCTTCTTTTAATTCGGAAGAATAAAATGGAACTTTTTGTTCTGATGCAGTGCTGTCGAAATCATCGGCACCTGCAATGATTTCTAAAACTAATGCAGCATCATCAACAGTATTTGCAAATATTCCGATCTGATCGAATGAGGAAGCATAAGCAATTAAACCATAACGAGAAACTCTTCCATATGTTGGTTTTAATCCAACAACACCACAAAAATCAGCAGGCTGGCGTACAGAACCACCGGTATCGCTTCCCAAACTTATCATACTTAATCCTGCTTGTACTGCAACTGCCGAACCACCCGAAGAACCGCCCGGCACGCGGGTTTCATCTATTGCGTTTTTCACAATACCAAATGCAGAATTTTCGTTGCTGCTGCCCATTGCAAATTCGTCACAATTATTTCGGCCAATGATGATCGCATCTTCAGCTAATAATTTTTCAACTGCAGTTGCATTATAAATGGAAGTAAAATTTGTAAGAATTTTTGACGACGCAGATACTTGATGATCTTTATAACAAATAACATCTTTCAAAGCAATCAAAACACCATGCAATTTTCCAAGTGGCTTTCCTGCCTTACGTTTTGCATCCAATTCTTTTGCACTTTGTAATGCTTCAGCAGCAAATACTTCCAGAAAAGAATTGAGGTGTTTATTTTTTTCAATTTCTGATAAATAATGATTTACTGCAACTGAACAACCATCAGAATTTTCTGCTAAAAATGTTTGATAATTTTTTATAGATTGAAATGAAAACAACTGCTAATTTTTTTTATTATTGATTAACTCCATTCTGATGTTTCTTCGGTTTTTCTTTTCTTCTCAACTCTGATACAAAGAAAAATACTAACCTCATATAAAATAATTAAAGGAATACTGCAAATAACTGTACTTAACATATCAGGAGGTGTGATGATAGATGTTACTATTACAATTATCAGAACTGCATGTCTTCTGTATTTGCGTAAAAAGCTTGAACTTACCACACCTATTTTGGCCAAGAAATATAGAACTAAAGGAAGCTGAAAAGCAATACCAGAGCCAAGTATAAGCGGAACCATTGTGTTGAAATAACTTGCAATAGTCCAAATATTTTCTATATTCTCATCTAAAATAAAATTCGCAAAGAAGTTGATAGTATAAGGTGCGACAATATAGTAACCGAATAAAACACCTATAAAAAAAAGTAACGATACCCAAAAAATTACGCCGCTTGTTCCTTTTAATTCATTTGTTTTAAGCGCAGGTTTAATAAATTTCCAGAACTGCCAAAAAACGTAAGGAAAGGCAAGAATGAAACCACCTATTAAAACAACGTTCAAAAAAACATTAAACTGTCCGGCAACAGCTTGGCTTTGCATTCTAACATGAATGGCTGTTAGGCAAAGATCATTACCCATTCCAAGTGACTTTCCTAATTTACATAAATAAGTATATGTTGGAAAATCAGGATGAATGGGGCCCATTAAAATATGTCGGATAATAAATTTATTATAGATACCCATTACAATTGCTCCAATAACAATTGCAATCACTGATCTGAATAAATGTTTTCTTAATTCATCTATATGATCAATAAAAGACATTTCAGCCTTTGATTCAGAACCTGATATTTTTGAAAACCAACTCATTCAATTGCGAAACAAATTATTTTAAACAAAACAAAACCCCGCAAAAAACAAATTGCGAGGTTTAAAATATTTAGCCAAACATGCTATGATTTTGAATCGTTCTTGGTAGATGATTCATCAGTTACATGTTCTTCAATCTCTTTTTTTACGTTGTCTTTTGCGTCTTTAAACTCTCTTATTCCTTTTCCTAATCCACGCATCAACTCTGGTATTTTTTTACCACCAAACATCAATAAAACTATTAACAAAATAAGAATGAGATGCTGAGGTGCAAATAAGTCTCCCATAAAATAATAATTTAAGAAAGCAAGGTAAAAGAAAATTAAGGATTCCTAATAAAAAGGTTTATTAAAAATTTATCCTTGATTAATTTATTAAAATCTCTTTTCTTTAATTCTGGCGCTCTTTCCGCTTCTTTCGCGTAGATAATACAATTTAGCACGACGAACTTTACCAACTTTATTCAATAAAACTGAATCTACATTTGGTGAAAAGAAAGGAAATAATCGTTCAACACCAACACCATCGGATATTTTACGAACTGTAAAAGATGCTGTAGCTCCGGTTCCTTGAATCTTCACAACATCTCCACGGAAACCCTGGATACGTTCTTTACCACCTTCTACAATTTTATAGTTTACAGTGATATTATCACCTGCTTTAAACTTTGGGTAATCTTTCTTACCAGTCAACTGGTCATGTACAAACTTAACTGCTGCGCTCATAACTTTGATTTTTTTGCGGACGGCAAAGGTAATAGAAAATTTCAAATTTCAAATTTGAAATTTGGGTTTATTTATCTGGCTACATTTACTGCTCTTTTTTCACGAATAACTGTTACTTTAATTTGACCTGGATAAGTCATTTCAGTTTGTATTTTTTGAGCAATCTCGAAACTTAATTTATCACTGTCAATATCGGTTACTTTATCGGCTTCCACAATTACACGTAATTCACGTCCGGCTTGAATTGCATAAGCTTTTTCAACTCCCTGATAATTCAATGCTAAATTTTCGAGATCCTTAATTCTCTGCAAATATTGCTGCATGATTTCTCTTCTGGCACCTGGTCTTGCGCCACTGATGGCATCGCAGGCCTGAATGATAGGAGAAATTACATATTGCATTTCCATTTCGTCGTGGTGTGCGCCAATTGCATTTACAACTGCAGGATTCTCACCATATTTTTCAGCAAGTTTCGCTCCGAGCAAAGCATGGCTTAATTCTGTTTCTTCATCCGGAACTTTTCCGATATCGTGCAATAAACCCGCTCTCTTCGCCAATTTAGGGTTCATTCCTAATTCACTAGCCATGATGGCGCAGAGATTAGCAGTTTCGCGACTGTGCATCAATAAATTTTGACCATACGAAGAACGGAAACGCATCTTTCCAACAATCCTGACTAATTCTTTATGCAAACCATGAATACCTAATTCGATAACAGTTCTTTCACCAATCTCCATGATCTGTTCTTCTAATTGCTTGCGGGTTTTTTCAACCACTTCTTCAATTCGTGCAGGATGGATACGACCATCAGCCACTAATCTTTGCAAACTTAAACGAGCAATTTCGCGACGAAGCGGATCGAATGAAGAAAGTATTACAGCTTCGGGAGTATCATCAACAATTAAATCAACACCGGTTGCAGCTTCAATAGCACGAATGTTACGACCTTCACGACCGATGATCTGTCCTTTGATTTCATCTGATTCCAAATTAAAAACAGTGACTGTGTTTTCGATAGTTTGTTCGGCAGCAGTACGTTGAATTGATTGAATAACAATTTTACGAGCTTCTTTATTTGCTTTTAATTTTGCATCTTCAATAATATCCTGTTGAATAGACAGAGCTTGTGTTTGAGCTTCGTGTTTTAAACTTTCGATCAATTGCGCTTTGGCTTCTTCTGCACTTAGATTAGCAATTTTTTCCAAGCGTTTAATATGCTCTTCCTGATGTTTTTCTAATTCGGTACGTTTTACATTTACAATTTCAATCTGACGATTCAAAGCTTCTTTGATACCCTCATTTTCTTTGAGTTGTTTATCAAGGCTAGTTTCTTTTTGATTGATTGAAATTTCTTTCTGTTTAATACGACCTTCAGCATCGCTTATTTTGCGATTGCGTTCAAGCACTTCTTTATCATGCTCTGATTTAAGTTGAACAAATCTTTCTTTTGCTTCAAGCTGTTTTTCTTTTTTAATCGTTTCGGCTCTTAATTCAGCTTCTTTTAAAATATTCAGCGATTGAGCTTCAGCATCTTCGATTTGTTTTTTTGTGTTTTTAGCGAAAAGAAATCTACCCGCGACAACACCCACAATTAGTGCTACTACACCAATTATAATAGATAATATAACCGTTTGATCCATGTTGATTTAATGTTTTAAAATAGTTCACAATCATAATTTTCACAACACGCCTCATTTTTTACATAAATGAGCGGTAATGTGCGAAGATAAATAAATATACAAAGTGAAAAGGAGTGAGAACGAATTTATTATGAGAATAACTGTTAAAGCTGTTAAGCCTGATCAGATAATATTTTATCTAACTGTGTTTCGAACGATGCCAGTTTTGATGCTGTTTCTTGTTGTTGAATGATATCTGCAGTTGATTTTGTTTGTTCTGTTGCAAACCATAGCAAAACCATCGAAACATAATCCTGCATATCTTTTCCTGCAAACTTATTTTTAAATTCAAATACTTTATCATTAATAAGTTTGGCAGTCTTTCGGATCATCTCTTCGTCTTTCGGTTCTACCTTCAAACGATAAGTTCTATCTGCGATCACAACATTTATGGGAATTAATTCTGCCATATTATTCTGCATTCAGTAAAGAAAGACATTTATCTATTTCTTTTAAATAACCGTCAATCCTTTTTTGCAAATGAATTTTTTCATCATCACCCCAATTGTTAACACCAACCTGTACTGCATCTATTTTTTGCTGAAGCAATTCTATTTCTCCGGTTTTTGAATTGATGAATATTTTCTGTTTTTCTAATTCTTTCTTTAATTGAATGTTTTCTTTTTTAACAGTCTGATATTGCTTCAACAATTGTTGAAGTTTTTGATGAATGCTTTTAAGTTGAATATCGATAGGACTATTCATGATTTTAAAATCAATTATTTTCTTATTTCTGCCCCCAATTCTTTTTCAAAAATATCTATCAACTTATTTACCATGCTGTCGGTTTCTTTATCTGTTAATGTTTTTTCTTCATCCAGGAAAGTAAAATTAACTGCCATAGATTTTTTATCGGCTCCTAATTTATCGCTTTCAAAAACATCAAATAATCGAACCGATTGCAGCTTCGATAATTTTGTTTTCTTCACTGCATTTTCTAATGCTTCATATGTTGTTGAGCGATTTACGATCAATGCCAGATCTCTTTGAACTGCAGGAAATTTCGGAACTTCTTTATAAACTATTTTTTGTTTTTCGATCAACTTTAATAAATCAACAAAATGAATATCGATAAAATAAACGGGTTGTTTGATATCAAAATCAGTCAATTGCTTTTTACCAATTTCAATCAATTTCCCTAATTGTTTTTTACCATAATAAAATGCAATACTCAAATCATTCGATTCTTCTTTTGCAAAATGAATGTCACCCGTTCCGCTTAAATTAAAAATGCCTGCAATAATTCCTTTTGCTTTATAAAAATCCTGTTGTTTACTTTTTTCTCTCCAAGATTCTTCATGATTCGATCCTGTTAAATATAAAGCCAAGTGTTCATCTTCTTTATAATGGCCAACTTCTTTGCTGGCATAGGTTTTACCGAATTCAAAGAATTGCAGATTATTATTTTTTCGATTGATATTGTAAGCAATTATTTCTAATCCTGTTTCGAGCATCGATGGACGTAACACATCTAATTCGGCACTCAAATTATTGATCATCTTAACTGAAGATTGTAAAATTTCTTCACTAAAGTATTTACTGTTGGTGATTGAGTTAGTGAATATTTCATTGAATCCCAATCCAACTAAATAATTAGAAATTTTTTCTTTCAATGTTTCTTTTAAACCTGCAACTTCAACCGATGGCGAAATGGTAATAGATGTTGGAATATCAATATTATCCAAACCATCGATTCGCAAAATTTCTTCAACAATATCAGCAGGCAAAGTAATATCCGGTTTACTGAAAGGAACCAAAACCCATAACTCATCCATTCCATCTTTTGCAATTTCAAAACCCAATGCAATTAAAATTCTGTTTACTGCATCCTGATGATAATTTTTACCACTTAATTTTTTTAAGTAATGATATTTTATACCAACCTGTGTTTTTTCTTTTGGCTTTGGATATACATCGATCACATCACTTGATATTTCTCCGCCTGCAATTTCTTTAATTAATAATGCAGCATGTTTTAAAACATGAACGGTGTTAGAAATGTCAACACCTTTTTCGAAACGCATTGCGGCATCAGTTCTTAATCCATGCTGCACCGATGTTTTACGAATTGCAATTGAATCGAAACATGCACTTTCTAAAAAAATATTTTTTGTTGATTCTTTTACACCGCTGTGCAATCCGCCAAACACGCCGCCAATACACATGGGTTCACTTTTGCCATTGCAGATCATTAAATCTGTTGCACTTAATTTTCTTTCTTTTTCATCGAGTGTAATGAATGATGTTTGTACGGCAAGATTTTTTACAATTACATGCTGACCTGTAATTTCATCAGCATCAAAAGCATGTAAAGGTTGTCCGGTTTCGTGCAAAATATAATTTGTAATGTCTACAATATTATTGATCGAACGCAAACCAATTGCAGTTAATTTATCTTTCAACCATTGCGGCGATGGTGCAACTGTAACACCACTGATTGTTACACCCGTATAACGCGGACAAGCTTCTTCGTTTTCAATGGTTACTTTAAACTGAAGCGAATTATTATCGGCTTTAAAAGAATTATTGAACGGAGATTTTATTCTTGTTTCTTTTTTATTGTGATGTGTTAAATAAGCACAAACATCTTTTGCAACACCGAGATGACTCATTGCATCCATACGATTTGGCGTTAAACCAATTTCATAAATCCAATCGTTGTAAGGATTAAAATAATTTAATGCGGGTGTTCCAACCACTACATCTTCGGGTAAAATAATTATTCCGGCATGACTTGATCCTAAACCAATTTCATCTTCGGCGCAGATCATTCCAAAACTTTCAACGCTGCGAATCTTTGCAACTTTCATGGTGATGGGTTCGCCACCAACCGGATAAATAGTTGTGCCAACCGTTGCTACCACAACTTTCTGGCCTTTTGCAACATTGGGTGCGCCGCAAACAATTTGCAATGTTTCTTTATCGCCAATATTTACTTTGGTAACTTTTAATTTATCGGCATTAGGATGTTGTTCGCATTCTAATACTTCACCAATTACCAAACCTTCCAATCCGCCTTTAATACTTTCGTATTTTTCCAAACTCTCTACTTCCAATCCAATTGAAGTAAGGATCTTCGATAATCTTTCCGGATCAATTGTTTCCGGTAAATATTCACTTAACCAATTATAACTGATCGTCATTGTTACTGTCTCTTGTTGTGCTGCAAATATAACAGATGCAATTGAGAGGAGAATATATCAACTAATAAGTTTATTTCTTCTTGCCTTTATTTACCAATTGATAGGAGTGATCGACGAATTGCTGCAATTGTTTATTGGCAATAGTTCCATCAACAATAATGGTGTTCCAGTGTTTTTTGTTCATGTGGTAACCGGGCAAAACGGCCGAAGGAAATTCTTCACGCAATTCAATTGCTAAGTCAGGATCGCACTTAACATTAAACTGCAAGGGATGCACATCCAGCGAAACCAATAAAAATATTTTATTATTCACTTTAAACACCAAAGTATCAGGACCAAATGGCAATGCTTCTTCCACTTCGGGTTTTTGCAAACAGTATTCTCTTAATTGTTCAATATCCATTTTAAAATGATTGATTAAATATAATTCATCAATTTAAAAATGAAATAATTTTTATGTAGCCAACTGCGGTATGCTTTTCAACTTTACCGGCGTCGCACTCTTCAACGCTTTGTACGTTATTCAGCTTTTTCGAAAGATAGCACAAGGATAACACAGATGAAACAGATTTAAGCAGAACACTATTCAATCCACTCAAGTTTTTCATCGTAAATAATCCACTTGCCATTTATTTTCTTAAATGCAATCGTCATTCCACCAATATTAATTCCATGATAAAATACTAAACAGAATTGTAAGTCTTTTGTAAATATGATATTTGAAACTTCAAAAATAGTTGCAGCATAATTTTCTCTGTGAATTCTCAATAAATCTTGAGAAGTGTTTTTCCCCAATGAGTCAATTAATAATATTTTCTTTTCAGGATCAATACTATTTGATATTTCCAAACTGCCGGAAGAATTAACAATCTTTTCCAAATAATTCATGTCATTAGATTGAAAATATAATTTCATTTTATCCCAAAAAGTAGTTCTGCTAACTGCAAAGTGTTTGTTTAATTTTTCTATTGTATTTATTCTGGATATTATAATAGTGTTGCTATGCGTTGCTTTACATAAAACGGTATCAATAAAAAATGAAGAAAATGTATTTAATTCTTGCGAATCTATTTTTTGTGCTATGGATTTTTCAAAGAAAAAAAGAGAAAGAATTATAAAAATTTTTTTCATAATTGATTATTTAAAAAATAGTTCTGATATCAAATGTAAATTAAAAAAGCCCTGATTAGTCAGGGCTTTTTTAATTAGAAAGCATTTTACAATCTCTTCAAACTAATTGCATAACCACCACCGGCTGCTTCTTTTAATTTTAAAATTGTTTTGCTGTCAACTGATTTCTTTTCAATTATATAAACTTCCGGATTGCTGTCGTAGTGCGCATCTTCAGCATCACGATAAATTGTTGCTTCATATTTTTTGTTGGCATCCAAGAAACTAAAATCAATGGTTGATGTTCTTGCTTGCTCATCAGTTATGCCACCAACAAACCAATCGTTTGTATTTTTTGCTTTACGTGCAATGGTTACATAATCACCGGGTTCTGCTTCCAAAATTTTTGTATCATCCCAATCAACTGCAACATCTTCAATAAATTTAAAAGCATCTAAATGTGCTTCATAATTTTCGGGCATATCTGCAGCCATTTGTATCGGACTAAAAATAATAACATAAAAAGCCAATTGTTTTGCAAGCGTTGTATGAACACCTTCTTTTTTATTTGGATCGAATTGTGTTAAGTGCATTTTAAAAATTCCCGGTGTATAATCCATCGGTCCACCCATCCATCTTGTAAAGGGCATAATGGTTTCATGCTCGGGTAAATTGCCTCGACTAAATCCGTTGAACTCCGTGCCACGACCTGATTCGCAAGCCATCCAGTTTGGATAAGTGCGATACAAACCGGTTGGACGAACAGGTTCATGAGCATCCAACATAATTTTATACGACGCTGTTTTTTCTGCAACACGGATATAATGATTTACCATCCATTGACCATCGTGATGTTCGCCACGCGGAATAATTTTTCCAACATAACCTGTCTTCACAGTATTTTGATTATGATTGATCATGAAACGATATGCAGTATCCATTTGTCTTTCATAATTTGTTGCAGAACCCGATGTTTCGTGATGTGCAACAATGCGAACATTTTTTGATTTCGCATACGCCGTTAATTCATCAATATTAAAATCGCTGTAAGGTGTAATAAAATCAAAAACATTTTCTTTCCATTGCCCATACCAATCTTCCCAACCTCTGTTCCAACCTTCCACCAACACGCCATCGATTTTATGTTTAGCAGCAAAGTCGATATACTTTTTTACGTTGGCTGTTGTTGCACCATGATGGCCGGAAGCACTGTCCCACGCGGATTTGCCGTTAAACATTTCCCACCAAACACCAATAAATTTTTGCGGTTTAATAAAAGATGGATCTTTAATTTTTGAAGGTTCATTTAAATTCAGGATCATTTTCGATGCCAAAATATCTGTTGCTTTATCGCTTACAATAATTGTTCTCCATGGAGTAACTGATGGTGTAATTAAATAAGCTTTGTTGTTGTATGCATCAGGAACGAGTTGAGAAGTAAGCGTTAGATTTTTTTTGTCGATCAATAAATCCATGCAGGAATAATTTACCAATGCTGCTTCATGAATACTGATGTATAAACCATCATTGGTTTTCATCATCAACGGCGTTTGAACGCCATTGGCACTGAAAGGAAACATCACACCAATAGCAGTTTCATCTTTCTCGGCCTTGTATGCATCTACTTCGCTAAGTTTTGTTGTGTTGTAACGAAATTCGTTGCTATCGAAATCGCCGGGAATCCAAAATGTTTTATGATCGCCGGTTAATTTAAATTGAGTGAATTCATCTTCAATAATAAAATGCTTTATTTTTTTTTGTTCAGGAAATTCGTAACGAAAAGCTGCACCGTCATCAAAAATTCTGAATACCATTTTTATAATAATGCCCGAATTATTTTTGTCGGTTAATGTTAAGGACAGTTGTTTGTAATTATTTTTAATATTTTTTAATTCGCCCCAAACAGGCTGCCAGCTTTCGTTTACAACAGATGAATCAATAGCAGTAATGTTGAATTGATTCAACATTACTTCAGGTTTGCTTAATTTAAAACTGAAAGTGGACGGAAGAATTATTTCTTTATTTTTTCGATTTACACTATACCACAAAGAACCATCGGTTTGTTGTGTAATATTTAATTGAACGATCTGATTAGGCGAATTAAATGTAATATTTGTTGCCGCACTTGCATTGAAAATGATGAGCATTAAAAATGAAACAGCAAAGGTCGGAATGAATTTCATAATAGCAATTTGAGTTGCTAAGTTATTTATACTCGTTCATTATTCAATTAATGAAAAGCTTTGCGGTTAATAAGTTTATAAAAAAAAGAGCTATCATTTTTTGATAGCCCCTTTCTAAAAATTTATTTTCTGAATTATCTGTTAGGCATATTCAATGGTGTATCGCGTTTCAGCATATTATCTCTGTTAGCCATATCCCATGCGGTATAATAAACCAATTGAACACGCTTGCTCATTAATTCGAAATTTATTTTTTCAATGGTATCTGTTGGTTTATGATAATCGGCCTGCAACATACCATCATAGAAAAATAAAACAGGAACTCCTTTGCGTGCAAAATTGTAATGATCGCTGCGATAATAAATTCTATTCACATCATTTGGATCATCGAATTTATAATCCAATGTTAGTTTGGTATAATTATTATTTGCAGCTTCATTAATGATCGGTAATTCGCTGCTTAATTTATCGTGACCAATTACATAAATATAATTTAACGTATCAGGTAGTTTACGTTCTGTATCAATTCTACCATTCATATCGGTATTTAGATCAACAGAAGTTTTTTCTAATGGAAAAATAGGATGTTCGGAATAATATTGAGAACCCCATAATCCTTTTTCTTCGCCGCTCACTGTCATAAACACAATTGTTCTACGTGGCTTGTAACCCTTTCTGGCTGCGGTTGTAAAGGCTTCTGCCATTTGCAAAACAGAAGTTGTGCCGGAACCATCATCATCTGCACCATAATAAATAACATCGCCACGTTTTCCTAAATGATCGTAGTGACCTGTTAAGAAAACATACTCATCTTTTTTATCAGTACCTGGCAATAATCCTATAACATTACTGCTTTCTAAATTGACAGTTGTTTTATTTGCAACAACTTTTATTTCTGAAACATAATCAGCTTTAACTGTTTCTTTTAATTGAGTAGAAGACATTTTAGTTGTTCCTCCTAAAATAGCAGCAGCAATTTCTTCTGAAATAGAAGCGGTTAAAAAAGAATTTCCAGCTGCTTGTTTTGCCAAATACATATTTCCTTTTGTTACTGTTGGTATTTTTTTTGGGAAATCTTTTGAGATAACAAATAAACCAATAGCGCCTTTTGTTCTTGCAGCCATTGCTTTTGTATTTGCCGAACCCGGTCCGCCAAAACCTCTTCTGCCGTTTTGAGTTTGGGGTGCTGCATAATTATCGGGTAAACCATCTAATACCATAACAATTTTCCCTTTCAGATCAAGGTTTGCGAAATCATTTATTTTTTTTGCAGAATCAACTAAACCATATCCTGCAAATACAACATTATTAAAAGTCCAATCGCCGTTTGATAAACTTTGTAATGAGAAAGTATAATCTTTATCCCATACAAAAGTTTTTCCATTCACCTGAAATTTTTTATCAATTAACTCATCCTGATAAACCGGATAAACTTGTTGATAGCTATCACCATTTCCCGGTTTCAATCCAAATTTTTTGAATTGATCTTCGATATAAGCGGCAGCACGTTTTTGTCCGGGCGTTGCTGTTTCTCTTCCTTCCATTTCAGCACTGGCAATGACTGATAATTTTTCTTTTAAACCTTTTGGATTGATAAGGTCTGCAAATTTTTGAGCAGACTCGTTGTTTGTTTGTGCTGAAACAGCTACTGCTGCAAAGCAACAATAAAGTAAAAATGATTTCTTCATCTCGTCGGTGTTTAAGGTGTTTAATTAGTTACTGAAACTAACATGTAATTATGAACAAGCTATTTTATTTACACGATTGGAGTGACGACCTCCCTCAAACGGTGTACTGATAAAAGTTTCTATCATTTCAAGGGCAAGTGATAAAGCAACAAATCTTGCAGGAATGCAAATGATATTGGCATCGTTATGTTGGCGGACTAATTTGGCAACCTCGTTTTCCCAACATAATCCTGCACGAATATGCTGATGTTTATTTGCTGTCATGGCAACACCATTGGCACTTCCGCAAAATAAAATCCCAAATGATGTTTCATTATTTTCAACACTTGATGCTAAAGGATGAGCAAAGTCGGCATAATCAACAGATGTTGAAGAAAAAGTTCCAAAGTCTTTTACAGTAAATCCCTTTTCTTCTAACCATTTTTTTGTTGCTTCTTTATAATCAAATCCCGCATGGTCGCAACCAATGGCAACAGATTTATTTTTATCGAACACAAAACTCATCAGTATAAAATTTTATCGAATTAGTAAATTATTTTTTGAAGTTAAAGTGCATCTAACAACGGGAGTCTCACAATAATTTTTGTGCCATTATTTTCTTCAGAAATGATTTCAAAATCGCCACGATTAAAACTAATCAACTGTTTAACCAAATGCAGTCCAATACCTAACCCTTGCTGTTCAAATCTTTTACGGTTGAATTGTTTGAATGCACCAATTTCTTCTAACCCAGTTAAAACAAAACCAGTGCCTTCATCAGTAATTTCAAAAATATAATTATCGTTTTCTCTCCTTCCGGTCACAGTTACTTTTTTTCCTTGCTTAGAAAATTTGAAAGCATTATCAGTAAGTTCAATCAACAATCGCAATAAATATTCAAAACTGATTCCTAATTCTGTAGGATCATTAAATTGAATAACCAGATCATCAACTCTTCCATAAATTTCTTTAGCAATAGTTAATAGTTCATCTTTTATTTTAGTAGGCCATGCGTTTCCGCTTTGGCCGCTGGTAAACATGCTGATTAATTCGGGATGAACTTCTGCACGTTTTATTTCTTCGTACAACATTAAATTAGAAAGTGAATGATTCAAGCGAATGGCAGATTTAAGAATAGAAACTTGTAAATCGTGCACTTGATTTTCGCTGAATGATTTTCCTGCGTTGATCAATAAATTTAATCCGCCAACAATACCATGCAATGGTGTGTTGAATTCGTGATAGTATGTAGAAAAAACAGTAGTATCTAATTCGTGTTTTACCTGAGAGTATTGTGCATTTAATTTTTCGTGACGTTTTAATCTTGCCTCAATAGATCCGGTTAATTCTTTTGAAGTAAATGGTTTGGTTAAATAATCATCAGCACCTAATTCCATTCCCTGACGAATATCTTGTTTATCAACTTTTGCAGTTAAAAAAATAAATGGAACATTTTGAATAGATGTTGTTTTGCGAACCATTTCCAAAACTTTATAGCCATCCATTTTGGGCATCATGATATCGCATAAAATAAGATTGGGCCTAAAATCAATGGCTTCTAATACCCCTTGTTTTCCGTTTGTAGCCGAACGAACATTATACCCTTTTGCTTCCAATAATTCCTGAATATTTTCACGAATGTATTGTTCGTCTTCTATCACTAATAATTTAACCTTGGGCTGCATAGTTATTTGGGTTGATATTTAAAGGTAAAGAAATTGTAACAGTAGTTCCTTTGTCTAATTCACTCATCACAAAAATATTACCGCCATGTTCATCAATAAAATTCTTTACGATAGATAAACCTAATCCTGTTCCCTCGATTTCCGAAGTATTGCCTGCTCTGAAAAATGGTTGAAATAAATTGCTTAGATCTTTTTTAGGAATACCCATTCCGTGATCGGTGATAGAAATAGAAACAGTTTCGGATTCAAATTCAATCATCATTTCAACATTTCCTTCGTCTGAATATTTATAGGCATTACTTAAAATATTTTCGATCGAATGTCCTAATAATTTTGAATCGAAATATATCGTCTGTTCAATTCCCTTTACGGTCAAAATAATTTTTCTGCTATCATCAAATCTGATGTTGTATTTGTTTTGAATAAGTTTATCGCAGAATTCTGTCAAGCTTCTTAATTCGGGTTTGAATGTTGTTCGTTTGGCATTCGATCTGCCTAAAAATAAAATATCATCCATTAATTCCTGCAGTCTGTTTACTTCGCCGCGAATACGATTAAACTGTTTATAAAAAGATTTACGTTTTTCTTCGGGCAGATCTTCCAGATACATTTCCATTATTTCTATACCACTTTGAATAACTGTTAATGGTGTTCGGAATTGATGCGAAGCATTTGAAATAAAACCTGAACGCAATTCGTTTAATTGTCTTTCTTTTTTTAATGACTCTTCCAGATCGAACATTAATTTTTCACGTTCAGAAATATCTCTCAATACACACAATAAATATTTTTTATTTTTAAACGAATAGATGACCGTAGAGAACTCGAAAGAAATATATTCGTTGCTGTTTTTTTTGGGAAATGATATTTGGGATGATGAAGTTTCTTCAGAACTTTTTTCAGCGTGTTTGATCAGATCGATGAACAATTTTGTTTTACTGATGGGCCATTCACGAAATTTTTGTCCTTCCCAATCTTCTTTTTTATATCCAAGAATTTCTATAGAATTATTTACATTTTCGATGATGCCTTTTACAATATCAACCGTAAAAACTATTTCGCGTAAACGATTAAAGATAGTACCCAGCTTCTCGAAATTTTCCAGCAATGTTTTTTTATCTAATCGGGAAGTATCAATATTATCGCCGGGTAAAATCATGATTGAAAGTTAAATGATTTTATCAACGTAAGATCTTCATTTTTACCATTTCAATTCTGGTATCGCTAACATTCAATGCATCAAACTGATAATTATTAATGATGATCTTTTCTTTTGGTTTTGGAATGGTTTCGTGCTGATGAATGATATAACCACTTAATGTTTCTGATTCAGTTTCAGGAAAATCAAACCCAAATTTTTCTTTTAAATAATCTAATTCTAATCTGCCACTTAAAATAAATTCATCTTCCGATAATTGCTTTTCAACAAACTCCTCCACATCATACTCATCTTTAATCTCACCAAAAATTTCTTCCAAAACATCTTCCATCGTTACAATACCCGATGTGCCGCCAAACTCATCTACCACCCATGCAATACTTTTTCTTTCTTTGGTAAATCGATTAATCAGATCGGTAGCACTCATGCTTTCCGGAACTGCCGAAATAGGCAATAAAATTTCTTTGATGGTTGCAGGTTTTTTAAAGAGATCCAATTGATGCACATAACCAACAATGTCATCTATGTTTTCTTTGTATACAACGAGTTTACTTAGTTTAGTATGAATAAAATGTTCTTTCAATTCTTCGATCGAACTATTCATTTCAACTGCTTCAATTTCTGTTCTTGGAACTAAACATTGACGAATTTTTACCATCGGTAAACTCAAAGCATTTTCGAATAACTCTTTATTCAATTCAGGATTATCTTCATCCTGTTCCTTTGTTTGTTGAAAGAAACTTTCAAGATCAACCTTCGAAAAAGCAAGGTCTTTATCTTTTACAGGAAGATTAAATAAATATTTAAGGATCCATTGAGCAGTGCCTACAAAAAAGTTTCCCAACGGTTTAAATAATTTATGAAATAAACTTGCCAAAGGTGCAAATGTTGCCAATAAAGTATCGCTCTTTGCTCTGAAGATTGCTTTGGGAAGAAATTCACCAAAAATCAAAACCACAAATGTTGAGCAAATAGTATCAACAACTAATTTGACATACGCATTGTGAAAACGAAAAGGATCCCAAGCAATTTGATTTAAAAATTCGTCGAACAATAAACCGTAAGTAACTAAAAATAAATTCAAGCCAATTAAACAAGTACCTAAAAATTTTGCCTGATGTTCTAAAAATCCCGACAAAATAATTCCACTGTTCTTGCCTTGCTTTTTCTTTAATTCAATGCTCAATCTGTTTGCACTGATGAATGCAATTTCGTAACCGGCAAAGAAGCCAATAAAGATCAAGGTTACAATAATTAAAATTACGATCGACAACTCACTCATGCTACGAAAGTATAATAACTATTGCAGACTTCAAAAGCCCTGTAAATAAAGCCTGCTTTGCGATTAACGAATTTCCAAAATCAAAAAAGCAATAACAGTTTGGGTTGTTATTGCTTTTTTTAAAATTGATAATATAAAATTAATATTCTATCACTTTTGGTTTTGTTCCCATGATGGTTTCAATTTGTTCCATTACTTCGGGAGTGAGCAGTGGCAATACTTCCAGCGATTTTAAATTATCACTTAACTGTTCTTTTTTTGTTGCACCTAAAATAGCGGTTGTAACATTTGGATTTTTTAAGGTCCATGCAATGCTTAATGATGCTAATGAAACACCTAATGCTTTTGCCAAAGAGGATAATTGTTTTACTCTGTCAATTTTATCATTTATCATCCATCTATCGCGTAACCATTCGAAACCTTCCAATCCCAATCTGCTTCCTTCAGGAATGCCATCATTATATTTTCCGCTTAATAATCCTGCGGCTAACGGACTCCAGATGGTTGTGCCTAATCCAACATTTTTAAATACTTCCAAATAGTCGTGTTCTAATTTACTACGTTCAAATAAATTGTATTGCGGTTGTTCAACCGATGGGCCAATTAAATTATACTGATGTGCCACACGATGTGCTTCCATAATTTCCGTTCCGTTCCATTCACTTGTTCCCCAATATAAAATTTTGCCTTGTTGCATCAAGGTGTTCATTGTCCAAACAACTTCTTCTATCGGAACATTTCTATCGGGGCGATGACAAAAATATAGATCCAGATAATCTAATTGCAAACGTTGCAATGCTTCGTGACATGCTTCCACAATGTGTTTGCGGCTAAGGCCTGTTTGATTTGGTTTATTTTCGATTCCTCTCCATCCAAAAAAAACTTTCGACGAAACAACATACGATGTTCTGTCCCAATTTTTTTTCGTCAATATTCTTCCCATCATCCTTTCGCTTTCGCCCAATGCATAACCTTCGGCGTTATCGAAAAAATTAATGCCGTTATCGTAAGCAACGCCCATTAATTCATCGGCAATTTCATCATCAATTTGTTTATGAAAAGTAACCCAGCTACCTAAACTTAAAACACTTAATTGCAAGCCGCTTTTACCCATTCGTCTGTATTCCATAGTTGTTGATTTTAGAATATGCAAGTTATAAAACCATAAACGAATAAACTATGATAAAAGAAAGATTGCACTTATAATTTGTATTATTTTTTTGTACTAAGCTGCAACAATTCTATTTGGCTGTTGAGGCGTCGCACACTTGTACGGTTTGTACTTTATTGAACTTATTTATTTGGGGTTAATTTTATAGTCTTTGTCTAACCATAGTTGCATAAAGCCTTGCATGAGGAAGATAATTATTTTATCTTCTTAAAATAGATTTTAGAAACAGCAATTTGTCCAACTTGGGGAGTTACACTATTCATGTAGAAAATTGAATCAGTAGTCCAAGGTTCAGTAAACTGGGTATTAATATTTGGATTGCTTTTGTACGATAACCAGTTCCAATCTTCTACACCTCCTTCAGAGGGTTTCCATTTCCCTATACTATCATAAATGAAAGGAACTTTTAAGTTTAAATGAAATGTAGAATCACTATTAAAAGTTATTGTTAAGTTTTTATATAATTCATAGTTGTCTTGATAGTTTGCTAAATTAGTTTTGGTTGTATCCAAAATATAACTTCCTAATTGCCTTTGAAAAGATTTATTCTTATGTTCATTATTTTTATTACTGCATGAAATAAAAACAAATATTATGACAGGCAATCTTAGTAACTGAATTAACAATTTTCTTGTAATGTGTATCATCTAAAATTTCAATATTTAGAAAGTTCAAATCAGCTGTGGCAACTCAAAAATATGCGAAACTTCAATACTAAATATTTTTTATACAATTGAAATAGCTGAGTAAAATATTCAATAGTACAAGTGTGCGACGCAACAAAAGTTACATAGAAATTCTACAGCCGGCTACATAATTATCTTCCAACAATAAAAATTTTACCAACTGTTTTTTCGCTGCCGTCATCATTTCTAACAATCACCAAATACACGCCAGGTAAGGCTTTGCTGCCATTGTAATTTGTTCCGTTCCAGATGGCTTGTCCGCCCAACGATCTTGTTTGATACACCAATCTTCCATTTAACTCAGCAATTTTTACTAAACTATTTTCTACCAAACCACGAATGCCAATTGTGCCGTTATAATTTGGTGGAACAGGATTTGGAAACACCAATACATTATTTGTTTCGCTGCCTTCAGTGGCTGTACTTCTGAAACTGCAAATGCCGGCGAATGTTGCAAAAAATACTTCGCCTGTTTTTGGATCGATAGTTATTTTTCTAACATCATTATTTAGTAGTGGAGAATTATCGGTAGTAAAATTATAAATTACTTTATCGCCTTCGGCCGAAACCAACCACACGCCATTTGTTGTACCCACCCATTTTCTATTGGCACCATCAACAGCAATGCATTGCACTGTTTGGTTTTGAAATAAATATCCGGCAAACTGCCCCTGCTGAATGACGGGCAAAACTGCATCGCAATTTTGTGTAAAAATATTTGCAGCACATTGCACAATGGCAATGCCGTTATCGGTGCCGATCCAGATAAAACTATTTTTATCTTTTGCCAAACAATACACATTATTGCTTGGTAAATTTCCGGAGCCAATTCCTGTTCGAAAATATTTCCATTGATCATCATTTGTTGCATCAACACTGCTGCCATAGTTGTAACAAATTACGCCATTGCCTTTCGGACTAACCATCCACAATTGATTGGCATCATCAACAACAATTTGACTGATGGCATTTTCGGTTAATGAAAATGGAATGCTGAATGATTTCCAGGTACCATCATTTTTTATCACTTTTAAATTTTGCGCTGCACCATAATTAGCGATCCATAAATTATTATTTTGATCGAATGCCAATCCGCTAACACGATAACTTGTAACATCGCCAATGGCAGGTTGCAAATAATTTTTTTTATAAATTTTAATTTGATTGCTGTTAAAATTTACCAGACCGCCTCCGTAACTACCCGCCCAAATGCCTGTCCCTGTTGGATCTGACGCTAATGAAATAAAATCAAAAACAGAATCTAATGCTGTTGTGTTGAAACTATTTTTATAATTCCATAAATCGTTTTCGAACGAATAAACACCATTACGGTTGTAAATATAATTCCATGCAGCATCAACTGTTCCTGCGGCAACAAACAAAGTAACGTTTGAAAAAATCATATCACCCGTTGCAATTCCCGGCGGACCATTTGGAATAAATTGTTGAACTGTTGAAGAAAAATTTGATAAGCCGCCATACAGATCAGCAACCCAAATACTATTATTATCAATCAACGAATTTTGCGGAAAAGAAATAATTCCTGCCTGTGAAATTGTTTTAATTATTTTTCCGGTAACATCTAATTCAATCACCCGGCTTGCGCCTGTTGTTTTGTTTTGACAAACAGTAATATTATTGGATGATGCATTTGTATTAATTATTTTCCATGCAGTATCAGCATAAATTAAATTCCAGTTATTATTATTCATCACAAATAAAGAATCGTTTTTTTGAGCGATGATCTTATTGTTAGCGAATAAAATATTTTTTACAGCACCTGCGCTCAAACCATTGCTGCCACTAAGATTGAGCCAATTATTAAAATCTGCAAGATTGTTTGAATTGATGGCTGCACGTTTTAATCCTTCATCTGTTGCTGCATAAAAATAATTGCCATCAGTTGTAAATGCATTTACTTTTATTTGATTGCCGGTACTTCCAATGATCCATGTGTCTTTAATTTCAAACTTTGAAAGATCCGTAACAATAATTCCCAAGCCACTGCACAAATAGGCAAAGCCATTCAAACAAAAAATATTATAAATCGTTTTGTTCCCACTTATCGTGCTTCGTTTAATATCACTTATGTTTTGAATAGTACTTCCTTTCAACAGATCGAGATTGCTGTTGTTGTAAACGATCACTAATTGTTGTGTTGTATTATCCCAACCAATACAACTCACACCAATATCATTTAGTCCGGTTATTTTATTGTAACGTTCAATTTCATTATTGGCATCAACGCTAAATAAATTTGTTTGTGTGGCACAATAAATTTTATCGCCTTTTACAACTTCAATTGTGTTTTGATAATTTAAAAATTCGCGCCAATTACCGATAGGAGCTTGTGCGTAAGAAGTGAAAGGTAAAAGGTGAAAGGTGAATAGAGTGATAACAATATTAACAGCAATTTTTTTTGCGGTTACATTTTTGACATTTGACATTTTACATTTCACATTCAACAACATCATCAAATTTACAGGAATCTAATTATCCTGCGCAGCAATGTATTTGCGGATGGTTTTATAATTAACAAACCATAAAACAAATAGAATGATAAATGCAATAGCGAAAGTATAAACCGATGTAAATATGCTGACGAAAATATTTTGTTCCTGCAACAACTGATGCACTTCGAATTGCAAAACTGTTATTGCAATCAAAGAAATAATAATGATGATGATGTTGGAAGGGAAAAATTGTTTCATTAAAAATCGTTGCAATTGTTTGGGCGATGCACCGAGTGTGATAAGTAATTGTATTTCTTCTTTGCAGGATGCAATGGTTAATTGAATAAATAAAGTGAATACTAATAAAGCAAACAATAACATCACAGCACCGGTTATCCAACTAACATTTACAATGGCATTTACAATTTGACGGTATTTTGAGAAGCGAGTTTTATCGGCATCGGTAGTTAAACCATTATCGCGTAGATACTGCACCAGTAAAGGATTTCCGGGATCTTTGGTGCGGATAACAACTCTCGATGGTTTTGCATTTTGCGTGTTGCTGAAATTTTTATTTGCCCAATCCATAAATTCCTGCGGTACTAGTAAAGAACTTATCCTGTCGCTGAAACCAACAATTTTTCCGTTAAAACTAATCGGCCCTTTATCAGTGTTGATGTTTACTTTAAATACGATCATCTTCACAATATCTTGTGTTAACTGCGGAAGATTTTGTGATAAAGAAAACTGAAAATTATAAATATCCAGAAACATATTTGGAGCGATCATCGGAATAAAATTATCGCCATCATTCCATTTCCAGTCTTTGCTATTTACATCAATGAAAGCTGATGGAACAGCTTCAAAAGAAATTTCAGTAAAGAAAGGAAAGCGGTCGCTGTAACTTTGAATGGATGCTTTAAACCTGCTTGGGGTAAGGATTCCTACATCATCAATAAATTTTTGTTGTTTTAATTTATTGAGGTCTTCATCTTTAAAAGTTGCAGTTCCATAGGTTTTATTATTTAAGATCTTATTCAATACCAAAAAATTGGCAATGCTATCTTGATTGGTTTCGCTGTGCAACAGATCATCATAATTAACTTGTATTTGCACTGCAGATAAGATTAATAATAACGCAACCGACAAACCGATAATGGCCATCACAAATCTTGTGCGGCCGGAGGAAGTTTTAATTAGTTTCTTTAAAAGTATATTCAGCATTTTTATTTTATGTTGAATGCTACATGCTAAGTGTTAAATGCGATTTCATTCAACATTTAATACCTAACATTTATAAATGCAAATACCTGCTGTAATTAAAATGTTCATCTTCATCCAGATCAGTTAAAATAAATCCCGCTTTTCTTTTTGTACATTCTTCTGCGATCAATGCCGATGCTTTCGAAATATTTTCCTGATCTAAATGACTGAATGGTTCATCCAAAAACAACCATTCAAAAGGTTGAATTAATGAACGAATAATTGCAATGCGCTGTTGTTCGCCGTAACTGCATAGTCCGGCACGTTGGTTTAAAATGCTTGCTACGCCAAGCTTTTCAGCCATTTCATCAATTTTATTTTCTTCATAAAATGGAGATTGCAACACACGTTTCAATTCAATATTTTCTTTGGCTGTAAGATTTGGAAACAAACGAAGATCCTGAAAAACGATACTTATTTTTTGCTGGCGTATCTGCGCCAACACATCACCGGAAATATTTTTTATTTCTTTATCATCATAAAAAACTTGTCCGGAATAATCGTGACGAAGTTTATATAAAGTATGAATGAAAGTTGTTTTACCGGTACCGCTTGGTGCTTTTATTTTTATCCATTCGCCATGCTGAAATGAAATAGTTTGATTCCACACATCAGAATTGCGTTGTGAGAATTTATCTTTCAACGGAATCGGTACAATTTGTTTCAGTGCGATCTGCATGGTAACGAAAATACGATTAGATAAAAGAAAAAAGCTGCACGAATGCAGCTCTCTTTAAAAATATTTTATTTTAAAAATTCCCCATCGAAGGGTCTAATAATAATAAGTGTTCGAAAGAATCATCGTTCTGATGGTTCTTCACAATGCGGCTACTAATATTGGTAAATAAACTCATCAGCGTAACCAAACTATTTTGTTTCTCATTCTTCAATCGTACACTAAATTCACTGGCAATTTTTGTTCCGTCGTAATTACTGCTGGTTGCAATAATATCTTTAAAAGTATTTTTTGCAGTTGAGTAAGTAGAACTATCGCCGGAAGAAAATTTAGTAGAATTAAAACTTGAAATGATACTTTCGAGATTAATGTATGCTGCGCTGGACTTGTCTTTTATCTGATTTATCACATCGCTGCTGATATTTGCTTTGCCTGTTTTAGAAACATAATTAGCATAGGTTAATGAATCGCTGGCAACAATCAAATTTTTATCATCAACATGAATATAAATGCCAAACATTTGTAACAAAGTGCCAGCTTTATAAGTGTTATTTTGTTTTATAATAAAACCGCTTTCAGCTGCTTTGTCCATTATTTTATTGAAACTTTTTTTATCACCGATGGCTGCATTAAAAACCATCTTTGCATATTGTTGTTTTGTTTTTGAATCTTTGTTTTCAGAAAATTTTTCTCCCAAACTTAAATCCGAAACTGCTACAGCAATATCTCCTTTTAAGCACTTGAAGAGATCTTCGTTTGTGATATTTAATTTTTCGAAATAGCTGTTTGCCAAAGCATCAACATCCAATTCTTTTAATATCGCATTAAATATTTCGGGATTAAAAGAAAGCAATAAAAATCCATTAATATTTTGTGAAGGATAATTTTCTAGCATCGACAAATTAACGGTTGATCCGGAATATTTCTTTATAATGGCGCTCAAAGTTTTATTAGGATAGAAAAAAGATTTTGCAGTTATTTTTCCATCATCAAAACTAAAAGTTGATGTGGTAAAATTATCTTTCAGCAGATCGTCCAATTTTGGTATTTGCAAAGGCATCATGTTTAAATACTTAGTAAAACCATTGCTTGCACTGAATGAATAAGCATCAGCTTTTTCTTTAAACAAGTCCATGAACATTGAAACAGAAGCTAAAGATTCAGATTCACTTTGTGTATAAAATGCATCAACCTGTTTTTTTAGTTCATCAATTTTATTGATTGATTCGGGTTCATTAACATGTATCACCGAATCAATATTCATTTTTTTATTTTCGGTAACGTGATAATAAGTTGCAATCACATTTTTATCGGTCCAGCTTAAACTAAAATCGTTGCCTAATTGCAGGTAGCTATATTTTTTTTCATGCACTACTTTCTTATCTTTCAGATCATGCTGTTTGATAATGAAAGCATACAATTTTGCTGAATCTTTTATTGGCGCAATTAAATTAACACTGATAGCATCAGAATTAGATGATATTTTTTTATTGGTTGTGAAGATGAAAAATTTATCATTCCAAACAATTGTTTCCTGAAACTCTTTCAATATTTGTTTATGTTTTGATTGAGAAGAGTCCTGCTCAAATATTTTATTGATGATACTATCGATATTAATATTAGCGGTCTGCAATTTATTTTTTAAAGAACCGGCATCAACAACAGTTACAAAGGAAGCATCCTTAGGAATCAATTTTGCTTCTTTCGGTCCTTTTGAAGAACAAGAACTTATCACAATAGCAACCGCAAAAAACATAGATACCGATACAATAAACTTTTTCATTTTATTTTATTTTTTGTACTGGAACGAAGGTATTGTTTTCGTTTTGCTATTTTGAATGATTATATACTTACTTCATAATTGCATTATAAATGGCTTCCTGAATCTTTGGACGGATATTTAGTTGACTTAATTTATTATTATCTCTTGTTGGGTTAACATGATTTGACAAGAAAATATACACCAAATTATATTTTGGATCAACCCAGACACAAGTCCCCGTAAATCCTGTGTGGCCAAAGGTTTCAGGCGAAACAGATTTTGATGGATAAGTAACTCTTCTCGTTGCATTATCTTTTTCTGGTTTATCAAAACCCAAACCTCTGCGGCTAACATCGCTGTTGTATGCAGTAAATTGATCGATGGTTTCTTTTTTTAATAAACGAACGCCATTCAATTCGCCGCCGTTCAATAACATTTGATACAATTGTGCCAGATCATAAGCATTGCTGAATAATCCTGCATGACCTGCAACACCGCCAAACATGGCAGCTCCTTCGTCATGTACATCGCCATGAATTAATTGCTGACGAAAATGTTTTTCTAATTCTGTTGGAACGATATTTTCCAAAGGCATTCTTTCTCTCGGAAGAAAACCGGTGCTTTTCATTTGTAAGGGTTGATAGAAATTTTCTCTTACATATTCATTCAAAGGTTTACCGCTAATGGCTTGTACAATTTTTCCTAAGAAAATAAAATCCATATCGCTATAGATATAACGACCTGCCGCAGTTAATTTACTTTGTAAAATTCTTTTGTACAAAGTATCTTCCCAATCATTTCGAACAAATAAATTTTCTGCAACACGAAATTGATGTTGTTCATCTTTTATTTTCGAAAAAATGGTCCAGTTAGGTTCGCCTGTTACTGTATCGATCGCTTCGCGATAAAAAGGAATGAACTCTTTTAATCCTGCCTGATGCAATAAAATATCTTTCAATTTCAGATCAGCTTTATTTGTTCCTTTAGTCCAACTTAAATAATCGCCAATAGTTTTATTGATATCCAATTTTCCTTCTTCATACAATTTCATTACAGAAACAGTGGTGGCAGAAACTTTTGTTACTGATGCCAGATCGAAAACCATATCGGTATTCATCACTTCTTTTTTATCAAAACTTTTATAACCAAATGCTTTCTGATAAACGATCTTGCCGTCTTTTGCTGCCAATACAACACAGCCCGGATAGGCAGTTTTTAATACACCATCATTTGCAATGGAATCAATGATTGCTAATTTTTCCGAACTCATTCCAACAGATTCAGGGGTAACAGTTGGAAAGAAATTGTTGTACATAATTCCATCACCAAATTTTAAATTCTCGCAAACAGTAACCGGTAATTTTCCTTTCGCCTGAATTTTTCCCTGCAACCAATCGGCTGTTGCTTGTTGTGTAATATCATCATCTTCATAACAAGCCAATAAGTTTGGTGCATTGCAGAAATTTTTTATGGCATAAGGATTTCCAAATACCAATGTGATGGTTTGATTGAGTTGTTGTAATTGATTCATCAAATAAATCGATGCATTACTTAAACCAAAATTATTTGCAGGTCTTCTGCTGTAATTATGCAAACCAATGATTACTTCATCGTATTTTTTTTCTTTGATGGATTGAATTAATTTTTCTGCACCATTGCTGTCACTTTTATCGGTTGGAATAATTTTATGCAGATCATCCATCACTTGATTTCCTATTGCAGCTTTGCTGCCAAACAAATAAACATCAGCGTTATTTTCGTTTCTTAATCTTGCGGCAATTGTATTTTCTTTTGCGGCACCGATAGAAATGTAGGCGATCTTTTTTTCTTTCTGCAAAGGAACCAACGATGAATTATTCATTCGCAATAATGTTATCGCGTTCTTCGATAATAATTCATCTATTTTTTTTGTTTGAACATTTAAATCGGCAACCAAATTTTCTGTTTCAATTGGTTTAATGGAATTCAATCCCAGATTGTATTTCACGAGCAATACTTTTTTCACCCTTGCATTGATATCTTTCCACTTTAATTTTCTGTGGCGGATCGCTTTGCGAATTATTTTAATGCTGTTGGGAATATCTTCAGGCAAACACAGAATATCATTTCCTGCAATCAATGATTGCAATGAAGCTGCACCGGCAGGATAATATTTTGTAACACCTTTCATTCCCAATGCATCGGTAAATGTGATGCCGTTAAATCCTAATTCGCCATGCAATAAACCGGTAACTGTTTTTTTAGAAAGCGATGTTGGCTGATTACTGATGGTATCAATAGCAGGAATAGAAAGATGAGCGATCATGATACTTCCAACACCTGCATTAATTAATTCTTTGAAAGGATATAATTCTAATGAATCTAATTGTGCTCTTGTTTTATTAATGATGGGCAAGTCTTTGTGCGAATCAACTGCCACATCACCATGACCGGGAAAATGTTTGGCACTAGCCATCACATTTACTTCCTGCATGCCTTTCATATATTCAATTCCATACAATGCAACTTTATATTTGTCCTCACCAAAACTTCTGTCGTTGATCACAGGGTTATCGGGATTATTATTTACATCCACCACCGGCGCATAATTAACATGAATGCCCATTCTTTTACATTGTTCGCCAACAGCCGTACCGAATTGATGAATCAGCTGTGCATCAGTCATGGCACCTAACATTAATTGTCGCGGAAAATTAATCACACTGTCCAAACGCATGCCTAGTCCCCATTC
>CAIQDX010000107.1 GCA_903870685.1 uncultured Chitinophagaceae bacterium | reverse complement strand
CAATTTTTTAAACATTCTATAAAGAATGTTGCGTTGTTTTACTTTTGAGTGTTTATTTGCAGTCTTAAATTTTAACTCTATGTCATTAAGATTTCAAGCAATCAGCGACCTTACAAACGAACCTAATGAGGTTAATCAAGCAAGTGCAAAAAAAATTACAAGTATTTTCAACGAGAATGTTTTTACATTAAAAACAGCTCGTGAATATTTAAGTGATGAAGCGTACAAAAGTTTGACCGGAAGTATTAAAGGAGGAAAGAAAATTGATCGTGCTGTTGCCGGAAGTATTGCTAATGGTATCAGAGCATGGGCAGAAAGTAAAGGTGTAACACACTTTACTCACTGGTTTCAACCATTAACAGGAACTACTGCAGAAAAACATGATAGTTTCTTTTCTATAAAGAGTGATGGTACTGCCATTGAAGAATTTGACGGTGCTGCTTTAATTCAGCAAGAACCAGATGCTTCTTCATTTCCAAGTGGTGGTTTACGTGCAACCTTTGAAGCAAGAGGTTATACAGCTTGGGACCCATCCTCACCTGCATTCATCATTGAAATAGGTCAAGGTAAAACTTTATGCATTCCAACTATTTTTATTTCATACACAGGTGAATCTTTAGATTATAAAGCGCCATTATTAAAAGCGCTAGAAGCTTTAAATACTGCAGCTGTTGATGTTGCTAATTATTTTGATAAGAATGTAACTAAAGTAACTGCTACTTTAGGTTGGGAACAAGAATATTTTGTTATTGATGAAGGATTAGCAAATGCCCGTCCCGATTTAGTTCAATGTGGTCGTACCGTATTTGGTGCTGCTCCTGCAAAAGGACAACAATTAGAAGACCATTATTTTGGTTCTATTCCTGAAAGAGTTTATGCATTCATGAGAGATTACGAAACTGAATGTTATAAATTAGGTATTCCACTTAAGACAAGACATAATGAAGTTGCACCTTCTCAATTTGAAGCTGCTCCAATCTTTGAAGAAGTTAGTATTGCAGTTGATCATAATTCTTTGTTGATGGATATAATGGACAGAGTTGCACGTCGTCATAAATTACGTGTTCTTGTTCATGAAAAACCATTTGCAGGAATTAATGGTAGCGGTAAACACAATAACTGGAGTATGGCTACTGATACAGGTGTAAACTTATTATCTCCTGGTAAAACTCCGAAGACTAATTTGATGTTCTTAACTTTCTTTGTTAATACCATCAAAGCTGTTCATGATTATGCAGATTTATTAAGAGCATCAATTGCTTCTGCTGGAAATGATCACCGTTTGGGAGCAAATGAAGCACCACCGGCAATCATCTCAGTTTTTGTTGGTCAATATTTAGCAAAAGTTTTAAGTGAAATTGAAACAAGAGTTGGCGATAAATTTGATGAACAAGATGAAGCTATTTTAAAATTAGATATTCATCGTTCTATTCCTGAATTGTTATTAGATAACACCGATAGAAACAGAACATCTCCTTTCGCATTCACCGGAAATAAATTTGAATTCCGTGCTGTTGGTTCAACTGCGAATTGTGCAAGTCCAATGACAGTTTTGAATACCATCTTAGCTGAAACATTAAAAGGATTTAAGAAAGATGTTGATGGATTAATTGAAAAAGGTGAGAAGAAAGAAATTGCTATCATGCACATCATTCAAAAATATATTGTTGAAAGTAAAGCAGTATTATTTGAAGGTGATGGTTATAGCGACGAATGGCATCATGAAGCTGAACGTCGTGGCTTACCAAATGTTCGCACAACGCCGTTAGCATTAGATGCAATGGTTACTAAAAAAGCAAAACAATTGTTTGAAAGCAATAATATTTATACGCATGCCGAATTAGAGGCAAGACATGAAATTGAATTGGAAAAATATACTAAGAAAGTTCAGATCGAAGCAAGAATCATTGGTGACCTTGCATTGAATCATATTATTCCTGCAGCTGTTAAATATCAAAATACATTATTAGAAAATGTAAATGGTTTGAAAGCTGCCGGTTTACCCGAAAGCGCATACAAAAGCCAATTATCTATTGCTTCAAAAATTAGTGAACATATTCAGATAATTTTCGAAAAAGCACATGCATTAGTTGAAGCTAGAAAAATTGCAAACGCAATTACCGATACAAGAACTAAAGCAATTGCTTATAACAGTCAGGTAAAAGATGCTTTCTTCGATGATATTCGTTACAATGTTGATAAGCTTGAACATTTGGTTGACGATGATTTCTGGAGCTTACCTAAATACAGAGAAATTCTTTTCTTAAGATAAGATTTGAAAAGATCACTAAAACAAAACCTTGTTAGATTAATTCTAACGAGGTTTTATTTTTTTATCACAACCGACAAGAAAGATATATCCACCGAAAAAATAAAAATATTCTCTTTTAATCATTGTACTTTTTCATCATAAAAAATAAACAATATGAAAAAAGTATTCTTATTATGTGTTGTTATAGCGGCTTGTTCGTTTACAACCTTATTTGCACAAGGCGGCGGCGGTCAGCAAATGACCCCAGAACAACGCACAGCAATGATGAAAGAAAGATATAAAGGACTTGGACTAAATGATGTTCAGGTTGATTCTGTAATTGCTATCAGCAATGATATGCGTCCAAAAATGATGGCATTAAGAGACATGACCGACCAAGATGCCAGAGCAGTAAAAATGAAAGAAATTTCTGATGAAAGAAATAAAAGAATTGAAAAAGCCTTACCTGCCGATCTTGCAAAGAAAGTGATTGAAGCTATGTCAATGCAAAGAGGCGGCGGAGGTGGCCCAAGACAATAAATAAATTCAACCCCCCAAATAGTCCAATAAAAAAATAAAAGCTCTGAAAATATCAGAGCTTTTATTTTTTATGATCTTATTTTATTTCAGGCTTTTATTGAATCACTTTCATTTCCACTCTTCTATTTTTTGCTTTACCCTCAACAGTTGTGTTGCTTGCAATTGGTTGAGATGGCCCGTAACCTTTAGCAATTAACCTATTCTTCTCAATACCATTTTGTACTAAATATTCTATTACACTCAATGCTCGAATTAAGCTCAACGAGTTATTTAATTTTAAACTACCACTGTTGTCTGTGTGTCCAGAGATTTCCAATTTAATATTTGGATTGTCTTTTAAAAACTGGGTTAATTTATTCAAATCACTTGATGAATTTGTATTAAGATTAGTTTTCCCATTTTCAAAATAAATTTTATTCAATACAATCGTTTGACCGGTCTTAGCTTCGTCAATTTCCAGTTTCAATTTTACATATAAAGTTGTACTTCGATTTAATCTTTTCGTAGTTATATTTTCTATGTTAGAAATATAACCTGATTTTTTTCCAGATAAAATAAAATCGCTGTTGCTTTCTAATTGAATATGAAATTCACCATCAGTTTCATTACTGATTGTTGACGAGTTAGTATTTTGAGAGATGTTCGAAATAATTATTGTTGCATTCCCAACTGGCTTACCTGCGGTTTTATCGGTAGTATGACCGGTAAGTGTGAACCTTGGATCATTATGTGTGAGCAATAATTTTATGTCATCTTCATTGAATTTTTCTTTGGCAACTGAAATGGAAGTAGTGTTAATTTTATTTAGAACACCACTAACAAAATAATTTCCTTCAATAACATCTTTAAAAAATACTTTACCGGAAGAATCTGTAATAGCAGCAAACGCAATACTATCGCCACTTTTAATATCTACCTCAACATTTGGCAAAGGCAACATTGTAGCTTCATCATTAACTATTACAATTATATTTTTGAACCGTTTTTTTATTTCTTTTATCACAACCGGAATTGGCACAGGAGCTACAATTGGTGTATCAATTTTAGTTTCTTTTTTAACTGGCGGGATTTTCTTTTTAGTCAAAGCAGTTGCAAAACCAATTTGATAAAATAAATTAGAGTTGTCGGTATTTTTAATTGCATTTCGACATTGCATCTGAATGTTTACAATGGCAGCATTGAAAATATTGAATTGGAAACCTGTTCCAATTGGAACATAAAATCCTGTTCCATTTTGACTATATATTCCTGCACCGGCAATTAAATAAGGGCGAACATAATATTTATCACTCAGCAATTTTATATTCAACAATGCATCCAAAGTAACAAGAGAATAACTATTGATATTGGTTGATGGTAAATTATAAGTATTGATACCTTTTGTATAATTTAAACTTGCTTCAAGATCAATATGTTTAGAAATACCTTTAAAAAAATCTACACCAATTCCCGTCATCATTTGCGATGTTAAACTCCAATCCTTATTTTTTAAAACATCACTTAAAGAACTTGATTTAATTTTTGATACGGTCTCAAAATCAGTTAATGAATAGTGAATACCCAATGATGGTGCTTTAATAAATTGCTGTGCATTTACTTTCGTAAATAAAAAGAGTGCAATTAAAATGAATAATTTTTTCATAATTTTTCTTTTACTCATTTCTATTTTTCAAAATTTCTTTTGCTGATTTAATTTCGAACCAAAAAGGTTCGCTCCTTCCGTCACCAACCCCATTGTTAAACCCAAATCCTTTGCTGTCAAGCGTTTGAATGGTCCATATAAACTTTCTGTTTCCGGAACTATCAGCAAAATACAATTGAGGTTGCCAAACAAATTGTGTAACACCTATTACTTGTTGATTCAAAATTGGCTGATTACTTCTAAATGCCTGCATTGGATTTTGTCCTTCCATTACTTCAAATATTTGTAACAAATAACTGATTCGATCGGTTGAAGGCGCCGGTGCTAGTGGTGTCCATCGAAAAGTAATGGCTGACCTTGCTTGTTCTGCCATCAACACCATTTGATTTTGTGGTTGCATTAAAATTGGCAATTGAAAACTCACCACATAAAATGGTCTAATAATTTCAGCAGTTAATTTTTGTAATGATTTTGCATCAACTATTTGAAGTGATAATTGATAATTTCCTTCAGGTAATCTTCCTGTTGCATTAATTGTTCGTTGCACATTTCCTGAAAACCGAATTGTTTGTAACAACACAACATCTTTACTTTGAAGAATGATAGTACCTGATGCAAAAATGCGTGCAGGCAACAAATTTAAATCGCTTGTTCCAATAATATTGCCGGCGCCATCTTTAAAAGTGACAATTATTTTTGCAGAATAATTTCCTGCAATCGGTCCACCATAATATGTAACTATATAATTTAAAATTTCAGGATGATTAGCCCAATCGGATAATAAAGAAGTTGGTCTTGCAGCCAACACCATTTGTGCTGTAAATGTTTGAGCATTTACTTGAAATAAAAATATCATTACAAAAAAAGTAACTGATAATTTCTTTATCCAAGTGTTGAAAAAAATATGATTTCTATTTTCTGATTTCATGTGATTGATTATTTAAACTTATACATCAATGAGGTACGCAATGTGCTTTCTAAATATTGTGCATTAGGTGGAATGAAAGTATTGCTGTATTTGAACAAATTTCCTGTCAATGATAAATTCCATTTTAATTTTTTTGTAAGATTCCAGTCTGCGCCTGCAGTTGCGAGAACATTATTTCCTGCATTGGTTCCATCAGTTTGATTATGTGTGAACATTAATTGTCCTTTTACAGTCAGCTTATTTTTTTCTGTCGGAACACTCAAATTAGTTGTTAGAGAATATAAAGAGGTAGTCATTGAAAATGGTGCCAATGTTAATGGAATTTTATTAGTGAAATACATCAACGTAAAATCTGTTGTAAATTTTTTCTTAAAAAAAGTGGGGACATACGTTACCAAAGCTGTGTGTGTATTGTTTTGAGTAATGGCGAATGATCCATAATTTAATTGTTCGGTATATTGACTGAAAGTATAAGTTGCGGTTATCAAATTCATCATGTTTGCATTTGACCAGTTATAACTTGGATTGATGCTTATATCATTTGCCACATTTTTTAAACTACTTGTACCAGATGTTTGAAAACCAAAATTGTTGAAGTTGGTATTAATATTAAAGTGATCGGAAAATTGAATAAACCAATTAATGTTTCCAATAAATTGTGTGGATTGTAAAGTGGTATTGCTCAGATTATTTATTCGTTGTCCAACACTTGCAGTAACATTCATTTTATTTTTCCATGCATTGAAACGAGTGTTCAAAGTATAATCAAAACGATCGGTTTGTAAAAAAGGATATCCTACCGTTTGAAAACCTGCACCCAGATATTTTGTTGTAAAACCAAGATCAAAGCTTTTACTCTTACGGCCAAAGCTTACCTGCATTGCCTTATCTGCTTTTGTACTCGTTAAACTTGTAATAAACGGTTGAAAATCTTTTGCACCTACAACTGATTGTGCTTGTGTTTCATCACTTGTGTAAATGCTTTGTGCTAACTCGGTATTAAAATAATAATCCTTTGCAATGATAGTTTTTAAAACAAAACTTGCAGTAAAACCTTCCTGAGGTAAAACGCCCGAAATAGCCGGTGGTGCTGGGTTTACGCTGTTGATCAAATCCTTTCCTTTTGCAAAATTTAAGTTCATTGTATACTTACCCTCTTCCTCCATTCCAAATTGCGCCATCCAGTTATTGCGCTGATAAGCACCAATAATCGGAGGTGTTGCAGAAGCATCATAACTAATAGGTCGCTGACTAACACCATTAAAAAATTTAATGCGAAACTTTCCGGGACTTAAAGCAAAACCATAACCAAATAAACCAATATCGCCGGTACTTAAATCGCTGTAATGAAGATATTGTGTACCTAATTGTAACTGCGCCCATTTATAAGTTGGTGATACTCCAAAATTATTCAAAGGATTTGTAAGAAACTGCCATACATTTTGCGAACTTCCACCAATGCTTCCAAAACCACCCAATGTTGATGGCGTTACAAAATTTGTTTGTGTTGGTGTAAAACTAAAATTAAATGGCAGGCTTAATTTTCCAAAATTGAATGTTGGGGCAAGTGTAAAACGCAATAAATTCCATGGTCTGCGAGCAGTATAATAAATTCCATCCGGATTTAAGTTTAAACCGTATCCGTCGTAACTCATTCCCATATTACCTGTTACAGAAAATGGTGTAAAATAATTTTTCGCTTTATTCTTTAAACTATCTGCCGAAATAATTTGAGCATTTGTTAAAGAACAAAAGTGAACAATCAAAATCAAGAAAATAATTTTCACATTCATGATTTATTTTTTTCTACAGTTGAATCAATAATTCTTTACTGAAATTAGAAGTGTTATTTTTTTCATCTACCAAGCGGATGATATATAACATAGTTTTCTGACCGTCTGCCAATTCATCTGAATAATTTTTATTTTTATCAGCATCAACGGTTTTTACATTAACCCATTTCGATTTCTTATCAGAACGTTTATATATTTCTATTTTTATTTTTTTACTGTTTAGTTTCTGATCAATCTCAAAAACAAGCGATACTTTTTTAGTTTTATCATTATACAAGCCAGTTAAAATTGGTGTTGGAATTTTTGTATTAAGCAATGTTTTTAACTGAATACTATTTGAGAGTTTAGACAGCAATCCACCATCATCTTTTGCTATCATAATATATTGATACGTTTTACCGGAAACAATTTTTGTATCATTAAATTCTGTAACAGCAGTATTGCTGTTATAAAAAACAGAATCAAATTTTTCTTTACCAACTTCTTTGCGCAACAAAATATTTTGAACAGCATCTTCACTACTGCTATTAGCAAAACGAATTATGACAGAAGTGTCTGTAATTGCAAAATCTGTAATCACCGGACTAACAGGCGGAATAGTATCTCTTTTTTTAAGTTCAATTATTTTTGATGCTTTCGATTGATTAAAATGATAATCGAACGCAACAAGTTTGTAATAAATATTTTTAGTTAAAGTGTTTAGTGTTGTTGAATCATAAATGGTGAAAGTGGTGTGGCCAAGACTATCTTTAAATGTTTCCTCAATCACCGAAAAATCATGCTCTTTCGAGTTTGCTTTTAACACCTGATAACCCATAAAATCCTTTTCTGTATTGGGTTTTACTTTGATGATTATTTTCCCAACCGAATCGATTATAGCTGAAGAAATAATTGGAATTGCAGGTGGTGTACTATCGATTAACGTTACATAAGCAGTTAAAGATTGACTGATATTTCCTGCGGTATCTAATGCTTCAACAACATAATAATTTGTTCCATCCACATCGAAACTTTCATCAATATAATTTCTTGTTGTTTTAGATAAGATATTTTTTGAGATCAGATTAAATTGACCTTTTATTTTATCGCTTCGTTTAACATTGAACCCTTTTAAGTCGGGTGCATCTTTTGCATTCAATTCCCAAATCAATTCAACCTGTTTTGGTTTTATATGTGTAGCAGATTTTAAAAAAGGAGATGGTGGTGGTGTTTTATCTCTCGGCATTGCTATAAATTCAGACAACAATAAATCATCTGCAAAAGCAGTAGAAACAAAAACACGATAAACATATTTTTTATAGTTGGTTAAACTGCTATCACTATAACCATGGTCGGATTTTCCAGTATACCCATGTGCCCTTAATTTTAAAGACGGCGACGATGTTAACTTTTTATACGTAACACCACCATCATCAGATCTCTCTACATTAAAAGCAAAATATTCTTTTGATTCGGGAAATGAAAATGATATTTTCTCATCACCTTCAACAACAGAAACAGTTTTATTGTTTGTCAAATATCTTTCGTTAAAAGGCTGACATTTTATTCTAACATAACCATAATCAAGTTTATCTTTTTTAGAATTATCATTAATGCAAACACGATAAACATATTCAGTTCCAACAGCAACATCATAATCCGAAACCCTTAGTGCCAAACCTTCTGCAGCCATCTTGCTTCTGTTAGCTGCTATTAAAGCATAAGCAAATTTCATATCCTGATTATCTCTTTCTTCTTTTAAAGATTGTAATCCGTTTTCTAAAACATCGCCTTTTGTTTTTGCAGCATTCGAATCGGAAATTGCCATTGCAAAACCAGCCAGTTTATTGGCATTTGAATCTTTTTTATCACTTTGCTTAAATCCAGATTCCCATTGTGTTTCAGTCCAGCGTTTAAAAGGCGAACCTTTAATGGCTATAAAAATTAATTTTTCGAAAGGAATATTTTCTTTGTACACAGCTCTTTCTATAACGTATCCAACAGTATTTGCTTTATTAAATAATGCCGGTGAACCTGCAAAATATCTTAACACAATATGATCGTTGTAACTGCGTGCCACTATTGCTATAGCTGGTTTTGAAGCAGAGTCATTTTGCGCATTAACAATGAAACTGATTAACAAATAAGAAAGTATAAAAAATATTTTTTTCATTTTGTTTTATCGTTAATTAGAAAGTGTTGAATGGTTTGTACTATTTAAAATAGTGCCATTAGTTAACACAGCCGAATCTGTTTTAAAATAAATGGATTGGGTTTCTTTAACAGGTGCATTACTGTTTTTATGTTTTACCGGTTGCCAACTATTATTAATATATTCTTGCAATGCACCATTAATTTGGAATCGATAACTAGTGTTTGCTTTTAAAGCATTGGCTTCAATATTAGATACAGTACTGTTTCCTACAGATGCTAATTTAAATAGCTTTGCTCCCATTGCATCAACACCCCCGTCAATCAAACTCAAATCAATTTGATTTGAAAATTGATTTGTAACTTTTGTAGCTGTTAGAGCTGTATTTAAACCATGATTATTTTGATTGGATTGAGGTACATTATTTTGCATGTTGGCAGCATTATGGATCGTACTGTTTAATGCGATATTGCCTGTTGGAACTGAATCCTGTGTTAATGCAACGGTATAAAATGCACGGAAGGTTCTTATTTTTATTTGCCCCGATGATTGTTGTTCCTGCACATCGAACGATTCGTTGTAAGGATAATTTAACAGCACAGAAAAATTAGTTACTCGTGAAATTCCTGTTGGACCACCAGGCGTTAAAATATTTTTTATCAAACTAAAATTCAGAGAGTCTTTTACGTTTTGTTGAGTATAAACATTTTGATTACTAGCTGTATCTGCGCCAGAGCCTGCACATTGATTTCCCGACACAAAAGTTCCACTAACATGTATTGGATATCCTGGGATAATATCAGTTTCCCCATCAACTGTTGCATAGAAATAGGTGGGCTTAGGAAATTCTGCACTTGCTACAGCCATCCCTTTAAATAATACAATAACTCCGGAACCTGAATAAAAGGGTATATTGTAATCGTATGTTAAGTTAATACCTGCATATACTGCCATACTTGCTTTAGCACGCCATCCTTTACCGGCAAGCCCTTCACAACCTGAATATTGTAAAAACGAAGCATCAATTTCTCCGCCATATGCTACAGTGTAACCATATTTAGCATAACGCTCGGTGCATTTATTACAAAGTTTATAGTCAAAAAATGTAAAACTATTCGAACTATGATCATTTAAACTTATTCCAAAAGCAAAACCTTTTGCAGATTGATAATGACCTTGGACTGTTGCATGATCACTAAATGTTGGAGAAGCATATCCAATACTTATAAATCCATCAATTGTTTCTTGCATAAAAGTTTGAGGTATCTCAATATCATTACCAAACATTAAATAAGTGTTAATTGGGACTCCTAATAATTTTACTTTGTTTGGATGAGTTGAAGTGCCGCTTTGGAAAAACCATTTGTTATTTAATCCATCAATATGAAGTTTTGTTTGAATGGCTGTATCGGTAGTAAGAATGTCATTATTCTGAAGGCTAAGTTTCGTACTCATATCAAATATCTTGTTCGGGAAATCATATTTAAGAGTTATTTCTCCATTCGCAAATGCTTTATTAGCCTCATCAATTTTTGCTCCGCAATTAAATAATCCATCTATCTCTATAAAATTCATTCCACCATTAGTATTAAATTCTGCGCCCAATGCAATACTTCCATTAAATGTTTCTTCCTTTGGCGTAGTTGCAATAATTGCTTTTGCTTTAAAACCAATGCTGATGGTATCGCAAGGTGTAAACACTGCGCCACCAAATGTGCTTGCGTTTGCAGTGGTAGCATCAAATATTGCCGGAGGTGTCATTTGCATGCGGCTATAAACACCGGCTCCAAATCCCCTGAATGCAAGTCCTGTCATAAATACAATTCCCGGTGGTGGCAAATTAACTTGTGCCTGTACCATCCAATATTTAAAACCATTACCAACATGATTAGGAATATATTTTGTGTTGCCAAAAATGGCACCTGCTTGAATCGTTAATTCGAGTGTTGTGAACTTTGCAGTGATATCACCTTTAAATCCATTACCATAAATTGGATCGTGTTTATAAAAATCTACTTCGCCTTTAATAATTACTGCCGGTGTGTGTGCATCAATATGAATACTTTCAACTTCAACGCCTAAATATTTTGGTTTTAGTTGCGTTAGAAATCCCCAATCTGCTTTCCAATTACTTGTTGCTGATGAATAACTATTAGTAGTACCTGTTGCTAATTTCGATTGTGAAGTAAGAGAACTATAAGTATTTGATGATTGTGTTGAAGAAGTTGGCGCTGTATATTGAGATGATTCAATAACACCAGTTAATGCAATTTT
>CAIQDX010000106.1 GCA_903870685.1 uncultured Chitinophagaceae bacterium | reverse complement strand
TGCATTTGTTACTGTATAATTATAAGTGCCTGCTGCTAATGAACCTATTGTTGTACTTGTTCCTGTACCTGTAATTGATCCCGGATTTATTGTCCAGCTTCCTGCAGGTAATCCACTTAATACAACACTACCGGTTGCTGTTGAACAAGTTGGTTGTGTGATTGTTCCTACTGTTGGGGCTGATGGTGTAGCTGGTTGTGCATTTACCACAACATTTGCTGATGTTGATGAAGTACATCCTGATGCATTTGTAACTGTATAATTATAAGTGCCTGCTGCTAATGAACCTATTGTTGTACTTGTTCCTGTACCTGTAATCGATCCCGGATTGATTGTCCAGCTTCCTGCAGGTAATCCACTCAATACAACACTACCTGTTGCTGTTGAACAAGTTGGTTGTGTGATCGTTCCTACTGTTGGGGCTGATGATGGCGTACATACAGGTGAATTGGGTGTAAAATTTGCGCAATGTATTTCCCCACCTCCGGACTGCGAATAAGATTTACAAATTACCTGTCCTTCAATATTAGAATTATTACCGGATTTATTTACATCAGCATAAGGTGCAAATACTGTTCCCTCAATGGCACCATTTCCTCCAATATTTAAAGTAGTAGTATTATAAAAATTATAAAGTATATAGGCGCAATTTGATTGACCACTCAATCCACCATTTGTCCAAGCACTCCAGTTAAAAGTTCCTGAAGCATTTACATTTATAATTAATATATGATTTGCATCGGGTGAATTATTAAAAGTAAAATTACTTACATTATTCAGTTCACTACCAGTAGCATTCAAAATATTATAACCAGTTGAAAGATTAATCTTTATTTGAGCATTTGAATTATGCCCAATAATTGCTGAAATAGAACTTGAACCTTCATCTCCATTAGGATTAGTCAATCTTGCATTACCCGTTAAACCGGAAATACCCGTACAAGTTGCTTTCATAGTGGTAAATGCAGATCCAAAATCGATATCCGTTGTTTTAAATATAGGATTATTTGAAGCACTTACATTACCTAAATCTGATGCATGAGCTGATAATAAAATATTTGGAGAACCATTATAATCTGATGAGGGCGTAATACGAATAGGAGAACCTGCATTATTATTATCTAAATACCAGGCTTTAGAGCCGTTTTGATTTCCTATTTGTACATATCCATTGTTTAAAACCTGAAAAGAACTTCCTCCATTATAATTAACCTTCCCTGCTACCAGAAGACCAATATTTAAGCCACCTGACTGATAAGAGAAATTGTTATGTGTTGCACATGAGTAACTACCTGCAATAGTTAAATCACCGCCCATTGCTATCGGGCCTTCAGTTTCGCTACTATAAAAAGTACAGCCGTTTTGTGTGAATACATTAAACGATAAGGCAGGAGCAGTTGGACTTTGTCCAATAGTTACTGAACTAATAAAACACAAAAGGACAAACAGAATCTTAACAGGTAGATTTTTTTTCATAAAGAGCTTAGTTTGCTTTAAGAAATTCTCATTCATAAGCATGGTATAGATTTCGATGATTTCGGTATATCACTCAGAATAAAGAAAAATTGATGCCTGATTTTAAATAAATAGTAACCAATGTTTTATCATTCCTTATGCTGAATAGTTTTCCATAAAATGGACTTTTATTCTTCATAATAGACATTGGATTTATTTGGCGTCTTAAAACTTACAAACCACGTTCGAAAGGAGCATCTGAGCGCTTATTACTATCTCACATTTTTATGATAACAAAAGTTTTGTAGTCTTAAAAACCACAGGGAATAAAGTTATTTCTACAAACTAGAATAAGAAATAATATATTAATTATTTAATCCTTGCTTAATGCGATTAATTGTATTTTAATTTTATTAGATAACTTTTAACCCTTTTTTAATTTTGGATTTTTACAAAAAAGGAATTTGTGTCTATATTCCTTTTTTAATCTTTAATATTTTCTACAAAACAAAAACAGCGGTAATTTTATTTTAGCCGCTTTAAGATCATATTTTTCTCAAAAAATAGATAGTTAAAAAAATACCGATAGCAAGAAGTATGGGGATATGAATTTTAAAATTTAGGTATATAAAAATAGAAGCAAGTATGTCTAATTCATTTTTTCTTATATAAGAGTTGTAAAACAAAAAAGCTCCGATGTTTTATAACACCGGAGCTTTTTTGTTAATTGAACAATTACTTTATTGACTAGTCAATAACATCTTTTTACTATTGTACTTCACTCCTGTTCCATCTAATGTTATAAAATGTATTCCATTAGTATTTGAGTTTATTGTTACCGGTACAATATTCAATCCCTTCACTGCATTTACCTGTTGTGTTGCAATTGTTCTACCCATTGCATCTGTTACTCTCAAGGTCAATTGTTGTGCATCCACATTACTGTAGAAACTGCAATTGAAGTTCTTGGCTGTTGATGGATTTGGATACAATTGTATTTCCTTACTGTTTAAACTATTCAGATAATTGGCTTCCAGTTTGGTGAAGCTGATATTGCTCAATGTTGTATTTACTGCACTGCTGTTTGTTGTGCCCACCTGAATCGCAAATACCACTGTAGTTACATCATTAGCGTTGATCTTATCTTTCGATGCTGATGAAATAAAGTTATCTAGCGATACATAATAATCCTTCTGATTATTATCCAGTTTTATTTCTGTATAATATTGATCAGCCCAATTAGTGATAGAATTCTTCACCAAGGTTACCCTCAATGTATATCCTCCAGATGCTGTTAACTGTAATGTTTTAAATGCACTCAGGTCTGCGGGTGCAGCGCCCCCTCTTAATAATTTGATCACTGAAATAAAATCCGAACTGTTTCCTGTTACTGTTGCATTTCTTAATAAAGGATATTCATTTGCATCATAGGTTCTGTTAGCATTATTACTTATCGTAAAATTATTTACAGTTGTTGTTGCCTGATTATAATCTACTGCCCATGTACCGTCTGCCATATACACCACATCCGTCATCTTTCCATTAACATACATACTGATGGTACTTTCGTACATATCATTCATTGGTATACTTACGGTTGATTGTCCGTTTGCATTTAATGTGAATGGTATTTGTCTGGATGCTGTGGAAGTTGACAGTTCAGTTGATTGATCCTGTAAAGTAAAGTAGCCGCTTGTATTGGCTGTTCCGTTGGTAAGTACTAAGTTCAGATTTTCTCCTGTTCTGCTTCCTGAAACAATATAGGTTGCAGGAACATTGATTGCTGCAATACTTGCAACAGGTGCTACTGTTTGTATTTTATTCAATACATCAGTTATCATTGCATTCACCAATTGTGGTGTGGATGCCCATAACTGAAAATTATACATCACATCTTCACTTGTATAATCTTTCAGTAACCAGGTTGATTGTACAGAGAAAGTATTTCTTCCTGATTTGGTACCTACTGAAAAACTAGTTGCATATTCTGTTACACCATTTTCATCTTTCAATGTGTATTGTACAAAATCGTATCCACCTACTTTAAGATCTGCAACATTTAATAAGGATGCTCCTTTTAATCTGTCGCAGATAGGTTTGGTATGATCATATAAGGCACCCAGTGTCATTGTTGCAAAAGCTACAGCTTTTGGTTGTTGGTTGACTGTAAAGTCGGTGGCTATTACTTCTTTTGCATTGGTGATGGAAGTAATATCCAACGGAGTTGAATTATAAGCCACGAAACCACGATTAGTGATATCAGGCATCATATCCGACAACTTGATATTGGAAATATTTACAGTCCCAAATGTTACAGGGGCGGCTGTTCTACTCGCACCTACAATTGATAATTTATTATAGTTAACTGCTCCGTTTTGATTGGTAATCGCCTTGTTATAGACTCTTTGTACTACTGCACTACCAAGGTCTTTACTTTCTAAACCTCCTCCTCCGCCACCGCCTACAGGTCCACCCGGACAAATAATTTCTATTAATTTACCAAACTGAGGATTAGAACCATTGGTCGAAGAAAAACTATATAATGGTGTTAGTGCATCTGCACTAATATCATATTTATAGATTACCCCAACGCCATTTGTACCACCACTCTGATTCATGCCATATATATTTCCATCACTTGCATACAATAGACCGCCACCAGGGTTCTTACCATTTGAAGTACTGAAGTCAGCTTTCTTGGTATAAGTATTACCCGATGGATCGTATTCAAATAAAGCACCAAAACCATTTGCACCGCCCTGATTGGTAATACCATATAGTTTATTATTTGAAGCTAAACACATTTGTCCGATTCCTAAATTTCCTGTGGAATTTGAGAGATCAACTTTTTTTGTAAATACGCTTGATGTAGGATCGAATTGATAGAGTGTACCTGCATTATTAGCTCCCCCATATTGTGTTGATCCATATAATTTATTATCTGCGCCCAATTCCATTCCACCTAAGGGGTAGAAACCATTTGAATTACTGAAATCAGACTTTTTAGTGAAAGTGCCACTACCCTCAGGATCAAATTCGAATATAGATCCTTCATTATTACTGCCACCTGTTAAACATATACCATATAATTTTGAGTTAAAGAGGATCAAATTCCCAATTGGCTGAGTACCTCCACTATTGTTCATATTAAATAGCTTGGTCAGCGTTGCAGAATTTATATCATATTTATAAATAGTGCCAACACCGTTAGTTCCTCCTTCTGCAGCGGTTCCATATAAGATGCCGGGAGATAATTCCTTCAGCTCACACCCTGGGTGAAGACCGTTCGAACCATCAAAATCAACTTTCTTAGTGTAAGTTGAAGTAGACGGATCATATTCAAATAAAGTGCCTGCATTAAAAGTACCACCTACTCTGGTCACACCATACCATTTACAATTGCTGGCTATCACAGGCGCAAACTGAGCCTGCGCACCATCCGGACTACCGCCAAAATCATGAAGATCTGTATAAGAAGAGGAACCCGCATCAAATTTGAACAAAGCTCCATTGGAAAGATTTCCCCCACCGGTTGCAAAGCCTGCTAAGTTTTGTGCATTAACACAATACGTTATGTTAATCGCAATGAATGAAAAAAATAATTGTTTTGTAAAATTTCGCATAATATGAGTTTAGTTCAAGAAAATGAGAATGTGCATTAGGTTTGTAAACATTGAGCTGAAGATGCTTAAAGTTATTCTACTAAGGCAAAAACAGGGTTCAATGTTTAAACATAAAAATACGATGTCGTATTTAAAACCACAAGTTTTTTGGTAAAAACTTTAGCCGGTTCGCAAAATTTCCACATTCGTATATTAAAAGACTCGATGCTTTACAGAATTTGCTCAAAGAATGGTGTATGATGATAACAAACGCAGTCTTTAATCCCAAGAAAACATAAATGCAAAAGTAATTTGATCTACTTATTCTTCAACAACAACAGTTTATCTAACAGTAATGTGTGCATCGTTTTGAAAACTGACATTAGTAACTTACAGTAAATTCATTTCCACTCAGCAAAATAAGTTTAGCGTATATTTATCAATCATTATGAATACAAAATTCCTTCAATTTTGAAATACTTATTATTGTATATTTCATTGTTGGGTTTTATTCAAATAACTGCACAACCAATAATAAATTCGTTTACTCCTGCAAGTGCTTCGGTGGGTACAACAGTTATAATTACAGGCACAGGCTTTAATTCAATACCAACAAATAACATTGTAATCTTTGGAGCAACAAAAGCAATTGTTACTGCAGCAAATTCTAACAGTTTAACTGTAACAGTTCCAGCAAGTGCAAGCTTCGGCCCTATTACTGTATTAAATACGACTTCAGGTTTAGCAGCATGCAGCACACAATTTTTTACACCAACATTTACTCCAAATACATTTAATATTACAAGCTCTGATTTGGAAGCCAAAGTTGATTTTAATACGGGCATTAATCCTTATGCTGTTGCAATTGCTGACTTAAATGGCGATGGCAAACCCGATCTGGTAGTTGCTAATTATGCATCAAACAGTATTTCTGTATTTCAGAATACCAGTATTATTGGCAGTATCACACCCAGTTCTTTTGCTGCTAAAGTTGATTTTAATACTGCTTTAAATCCTTCTGCTATTGCGATTGCTGATATTGATGGTGATGGTAAGCCCGATCTGGTTGTTACAAATTATAACAGCAATACTGTTTCGGTATTTCGTAATTTAAGTAATAGTGGCAATATCAATTCCAGTTCTTTTGATATTAAAGTTGATTTCACTACCGGAACAAATCCTTCTTCAATAGCTATTACTGATTTAAATGGAGATGGCAAACCGGATTTGGTTGTTGCTAATTATAACGACAATACTATTTCAGTACTTCAAAATACAAGTAGTATTGGCAGCATCGATAATGGTTCTTTTGCTGGTAAAATTGATTTAAATTCCGGCTTATTACCTTATTCAGTGGCAATTGCTGATATTGATGGAGATGGTAAGCCTGACCTGATTGTCGCAAATGGTAGAAGCAATACAATTGCTGTATTTCGTAATGCTGGCATCAGCGGTAGTATCACATCGAGCTCTTTTAATGCGAAAGTTGATTTTGCAACATCTCAATTACCTTATTCAGTAGCAATTGGAGATGTTGACGGTGATGGTAAACTTGATCTGGCTGTAGCTAACGAAAGCAATAATACGGTTTCAGTATTTCGCAATACAAGCAGTATAGGAAACATATCCTCCAATTCTTTTGCAGCCAAAGTAGATCTCATGTCCGACTATTTACCATTTTCAGTTGCTATTGCGGATATAGACGGAGATGGAAAGCCGGATATAGTTGTTGCTAATGAAGATAGTGCTAATGTTACAGTATTTCGTAATCAAAGTATTAGTGGCGATATCACTCCAACTTCTTTTGCGAAGAAAGTAGCTTTTAAATCAGGTAATGGTCCTTATTCAGTCGCTATTGCTGATATAGATGGTGATGGTAAGCCCGATTTAGTTGTTGTAAATTATAGCAGCAATACTGTTTCGGTATTACACAATAGACCAACATTTCCACCTGCAAATTTTAGTTATTCAACCCCCGATATTTATACAAAAGGTTCAATTATCTTTCCTCTTTATCCAACAATAAGTGGCGGAGCGGTTATAAGATACAATATCAACCCGCCATTACCAACAGGATTAAGTTTAAACTCAACAACGGGTTTAATTAGCGGAACACCGACTGTTTTGAGCAGTGCAACAAATTATACAGTTACGGCAACTAACGCAGCAGGTGCTGCATCGGCCATAATTAATATTACAGTGAATGATGTTGCGCCTAGTATAAGCTATATCACACCGGATATTTTTATAAGAGGTGATTCAATAATCCCATTGATCCCATTATCTGGTGGTGGAGTTGTTCTTAATTATAGTATCAGTCCCGCATTACCTGCCGGATTAAGTTTCGATACAACAACAGGAATAATCAGTGGAACACCAACTGTTTTGAGTAGTGCAACAAATTATACAGTTACAGCAACCAATAGCGGAGGAATTGGAACTGCGGTAGTAAACATTACAGTAAGAAAAATTACTGAACCAACTATTTCTGCAAATGGTTCTACCATTATATGTGATGGAACTAATGTATTACTTACCTCAAGTGAAACAATGGGAAATCAATGGTATAAAGATGCTGCAATTATAGTTGGCGCCACAGCACAATCTTATTCAACAAAAGTTGCGGGAACTTATACTGTCATGGTATCAAATTCATTTGGCGATATTACAAATCCAAGCAATGCAATTACTGTTACAGTTAATCCGATGCCACTCATTAAATTCTCTTTACCAATTGTTTGTTTGCCTGGTGGCGCTGCTATGTTTCATGATTCATCAACTATTTCAGATAATTCTCAATTAAGTTATTATTGGAATTTTGGTGATGGCAACAATCCTACTCCATCAACCCTACCCAATCCTGTTCATACTTATTCATCTGTTGGGCCATTCAATATTCAGTTGAAAGTAACATCTATTAATAATTGTGTTGATTCATTAACTAAAACATTAAACACTGTTTACGCGCAACCTCATGCCGTATTTTCATTTCCAAAAGACAGCATTTGTGTTAACGATCAAGTTCAGTTTATCAACCAAACAAATAATAACAGCTTATCAAAATGGTTTTGGGATCTGGCAAATACTGATACGTCATCCTTACAAAATCCAAAGAAGACATTTATTGATTCAGGCACATTCAATATCAGTTTGTATTTCTATGATCAACTAGGTTGCATCAGCGATAAAATGATAAAACCTATTGTTGTGAATCCTTATCCTGTTTTGAATCTGAACAGCAATTATTATATGCCAATTGGCGGGAGTTTGAAGATTGATTCGTTTTATTATTACGGAACAAATTTAAAATTCTTATGGACACCAAATTCTTATCTGAATACTGATACAGCTCGTTATCCGATTACTCAAACACCAAATGATATTACTTATACTTTGGTCTTAACAGGATATGCAGGTTGTTCTGTTTCACAAAGCACTCTTGTTATTGTTAAGGCCGGAAATGTGGATGTGCCCAATGCATTTACACCTAATGGGGATGGCTTCAACGATACATGGTTAATACCATTATTAAAAAATAATCCATATTGTTCTGTTGAAGTGTATACTAGATACGGACAATTGGTATTCAAGTCAATTGGGTACAAGAAAAATTGGGATGGCACATATAATAATCAAGCATTGCCAATGGGTACTTATTATTATATTATTAAAACAAGTCCGGGTGCAAATAGCCTATCGGGTTCTGTAACGATAATAAGATGAGTATTGACATTATTTACGTAATGACTTAAAAACGTTCTGTTCATATATCATCCATAATAATATTTTTTTTAAACCAATTGTGATTCTCAAACAATGGGTCGTTTTAGGATTTGCATATTATAAATTCATCTTCAGCGACTATAATGTAAATTGAAATGAATTAATGTTTCCAATCCGATATGTATATATCTATATATTCTAATAATGTATTTTTTCCTGTTACTGATTGATCAATTCAAGGTATGGGAATAACTTTTTCATAGGCTTTTCTTGGTGCACC
>CAIQDX010000105.1 GCA_903870685.1 uncultured Chitinophagaceae bacterium | reverse complement strand
TTTTGTTGAATTAATTATGACGAAGGAAGAATTAAAAATAAAAATTACCGAAATACTATCAACTGCAATCATTGATGAGAGTGGTGAATGGATAAACGTTTCTGTGGAAGCAAATGAATTCAGATCATTCATGGAACAAATTCGTTCCGATAAAGATTTAGATCTCGATTATTTGTTTTGTTTGACTTGTGTTGATTGGAAAACACATCTTACAACTGTATATCATCTTTCATCAACAAATACCCGTCATTGCATTGTTGTAAAAGTGAAGTTAGATAGAAATAATCCTGAAGTAGAAACCATTTGCGATATATGGCGCACTGCTGAATTGCACGAACGTGAAGTGTTTGAAATGTATGGTGTAAAGTTTTTACATCACCCCGATTTAAGATTATTGATTTTGCCGGATGATTTTGTAGGATTTCCATTACGAAAAGATTTCGAAGATCCGATTAACATGATTAAGCTGTAATATGTTTGAAGAAATAGGCACAACAGACGAAGGCGATTTATTAATTAATGTAGGACCACAACATCCTGCCACTCATGGCGTGTTGCATTTGGTGCTTACATTGAATGGAGAGATAATTAAAAAAGTTGAACCCCATCTTGGATATATTCATCGTTCCATAGAAAAAATGTGTGAGAGTTTATCTTACCGCCAATTTATTTATGTTACGAGTAGAATGGATTATTTATCTGCACACATTAATAATCATGCTTGCGCATTGGTTGTTGAAAAAGCGTTGAATGTTGAAGTGCCGCAACGTGCTCAATATATTCGTGTCATTATGGATGAGTTGACAAGAATTGCATCTCACGAATTATGGTGGAGTGCGATGTGTATGGATTTGGGTGCATTTACACCGTATTTTCTCGCATTCAGAGAAAGAGAAAAGATCAATGAAATAATGGAAGAAACTTGCGGGGCAAGATTAACCATGAATTATATGGTTCCTGGTGGTGTGATGGCAGAATTGCATCCGGATTTTCAAAAACGAGTAAAAGCATTTATTGTTGATTTTAAAAAAACATTGCACGAATACAACGAATTAGTTACGGGTAACATTATTTTTCGAAACAGAATGAAAGGTGTTGGATATATTTCAAAAGAAGATGCTATTTCGTATGGTTGTACCGGTCCTGTTGCAAGGGCAAGCGGAGTAAAATCTGATATCAGAAAAATTGCACCTTATGATGTATATGATAAAATTGAGTTTGATGAAATTATCGAAACAGGTGGCGATTGCTTTACTCGTTATGTAGTTCGCATTAAAGAAATGAGTCAAAGTATTCGCATCATCGAACAATTAATTGATAATATTCCTGAAGGAGATTTTCAGGCAAAAACAAAAGCTGTTTTAAAATTACCGAAAGGAGAATTCTATCAAAGAGTTGAAACAGCACGTGGCGAATTAGGTGTGTACATTGTTAGCGAAGGTGCTGCACAACCTTACAGAATTAAATTTCGTTCACCGGGATTTTCTAATCTAAGTGTATTGGATCATATGGTTCGCGGATATAAGATCGGAGATTTTATTGCAGCCATGGGAACATTGGATTTAGTAATTCCGGATATTGATAGATAAAAAAGTTGTAAGTAGTAAGTGATAAGTTTTAAGTGAATATAACTCACAAAAAAATTTCTTCTGCTACTTAGAACCTATAACTTAAAACTTATTACTTGAGATGTTTAGTTTAGAAGGATTAACAAATATTATTCACGAATGGTTATATGCACATTTGCCTGCAACATTTGCATTGTTATGCGAATTTGTTTTGGTTGGTGTTGCAGCCATTGGTCTGTTTGCTGTTCTGGGATTGGGTTTGGTATGGATGGAAAGAAAAGTGGCGGCAGTGATGCAGATACGTTTAGGTCCAAATAGATTGGGCCCGAAAGGAATTTTTCAAACATCCGCAGATACTGTGAAGTTAATAATGAAAGAAGCATTAACACCGGCTAATGCTGATAAAATTTTATTTAATCTTGCTCCTTTTGTTGTGATCATTGTTGCTATGATGATATTAGCACCTATTGCATTTGCAAAAGGTTTTCAAATATGGGATATTAATATTGGTGTGTTATATGTAACTGCAGTTTCTTCATTATCTGTGATTGGAATTTTAATGGCAGGATGGAGTAGCGGTAATAAATATTCTTTATTGGGTGCCATGCGAAGTGGCGCTCAAATTG
>CAIQDX010000104.1 GCA_903870685.1 uncultured Chitinophagaceae bacterium | reverse complement strand
CTCCACCGGCTAATTCAAAAGTTATTTGATCTACAGGATAACGATACTGTCGCACCATCACAATTTTTTCATCTTTTGTTACAATGAACATATTGCAAAAACTGGGTGTTTCAACAACAAAATAAGGTTCAATAATTCTTTCATCAGGCAACATGCAACTATCGGCTCTTACATGAAGCCATTTATTTTCATACACATAATTTGTTGCCAACACTTTCCATTTCAAATCTCTCATCGAAAAAAAATTAACTGAAAAATTATTTGATTGTAAGCTTTCCTAATTTTTGTAATGCAAGAAAAATTCCCGTCATGTGCATCGATTGAATGAATTTATTTTCTTTTACCATTTCTAAAAACTCATCCATCGAAACCAAAATTACTTCCACATCTTCATCTTTATCTAATTCCTGATTTGGGTCAAACTCTCCACCCGTTGCTAAAAACAAATGCATGAGATTGGTATTAGTAGTTGGATTAGGCGAAGTGTTTCCCAAAAATTCTATTTGTTCAAAATGATAACCTGTTTCTTCCAGCAATTCTCTTGCAATAGTTTCTTTTGCATTAGTATCTTCTTTATCAACACAACCACCAGGCAATTCGGTAGCAACAATATCTAAACCATGTCGATAAATTTTTTCTAAAATTATTTTACCATCTTTTGTGATGGCAACTGCACAAGTATAATCGGGAAAACCATAAACATAAAATGGCTCAACCACAACACCATCAGGCCTTACACAGGAATCGGCTCTAACATCAATCCATTTATCTTTTAATAATTGTTTCGATTCTCTCGTCGTCCATTTTAATTCTTTTGCCATCACCAATTTTTATTTCTGCGTAATTCTAAAATATGTGCCACATGATGTTTACCATGCCAAGCATACAATCCTAATAAAAACCATAAAGTCATTTTTCTACTTTGCTCAGGATGTACAACAATTCGTTCAAAATCTTCTTGACTTAAATTTTTAATAGTAGCATACCAGCGTTGATGCAAAGCATGTATCAATGTAAGCGAAACATTAACCGGTACAGTTTCATTATCTGCCAAGTTTGCCCATTCTTTTTCCTGATAAGGTTTAATGGTTGGAGCATCTTCAGTTAATCCTAATTTAAAACGGATATATGCATTCATATGACTGTCGGCAATATGATGAATCAATTGTTTTACTTGCCAGCCACCGTCACGGTAAGCAGTGTTTAACTGAAACTCGTCTAAATTATTAACTGCCATTTCAAGTTCTTCGGGCAAAAATTTTAAATCATTCAACCATTCTTCTTTTTGTTGTTGCGAAAATGGTTTGGGTTCGTATTTTCCAATTGGATAACGTGGATCGTTTGACATATTTTTTATTTTGTTTTCTAACTTTTGTTTTTCAATGAAACACTTGTTGCGTCGCACTCTTCAACTGATGTAACAATTATCAACTTTTAAAAAAATTATTTAATCTGCTCGCAATTCATGTCCGGTTAATTTAATAAACACATCTTCTAAACTTGCTTTCTTCACTTCTTTTGGTCTTTCAAAACCTGTAGCAACCAAGTCATCAATTAATTGATCAGGCGATTCGATAGCAATAATTTTTCCGCTATCAATAATTGCAACCCTATCACACAACACTTCTGCTTCGTCCATATAATGTGTAGTGATAATTACAGTTGTTCCACTTGATCTAATTTCTTTGATCAGTTCCCATAAATTTCTTCTGGCCTGGGGATCCAATCCTGTAGTGGGTTCATCCAAAAAAATAATTTTTGGTTTATTAATCAAAGTTGTTGCAATGGAGAAACGTTGTTTTTGTCCGCCACTCATTTCTTTAAATTTCGATTTTGCTTTATCACGCAAATTCACTTTATCAAGTAAAGCAAAAGGATCAATGCTTTCATTGTATAGGCCTGCAAATAAATTCAACAACTCAACTAAATTCAATCCGGGATAATAACCGCTTGTTTGCAATTGAACGCCAATTATTTTTTTAATATCGTTTGGCAATTTATCCAAATCCATTCCATCAACAATAATTTCACCGCTTGTTTTTGTACGCAATGTTTCAATGATTTCCAAAGTGGTTGATTTACCTGCACCATTAGGTCCAAGCAAACCAAAAATTTCTCCTTCCTTTACATCGAAACTAATTCCTTTTACGGCTTCAAAATCACCATATTTTTTAAATAAATTTTTTACTTCTATAATTGTTTTGCTCATAATTAAAAGTTTACAACCAATCCTGCATTATTGCCAGTAACATCAAAGCCCACAGTAGTTTTGTTATGTTTTTTATTAAATAAAGTAACAGCCTTATACATTGCCATTTGACCCTTTAGCAAATTAAAAGTTCCTAAAATCATACAAAAGGCACCGCCACCAATAACACCCCATTTTGTGCCAGAAGAAATATTATTGTTTGCTGATGCAAAAATGATTCCCAATGTGCCAGCCGTAAAAATAATATTGCCCGAAATTTTAGCAGCTTGATGTTGATGATATAATTTAATTAAATCCTTATCACCCGAACTTAAAAATAAAACTCTGAATTGATTACTTCCTTTGTACAAAGTATCGTTATATAAAATAGAATTTTGTTTGGGATTGATTAGATAATTCATTTTTTGATGATCCACTCTTTCCTGTGCCATCAAATTTTTCGAACTAATTAATAAAATAAAAAACAATAAAAATTTACAAACCTTCATTCACTTACAATTTTATTTTTTATAATGAGATTCTAATTCTTCCATCATATCCTTGCTACCAACAAAGTATGCTGATCGCTGATGCAACTCGGTTGGTTGAATATCCAAAACTCTTTCTTTGCCATTGGTTGCTTTGCCACCTGCAACTTCGGTAATAAACGCAAACGGATTGCATTCGTACATTAATCTTAGTTTACCTTTTGGTTTATCAATTGTTCCCGGATACATGAAAATTCCGCCTTTAATTAAATTGCGATGCACATCGGCAACCATGCTTCCAATATATCGTTGTGTATATGGTCCACCATTTGTTTTATCTTTTTTCTGACAAGCAGTAATATAACTTTTCACTCCTTCATCATACTGAAAAAAATTGCCGTGATTAACTGAATAAATTCTTCCGCTTGGCGGACATTTAATATCAGGATGACTTAAACAAAATTCTCCAATGGCAGGATCCAATGTAAAACCATTCACGCCTCTTCTTGTTGCATACACCAACATTGTCGAAGAACCATACACCACATAACCAGCAGCCACTTGACGATTACCTGGTTGCAAAAAATCTTCTTTTGTACAAGGCTTTCCTAATTCGCTTATTCTTCTGTACACGCCAAATATAGTTCCGATAGAAATATTTACATCAATATTACCGCTACCATCCAAAGGATCGAATAACACAACATATTTACTGTTATTACTTACTTCATCATCAAAAACAACAACATCGTCTAATTCTTCGCTGCCAATACCAGCGCAACTTATACCGTGTTTTAAAACACCCATCAATTGATTGTTGGCATAGATATCTAATTTTTTTACATCTTCACCCTGAACATTTACAGAACCTGCATCACCCAAGATGTCCACCAGCCCTGCTTTATTTACTTCAACATTAATTCGTTTCGCTGCCAATCCAATATCACGCAGCAAACTGCTTAATTCTCCTGTGGCTGATGGAAATTGGCGCAACTGTTGAATTGTAAATTCATCAAGGGTTAAAATTTTTCTATTAATGATCATGATTAAATTTTTGTGGTGTTAAAGATAGCATCCACACAGAAATAATATTCAATATTCAGCCTCAAACTTTATTTTTAAGAGACATTCATTGTTTTCAAGTTTTATTCATACAACTGCGAACCTATCTTTGCAGCCGTTTTAAATTATTCAACCATTAATCATTTCTGTTCGATGAAAATTTTTAAGTTCGGCGGTGCCAGTGTAAATAGTGTTGAGCGAATTAAAAATCTCGCCGTTTTAATGCAGCAGTATAAAAATGAAAAACTCATTATTATTATATCTGCAATTGGTAAAACCACCAATGCATTAGAAAAAGTTGCCGAAGCTTTTTATGATCAAAATAAAGATGAGGCTTTGCAATTATTTAATGTCATAAAAAAACAACACAACAATATTGCTGAAGAATTATTAGTAAAAACAGATAATTGTATTTCGCAACTATCTGATTTTTTTACTGAAGTTGAATGGCTGTTACACGATAACCCTGTTCGTGAATTTGATTATTATTATGATCAGATAGTTTGTTGTGGTGAATTACTTAGCACTTCGATTATCAGTCATTATTTAAATGAATCAGGAGTAAATAATAAATGGATCGATGTTCGTGATGTTATTAGAACCGATAATATTTTCAGAGATGCCGGGATTGATTGGGAAAGAACAAAGATTACAATCGATCAATTACAATCATCTTCTCAAACTAATATTACCATCACTCAAGGTTTCATTGGGGCAACCGATGAAAATGAAAGCACCACTTTAGGAAGAGAAGGCAGCGATTTTACTGCTGCTGTTTTTGCGAACATTTTAAACGCTGAAAGTGTAACCATTTGGAAAGATGTTGAAGGTGTAATGAATGCCGATCCAAAAACATTTATTGATGCAAAAGTGATCAAAGAATTAAGTTTTGATGAAATAATTGAAATGGCTTTTTATGGTGCACAGGTCATTCATCCAAAAACCATCAAACCCTTACAGAATAAGGCTATTCCATTGTTTGTAAAATGTTTTTTGAATTCAAATGCTGAAGGAACCATCATTCAAGAAAAACATATCAAAAACCTTCCTCCTATTATTGTAATCAAACAAAAACAAGTTCTACTTCATTTAGAAAGTAAAGACTTTTCTTTTGTGGGAGAAAAGCTGATGGCAGAATTGTATAAAATATTTTCACTTTTAAAAATCGAACCCAATATCATTCAAACTGGAGCCATTAATGTGCAGCTATGTTTAAATGATCACAAAGAAAAAGTAGAAAAGTTTGCGAGCATTGTTTCAACCAACTTTGATGTACAAGTTGAAAAAGATTTAAGTCTGCTCACCATCCGTCATTACAACGAAAAAATAATGAATGAGATGTTGAGTGATAAAGATGTTGTGTTGATTCAAAAAACAAAAGAAACTATGCAAGCAGTGTACCGGTAATTATGCAGTTACCGACTGAATTTTATTTTCAAGATATTTAGTTAGAATTGCTTTAAAATCTGCTTCTCTAAAGGGTTTGATTAAAATATCGTTGATACCTGTTTTCAAATAAGAATCAAGATCATCCACAACAATACTTGCTGTTAATGCAATGATAGGTAGATTTGATTTTTCCGTATCATCAGATCTGCGAATAGCTACTGCCAATTGATCGCCGGTTAATTTAGGGACATTAATATCAGTTAAAATAATATCGTATTTATTTGAATTGAAAAGATCTAATGCCACTTCTCCATCTTTGGCAACATCGTAGTCAATTAAATATTTTTTAAGTAATAAAGTAAGAAGCAAAATGTTCATATCATTATCTTCCACTACCAAGGCTTTCTTTCCAAAAAATAACGATGAAGAATTTGAGCCGTTGGATTGCTCAACAGTTTGAGATATTGGTTTATGTTCTTCCTGTGCCACTTGATACGGGATATTAACAGTAAATAAAGATCCTTTATTTATTTCGCTTTGCACATTAATATTTCCACCTTGCATTTCAACAAGCATTTTACAAATCGGCAATCCCAAGCCTGTACCTTTTATTGCTCTTCGGCCGCCAATTTTATTATTTGATGCTTGTGCAAATTCTTCAAAAATTAATTCTAACTGATCATCAGGAATTCCAACACCCGAATCTAATATTTCAACTTTCAAATCAATTTCTGTTTCACTTTTCCACAATGCACTTGCAGTAATTGTAACACTTCCTTTTGAAGTAAATTTTATCGCATTACCGGTAAGATTAAAAAGAATTTGACGAAGTCTGAATTCATCACCCATCACCCTCAAATTATTTTCGATCTGTAAATTGCTGTTTAATTGAATTCCTTTCTTTTCTGCGTTTAATGTAAATGAATAAACAATTTCTTCAATAGTTTTGCCAATATCGAATGGTTCATTTTCCAGCATTAATTTACCTGCATCCAACTTCGAATAATCAAGTACATCGTTAACAGTATTCAATAAATGATCGGAAGAAGAATGAATTGCTTGTAGAAATTTTTTCTTGTCCTCATCTGTCTCACTTTTTTCTAGTTGCTCCGTAAATCCAATGATAGACGTTAACGGCGAACGAATCTCATGACTCATATTATTTAGAAAACGTGTTTTAGTAATAGCTAATTTTTCGGCTCTCTCTCTTGCTTCAAGTATATCTTTTTCGTACTGAATGGTTTGTCTGATATTATAAATCAATATCACTGCAATAATTAAAATAATAATAAACGAAACCCATGAAAGATTTTGAATACTGTTTCTTGCATTAGCAGCATTTAAAATTGCAATATTATTTCTACCCTGCTCCTGTTGTTCTTCTTTTTGTAAAACAACATTCAAAGCATTGTTCAATTGACCGATGATAGAAAGGTTTGTTTCGGCTAAAACTTTTTCGTTTTCATTTAATTTCTGACGAATATTCAATTCTTTGTTTAATGAATTTTGGTAGAATTTTTGAATATCTGTCGATAAATTATTTAAGGTAGCAGTGATGGCAGACTGAGTGCTGTCCTGTGTTGCAGAGCTATCACCTTTCACTAATTTAAACTTGGTATCATCTTTATTAGAAAATAATCCACCTAATTTTTTAAAGAATCCTTTTTTCTCTGAAACCGCTTTTAAAGTATCGGTCTGGTAATACTTTTTTAAAATCGAAGTATTTATTTTTTCGACTTTAATTGGTTGTTTATATAAAGAATTTACAGAAACATTGGTTAATGTGTTTGAAACAGAATCTGACAAATGTTTTAAATTACTGATAGCATCAGCTAATTTTATTTTTTTCGATAACCCGGAAAGCACCTGTGCAATTTGTAAACTATCTTCCGAATGTTGTACCAATTCAAGATTAGTGACAATGTGATTGATGTGGCCAACAAATTGATTTTTATAACTAGTATCACTGGTACTTAAATAAATTCTAAACTTATTTTCTGCCACCAATAATTCCTCATTGGTGTTATGCAAAGTTTTGATCGTTGTATTTGGCTTAGATAAAGTATCGATAGATGAACGTAGGTCGGCTAGATTTTTCGAATTCAAAATGTTCATTAATAAAATAGAAATAATCACTACTAAACAAATGCTTAGTAATAAAACATTCGAACTCGATAACTTATATTTCGAAAATAACTTCATTTAATTTTAATATCTACACTTCAAATAATTTTAATTCAAAACAACATAATCGCCTTTCTTGTTTACTGAGATCAACGGCAATTTTTTGTGTTGTTCAAAATGATCATAAACTTCTTTAAGCCGAGTAGCAAAATGTTGATACTCGTGATCGTCTTTGGTGGTTTTCGCTAGGTATTCTGAACTTTTGGGGGTATTATAACGAATAGGAAAAATATGAACAGGAATAAAATCCTGACCGTTATCTTTTGCAAATGATGCAAGCAAATATAATTCTTCGATCTGATTATCTTTAATAGGAATACATCCAACAGTGATACAATTTCCATGAATATAAATTTCGCCACCCGGTTTTAATGAATCGCTCAATAACGCATCTGAAATATTTGGATAATTAATTCCCAACGATAAATGATAATTACTATTTGGATTGAATGAATTGATATAATAAAATCCTTCGGGTACCTGAAAATCCCCTTCCATTCTTTTTGGTCCAAGTCCGCCGCTCAAAGCACAAACTTTATATGTTTTAAAAAGTTTGAAATTTTCTTTGCTATTATTTCGAACCCAAACTTCTAACTGACTATCGTATTTAAAGCTCCGGATGTATAATTGCTTTGGCGGCCATGAAAGATGTTGTGCCTCAAATTGTTTTTGTAAAGTATCGGTATTTGTTTCAAATGCTAGTTCTACTTTAGGAAAATTTCGTTGAAGATCGACAAAAGAGTTTTGTGCAATTACTGTATAACAAAGTAACTGAATGGCTACGGCACAAAAAACTGTTTTCATAAAAACAAAGTTATAATGATTAAATCTATATTAATCTTTTCGAACCTTAAAATATGCTGAAAATTTGTAACCTGAATACTCCATTTCAGTTTAAAAAATATTAATACGCCTGTTTTGTATTTGAAAATATTAATTGTTTTTGATTTTATTGGTTTGTTAAGAATGCCGATGATTATCTTCGCTTCATATTATTTACGATATGAAAGTTGGCATTTTAGGAGGCGGACAATTAGGTAGGATGCTTTTACAGGCATCTGCTAATTATGTAGTTGAAACCTTTGTGATGGAGAATGATGAAAATTGTCCGGCCGCACATTTGTGCCACCATTTTATTAAAGGCAACATTAAAGACTTTGATGCAGTATATAATTTTGGAAAAAACTTAGATGCGCTTACTATCGAAATCGAAAGTGTAAATGTTGAAGCATTAGAAAAGTTAGAAAGCGAAGGTGTGAAAATTTACCCCAGACCATCAGCCATTAACATCATTAAAAACAAGATCAAGCAAAAGGAGTTTTATAAGCAACATGAGATACCAAGTTCTGATTTTGTTATCACACAAAATCAAAATGAACTCGCAGATCATCATCATTTTTTTCCAGCAGTTCATAAGTTAGCAGAAGGTGGTTACGATGGCAAAGGCGTTCAGGTAATAAAAGATAAAAGTCATGTGGGCAAAGGATTTGATGAACATTCGGTTTTAGAGAAAATGGTGAACATCAAAAAAGAAATTGCTGTAATTGTTGCAATGAATGACAAAGGAGAGACTGCCGTGTATCCTCCTGCCGAAATGATATTTGATCCTGTTTTAAATTTATTGGATTATCAAATCTCACCGTCGCAAATTCCGGAAAAAATATATTGGCGTACCGAAGCCATTGCATTAAAAGTGGTAAAAGAATTACAAAGCCCCGGATTATTTGCAATAGAATTATTTATTGATGATGAAGATGCAGTATGGGTAAATGAAACAGCACCTCGTGTTCATAATAGTGGCCATCATACCATCGAAGCAAATTATTGCAGTCAGTACGATATGCTGTGGCGCATTATGCTGCAATATCCTTTGGGAAATACAAATGCCATTCTTCCATCAGCCATTGTAAATATTATTGGTGAAGATGGTTACAACGGTAATGCAACATACCAAGGATTAAATGATGTATTGAAGATGGAAAATGTTTTTGTTCATTTATATGGTAAGAAACAAACCAAGCCCGGAAGAAAAATGGGGCATGTAACTATCATTGATAAAGATCATAACTATCTTGTTCGTAGCGCTCATGCTATTAAAAAACTATTGAAAGTAATTGTGTAAATAAAATCAATAAGTGTTTTCAAATGCTTTTATGTTAGCTGTAAAAATCTCTTTAAATTAATTTTACAAATAACAGAATGACATCTCAAGAACAATTTCACGAACTTTCATTTTATACTTTGTCTCTTCAAGACAAATATTTTATTCATCAACATATTGTTGATGCTTATGCTGCGCAAACAGCAGACATAAATACAAAACCTATTAAAATAATATTTTCATTAGTTGGCCTGTATTTGTTTATTGAAAAAAAATATACCGGAAGAGAAGTTCAGCTTGCACACATGCAAATGGCGGAAAATAAAATTACTTGGCAAAAAATTATTCTACCTATAAAGAGAGGCAACATAAATGTTTCGGATGTATTAACAAAAACTGCAGGACCAGAAAGAGATGCGATGATAAAACAATGGTGTGTTTCTGTTTGGGATGCATTTCAAAACAGCAGACAAACAATTATCAGCATTACTGAAACAACATTAAAATAAAATAGCTTTTCCTTAAAACATCATCTCCGCTTAACATTCAAAGGTTTTAAGAAGCCTATACCGATCAAACTTTTTATCTGTAAACCAGGCGATGTACCATATTCGCCAAACAATCTTACATTATCATCATAAATCATATCTAAACTGTAAGAAACAGAAAAATATTTGCTGATCTTACAAGACAGTTGATTGGTCATAAAGAAATTAATGTTCTGCGGATTATTCAAATAATTCGAGAACAGATCAACTCTTCCTTTGTAAGTAATTATTTTATTAAACGTGTTGTTATAGTTAACAGTTATGAAAGCACCTAATTGCGCTAATGTATGTCTTCCGGTATCAACACCATATTCACCCTCTCTTGAAAGATAATTACTGGCAACAATAACAGTTCTTGATGTCAATGGAGATAAGAACACAGAAAATTTACTACTATACTTATAATCAAAACCAACTGATAAAACTAAATATGCAGGAGACAAAAATGTAGAAGAGAATGTGGAAACACCTCCGGGATAAGTATATCCGTCAAAAAACTGAGAACGAAAATCAAATAAGCCTGATATATACCATTTGCCAAGCGAATCCATCTTATAACCATACTTACTTAAAAAATCATAACGGTCATCGTTCTTACGGCTTCCCAAACTTGTGGATTGCAGGAAGCCCATATTCATATCAATATTATTATCCCAACTTACTCTGCCGTTTCTATAAAAGAAAAAATAATTGAAATAAGAACTCACGGCTAAAGAAAAATTATCGCCACCGGCAGCCCAATTACTTAATGAACCTTGCGACAAATTGAAACTTACGATGCCGCCATTTTTCCATTTCCATCTGGTAGTATCCGCATCCTTTTTAATTGATCGTGATGTTTCAGTACGTAGATTATTTACTATAGTTACTTGGGCAATACTGTTTAACCCAATTAGCATCAACAAACTATAAAAGAAAAGTCTTTTCATTTTCGGTTTATAAAGTTGCAAAAGTAAAGTGAGAAAGATTAAAATTAAGGTTAAGATTCTGTCAAAGTGGCACTTACAGATGAATTTTTGTATTTTTGTTATCCAAATTTTTTTGAATCGATGGAAATATTGGAATTACAATCTAAAGTGCATGATGAGGGCAAACAAGGCGAAGCCTATTCCCCCTTTGAATCAGATCCCAATAAATATAAAAAACGGTTTTATATAGAAAGCTATGGTTGTGCAATGAATTTCAGCGACAGCGAAATTGTTGCTTCCATTTTAAATACTGAAGGTTTCGGCGCCACTAAAAATTTTGAAGAAGCTGATTTGGTTTTATTAAACACTTGCAGCATCCGCGAAAAAGCAGAACAAACTGTTAGAAAACGTTTAACAGAATTTAGAAAAACAAAACAGAAAAAACCCGGAATGCTGATTGGTGTGTTGGGATGTATGGCCGAACGTTTAAAAACAAAATTATTAGAAGAAGAAAAATTAGTTGACTTAGTTGTTGGTCCTGATGCATACAGAAGTTTACCGTCATTAATCGAAGAAGCAGAAGGCGGTCAAAAATCTGTAAACGTTTTATTAAGTCGAGATGAAACCTATGCTGATATTTCTCCGGTTCGTTTAGACAGCAATGGAATTTGTGCTTTTATTTCCATCATGCGTGGATGCAATAACATGTGCAGCTTTTGTGTGGTTCCTTTTACCCGTGGCCGCGAACGCAGTCGTGATGCGCATTCCATCCTTGCTGAAGCAAATGATTTATACAAAAGAGGTTTTAGAGAAGTAACATTACTCGGACAAAATGTTGATAGTTATTATTGGATCGATGAAACAAAAAATGAAACAATAACTTTTGCAACACTCTTAGAAAAAGTTGCGTTAGTTGCTTCTAATTTGCGTGTTCGTTTCAGTACCTCACATCCAAAAGATATTACTGATGAAGTGTTGTTCACAATGGCGAAGCATAAAAATATTTGCAAATACATTCATCTTCCCGTGCAAAGCGGCAGCAGCAGAATTTTACAATTGATGAACAGGACTTATTCAAGAGAATGGTATTTATCAAAGGTTGATCGTATTAAAGAAATAATGCCTGAATGCAGTATTTCTGCCGATATTATTTCGGGCTTTTGTACTGAAACAGAAGAAGACCATCAACAAACATTAAGTGTGATGGAATACAGTAAATACGATTACAGTTATATGTTCTTTTACAGCGAAAGACCGGGAACATTAGCCGAGAAAAGATATACTGACGATATTCCGGAAGAAACAAAAAAAAGAAGATTAGCTGAAATAATTGAAGTGCAGAATCGTCTTTCAAAAGAAAGTAACTTATTAGATATTGGAAAAGTATTTGAAGTATTGATTGAAGGCGAAAGCAAAAAAAATAATGCCGATTGGAAAGGAAGAAATTCGCAAAACAAAGTGCTCATCTTTCCTAAAGAAAATTATTCTTTTAAAGCAGGCGATTATGCCATGGTTAAAGTGAATGAATGCACACAAGGAACTTTATTAGGGAAAATAATTAAAAATTAAAATGGATTTACAAAGTATAAAAAACAGATTTGGAATCATTGGCAATGCACCGGCATTAAACTTTGCATTAAATACTGCTGCGCAAGTTGCAGCAACAGATCTAACTGTTTTGATTGTTGGTGAGAGTGGTGTTGGTAAAGAAGCTTTCTCGCAAATCATTCATGCATTATCATCAAGAAAACATAATCCTTTTATTGCAGTTAACTGTGGCGCTATTCCTGAAGGCACTATCGATTCGGAATTATTTGGTCACGAAAAAGGATCATTCACCGGTGCAGTTGATAGCCGAAAAGGTTATTTTGAAACAGTAAACGGTGGTACAATTTTCTTGGATGAAATTGGAGAATTACCATTGGGTACACAAGCAAGATTATTACGCGTTTTAGAAATGGGCGAATTTATTCGTGTAGGTTCTTCGAAAGTTCAAAAGACAGATGTACGTGTAATTGCAGCCACCAATCGTGAGCTGATTGATTTTACAGAAAAAGGAAAATTTAGACAAGATTTATATTATCGTTTAAGTACTGTACCAATTCGTGTTCCATCATTACGCGATAGAACAGAAGATATTATTTTATTGTTCAGAAAGTTTGTTGTCGATTTTTCTGAACGATATAAAACAACACCGGTGCAATTGGATGATGATGCAAAAATTTTACTGATCAATTATCAATTCCCCGGAAATGTAAGAGAATTAAAAAATTTGGCTGAACAACTTTCTGTTCTTTCCAAACAACCGATTTTAGGTGCAAATGAATTGAGAAAATTTTTACCGGAAAAGAATTTGAATCGAATGCCGATATTGGCCGGACCACCGCATGGCGAGTTTGCAAACGAGAGAGAAATTTTGTACAAACTTTTTTTTGACATGAAAAAAGATGTAACAGAATTGAAAAAAATGTTTTTGGAAATATTGCAAAACCCTTCACTGGCGGGCAATGCAGCAAACTTTACAAAGGAATCTTTAATAAACGATTTTAATGTGAACGGGAACGAACAACAACATCATTTGATTCAACAAAATAATAATCAACCTGCATTTATGCAACCTGTTGCCGTAAATAATCAGGCGGTTTTATTAAGCAATAACGATATTCACCAGCACGAGGAAATCGAGGAATCGCTCAATATCATGGATAAAGAAAAAGAATTAATTATTAAAGCTTTGAAGAAACATAGAGGCAAACGTAAAGATGCTTCGGCCGATTTGGGAATCAGTGAAAGAACATTATACCGTAAGTTGAAAGAATATGATATTGAAGAATAATAAATTGAATCATCCAGAATAATAACGAAATGAAATATTTACATCACACATTTTTTTCATCACTCAACAAAAGAAAAAATATTTTTTTGGTGTTTTTGATGACAGCATTTTTTTTAATTGGTTGTGGCATTTATAAATTCAAAGATGTTAATCTTGATTCAAATTTAAAAACTGTCAAGATCAATTTTTTTGACAACAGAGCCCGATATATCAATCCGCAATTAAGTCCGAAATTAACAGATAAGATTCAATTGAAAATTGCAAGTGCAACTAAATTAACTCGAACAAATAATGATGATGCCAATTTAGTAATTGGAGGTTATATTTCAGATTATTCTCAATCAACATCAGGTATTAGTGCAACACAAGCTAACTTAAACAGATTAACAGTCGGTGTTCATGTTACATCAACAAACAATATAACCGGTAAAACGGACGAATTTGATGTGAGTCGTAATTTCGACTTTTCAGCAAATCTTTCGCTGCAACAAGCCGAGGCATCTTTGTTGGATGAGATAATAAGAAGTTTGACCGATGAAATTTTTAATCATATCTTTTCGAATTGGTAAAAAACCATTTTGCTTAGAGAATAATAACAGTAAATTTTATTTTAAGAAATAGTATTTTCACCACATGAATGCGGCATTAGAAAAAGCACTTTATCATCTAACTCAAAAAAGCAACCTTACTGACATAAGCGTTGATGAATTGTCGCATCTGTCCAATAATTATCCATTCTTTGCTCCTGTACAATTAGCATTAGCGGTAAAACTTAAACAGGATAATAGTTTTCAATCACAAATTCAATTACAAAAAACTGCTTTATATTTTGGTAATCTTAATTGGTTACAATTTCAATTATTGAATGGCGAATTAAAAAATTTTGAACCATCAGAAACCAATTCTCTGCCTTTGGCACAAGAAGAGTTTAATGTTCCTTCTCGAGTTGAAGAAATAAAATCAAATATTCTTCCACAAGAAAATGAACCGGTTGAGGAATATAAAGCTTTCACTCCAAACATTCAGGAAACTCCTGTAATAGCAGCTGAAAATAAAGTGTTCGAGGAATATAAAGCCTTTACTCCGAATATTCCTGAAACACCGATTGTTCATTTTGCAAAAGAAGAGCCGGAGGAAAATATTATTGCATCTATTCCTGAGCCTGAAATTCAAGAACCACCAAGATCGATTGATATAGAAATTCCGTCTTATATAAAAACGGTTCAACAAAGCGATCCATTACCTCCAACATTTTCCGGAAACTTTTCAAAAAATATTTTTGATCCAGCAGAAAATCAAATGGAGAAATATGCTTCCTTACTTTCTACGCAAGTTTCCGATTTTAAGAAGCCGGTTGAAGAAAATGCAAAACTTGATTTTGAGATGGAACCTTATTATACCATCGACTATTTTGCATCGCAGGGAATTAAAGTTGATCTAACGCAACAACCACAAGATAAACTTACCAAACAGTTGCTCACTTTTACCGATTGGTTGAAGAAGATGAAGACTGTTAGTCCTAATCCACAAGATCTGGGAACCGATCCTGAATTAGAAAAAGCAATTCAGGGAATTGCGCAAACATCGAACGAAGCGAAAGAAATTGCAACCGAAACAATGGCCGAAGTTTTTGTTAAACAAGGTAAAATAGATAAGGCCGTTCAGCTCTACATTAAATTAAGTTTTTTAGATCCTGAAAAATCCTCTTACTTTGCCGCCAAAATTCAACAATTAAAAGGAATGTAATATGACTATCTTATTTGTAATATTAATCGTAATAGCCTGTGTGGTTTTAGGATTTATTGTATTAGTGCAAAATCCCAAAGGTGGTGGCTTAGCCGGCAGTGTTGGCGGTTTCAGCAACCAAATCATGGGTGTTAAACAAACAACCGATGTGTTGGAAAAAGGAACATGGTTATTTGCAACCATCATTGCAGTATTATCTATTTTCTCTACTTTAATTTTTAAAGGAAGCACAAAAGGACCTGATACTTCTATTTTACAAAAAGTAAATACAAGTAGTACTGCACCTGTACAAAGCACACCGCCAAATACAGTTCCTGCCACTCAACAAAAAAAATAAAATTAATCTTCACATAATAAGCCCTGTCTGTAATTTGCAGACAGGGTTTTTTATTTTATCTTGAAGTTTTATGAAGAAAATTTTTACACTTATCGTTTTACTAATTATTGGCTGCGGAATATTTTCTGCCTGGATAATTTTTTCTTCAGGTACCGCATTTGAAGAAAAGAATAAATTTTTTGTGATTGAAGAAGGTAAAACTGATAAAGAATCGGTTTTAGAAATACTTGATGAACAGCACATAATTAAAAGCAGTACATTATTTTCTTTTGTTGCGGATCAATTAAATCTGTGGACTAAATTAAAAGCCGGAAAATATGAAGTGAAGAACGGCGAAAGTTTACTGAACATTGCAAGAATGCTTCGTAATAATCGTCAAGCACAAATTAATTTAGTGATCAATAAATTAAGATTGAAAGAAGATCTTGCAAAACTCATCAGTAAGAATTTTGCAAGTGATTCTGTTACTGTGATGAAGTTTTTAAATTCTCCTGATTCATTAAAGCCATACAATGTAACTCCTGATAATGTTTTTACCATCATCATTCCCGATACTTATACTTTTTATTGGAGTACTTCATTAAGAAAAATTTTTAACAAATTATATGATGCAAATATTAATTACTGGAGTAAAAATGAAAGAATAAAAAAAGCTGATGATATAAAATTTAGTCAGGCAGATGCTTATATACTTGCATCCATTGTTGAAGAAGAAACAAACAAGGATGATGATAAATATAAAATCGCCAGTGTTTACATTAATCGATTAAATAAAAAAATGGCATTACAAGCTTGTCCCACAATAAAATATGCAATGAAAGATTTTTCGCTAACGCGTATCTATGATAAATATTTAACCAACCCATCGCCCTACAATACCTATAACCACAGGGGTTTGCCGCCAGGCCCAATTTGTACACCATCACCTAAAACAATTGATATTGTTTTAAATGCCCCAAAAACTAATTATCTTTTCTTTGTTGCAAAAAGTGATTTTAGTGGCTATCATCATTTCAGCAGTAATTATACAGAGCATAATCAATATGCAAAAGAATATCAAAAAGCTTTAGACATTTACATGGCAAAAAAAGAACAAAAGTAAAGTGACAAAGTTTGAACGAATCATATATAAATCACCACCCGTTGTTTTTATTATTTATGAAAGCAAGAAAATAATTATTCCAGGTTTTAAAGGATTGCCTTTGTATGATGTTGTAAAATTTTTCTTTCAACAAATCAATAAAATTGGATTGAATGAGAGAGCTGCTGCTATTTCGTTTAATTTAATTCAGGCATTGCCTGCTGCTTTACTTTTTTTGTTCTCTATCATTCCGTATTTACCGGAATCATTAAATGTAAAAGGTCAAATTTTAGGATTGCTGAAAGACCTCACTCCTAACTCAACAACTTATACGCTGATTCAAAATTTGATCACTGAATTATTTAAAAAACACATGGGTGTTTTTTCATTCGGCTTTATATTATTAATGTATTATTCATCCAATGCGATGATTGGTGTGATCAAAGCATTTGATAAATCTATTTCGCAAAAAAAAGATTTTTTCTTCCATCAACGCTGGAGAGCCATACAGTTAACAGCCATTTTAATTTCGCTTATATTAGCGTCTGCATTGGTTTTGATAGGACAGGAACAATTAGCAAGTATATTAAAAGATGTATTTCATTTCACAAAAAAAACTTCAATACCATGGTGGAATGCTGTTAGATGGATAATTATTTTTGCTGTACTTTTTTTTGGAATTGCTTTCATTTACAAGTTTGCACCATCCGTAAAAAAGCGATGGGATATTTTTTCACCGGGTTCTATTTTGGCAACAGTTTTAACTTTACTTTCCACATTAGTTTTTTCATACTGGGTAAATCATTTTGCCAGTTATAATAGAATTTATGGCTCGATTGGAACAATGTTAATCATCATGCTGTTGATATATTTCAACTCTCTTATTTTATTGATTGGATTTGAGTTGAACGTAAGTATTACTTATTTACAAGCCGAAGTTGAGAAAAGAAAACTGACAGAAAAAGAAACGTTTTAAAATCATTCAATCAATTTTTGTAATTCTAATTTTAATCTTGGTTCGGGTAATTGCTGATTATAAAATTGTCTGTAATGTTTTTTATTATTGACCATCAAAGTAACCGGAATCGTTCCTTCCCAAGTCCTATCGATCTTCGCACAAAACATGTTGGCATCGGTTTCATCCAACCATAAAATTGTTGATTGATAATTTTGTTTTTTTACAAATGCAGTTAATCGTTTTGGATAATCTTCTTTAAAATCAACGCTCACTAAAATTAATTTCACACCACTTGACTTAAATGGTTCGATAGTTTTTTCGAACCAAGGAATCTCATGTATGCAAGGTTTACACCAGCTTGCCCAGAAATTTATTACAAGCGGGGAACTAGTGGTATCAATCATCTTCAGCACATCACCTATCTTAATTTTTTTAATTTGCTGAGAGAAAATAAAATTCGTCGTCACCAAAAAAAATAAAACAAAAACTATTTTTTTCATTCGATTGAATTATTTGTCAAAGAATCATTTTCATAAAATCCCCACTCACTCCTCAAATCATTTATTCTTTCTTTAGATAAAGATGTTTGTTGATAATGGCCGGCTATTTTCTTTTGACGATATGCTTCATAAATACTTACAGCGCAAGCAACAGAAATATTTAAACTTTGAATGATGCCCATTTGTGGAATGATAAAATTTCCATCAGCCAAAGCCCTCACCTCATCGCTTACACCCGAATGTTCGTTGCCAAAAACCAATGCAACACTTTTTGTAAAATCAATTTCATACAAACTGATAGCATCGGTTGATAAATGGGTTGTTAATATTTTTTGATGATGTTTACGCAGTTCTTCAAAACATTTTTCAACATCATCAAACTGATGTATCGTTAACCATTTTAGCGCACTGCTACTACTTTTTGTGCCAAATTTTTTATGTCGCGGAATCTTTGTGTTCAAGATATAAATGTCCTGAATACCAACAGCATCACAGGTTCGCATTACTGCCGAAATATTATGCGGGTCTTGAACATTCTCCATCACCACTGCTAAATTAGCCTGACGCTGACTTAATACTTTTAATAATTTTTCTGTTCTTTCTGTTGTCATCTTATCCAATAAATAAGAATTAAAAGTAAAACAGTTTACAACAACTTCATGAATAGATTATGATGAAATTTTATTTTCATTAACAATAGAATAATTTCTGGCATTGCATTTGAATTAGTATAGTTATAAAACTTTGATTTATGAAAAAGCTAATTCTACTTATCGTTATTGTTGCAAGCAGTGCAACAATAAACTACAGCAATGCACAAGTTCGATTTAATGTAAATGTTGGATTAGGGTTACCACGTTGGATTGGGAACGTAAATGCAACAGCAGAATATTATTATATTCCAGAAATTGATGCATATTATGATGTAACTCAACGTGAATTTATTTATATGAACAATGGTGGTTGGGCATTTTCTGCAGGCTTACCTGCAATCTTTGCAGGATTTGATTTATACAATTGCCAAAAATTTCCAATCTATGCATCAAGACCTTATTTAAATGATAATTATTACAGGAATTATTATGCGAATTATAGAGGAACCTACAATGAAAATTATAACAGAGGAAATTATAATTATCACCAACCTGCAATAGCTTACAATTATAACTCGAGAATTAATGAAAGACATGATTATGGCAGAGATGATCGTTATAATAGAAATAATTATTACAGAAATGATCGCAGATATGAAGAAAGAAGAAATGAAGGCCGTGATAGAGACAACAGACGACATTAATTCACATCAATTCGTCATATGTAAAAACCTCATTAAAAAAATGAGGTTTTTTTATGATTGTACATAAAAAATTTACGCTTTTTGTAGTGGTTTTAACTTCATAAACTCAAAAGGAAGCACTATAAAATAGGCTGAGTTTCAGAGATAACTTTGATATGAAAGGATTAGAAAAATCAGTAAATGATTTCTCGGCCTTTATCCTATGAAAGTATTAATCTTAATATGCTTTTTATGTGCCACGTCGTTTAGCGCAAATGCTCAATTAATTGCCAACTTTACAACTACAAATGGTGATACAATTGGCGGTTGTTCTCCATATTTGGTTACATTCAAAAATCTAACAACAGGCGCATCAAATAATGCAATTTATGTGTGGGATTTGGGAAACAATACATCAAGCGATAATATAAATCCAATTGCTACTTTTGTTGATGCAAAGGCTTATACTATTACACTAACAGTTTCAGATAGTGGTAAAACTTCTACTAAAAGTTTACACATCAGAGTTTATAATAAACCAAGTGTTGATTTTATTGTTGATAAAATAAAAGGATGCCTTCCTTTTACTGCAACTTATATCAGCAAGTCAGTCGCGAATGATGGTATTATCCGAAATTATTTTTGGGATTTTGGTGATGGTACAACATCTTCTGAAAATATTTCTGATACTGTTTTTCATACTTATACTATTGTTCAAAAAATAAATGCTCGTTTGGTAGTTACAAATAGTTTTGGTTGTCAGAATTCTATTCAGAGATTAAGCACCATTGAAATAATAGAACCTCCATCTGCAAATTTCAGAACTGATAAAACAGTTGCGTGCAAATTATCCGAGACAATAAAATTCAATCCAACTATTAGCGATGATGATTCTGTAAATTATTTTTGGGATTTTGGTGATAGCACTACTTCTATCGAAAGAACACCAACACATAAATTTTATAAAACAGGAAATTATGATATTAAATTAACTGTAAACAATACAGCTCTGACAGGATGCAGCAGCGTTTCTTTGCAACCGGCTTTGATTACAGTGAATGATTTTCATTCAGACTTTACAATTTCATCTCCACTTTGTACCAATACAAATACTTTATTACAAAATAACAATTCCACTATTTCATCCAATTCACAATGGAATTTCAGTGATGACAATTATTTGAATTCTTATTTTGGAAATAATATTTATAAAAATTTTGCAAAGGCTGGAAATGTAAGCATCCGACTAATAAACTCATTTGGCATTTGTAGAGATACTGTTGTAAAAAATATTTTAATTAATCCTGCCCCACTGTTGCAAGGATTTTTAATTACCGATACTGTTATTTGCGGTGTTCCTTATACTGCTTCATTTAAAGATACAACCAACACCTCCGTAAAATGGAAATGGAATTTTAATTTGAGTGATGTCAATGCGGTTTCAACTATTCAATCTCCAAAATATACATTCACTACAAATGGAAATTATAATATTACATTAACTGTTACTGATACAGTTGGATGTTCGGCATCAACAAGTAAAATATTATCTATTCAAAAGCCAAGTATCAGTATTAGTTTGTTAGCAGATAATGGAAATATTATAACTCAAGGTTGTCCGGGATTAACAGTAAAATTTTTCACATCAAATCCTTCCATTATATCCGAATATGTTTGGGATTTTGACGATGGATCTTTATCTACTTCAGTACAACCACAACATGATTTTTATCAAACTAAAAATCATACCATAAGTCTGAAATATACTACCACAGCGGGCTGCAAAGGAATTGTGACTTTACCATATGCTATTACTGTATATCAAAAACCGCAAGCAAATTTTGCAACCTCTACAAATGCAGTTTGCGGAAATGCTGCAATTTTATTTTCAGATAATTCAACACCAACTTGTAATAATTGGTCTTGGATTTTTGGGGATAATTCATCTTCCGGGCTTTCTCCAACCTATAAAAATTTCTTGCATCAATTTACTGATACGGGGAATTTTAATGTTCAATTAATTGCATATAATGGTACATGCAGCGATACCATTCAAAAAATTATATCAGTTAAAGATTTGCCGCTTTATACAAGAATTATCAAGTCAGTAAATACTTGTGATGGAACAAGAGGAATGGTTTCACTTATACATACATCTAAAAATGCTACAGATTGTATTTGGAATTTTGGTGATAGCACAACACAATCAATTGATCCAAATCAAACTTTTGTAAATCATGAGTATAAAAATTCGGGAACCTACAGAGTTACTTTAACTGTAACCAATAATAAATGCAGCGCCAGCAATGCCTTGAATGTATTTGTTCTATTAAAACAACAACCCGAAATCAGTTCAAATAAAAAAGAAATTTGCAGCAGTGATTCGTTACAGATCATACTAAATAATCTTACAACAAATCCTTTTCAACCAACTAATGGTTACAATATTTTTAAATGGCAATATGACGATGGCACTGATTTTACCGGGACTGTTTATTCTCAAATGGGCGATCGGAAAAATACTTTTATTACAGGATTAACAAAATTTAAAATTGGCGAAAATGCTCTTCGAGCAATTTTTAATTCAACTTATTTTGGTTGCAACGACACAACATCTTTTGTACCTGTGTTAGTTAACGGGCCTATAATTGGTTTCAAAATTTTAAATAATAATTCCTGTTTTAAAACGGCATTTAATTTTATAGATACTTCATCAGAAATCGGTGGAGCAACAATTAAGAATCGAGTTTGGGATTTTGGTGATAATAGTGGTTTGATAATAAGTGATAACAACAGCATTAATCACATTTATAATGATCCCGGTAATTATATCACAACGCTGAAAGTCATTGATAGCAAAGGATGTTATGCCGTATCATCTGGTATTTCGGCTAAAGTTGGTGGAGCCAAAACAAGTTTTAATTGGTCTCCAAATCCGCCAATTCCAGGAGGTTCGACTATTTTCTTAAACACTTCAAATTCGTTCAATAATAACATTCAATATTTATGGCGATTCAGCAATGACAACTATACCGATAATACATCATCAAAAATTATTTATAAATACAAGAACATCAGTGCCGATACTGTTACATTAATTGCGGTTGATACCAGTAGTAAATGTGCCGATACAACTGTTCATTTTATTTCGATCAATAAAATGTCAACTTCATTTACGTTTACTTCAAATTATATAGATAAAAATAATTGTCCTCCATTAGTTTATTATGCATTCGGTAAACCACTTAATACCGGATCCGTAAGTTGGAATTTTGGTGATGGAAGTATTGCAGGAAATATTATTAATCCAAGCCATACTTACAATCAAACCGGAATTTATAAAATAACATTTTTCGGATATATCAATGACATTGTTGATTCATCGATCAACTATATCACCATCAAAGGACCTCATGCCATTTTAAATGCAAATGCTTATCAAAAATGTTCACCTGCAAACATTACTTTAACAACATCATTTACAAATGCTTTTTCGTACATCTGGGATTTTAATGATGGAAATGTTCAGCAAACTTTCGACACTTCAATCATACATACTTATTCAAAACCTGGGATCTATACTCCATTAGTTGTGTTGAAAGACAGTGCAGGATGTAGTTCAGCTTTTACTTTAAACACTCCAATATTAATTGATAGTTTATATGCAACTTTTAAAGCAAGTGCCAATTCAATTTGTGATTCTAATCTTGTAAATTTTACAAGTTATGCTACAAATTTTGCTGATACAATTATCAACAAGCCTTTACAATACAAATGGTTTTTTGGAACTTCCGATAACAATACAAGCAATAATAAAAATGCAGAATACTTTTTTACAAGTCCCGGAAAATACGTTATTACATTATTAGTACAATCATCAACAGGATGTATTGTTAAAGCACAAGATAGTATTACTGTAAACCCTTACCCTGTTGTTGATGCAGGTCCTGATAAACATATTTTTTATGGAACTTCAGAAACGTTTACTCCAATTGTAAGTGATAGTAATCTTGTTTATTCATGGACACCATCCTTATATTTAAACAATGATACTATCTTAAATCCTGTGTGCACACCGCAGGATGATCAAGCTTATACTTTCACTGCAACAACATTAGCTGGTTGTTCAAGAAGCGATAAAGTAAATGTTTTTTATTTAGGAAAATTAAATCTGCCCAATGCATTTTCTCCAAATGGAGATGGTATCAACGATACATGGAAAATAAAATATTTGGATAATTATCCTGGTGCAACCCTTGATGTGTTTAACAGATATGGTCAAAAAGTATTTCATTCAGATGGTTATAGTAAAGAATGGGATGGAAATATGAATGGCAATCCTTTACCAATGGGAACATATTATTATGTAGTAGACCCAAAAAATACTAAGCCCATCATCAGCGGCTCGATTACAATTATAAAGTAGCAAAAAAATATTCATTATATCACAAAAAAAATCCTCCATGTTTTAAACATAGAGGATAACTTCTTGCAAGAAGTAATATCAAGTACGAGTACTTTGAAATTACTATTTCTTAGTTGAGTCTTTCTTAGTAGAATCAACAGCAACTTTAGCTGTATCAACTGCTTTTTTTGCAGTATCAACTGTAGTTTTTGTTGAATCAACAGCAGTTTTTGTTTCACCACTGTTACATGCTACGAATGATACGATAGCTAATAAAGCGAATACTTTTTTCATTGTACTTGTTTTTTGGTTGTTTAAGAATTTGCGCAAAGATATAGGCCGAAATGGATTATACAAATTTTACCGCCTTTTTTTTACCTACTTTTTCCTGAAGAAAATTCTTATCGGCACGCCTTTAAAATTAAAATGTGTACGAAGCTGATTCTCAAGGTAATTTCTGTAAGGAAGCTTAATATCGTCTGGATAATTTGTGAAAAAAGCAAACGACGGAACCACGGTTGGCAATTGAGTTATAAACTTTATTTTAACTGAATGACCTCTTACAACCGGTGCATGATAAGCTTCAACAGCTTTCAGCATGGTATCGTTTAATTTTGAAGTTGATATTTTTTGCGATTTACAATCATACACACTTAAAGCAATTTCTATTACTTTAAATATTCTTGTTTTATCCTTTGCTGAAATAAACAACACAGGAACATCAGTAAACGGTGCTAATTTTTGTTTTAATGTTTTTTCATAATCACGAGCAGTATTGGTTTCCTTTTCTGCGAGATCCCATTTGTTAACCAGTATAACAATTCCTTTTCCTTTTCTCACTGCCAAACTAAATATGCTTACATCCTGTGCGGTAACGCCCTTCTCAGCATCTAACACCAATAAACAAACATCTGCTTCATCCATTGCTTTAATGGCACGAATGATTGAATAAAATTCGAGATCATCTTTTTCTTTACTCTTCTTTCTGATACCTGCAGTATCAATTAAAATAAATTCTTTTTGAAAAAGATTATAATGCGTGTGAATGGTATCTCTTGTTGTTCCGGCAATATCACTAACAATGGTTCTCTCCGATCCTATCAATGCATTTAATAAAGATGATTTACCAACATTAGGTTGACCAATGATGGCAAACTTTGGTAAATCCATTCCATCAGTTAATGCCGAATCTTCTTCTTTCATCGATTCAACAACTGCATCTAATAATTCTCCAGAACCAGTTCCACTCAAACTGCTTAATGTATAAAATTTTTCAAATCCTAAACTATAAAATTCATTAGCTTCTAATTCTCTTTCGCCATTGTCAACTTTGTTTACAGCTAAGAAAACAGGTTTTTTACTTCTTCGCAAAAGGTCTGCCATTGCATCATCCAGATCTGTAATGCCAACCGCAACATCCACCATAAAAATTATCGCATCAGCCTCATCTATGGCAATGCGAACTTGTTTGCGAATTTCTTTTTCAAAAATATCTTGGGTATCAGGTACAAAACCTCCGGTATCAATTACATTAAATGTTTTACCTGCCCAATCTGCAACACCATATTGCCTGTCTCTTGTAACACCACTTATATCATCCACGATCGCTTTACGTTGTTCTAATAAACGATTGAAGAGTGTACTCTTTCCTACATTTGGTCTGCCTACTATTGCTACTGTGTAACTCATAAAAAATTATAAAATCAATGATTGTGTGAATTGTAATAATTGAGAAACTCAATTACATCTTTTTCTTTTCTCAGTTTTTGTTTATTGTTCTTTTCATATTCTGCAACAACATCCTTATTGGTTAATAAAGCAAATATTTCTGATTGATCTAATTTTCTTAATCTTTCACAACTATTTTCTTTATTCAAATAATAAGAAACTGATGATGAAAATTTGATCACTTTAGCAGTACCTACCAAAGAATCTTTTTCAACAATTTTATTTGTTATTTGCTTCAACAACTTTACCGAACCTGTATTCAATACTTCTAAAAACTGATCGTTGGCTAACTTATTCTTTTCTGAAGTAAATCCTTTTTCTAAAATTAATTCCACTTCTTTATCATCAGCTTTTAAAATATCAATTTTTTTAAGTGCTCCTTTATCTGCTATCAATTCCTGGTCTTTATTATCCAGATAATGGATTTGATTAGAATAAGTATTAAATCTTATCTTAACAACAGCGATCTTTTTTAAATTAACATCATAAATAATCGCTAATCGCCAATCATCAATCAAAAATGGTGAACCGCCAATATCAGCATAATTAAATCCTTTCTTATTTCCATCAATATCATAAACTGCAAATGGATCAAGATTAATAGTTCCCAATGCACTTCGCATATTAACCGTTTCGATAATATTTACCGGGCCGCTATTCGGCACAAACACAAGAGTTCCAGAGTTCTGTGCATTAACAACTGCAAATGAAAGAGACAACAAAATTGCTACTAAATACTTTTTCATAGCTTTAATATTTAATTATTGTAATTTCTTAAATATAACAATCAATAACCGTATTCTCTTAATTGCAACTCATTATCACGCCATTTTGGTCGCACTTTCACAAATAATTCCAAGAATATTTTTTGGCCAATGAATGCTTCAATATCCTTTCTTGCCATCATTCCTAATTGTTTAATCATTTTTCCTTTCTCGCCAAGAATGATTGCTTTTTGTGTTTCACGATTCACAATAATATCTGCCTGAATTTTTACCAATGTTTCTTTTTCTTTAAATTCATTTACCATCACCGCAACCTGATAAGGAATTTCATCTTCAAATAATTCATACACTTTTTCACGAATCAATTCACTTACAAAAAATTTTGTGGGCAAATCGCTAATATCATCTTCATTATAAAATGGTTCTCCTTCTGGCAATAATTCTAAAATAGAATGGATCACTTTTTGAATATGGTATTGCTGTAAAGCAGATATTTTAATTATTTTTTTGCAGTATGTTTTATCAGCAAAAAATGCTTCGGCCAATTCTATTTTTCCATTTGCTGCTTTATCAATTTTATTGAGAAGAACAATAGCAGGAACTTTTAGTTTTAGTGATTGAAAAATGGCATCACATTCTTCCAAATTATCATTCAGATCAACAATCAACAATGCAACGTCCGAATCTTCCATTGCATTTTTTACGGCACTCATCATCTTCTCATGTAACTTATATTTTGTTTCGATGATGCCAGGTGTATCTGAAAAAATAATTTGGTATTCGCCTGGTTTAGTTAAAAACCCTTTGATGCGATGACGAGTTGTTTGAACTTTATGTGAAACAATAGCAAGCTTCTCACCCAAAATAGCATTGAGTAAAGTGCTTTTACCAGCATTTGGTTTACCGAATATGTTTACAAAACCTGATTTCATTTTTGTTTAATAGCAATGCTGAATTGAACTGATGTTCGCCGTTTGCTTTTTTAAAGAATGTTTTTTATTCGCAAAAATAACAAAAGCCTCTGATGAGGCTTTCGATTAAGTTGCGAGGGATGGGATCGAACCACCGACCTTCGGGTTATGAGCCCGACGAGCTACCGCTGCTCTACCTCGCGATTTGGGGTGCAAATGTAGGCTTCGGAACTCTTCGTGCCAAAACTAATTTTATTTACCCGAATCTTTTTTTATAGATGATGCTCCGGATGATTCTAAATTTCTAATTAATGCTTCTCCTTTATACCTAATAGTACTTGCACCACTTGCATGAATTTTACTAAATTCTTTTGAAACATTTACTCTGATTGTTGAAGCACCTGAAGCTTCAGCATTGCATGTATTTGCAATAAGATCAAAAGCTTTTAAATTACTTGCTCCGGTTGCATCTACATCTAAACTATTTGTTGAACCACTAACATTAACAGTTGATGCTCCGCTTATACCAATACGAACTGAATTTGAACTAATTGAAGTGTTTACATTGCTTGCTCCTGATAATTCTAATTTCAAATCATCAGCTTTAATATCTCCTTTAATACTACTTGCTCCACTGGCTACAATTTTTAAAGTTGATGCAGTTATTTTATCGGCAATTCTAATCTGACTTGCACCTGATGCAACTAATTTTTCAATTTCTTTTACGGTAACATAAGCTTTTATTTTATTGTCCTTCCAACTCCATTTACCCCAAAAGTCACTGTCAATATAAATCTTCAACACACCATTTTTTACTTCGGTTTTTACTTTGTTTTTATCGCCGTTTTCTACACTTACTGCAACTGCTGTTTCATTTCCCTGAGATAAGTATAATGTAATGGCACTCGATACTTCAACTACTTTAAAATAATCTACTTTTCTAACTTCAGCATTAGCATCGTACACAACATTTTTCGTGTCTTGTGCAAAAAGATTTGCAGCAATAATAACTAACAAAAACGCAAGGAATATTTTTTTCATAACAAGAGATTTTCTTTTTAAACGTTGTTCAAGAAAGAAAGTTACAGCACAATTAAAAAAATCTCCTTTATTTTTGTGCTGTAAATTTCCTCGGGGTGCTTTCTAAAATGAAGGCTGAGAACAAACCCGTAGAACCTGAACAGGGTAATTCCTGCGAAGGGAAGGCGTACAACTTCCTGTACAATCTCCGTTAGCGTCCCCTGTTCCCAAAATTATTTAACGTAAAAAATTAAACGAAATGAAAAATTTTTTGGGAACGATGGCATTTGTTTTTATCAACTTAATTACAATTGCACAATCACAAAAATTTTCTGTTACCGGAAAAGTAACAGATGCGCAAACAAAAACAGCATTAGCTAATGCAACCGTTTCACTCAACAATCAAATTATTGTTGCTGATGAAAATGGTATTTTTTCTTTTAAAAGATTGGCAAAAGGAACTTATGAATTAAAAGTAAGTGAAGTTGGTTATGCTGATCAAGTACAAAAAATTAATCTCTCTAAAAATGAAACTGCGTTAAACATTCAATTAAAAAGTGTGCAATTATTTTTACAACCATTAGAAGTAAAAGCTTTGCGAGCCAATGCTGCAGCACCTTTTGCCAAAACCAATTTTAGTAAAGATGATATTGTAAAAAATAATTTAGGACAAGATCTTCCATTTATTTTAAATCAAACTCCATCCATGTATGTTAGTTCTGATGCCGGCACCGGCGTTGGTTATACTTACATGCACATTCGTGGAAGCGATGCAACACGCATCAATGTTACATTAAATGGAATTCCTTATAACGATGCAGAAAGTCAGGGAACTTATTTTGTTGAT
>CAIQDX010000103.1 GCA_903870685.1 uncultured Chitinophagaceae bacterium | reverse complement strand
TGGACGCCGTTCTGCACATTTTTAAAGCCGCAAAAGTTCCATTAGAATTTGAATTCGTTGATATGGGCAAATGGGTATTCGACAAGGGTTTCAGCAATGGTATGACACCCGAAGCGCAGGAAGTGATTGAACGATTTGGTATTTTGTTTAAAGGTCCGATGGAAACACCAAAAGGCAAAGGTGTAAAAAGTGTAAACGTTACTGCACGTAAAACATGGAACACTTATGCCAACAAAAGGACTTTTCAAACATTACACGGCGTTGATACCGTTTTCAGCAAAGCTGGAATACCAATTGATATAACTATCGTTCGCGAAAATATTGAAGATACTTATGGTGGTGTTGAACATATGTTGACTCACGATGTTGCATTAAGTCGCCGTTTTATTACTCGTCCAGGAAGTTTACAATTGATCAAATATGCTTTTGAAATGGCGAAGAAAAAAGGTACGAAAAGAATTACCTGCGGGCATAAAGCAAACATCATGAAAATTACCGATGGATTATTTTTAGAGGTGTTTTATGAAGTGGCAAAAGAATATCCAGAATTAAAAGCTGATGATGTTATTGTTGATGATCTGTGCATGAAGCTGGTAACTCGTCCCGATTTATTTGATGTTGTTGTTCTCACCAATTTACAAGGCGATATTGTAAGCGATCTGTGCGCCGGACTCGTTGGTGGGCTTGGTTTTGCGCCGAGTGCAAATATTGGCGATCATATTTCTATTTTTGAAGCAGTGCATGGAACCGCACCGGATATTGCCGGAAAAAATATTGCTAACCCAACATCATTATTATTAAGTGGCATTGGCATGTTGCGTCATTTGGGTTTAATGGAAAGTGCTGCCATGTTAGAAAACGCATTATTATACACATTAGAAAACGGAATACATACCGGCGACTTTGGCGATAAAAATATTCCATCAGTAAACACAACTGTTTTTGCCGATGCCATCATCGCAAACTTTGGTAAACAACCTGCGCATAATGCAAAACCATTATTAAAAGATCAAAGCCCAACTCCTACTTTATTTAAATTAATGCAAAATGAAATGATGGTTTCAACCGAAAGAAATGATGAAACTATTTGCGGTGTTGATATGTTTATTGCAAGCAACGAACAGCCGCAAGAAATTGCTGCAAAATGTTTGAGGCATGCCGGCGTTAAATTCAAATTAGTAAATATCAGTAACCGTGGCACACAAGTTTGGCCAACCGGGAGTGTGTATACAAATTTGGTCAATCAATTTAATGTTCGCTTCGAAACGCTTGATGGGCTTCCGTTAAACCAACAAGATATTATTGGATTGTATGTTAGTTTAAGCGGCAATTTTAAAATTTGTTCTTTAGAATTATTAAATCAGTGGGGCGATAAAAAAGCATATTCGTTGGCACAGGGACAATAATTTTTTTGTTACGAGCTTTTGTTTTTTATGGCATCAACTGTTGCGTCGCACTCTTGTGCAAAACATTTTCATGGCAACTTTTATTTCGTTTCAATATCTTGAAATAAATTTAAAAAAGATTCATTTAACTTTTTTATGAAAAAAATATCATTGGGAATAATTATTTTTTTAATTGCATTTCATCTATCAGCACAAAATAAAATTGTTGTCTTTCAAACCGACTTTGGTTTAAAAGATGGTGCTGTATCTGCCATGAAAGGCGTTGCCACAAGCGTTTCCAGCGATTTAAAACTATTCGATCTTACACACGAAATTCCAGCTTATAATATTTGGGAAGCAGCCTATCGTTTGCAACAAACTGTTACTTACTGGCCTTCAGGAACTGTTTTTGTTTCAGTTGTTGATCCGGGTGTTGGCACCAACAGAAAATCAGTTGTACTAAAAACAAACAGTGGTCATTTTATTGTTACTCCAGATAATGGCACACTTACTTTAGTTGCTGAAAGTTTAGGCATTGCAGAAATTCGCGAAATTGATGAAGCAGTTAACAGAAGAAAAAATTCAGAAGGTTCTTATACTTTTCATGGCAGAGATGTGTATGCTTACACTGCTGCACGTCTAGCATCAGGTGCAATAAGTTTCGAACAAGTTGGACCATTACATTCAAAAGAGGTTGTTTCAATTCTATATCAAAAAGCAATCCTGGAAGGAAAAAAATTAAAAGGAAATATTTCTATTTTGGATGTTCAGTATGGAAATATCTGGACAAATATTTCTGATTCACTTTTCAAACAATTGCATCCAAAATATGGCGATGTATTACATCTCAATATTTATCATTTCAATAAACAAGTGTACGAAGGCGATGCGCCTTATTCTCAAACTTTTGCTGCAGTTGCCAAAGGAAAACCTCTATCTTATTTAAATAGTTTAATGCAATTATCGTTTGCATTAAACATGGATAGTTTTGCAAATCGTTATCATATTTCAAGCGGAAGTGAATGGAGTGTAGAGGTTTCAATCAATCCCAAAAAATAAGTTTTACTATTATCGAAACAAGTGAAGTTGATAAAATAGCAGCTTAACACTTGCCACAAAATCATTTTACCTTAATTTCACCGCTCAATTTAAAGAGCAATTAAATTATGGCAGAAGTGATTTTAATGCCTCGACTAAGCGATACCATGACCGAAGGTGTTATTGCAGCTTGGCATAAAAAAGTTGGCGATACTGTAAAAAAGGGCGATTTATTAGCCGAAATAGAAACAGATAAAGCAACCATGGAATTAGAAAGCTATCAGAACGGTGTTCTGTTACATATTGGCACCCCAGCAGGTGGCAAATTACAAGTGAACGATTTATTAGCTGTTCTTGGAAAAGCCGGTGAGGATATTACTGCAATTGTTGCAGAACATAGTGGCAGCGCTGCTCCTGTTAAAAAAGCTGCTCCAAAAGATGAGCCTAAACAAACGAAAAAAGAAACCACACCAACAAAAGAAATTAATGCAATGGAAGAAGCAGTATTAATGCCACGTTTAAGTGATACAATGACCGAAGGTGTTATTGCAGCATGGCATAAAAATGTTGGTGACACAGTAAAAAAAGGTGAAGTGTTGGCTGATATTGAAACAGATAAAGCCACCATGGAATTAGAAAGTTATAAGGATGGTATTTTATTATATCAGGGTGCAAATGCTGGTGAGAAAATTCAGGTGAATGATTTGTTGTGCATTATTGGTAAACAAGGACTGGATGTTAATGCAATAGTTGCTGCTGTGAAGTCAGGAAGTCAGGAAGTCGGAAAGTCCGAAAGCCCGAAAGTTGAACCTGCAATTGAAGTTGCACAACCGGTAACAATTGATCAACAACCAGCAACTGTTATAAATGAAGGAAGAATTTTTGCTTCTCCATTAGCAAGAAAAATTGCAGCAGAAAAAAATATAGATCTCAAATTTGTTCAAGGTTCCGGTGATAATGGTAGAATTACAAAAACTGATTTAGATAATTATGTTGCTCCATCTGCTACAAGTCAAACAGTAACGACAGCAACAACTCCAGTTCCGGCGCCAAGTCAACCAATTAGTCAATCAACAGGTGTTGTAAGTTTTGACGAAGTGCCCGTTTCTCAAATGCGTAAAACAATTGCCCGACGTTTAAGCGAAAGTTTATTTACTGCTCCGCATTTTTATTTAACCATGAGTATTAATATGGATGCAGCAGTTGCTGCACGTGTTAAACTCAATGAAACAAGTAAAGTAAAAATAAGTTTTAATGATTTGGTTTTAAAAGCAACTGCAGTTGCATTAAAGCAACATCCAAAAGTCAACAGCAGTTGGTTGGGTGATAAAATTCGTTTCAATCATCACATCAATATTGGTGTTGCTGTAGCAGTCGAAGAAGGTTTATTAGTTCCTGTTGTTCGTTTTGCTGATAGACTAAGTTTAAGTCAGATTGCCGTGCAGGTAAAAGATTTTGCACAAAAAGCAAAAGATAAAAAATTACAACCAGCCGATTGGGAAGGAAGTACATTTACTATTTCTAATTTAGGAATGTTTGGTATTGATGAATTTACTGCAATCATTAATCCACCTGATGCTTGTATTTTAGCGATTGGTGGTATATCGCAAGAACCAATTGTAAAGAATGGACAAATCGTTGTTGGAAATATTATGAAAGTAACATTAAGTTGCGATCACAGAGTTGTTGATGGTGCAACCGGTGCTGCCTTTTTACAAACGCTGAAAAGCCTACTGGAAGAGCCTTTGCGAATGTTGGTGTAAACAAAATAAATTTTTTAATTATAAATAAGTTTATTAAAAAAAATCTTGCAGTAATTGCAGGATTTTTTTATTTCAGCAACTCTTGATCAAAGATATTTTTATCAGTAGATGATAACGGGATCTGAATTTGTATTCTTGTTCCTTTACCCAATTCAGAATTCAATAAATATTTTCCGCTTTGCGCATATACTCGTTCACGGATTCCTAATAATCCATGGCTATTTAGGATATTAACATTTGTTGAATCGAAACCTATTCCATTATCTTCTATGTTCATTTCAATCATCTGATCATTTTTAAATATTTCAATTGAAATTTTTGTTGCCTCAGAATGACGAATAATATTATTTAAACTCTCCTGAAAAATTCTGTATAAGCAAAGACTTATTTCTTTCGGGAATTTTTCATCTTCCATATTTGAATGAATATCAATTTTAATGTTAGCATATTTTAAAAAGGTCTGAGCGTTCCAGCGAATGGCAGCTACTAGTCCAATTTCATCTAACATATATGGTCGAAGAGAATTGAAAAGTGATCTGCTTTTTTGAATAGCATCAACAGAAATTTTAACTTGTTCATCAATCACATCTTCTGTTTTTTTATTTTTATCTTTTAAATTGGCTTTCAACCATGCTGCATTCATACTTAGTGCCACAAGGTTTTGGCCAAACTCATCGTGAATTTCTTTTGCCATCATCGCTCTTTCTTCTTCGATTACATTTTGTAAGTGAAGAGATAAATGCCTCAACTCGTTACTCAATTTTGTTATTTCATTTTCTTTCTTTTTTTGTTCGGTAATATCAATTAAAGTCAATGAAATATATTTTGGGATACCAGCTTCATCTTTATGAACAACAGCCACTTCTAAAGTTGGAAAAATTTCTCCCGATCTATTGATGTATTTTATTTCACCGACCCATTTTCCATCCCTCAATAATTTTGGTTCTTCAATAACCCTCAGTTTTTTTGTTTCATCGGGAACAAAATCTAAACCTGATAATTGCGAGATATCTTCATCCTCACTTACTCCAAATTTTTCTTTTGCAGATTTATTTAAATACAAAATTTTAAAATTAAAATCTATTATAAACACAAGCGCTTGTGTAGTTCCTATAATTTCTGCGAGGTTATTAATTTCAGATTCTTTCTCTTTTAGTTTAGTGATATCAATGGCAGTAACAGAAATTTCTTTTGCATTACCGTCTTCATCTTTATGCAATATCCATTCTGCAATTACAGGTATTTTTTTATTTGATTTAGATCGAAAAGAATATTTGCCATTCCAAATGCCATGCTTAAATATCTCTGGCATTATTTGGTCTTTAAATTGTTGGTGTTCTTCGTCGTTGTGGAACTCATGAATATTTATTTCTTCATCCTGATTAACTTCTAATGCCTTTCTGAAAGCATTATTCATAAAAAATGTTTTTCGCGTCTTGATATCTGTTATGGCCGCAAAAGTATTTGCATGTGATACAATAGCATTAAACTTATTGAGTAACAATTGTTTTTTCTTTGTCTCCCGCAAATCAAAACCAAGTGTAACAAGAACAGGTTCGTTTTTGTAATCGACTGACCAAGTAAAAATATTCATTAGAATTTTTTCTTTGCTTTTAGAAAGCAAATTCCCTTCCCTTGTTAACAGGTTATTTTCATCAATTGCCTTTGCAATGCGGTTTTTAAGAAGTTCTTTATCTTCAGCAGGAATAATGTCGTTGACATTTATTTGTTTCATTTCATCAAATGAGTACCCTAATAAGGATTGTATATTATTATTACATTTAAGGATTTCTCCTTTTGAATTAAACATCAAAAAAACACCTGGGAGATTATTTACAAGCTTTTCCAAAAAATCTTTTTCTTTATGAATGATTGCTTGTTTTTCTTTTAGTTCGCGTAAATCAATGCCAACACCAACTAGGCTTTGTTCACCGTTATAATTAATCATCCAACTATTAATCATGAAAGGAATTCTCCTTTTATCTTTTGAGAAAAGCTCAACTTCAACCTGTTTTGGTGCATTACCATTGAAAACTTTTTTCATTCTATTTCTTATATTATTCTTCTCTACTTCATTTTCATAAAAATCTACTGGATGCATTTTTTTAATTTCGCTGGCAGAAAATCCTGTTAACATTTCAAAATTTTCATTCCACATCTTGAATTCTCCATTGCGGTTATACATGTAAAATATGCCGGGTAAATGTTCTACCAGATTTTGCAAGAATTTATTTTCATTGTCGGTATCTACATTCTTCCAAATTTTGTAAAATGAAACTCCAATTATAATAAAAACAAAAATTGTTGCCATACAAAATATGACAAGTAAATTTTTAGCATTTGCTTTATTTTCTTCGTTAAATGATTTTTGTAATGTTGAAATACTTTCTTCTATTTGATAAATTTGATTGTCTACAGGATTATCAAACTCATACTCGTTTTCTAATAAATCTGATCCCTCTTTTACATTCCCTGCAGCACTTTTTGTTATTAATATTCTTGTATACACCAATCTTTTCGCAGTTATTGTTTTTAGTTTAAGTAGGTCATCATTAAGGAGGGTTCTATTATCAAGCAAATCATCTATTTCTTTTACACAGTTTTTCTCCAGAACGTCAAATTTTAAAAGAAATTTATTTGGCTGAGCTGCAATTAGATTAGGTCTTTCCAGAGATTCAATATTGGTTAAATAAATTTGTAAATTATCTAAATGAAACTTTGTATTTAAAAGTTGTTTTTCTTCTTTGCTTTGCCTTATTGTTTTATTTAATTCACTATAGGTTAAAAAAATAAAAGAAATTAGTGTGGCTATAGTAATTGCAAAGGCTGTTAAAACAAATAATTTTGTACTTCGATGTCTCATGTTCAAACTGGGGGTGGTTAGAAACTAAAACAATTATTGTAACAAAAAAACTACAACTATTGTAACACTAACAAATGTAAAATATCGTTTTAATTTATTTTGAGGTTATTTAGACTACACAAATTAATTTAACAACAGCTACATTTATTTAATGCTGAATTAAGGTCATAAAAAACTCCTGAAACTATTTGATCAAATAATTCACAGGAGTTGTAATAATTTTTTTAGAAAGTTTATAAAAACTTTTCTAAAATACAATAAAAATCAATCTTATGCAACCGGAGTTTCCGTGCTTGGTGTTTCTGCAACTGGTGCCGGTGCGACTACTTCTGCAACTGGTGCTGCTGCCACAACCGGAGCAGGTTTTGCTGCTTTCTTTTTAGGAGCTGCTTTCTTAACAACTTTTTTAGCAGGAACTTTCGCTACAACTTTCTTTGGTGCTGCCTTTTTTGGTACTGCTTTCTTTACAACTTTTTTAGCAGGTGCTTTTTTCTTTGCAACTACTTTTTTCTTTGCAACTGGTTTTTTTGCAGCTGCTTTTTTAACAACTTTTTTTACTGCAGTTTTTTTCTTGGGTGCTGCTTTCTTTGCAACTTTTTTAGTTACTTTTTTTGCAGGAGATTTCTTTTTAGGAGCGGCTTTTTTTACAGCTTTTTTTGCGACCTTTTTTTTGTTAGCTTTTGCCATAAGATGATGTGTTTGAGTAAGTGAAAATATGATTACGAAAGTTATAGATTATCTTTTGTATAAACAATGATTCAACTAAAACTTTTTAAAAATTATGAATGATATTAACGTTGTATAAAACAAAACTACTTTTACATAAATCTTTTGCATGAAAAAAACAGTTGTGCTTGGTGCTTCAGATAATCCATCCCGTTACAGTTTTCTGGCTGTTGAAAAATTAAATGCATACCAACATCCGGTTATTGCCATTGGAAGAAAGGCAGGAATGGTTGACAACACAAAGATTATAACCGAATGCCCGGCAATCGATGATGTTGATACGGTTACTTTGTATTTGAGCGAACAAAACCAAAAAGATTACTACGATTATATTTTATCGCTTCATCCAAACCGAATTATTTTTAATCCCGGTGCTGAGAATGAAGAATTATTTGAACTCGCCAAAACCAATGGCATCAAGCCTTTGGAAGCATGCACTTTAGTGCTGTTGAGCACAGGACAATATTAAAAGCTATTAGCTGATAGCCGTTAGCTGTTAGTAAAACTCCTAGCCCGCAGCTAATTGCTCATAGCTTTTCCTCAGTACAAGTGTGCGACGCCACCGCAGCTAAATAGCAAATAGAAAGTCTGGTACATAAATATTTTACGCAATGGGTTATTAACGGCTGTTAATAATATAATAACACTTTGATGTGCATGATATGCTGTTTACTGCGTAATTTCAGAAAACCTTATTACTATGCGTTGGAGAAAGTTTAACGGCGAAACCATTAATCTGCCAATTAAAGATGCAGTAGAAGAGGCAATAAAAAAAGAAGTAGCAAAGAACACACATCTTAAAGTTTGTATTGGCACTGATAGTCAGGTGAAGGGCGAAGACACCGAATTTGCAACCGTAATTGTTTTTTTGCGTGAACACAATGGCGGATTTATGTACATCCACAACGAAAAAACAAAAACACGTTACCACATTAAAGAAAGGATGTTGCTTGAAGTTTCTAAAAGTATTGATGTTGCTTATGCTTTATGCGATCTGTTTATTAAATATCAGATTGAAATGGAAGTTCATGCCGACATTAACACTAACCCAAGTTTTAAAAGTAATGATGCTTTAAAAGAAGCAATGGGATATATTTTAGGAATGGGCTTTGCCTTTAAAGCCAAGCCGGAAGCCTTTGCCAGCAGCTGTTGCGCTGATAAAGTAGTAAACTGATTTTTGATGTTGAATGCTAAATTTTAAATGGAGTGAATGCTCTGTTTGAAAGATTAT
>CAIQDX010000102.1 GCA_903870685.1 uncultured Chitinophagaceae bacterium | reverse complement strand
GGACTATTCTGTCCAGGATAGCATCAGCTATTGTTTGTTCCCCAATAATCTCATGCCATTTGCTAACAGGTACCTGAGAGGTGATAATGGTCGAAGATTTTCCATGTCGGTCTTCAATGATTTCCATTAACGCTGACCGGCTTTGTGCATCTAGTGGCTGTATTCCAAAGTCATCTATCAAAAGGATATGTTGTCTTTCAATCTTAGCCAGTTCCTTTAAATAGGAGCCGTCTGTTTTAGCAATTTTCATACGGCCAAAGAGTTTAGTGCTATGTTGATAAAGAACCCGGTAGCCTAAAGAGCAGGCCTGGTGACCAATTGCAGAAGCAATAAAACTTTTACCGATACCTGTACTGCCGGTGATGATGATATTTTCACTGCGTTTGATAAATTCACAATCTGCTAAACGCAACACCTGGTTTTTATCCATGCGATTATCTTCATAGTTGATTTGTTCTATACTGGCCTTGTATCGGAAGCGGGCTGCCTGAACTGTTCTATCAAGCTTTCGATTATAACGTTCATCCCATTCTGATTCTACCAGGTGTGTGACCATTTCATCAGGGGTAAACTTTTCATTCTTGCCAGATTCAAGTGTTAAGGTGAAGGCTTTTGCCATTCCCTGAAGCCGCATTTGTCTCATTTTTGCTAAGATCTCATTCATGTTATTTGGTTTTAGTGATTAATTATTGATAATAATTCCCTCCGCGGATGTTATCATGGGTGGGCATGTCTGAGGGTTGCATATCGTCATCTTCGTATCTATCCAGATTTTTTGTAAGTATGTCCTCAATGATCTTATAATTATAATATCCGATCTCATGTGCTTTCTTACAAGCCTTAATAAGCCGGATGTCCCCGAGTCGTTTTGCAAAAGATAAAATACCCATACAGGATTTATACCCTTGTTCGGGATGTTGTTTCTTAGCCAGTACCTGGCTGATGTAATATTCAACAACAGGGTCAATTTCCTTCGCCTTAGCCATAAAGAAAGCCGGGTTCCATTCCGTTACATATCGGTGCTGTGCAGGCATGTGTTCGGGGATTGTGGTATAATTATGTGGACTTCGTATTCTATTGTGTGTTACCAAGAGTTCGTACTGCAGATAAAGATTTACTTCTGAACGGGAGTATTGCATCTTTAGTTTTTTGCCAATGAGTTCATAAGGAACACTATAATAATGTTGATCTTCGGTTAAATAAACGTGGCCATTTTTCATCACTGTTACTTGTTTTATTTTTCGCATTTCATAGCATGTTGGAGGCAGTGGATGAAGAGTGGATAATTCCATTATCCATTGATCGGTCCTTGAACATTGTTTCCCTGTAAGTTGTGCATCATTGAGCGTACTCAAGTGTTGCATCACTTGAGTATTAAGTTCTATTAGGGGAACAAAATCTTTCTCAGAGAGGTTAGCATATATCTTTTGATAAGTTAGTTTAACCATATTTTCTACATGAGCTTTATCCTGCGGCTTTCGGGAACGGGCAGGAAGAATAGCAATGCCATAGTGATCGGCAAAGGCTTTAAAGTTCTCATTGACTGTAGGTTCATAATTACTAGCCTTATACACCGCTGATTTTAAATTATCAGGAACAAGAGCAAGGGGGACGCCATTAAAATACCTTATTGCGTTTTCACAGGCTGCAATGAACTCTTCAATTGTTTGACTGTGCATGGCTTCTACATAAGCATATTGGCTCCAGCCAAGTATAGCAACAAAAACCTGAGCGTTCTTTATCTCTCCGGTGTTAACATCAACATAAGGTAATGTGGCCCCCGCATAATCTACATACATCTTATCACCAACCTTGTGTTCAATATGCATTGTAGGGTTCACCTTTTTACGCCATCGATCATAATGTTTATAAAATGATGTTTCTCCGTAGGATTGAGGATGCTGTGCCTTATATTCTAAAAACTGCCGGGCTACTGTCATTCCACGCCTTCTCAATTGTATGGTCATCACTGGAAAAAAATCATACAGTTGTTTTAGCTGATCATTTATCAGCATTTCTTTTGGAGGATGAAAAAGTTTGTTCAACTCAAAGTCAGAAAGTTTGAGCAGGTCCTCTTTGAGAATTTTGAGTGCATTAAACTGATCTGTATAAAGTTTTACTGTGTGCTTGGACATCCCAAGGCGTTCTCCTATTTTTTTCTTACCCATATGCTGGGTGTAGAGTTTGATAATTTGACGTACTTTGCTCATACTGATAGATTTATTCGCCATGATTTTTTTTAGTTTACTGATGCGGATAAAGTACTTCATCAGAAACTAGAAAATCAACATGCTAAACAGTATGATTAAACTTAAAATGGAGGGGGCAGTTTCAAGCGATCTGCCGGGGGCAGTTTGCTCTGGTCAAGTGGGGGCTATTTAAAGGGGTCAAGTGGGGGCTGTTTATGTGAGATTTCCATTCCTTAATGTCTTTATGTTTTTCAGTTGGATTTTTTAAAGAAATAAAGCCCTTAAACAAAGATGCATTAACTGATTGATATTCTGGAAATGGGATTTGCTTATAATGCATATCTAGATAGGCTCCCCAAAACATTTTATAATGCCTTTCAGAAACTAGAATTATATCTAAATCGGATACTTCATTAAAAAGCTTCAATTTCTTTTTTGGCGAAAAGCTAACCCCTGTTTTAGAACTTCCTGTAATTGCAATATTATTAAAGTGAATTTTTAAATTGTCTGAGATATAAAACTTAAAATCATCATAGGTTTTTGAAGGGTCTTTTAAGTTCAAGTATTCCCTAAATAACCAAACATCTTGACCAAGTAAATACTTATTATATATCTCTGATACTGTTTTTGTCGATAAGTCTTTCTTGATTTCTAAAAGCATATAGGCTGTTTAATAGCATTACCCTAACATCTTAAAAGTACAGAAACAAAAAATATATACAAATTAATTTTCAAGCTAAATTTTTATACATTTTTTGTTGCCATAAGAGCAAAGCGTACAAGAGTGCGACGCAACCTAAGTCGCACAAAGATTTACAGCCGGCTAACAAAAATTAATTACCCGTTCTTCCGTCTCGAACTTTAATGTTTTTTTTCTTAGAATTCTTTTTATCAAACTCTTCAACTTGTTTGGGTTTTGCAACAGCAGGTTTTTGTTGGGTACTGTCTTTTGCAGTGGCAGCAATGGTTTTATTAATTGGAGAAGTTGGATTAAATAAAGAATCGAAAACATAAGTTTCTGTTTTTACAGAACCGTATTGATAATATTTCCAAACACCATGCTTCTGGCTGTATGCTTCAACTTTAATTATTTTCTTTTCAATTTTATCGGGATTGTCGGGATCGGCAACATCAATGGTATCATATTTTTTTGACGGATCAACAGCACGCCAGCTTTCCTGATGTTCTATTTCGTTTTGATAAAAATATTGCTGTATACCATCTTTATTATTCCATCTAAAATTTTCAACAGCTAAAATATCTCCCATCAAACTATATTTTCTCCACTTTCCTTCTTTCAAATTATTTTTAAAAACACCTTCTTCTTCAAAGCCGGGTTCGCCGCGCAATTCTTCTACACGAACGATCCATTTGCCTTGTTTATAATTATTAAAGTCGATGCAATTAATGGTATCTCGATTGGATGTAAGCCGATATGTTTTGCATTGCGAATAGCAATTGTTTGCCATTAATAAAAGAAATAAAAAAATATATCGCATAGAATGATCTGTTATTGTGATTACACGAATTTCATTTAATTGTACCAATTAAAAGAATAGTTTGTTCTAAGTTCTTCACAAAATAATGGCAGCTTTTATCAATGTGTTAATTTTACACATTAAATATGTAGTTTTGAAATCTAAACCGATTGTTATGCGTTCCATAAAAAATTTATTGCCACTTATTTTATTTGTTTTTATCATCAGTTCATGTAAAAACAAAAATGCTTCAATTGTTACAAACGATACTGCCACCATTGATGGTCATCCTTCATGGATCATGCAGGGAAATATTTACGAAGTGAATGTTCGCCAATACACACCCGAAGGTACTTTCAAGGCATTCGCTAAACATTTAGATCGATTAAAAGATATGGGTGTGCAAACACTTTGGTTTATGCCAATTAATCCAATCAGCAAAGCAGATCGCAAAGGAAGTTTAGGAAGTTATTATGCGGTTAGTTCTTACACCGATATTAATCCTGAGTATGGAAATATGGATGATTGGAAAACTTTGGTAAAAGATGCTCACGAAAAAGGTATGAAGGTAATTATTGATTGGGTGCCAAATCATACAGGTGCCGATCATTATTGGTTACAAAAACATCCTGACTTTTATGTGAAGGATAGTACAGGAAAAGCAATGATGGCAGCTGATTGGGCCGATACAAGAAAATTAAATTATAAAAATAATGAGTTGCGTGATACAATGATCGCTCAATTAAAATTCTGGATTACAGAATCGAACATTGATGGTTTTCGTTGCGATGTTGCCGGTGATGTGCCCGATGATTTTTGGAAAAGATGTATTACTGAATTGAGAAAAGAAAAAAATATTTTTATGTTGGCTGAAGGCGATAAACCTGAATTAAATGCCGATGGTTTTGATGCTACTTATGGTTGGAATGAATTTGCAATGTTGAAGAAAATTGCAAAGGGACAAAGTAAAGCTTCTGCATTTGACAGCTCGTTGAAAAGATTAGATTCAACTTTTCAAAAGAATACTTTGCGTATGATGTTTACGAGTAATCATGATGAGAATAGTTGGAATAAAGCCGATTATGAAACAATGCCCGGCGATAGTCATACACCTTTCGCCATTCTTACGCAAACAATGAAATACTCGGTACCATTGATCTACAGCGGACAGGAAGAACCATTTTTACGTGCCATCAGATTTTTTGATAAGGACACCATTACTTTTGGAAAATATGCAAGAGCTGATTTTTATAAAAAATTATTAGCATTCAGAAAATCAAATGAAGCGCTTTCTTCGAATGCAAATTTTATTCGTATCGCAACAACTGCCGATGATAAAGTGTTTGCATATTTACGCGAACTGAATAATAAAAAAGTATTGGTTGTTTTAAATTTAAGTAAGGATGTTGTGCAAGCAAAAACGTTGATACCTGCAATTGATGGAACAGCAACTGAAATATTTTCCAATCAACCTGAAGATTTGAAACGTGGAAAAGTTTTTGATTTAAAACCATGGGGTTATTTGGTGTATGAATACAAGTAATAGCAAGGCCGGTTGAATTTTCAACCGGCTTTTTTGAATATAGCATAAACCAATTAGATTCGCAGTATGAACAGACAGCAGCTTATTCATCAGATCAAAGAAAAAAAATCTTTTCTCTGTGTTGGTTTAGATACCGATCAAACAAAAATCCCAAAACATCTGCAATCCAATGCTGATGCGGTTTTCGAATTCAATAAAGCCATCATCGATGCAACAAAAGATCATTGTGTCAGCTATAAAATAAACACTGCATTTTACGAAGCACAAGGATTAAAAGGCTGGGAGGCGATGGAAAAAACATTGCATTATATTCCTTACACGCATTTTAAAATTGCTGATGCAAAGCGTGGCGATATTGGCAATACATCTGCTCAATATGCAAAAACATTTTTCGAGACTTTACCTTTCGATGCGGTAACCGTTGCACCTTATATGGGAGAAGATAGTGTTCGTCCGTTTTTAGAATATGAAAATAAATTCGCTATCGTGTTGGGATTAACTTCAAACAAAGGCGCCAACGATTTTGAATTAAAAAAAATAGGTAACGATTATTTGTATGAAAAAGTATTAAGTACTGTTTCATCCTGGGGAACGATCGATAATTTAATGTTTGTTGTTGGTGCAACGCAGGCAACTGAATTAATAAATATTCGCAACATTATTCCTGATCATTTTTTATTAGTACCGGGAATTGGCTTTCAGGGCGGTAGTTTGGAAGACGTAAGCAAATATGCGCTGAATAAAGATTGTGGCTTATTGGTAAATGCAAGTCGTGCTATTATCTATGCAAGCGAACATGAAAACTTTGCATCAGAAGCAACAGCAATTGCTTCTCAATATCAAATAGAAATGAGTAAATATTTAAGCGAAATTCTTTTCTGATCGGTGCTATTTTTTTCAACTATCTTTTCAAAAAAAATAAAATACTAATACTTTAAGCAAACATTATGGAAAACAAAACCTGGCATGAAAAACACACCGCTTCTTTAAGTTATGGAGATCGCATTGCAGACACAGTTGCGAATGGTATGGGTTCGTGGAGTTTTATTATTTGGCAAAGCATTATTGTTGTTGTGTGGATGGTATTAAACATAGTTGGATTTGTGCAACACTGGGATGTGTATCCATTTATTTTATTGAATTTAATTTTTTCTACACAAGCTGCTTATGCTGCACCTATCATTATGATGTCGCAAAACAGACAAAATCAAAGAGACAGAATCCAAGCGATGAACGATTATAAAACGAATATTGATGCCAAAAAAGAAATAGAATCTTTACAAATACAACTGAACAAATTAGAGACCGAAAAATTAGATAAGATTTTAGCACTGTTGAACGAGAAACTAAAGTAGTTCTATTGATTTCAAAACTTTGTTTATAAAGGATGAAACATTTGTTCCAGCAATTTATATAATTCGGGATGATGTGTTTTTAATTGATCAGGACGTTCAAAAAAATATTCAGATATCACAGCAAAAAATTCAGCATCATTTGTGGCACCGTAAAAATTAATATCGCGGTGTTCATCCTGTTTCATCTCTTCAATTGTTTTATGCATCCTTGTTATCCACGGAATTGTGTAAGGCCGCGATAATAAATATTCGGGAATACCATCTGCAGCGCCATCGGCTTTATCAACCAGATGAACAAATTCATGGATGACAGTATTATGGCCATCGGCCAAGTTTTTAAAAGATTCTCGAACCGAAGTTTGCGATAAAATCATTTGTCGTTGTAAAGCACCATCACCAACCATTCCTAAAATATTACGGTCGTTACCAATCTGTTTATAATCTTCGGTAAAAGCGTCTTTATATAAAAGCACTTCTGATATATTATTGTAACGCCAGCCGGGGAAACCAAAAATTACAATGATTGCACCTGATGCAATTAATATACGATCTATATCTTCAACTACAGTACCAATACCGGTAATAGTTACGTGTTGAAGAAAATCTTTGATACGGGTTTCGAAAATTAACTTTTGTTCATCACTCAGGTTTCGGTAGAATGCTACATGCTCTAACAATAATTGTTTTGTATCAGCAGGCATTTGAAAGTTGCGGATACGTTTTTGTTTATCGAAATAAAACTTCAATCCAACAATAATAACAATTATAAAAACAATTAATCCAAACATATCAGGTTCTCAATACTTTAAAATGCAAAATAGACATTCTTATTATTTCCTGAGATTTTAAATATGAATTAACTCGAAACAAAATTGTTGAGTAAGGTACATGGTCAAACAATGATTTATTTATTATTTTTTAGTTAATAACAGACACAAAAATGACAATTCATTCGTGATAAAAGTCATACTTAATTCTTTCATTCTTGAGTAGCTTTAGGGGAATCAATTCAATGTTCTTTGATTAGTTTGATTACAATCACACCATTAAAATAAACTTTATGAAAACCATTAAAAACATTTTGAAAAAAAAATCATTGAATTCAGTTTCTATTAGTGGAGATGCTATGGTGGCTGACGCTTTGTCTTTGATGGAATCAAAAAATTTAGATTATGTTATAGTTACCGAAAACAATAACTGTGTTGGAGTAATGAGTGAAACCGATTATACTCACAAGATAATTCTTGGAAGAATGGATCCAACCAAAACTTCTGTTAAGGAAATTATGACCAATTGCATTCATGCTGTTGATATTAATGACAGTGTTCTTAGTTGTTTGGAATTAATGGACTCATTCAAGATTAGACATTTACTTGTTTTTGAAGGTTTTTTGTTTAAAGGTGTAATTACTTTGCATGATCTGATGCACGCTTTTGTAGAAGAAGATTCAGCAGATTTACAAGAGCTAGAAAAAGTAACATATCAATTTAGTTGCGCAATTGCAGGAAATCAACAACACTATTATAATTTGAAAATTTAAGTAAGAAAATTAATCTCTACGAAATTATTTTTTCATCATTAAAATAAATGTTATGAACGAAATAAGTGTAATGGTTATCCCCGAATTGAAAGAATATAAGAATGATGCATTTACCGGTGAAGTAATATACATTCACGCGAAACTCGGCGAACCTAAATTTAAAGAACACAATACAAAATACATCGCTCCGTATTGGCTAGATGTAAATCAGGTTGAGCGAATTTATCAAATTCTGGAAATCAGACTTGTAGGCGATTCTTATCAAATTTATTTAGGCAATTCTTTTATCTTAAAAGATGGTTGGGATAATATTGGGCAAAGGAGAAAATACGAATACCATACACTTGAGAGTTTTGGATTTAGTGAAGTGTGTGATGGTTTCTTAATTCCCGCATCACAAAAGAAGTTGGAAGCAAAAAATAATTCAGAAAGAAAAATTCTGAATCTTCTGTAGCAATGATGACTTTAATTACTCAAATTTTTATGTTTGGGCATCATATGAAGTCGAAAAAAAGAATTTGCATCTTTCAAAATAATTTGTATTTTGTTTTTATCGGTTGATTGTCGATGAAATGTTTATTTCATTAACCTTAAAATCAACTGTAATGAAAAAATTATTTGTAATTCAATTTTACCGTTTCTGTTTGCTGGTATTTTTAAGCCTGCTTTTATTATTCTCAGGAATCATTATCACAGAAATAAATTTCGGATTTCGGCAAATGCCTGTAAATATTTCAAGTGCATTTGTAATTTCCATTTTCCTTATCCCCGCATCGATATTCGTTATTGGAGCAATTAAGTACTTCAGAAATCAGATTATAAAATATAAAATGCAAATTCAACAAAATGAATCTGCACTGGTTGTGCAATAAAATTTGGTTTATTCAAATACAAAATACAATCCAATAAATGCAATGGTAACGCCAATAAATGTTAATCCGTATAAAATAAATCCATACCATTGGGGGAATGCTTCTGTTAAGGTTAATACACAACTTAAAAACCCTATAAAGGCACCAATTGCCATTAATACAAAACCTTTAAATTGTTTTTTAGCATTGCACTGTCTTTTATATTCTTTGAGAACCTCTATGATCAAATCTTCATCCAATCCTTTTTGAAGCAAATCGCTTTCAATATCTCTTGGATTAAGATTTAATGTAACCCATTCTTTAACATTGAATGAATTAATAGCAACTTGATAGGGCATGGCAAATTTTTTTGCAATCTTTATTATCTGGTTCACATGTCAATCGTCATCAAAATAGAAAAAATATTGAAAAGATGAATTATTTTTTTGAGAGCCTATTTACCTTTTAGATTATTTTGTTTACCGATTTTAGAAATTGTATATTCTTTCATTCTCTATTTTTCAACCCTAAACCTGTTAAGTATGTTTATAATGCAAAGAAAAAAAGTATTAGTAATCACTGCCATCACTGCAGTTTCGGCTCTAATGGTATTGTCATTTAAACCGATCGATCAACAACAAGAACCCAAAAAATTAAAGAACATTAAAGTATATCCCGCAACTGCTACTTATAAAGAAGTAGATAGAGCAATGGATGTTTTTAAAGCAGATTTGGGTGTTCATTGCGATTATTGCCACGCACATTCAAAAGAAAATCCAAAAAAGATGGATATGGCAAGCGATGAAAATCCAATTAAAGATATTACAAGAGATATGATGCGAATGACCGATGAAATGAATAAAAAATACATTGGAAATATTCCGCATGCTGATACAGTGAAAGTTCAAATGGTAACTTGTAAAACTTGTCATCGTGGTGCACCAAAACCTTTTGGACAACCGCCGGTATATCCAAAATTTCCTGGCCCGCCACCAGCTGGAAATCAGCCGCCGCTACCGCCACACGATAAATAATTGAATAGATTCAATATATTTTTTCGGTTGAATAGTTTAGTTTGCATCTGCTTTGTAATAAGCATTTGAAAACTTATTATTCAACCGATTTTTTTATGCGCTTAGGTATCGTTTCAGATTGTATACATTTTAAACATCCTGATGGCAGGATTGGAACCGAGACGCATATCTTATTAAAACAATTGGAATCATTATTCATTTATTTTGATGAGATAGTTTTGTGTTGTCCGTTTGTTGCGTACGATGAAACAAAAGTTGCATCGTATTATCAGTCAGAAAAATTAAGTGTGATAGAACTTCCAAATGCAGGCGGAGATTCATTTTCATCAAAATTAAAAATAATTACTACGATCCCAAAATGGTTGAGCGCATTTAGTAAACTCAATAAGGAAGTCGATATAATTTATCAGCGTTTCCCCAACAATTTAAATATTCCAGGTTTCTTTTATTTTTATTTCAAACAACGAAAAGTGTTTGCAACGTATACCGGTACATGGAATAATTATTTAAACGAACCCATCACTTATCGATTTCAAAAATGGTTATTGAAAAAATATTTTCGTGGTCCGGTTTGGGCATACCTCGAAAAAGAATCTACTCAATCAAAAATTAAAAAAGGGTTCAGTCCTTCTTATTCTAAAACAATTTGGGATGAAGAAACGACACAGGTAAATGCTCGAATAAAAAAATTACAACAAGAACCAATAACGACACTGAAATTAATTTCTGTTGGTATTTTCAATCAAAATAAAAATCAACAACTCATTTTAGATGCGTGTTTACAATTGTATAAATCAGATATAAATTTTCGATTAACATTGGTAGGAGATGGCCCTTTAAAAGAGCAATACCAAAAATTTATTTCAGAAAATCAATTAGAAAATAAGATTTTCATTGCCGGTAAAAAGACATCTGAGGAATTAAGAATTCTATATCGCGAAAATGATTTTGTACTGCAGTCGCCTATTCAGGAAGGATTTGGGAAAGTACCTGTTGAAGGATTTTTTCATGGGTTAATTCCAATTTTAAGTGATGTTGCTTTGGCAAAACTGATGGTTGACAATGGTAATCGCGGTTTTGTTTTTAAAAGCAGATCAGTTGATGATCTTGTAATAGTTTTGAAGCAAATAATTAACGAGGAAAACGAACTACCTCAAAAAATAGTTTTAGGCCGTGATTATGCCGCTACACAAACTTTAGAAGCTTGGGCTAAAGGCTATTACGATGAAATTGATCGCTTTTATAATCATAAATAGATACTTGTAATACCCTAATCTGCCGAAATTTATTTTGAGACCGCTAGATTAATGTGTTCGAAATACACATTAATTCTGTATTTTAGCATTCTTAAAAACTTGTCCATTGGCTAACGATAAAATTGCTGCTAACAATTTGCAGAGTAAACCCTTATCTGCTGTACAATCCCCAAGAAAAAAAACTGCGGTTTCTGAAAAAGAAACAAAAGCTAATTCTAATTTAAACAAGAATCAGGTGCTACTTAAAATCACATTTCAGCTCAGGTACAAAACGCAATATGGTCAGAATTTGTATATCACAGGCAATCATCCATTATTTGGAAATAGCGATACTGATAAAGCTTTACCATTAAAATATTTGAATGAAGAATTATGGAGTGCATCCATAGAAATTGAAAAAACAATTGATTCGAATATTACGTACAATTATATTTTAAGAAATGCTGACGGCACTTTCAGTTATGATTGGGGTGCTGATAAAACATTTATTCCTTCAACAATTCAGGCTGATGAAATTTTGATGTTGGATTCATGGAACTATGCAGGTTATTACGAAAATGCATTTTATTCCGAGCCTTTCAAAAATGTTTTGCTTAAATCTAATCATACAAAAGTAAAAGCGGCTGAACCAGAATCTTTCACTCATATTTTTAAAATAAAAGCACCATTACTTACAAAAGGACAAACTGTTTTTATTTCAGGAAATGCAAATGCATTGAACGACTGGAATAAAGAAAAAATTGTTTTGATGAGTAGGGCTGAGGGAGATGATTTTTATGAAGCGAAAATAGATCTCGGCAACGAAATGTTTCCGGTTGCGTATAAATATGGTGTGTACGACACTCAAAAGAAAAAAATAATTCGCTACGAAGATGGAAACAACAGATTGCTGTATAATTTTCTTACAGGGAATAAAATAACAGTGTTGAATGATGGTTTTGCTTTTTTGCCAAACAACACTTTTAAAGCTACCGGCGTCGCAATTCCTGTTTTTAGTTTACGTTCAGAACGAAGTTTTGGTGTTGGAGAATTCTCTGATTTGAAATTATTAGTTGATTGGGCCAAACAAACCGGATTAAAATTAATTCAGATTTTACCAATCAACGATACCACTGCAACTCATAGCTGGCAAGACTCTTATCCTTATGCGGCTATTTCAGCTTTTGCTTTGCATCCAATGTATCTTGATCTGAGTAAAGTAGTGAATGAAGAAGATAAAAATTTGTTAGTTGCTTTAGAAGAAGAAAGAATAAAATTAAATGCTTTAGATGCCATCGATTATGAAGGTGTATTAAATGCTAAAACAAAATTCATCAAACAAATTTATCCTTCACAAAAAGATAAAACATTTGCATCTTCATCTTATAAAAAATATTTCGAAACAAATAAACATTGGTTAATTCCTTATTCTGTTTTTTGTCATTTGAGAGATCAAAACGGCACTTCCGATTTTAATCAATGGACATCTTTCAAAAATTATAAAGCAGAAGATATTGCCGAATTAACTTCCGAAAAACATGTTGCATATAATGATATTGCCATTAATTATTTTATTCAATATCATTTGCATTTGCAATTAAAAGAAGCAAATGAATATGCACATGAAAACGGTATAGTTTTGAAAGGCGATATTGCCATTGGTATTTATCGTTATGGTGCCGATGCATGGCAACAACCCGATCTGTTTAATATGAATTTACAAGCCGGTGCGCCTCCTGATGATTTTGCTGTAAAAGGTCAGAACTGGGGCTTTCCAACTTACAACTGGCAACGCATGCGTGAAGATGGTTTTGCATGGTGGAAAAATCGATTCGAACAAATGCATTATTATTTCGATGCATTTCGCATCGACCATATTTTAGGATTCTTTAGAATTTGGAGTATTCCCATGCATGCTGTTGAAGGAATCATGGGGTATTTTGTTCCGGCAATTCCTTTGCATTTAAATGAATTTAATAGTCGTGGTATTTGGTTCGATTATAATCGTTACACAAAACCATTTATTAATGAAAATATTTTGTGGGAAATATTTGGATATGATCAGGATTATGTAAAAAACAATTTTCTTAATTATGATGGCTTCGGTAATTATGCTTTGAAAAATGAATTCGCAACACAAAGACAAATTGAAGAATATATTTCAGGTTTGGAAAAGAATGATTTTAATGATAAAATAAAACAAGGATTGTTCGATTTGATCAGCAATGTTATTTTGTTTGAAGTGGAAGGTTCAGGTGGACAACAATATCATTTTCGTTTTGCAATGAATGGTACTTCATCATTCAAAAATTTTGATGCAAATACTCAAAATCAATTGAATGAATTGTACGTAAATTATTTCTTCCGTCGTCAGGATGATTTTTGGATGAAGGAAGCTTTACAAAAATTACCCGCATTAAAACGTGTCACCAACATGATGGTTTGTGGCGAAGATTTGGGATTGGTTCCGGCTTGTGTGCCTGATGTGATGCGTCAATTAGGATTGCTGAGTTTAGAAATTCAACGCATGCCTAAAGACCCAAAGAAAGAATTCTTTCATCCGGATGATGCACCATATTTAAGTGTTATTACACCATCAACACATGATATGAGTACCATTCGTGGTTGGTGGGAAGAAGATAAAAGCCGCATTCAAAAATTTTATAATCACGAAATTGGTCAGTGGGGTGATGCACCATATTATTGCGAAGCTTGGATCAATAAAGCCATTGTTGTGCAGCATTTGAATTCGCCTGCAATGTGGAGTATATTTCAGTTGCAAGATATTTTAGGGATCGATGAAAAGATACGCAGAGTTAATCCGGATGATGAGCGAATCAACGTCCCATCAAACCCAAAACATTTCTGGCGATATCGCATGCATCTTACTTTAGAAAATTTATTAGAACAAAAAATTTTCAATGATGAGTTTGCTGATCTGGTAAAGAAAAGCGGCAGATAAATTTCAACCACTTAAATAATTTAGGCCAATTACAGAATTTGTAATTGGCTTTTGTTTTTAAGTACTGTTATCTTTGATAAATATTCCTTGAAACAAAAAATAATTTGCTGATTAACGGTATGAAAATTCATTATAAAAAACACGAACTTCCTTTTCAATATCCTTTTACCATTTCGAACGGAAGAACAAAAACGCATCAGCCAACTTTGGTGGTTGCTTTGCAACTCGGCAACTGGATTGGTTTTGGAGAAGCTCCGGCCATTACTTATTATAATATTTCGGTAGAAGATATGATCGCAGATATTGAATCGAAAAAAACATACTTAGAAAAATTTGCTTTCACCGATCCCGAACGTTACTGGCATTATGTGCATCATTTATTTCCCAACAATCCATTTTTAGTTTGTGCATTGGATATGGCAGGATGGGATTTGTTTGGAAAGATGGAAAATAAATTGTTGTACGAATTATGGCAAACAAAATGGGAAAACACACCTGCAACAGATTACACCATTGGCATCGATACTATTGAAAAAATGGTTTCAAAAATGAAAGCAAAACCTTGGCCAATTTATAAAATAAAATTGGGAACCGATGAAGATATTGCGATTGTAAAAGCTTTGCGTGAACATACAAATGCTGTTTTACGAATTGATGCAAATGCAGGCTGGACGCTGGATGAAGCCATTCCTAAAATTGCACAGTTAAAAGAATTGGGTGTTGAATATATTGAACAACCATTAGCAAAAGGAAATTGGAGCGATATGAAAATATTGTTTCAAAAATCGGCATTGCCATTGATAGCTGATGAAAGTTGTGTTACTGAAAACGATGTTGAAAAATGTGTTGGTCATTTTCATGGTATTAATATTAAACTTACAAAATGCAGTGGTATTACACCTGCTTTGCGAATGATAAAAAATGCAAGGTCATTAAATTTAAAAGTAATGATGGGCAGTATGAATGAGTGCAGCATTGGTTCTGCAGCGATCGCTAATTTTTTACCGCAATTAGATTATGTTGATATGGATGGTCCGTTGTTGCAAACAGAAGATCTGGCAACAGGAATTAATTTTGATTTTGGTAAAGTAGAAATAAAAGGTAAAGCTGGTTTGGGAATTGAAGTAAAATCTATATAAATTTTTGCTGTGATTTTTTTTACCACAGAGTTGAATAGCGTTTTTTCACAGAGGAAGCGGAGTGTTTTTTATTTATTTAAGTTTTTTCATTAGCTGCTCAACAGTTGGCAATTCTTGTTTGTACGTTTCGATATCCCATTTAATTTTAAATTGGTTCAAATAAGTTTGAAAACTTGCAGAATCAAGACCAATTGATTTTCTTCTTTCAAATAAATTCTCAACATCAATCAAAGGGAATACATAATTTTTATTTGCAGTCGTGAGTACTTGTGTTCCATATATCTGATACTTATTTTTATGAAGTGATACCCTGTCTTCAAGCATTATTAAATTGAATGGACTTTCTTTTTTTTCTTGTACTGCCTTTCTGATCAATGGCAAATATTTTTCTTGTGTTGCAAAATCAGCATGTTGAATAACAAAAAACAGCGCATGACTTTCTTGAGTACCAATGGTTTTGTATCCAAGCCAGCCGTATCTGTCGATGATTGCAGTTACTTTAAGCACATTAATAGAATCAATAAACCTTTGCTCCTTTTTATGTGACATGAAGTTTGCATAAGCCTTTTCTTGTGCAGCTTTTCCAAATGGATTAGAAAACATTCCCCATCTGTATTGCTGATCACTCTCCCAAATAGAATCTAAAATTGGTATCAGATATTTTAATGAATCTGAAACATTTTTTCGATTGGGATCCATTGCATATAAAAACTTAAAAGCTTTTGCGGCATCAGAATTTTCTTGTCCATGAGAAACAATGATTGTTGATGAAAACAGAATGATGAAACAGATTTTAAGAAGACTATTTTTTGCCATATATGAAAATAATAAAAAATATCTATGAAGCCCGATTCTTAAAATGTTATTTATAATCCTGCAGTTGAAGTGTGCGACGCAACTGCAGCTACATTGAAATACTTTCTGCCGGCAACAAAAAATTACCTTCTTTTCTTTTTATAATAATTATAAAGCTTATCGGCTTTTTGAACTAATAAAATAAATTCCTGTTGCGATTTGCTATTAATATCTGCAGCATTCTGTGCAATTAATTTTGCATCTTCGAAATTATATCTCACAAACTTTGATTGTTTTATTAAACTACCAAACATTACAACAGCAGTAGCAAAACGAATAGGAGCAGGGACAGTTAAAAAATTTTGTGGATCGTATGTGGCATAGAATTTTTGTGTAATTATTTTTTCATTTTTTGGCAAATGATATTGCAGTATAAGATCGGCTAATGCTGCAGAAGAATCTTTAATTTCTTTGTTGGGTGTAATTTCAAAAACGGCAGTGGTATTATGTCCGCTGCCAACTTCACCTCCTTCTAATACACTGCTGCTGTCGGTTACAGCATCTTTCTTATTATCAAAACCAATCAATCGATATTCTTTTACAAAAGAATTATTAAAGCGAACATTTAAAAATGCATCGTTGGCAACAGCATAAACTGTTTTAGTAAATTCAGTCACTAAAACTTTTTCGGCTTCATTGATATTGTCGAGATAAGCGAAATTTCCATTTCCTTTTTTTGCTAGCACTTCTAATTTACTGTCTTTATAATTTCCCATGCCAACGCCAATGCAGGTAAGATAAATACCACTTTGCCGCTCGAAAGAAATTAAATCTTCTAATTCTTTTTCGGATGTTTGTCCAACATTAAAATCACCGTCGGTTGCTAAAATAATTCTGTTGTTACCGTTTCTGATGAATGATCTTCTGGCAACCGAATAAGCAGTTCTGATTGCACCTTCGCCTGGTGTATCGCCATCGGCATATAATGAATCGATGATGTTATTTATTTTTTCTTTTTCTGTACCGCTTGTTGATACCATTCGTATGGCAACACCACCACCATAGGTTACAATGCTGATGGTGTCTTTTGCTCTTAAATTTTCAACCAATAATTTAAATGCACTTTGTAAAAGTGGCAAACGATTGGGTCGTTCCATCGATCCTGAAATATCAATTAAAAAAACAAGATTGCTTGATGGAATGGTATCCAGATTAATTTTGGGTGCTGTGAGATTAACAAACAATAATTTATTTTCTGCATTCCAAGGACAAGATGTTACTGTAGAATGACAAGTAAAATCTTTGTAATTATTATTTATTTTATTTGTTCGCAGATCGAAATAATTCAACATTTCTTCAATTCTTACGGCATCTATAGGGACACTCATTTCATTAATTAAAAAGCGGCGAACATTACTGTAAGATGCCCTATCAACACTTAACGAAAAACCTGTTTCGGGATATTGATTGGCATCAATGAAAATATTTTCTGCCAGACTGCTGTAGCTTTCGCCCATTCCGGAAAATAAATTGTTGTCTTCTTTTTTAAGATTAAGAGTTTTCGATGTTAGTTTACTTTTCATCATGCTTGCCAATGCAGGCAGCATTTTCATTACGATCACCTGATACTTTTCTGTTTCAACTGCTTTGTGAATAGTTTCATATCCGTCTGCCATTAAAGAAATAGTATCAATTTGAAGAGATGAAGGGATTCCAAATAAACCGGAACTTCCACTGGAGAAAGGATAATTTCCTTTTGAATGTAAGTTGATCCTAATACCGGTCATTAATCTGCCCTTCTCATCTTTTACTTCGCCCTGTAAATAATATTGGCAAAGCGCAGATGAAAACATTGCAAAGCATAAACTAATTGTAAGCAAGCAAGGTTTCATGAAGAGATAGAAGTTTTGCAGCTAAATATAAAAAAGAAAATGGATTAATGTAAATCCTGTTATGCAATAAATCAATTAATCTAATTGCAGTTGATAAATTTCAGATATGTTTCTTCCAAAACCATCATAATCTAAACCATAACCTACCACAAATTTGTTAGGAATAGAGAAACAGCAATAATCGATCTTCACTTCAAATTCTGTTGCTTCAGGTTTATGTAAGAGCACAGCAATTTTTAATGATAATGGTTGTTGATTTATTACCTGAGGTAAAAAACTGTGCATAGTTTTTCCTGTATCAATAATATCTTCTAAAATAATTATATGCCTGTCGTTAATTTCTGCATCTAAGCCAATAGATGTAATAACATGCCCCGTTGATCTTGTGCCTTTGTATGAAGCCAATTTAATAAAACAAATTTCTGCTTCAATGGTCAATGATTTAAAAAGATCGGCAGCAAAAATGAAAGAACCATTCAATACTGCAATGAATAATGGTTTTTTGCCTGCATAATCTTTATCTAATTGTACAGACAGATCCTTGATTTTATGTTGAATAGTTTCGGCAGAAATAAAAGGAACAAACTTTTTATCTAATACTTGTATCGTTGACATAAATTGAAAATTAATTATTTACCCGAATTTAATCTGCTAAAATCTTTTACAACAATAGTTTTTGGGATTGAAGGTGCAGGAGAACGCAGATAAATTTTTTCGCCTTTAATAGGTTGCATGTTCGATTGTATTTTATTATACAACAAAACAGCATCCATTCGAACACCTTCTTTCTGACAAATGCTGTGCAATGTTTCATCGGCTTCGGTTACATGAAAATCACTAGCACCTTTTTTAAGTTTCTTTTCAATAAAAATCAAAGTGTCAGTTGGTAAAATATTGATCTCATCCATTTCATTGAACGCTAATAAATTGCTGAGCGAAATGTTATATTCATTGGCCAATGCCAATAAAGAATTTCCTTCTTTTGCAAGAATTACTTTTGAATGATTGATAGTAAAAATACCATCGGGATAAATGGATGATCTTTTTTCTTTGTTGATGGTAGGACTTGATTGCTTAGTCAATATTTCCACTTCTTCTTTTTCTTCAACCTGAACAATTTTTGTTACAGGTTTATTTTCTTTCACTGCAAACGTTTCTTTAGTTTTTTCTGATAAAACAATATTTGTTTTATCTGTTTGTTTTTGCAATGCCAATAAAGAATATTCATTCAAATTATAATCATTAATAACTTTTAATAATTTTTGCGGATAATCTTTTTCTGTTGCATAACCGGCTTTCTTTAAGCCATAAGCCCATCCTTCCACATCAGTGGCATCCAGCAAAAACAGCGAAGTATAATAAGGTCGGTTCTTTAAAAAATTGGAATGATCTCTGAAAGATGATTCGGCATCTGGATAACTGCGAAAACATTCATGCTTTGCATCATCATCATGATATACTTTTTCGCCAGTCCATTCTGTTTTACATTTTATACCAAAATGATTATTTGATTGAACACACAAATCACTTTCACCATATTGTGATTCCAAGATTCCTTGTGCCAAAGTTATTGCTGCAGGTACGCCACTGCGCTGCATTTCGGCCATTGCAAGTTCTTTGTATTTTGCAATGTATGCTTCGCCTTTTTCTTTCTGCGCAAAAGAATTAAGTTGTAAAAAAACAATAGTAATTAAAAAAATAATCCGCTTCATTAATCTTTTCTTTTAATCAATAATAAACCATCACGCATGGTTAGTAAAACCTGTTCTGTTCTTTCATCATTGGCAACATGCTCATTAAAATTCTTAATAGCTATGGCGCTTTTATTTTTTATCGGCTCTTCAAATATTTGTCCGTGAAACAGAACATTATCTGCTATTATCAAACCGTTTTTATTCAAATTAGGTAATACCATTTCGTAATAATCGATATAACCTGTTTTATCGGCATCAATAAAAACCAAATCCCATTTACAATTCAAAGTTGGAATAATATCCCATGCATTTCCGGTGTGCAAATGTATTTGCTTATTGTATTTTGAATTGCTAAAATTTTTTCTGGCTGTTGCAGCATCTTCTTCTCTTAATTCCAATGTGTGCAATTCGCCATTTTCTTTTAATCCTGCAGCCAAACACAAAGCACTGTACCCGGTAAACGTTCCTATTTCCAAAACGTAATAAGGTTGTATAATAGTACTGAGGAACGATAATAATTTTCCCTGCACGCTACTGCTGAGCATGTGTGCATGTGGATGAGATCGTAAAGTGTGTGCATGAATCTCCTGCAAAAAGTCATCATCGGCCGAAGTAAATTGTTCGGCATATTTTTCTACCAGGGGGTTAATCAATTCCATTTGGTAAAAATAAGATAAATAGAATTGTGAGGTTGATGGCTTTGTAAGTATGTTATTGTAGTAATGTCGCACTATTATGCAATTGATTGCAATATCAAGATATTCGAAACAAATTTTTGGGCTTTATAATTAATCCTTCCACAAAAAAGGGAAAAGAATTACTGCAAGAAATGCAACCATTACATCTAATCCTATCAATAAAAATATCATTTGCCATAAACCACCCTGCACAACATTAGAGAATGCAACGGTAGAAACTTTCATTAATAATAATAATTGTGGAATGATTAATGGGAAACCCATGATGGCCATTAAAGCTGCCTGCTGATTGGCTTTTGCAGCAATGGCTGCTAAAAAAGTAAACACCAAACTTAAACTGGCACCTCCTAAAATGGTGATACCTATAAATGCAAATCCATTCTCTAACGGATTGCCTAATAATAAACTAAAAACGGCTAAGCTTAATAAACTCATCAGCAACATCAACAATAAATTAAAGATGAGTTTTGCCAACACAAAATCTCTTGCCCCTGCAATGGAATAGAAATACAACATTCTACCTCTGTTTTCGGCCAAGAAACTTTTAGCCACTGCATTTACACAAACAAATAGCTGAATGATCCAGAATAGAGCGTTCCATGTTTTTTCGTCTGGTTGTCCAACCGATAAATAAATGACAAAAATGGTGGATGCAACATATAAGAGTATTCCATAAAAAGTATATTGCTGTCTTGTTTCGAGCAATACATCTTTTTTGATCAATGCAATAATATGTTGGAATGAAGAACGTTTCATATTCGGTTGCAAAAATAGTGGCATAAGATTAATTCATTTAATTTTAATTCTATGAAGCGAATGAGAATTTTTTTAATGTTGTTTTGTTTTAATGGGATTTTCCAGAAAACGGTTGCTCAAATAATTAATATAGATAAGGTTGATACAACAGCTTATGGTCATAAAGCTATTTGGGATGGGGCATTATCATCGGGATTAGAAATCGATAAACAAAAATTAACCTTGTATGATGCCACAAGTGGATTGGATGTATCGCTTCAAAAATATCGTGAGTTTTTTATTTTCTCTGCAAGTGATCGTTTTACTTATAATGGTCCGCAGGATTTCTTGAATACCGGTTATTTGCATTTAAGGTGGCGACATGATTATAAAGAACAATTGCATGCTGAATCTTATGTGCAATACAATTGGGATACGAAGATTGGATTACTGAGCAGATTTGTGACCGGTATAAATATGCGATATAATTTCTGGCATCGCCGTAAATGGGAAATGACTTTTGCTACCGGCCTGATGTATGAAAATGAAACATGGGATTATGCTGCAGTTGATTCTTCAAAAATTCCCTCAAATCCAATTGATGTAAAAACAAGCTTGCTAAAAAGTAACAGTTATATTAAATGGGAAGGAAAAGTTTCGGAGAATGCTAATATTGCTATCGCTGTTTTTTATCAGGGAAGTTTTGATGATTTCTTTAATCCGCGTATTGCCACTAATATTAGTTTTGATGTAGATGTCTCGAAACATTTTACTTTAAGTATGAAATATGCTGGCGTATATAATGCAGCACCGGTAGTGCCTATCTTTAATTTCTATTATAGTTTATCAAATAATCTGGTGTATAAATTTTAATGCAGCTTTTTTTCTTTGCCTTTTTGTGCACAAACCCTGCAACGCGGTTCGTAAATATCTTTTTCGCCAACTAAAACTTGCCCTGCATCGGAGGTTTTTCTGTAAGAAACATTTGCAATATTTCCGCATTGCACACAAATGGCATGCAACTTTGTTATATAATCGGCGATGGATAAAAGATTTGGCATCTGCCCAAAAGGTCGCCCTAAATAATCCATATCCAATCCGGCAACTATCACCCGAACACCACGCATTGCAAGGGTTTCGCAAACATGCATAATCTGATCGTCGAAGAACTGTGCTTCGTCAATTCCAACCACATCAACATCCTGAGCCAGCAATAAAATGGTTTGAGAATTTTCTATGGGGGTAGATTGAATGGCATTTGCATCATGACTTACTACTTTTGTTTCATCGTATCTAACATCAATAGCGGGCTTAAATATTTCCACTTTTAAGTTGGCAATTTTTACACGTTTTAATCTTCTTATCAACTCTTCTGTCTTGCCACTGAACATGCTTCCGCAAATAACTTCTATCCATCCTCTGCGTTCGCCGCTCATATTTGGTTCTATAAACATTATTAAAACTTGTGTTTGTTTGAAAAAGCTTGTTAACTTTAAGGCTCAATACTATCTAACCCCCAAATGTATTACATCCAATGGAAAAATTGGGCTTATTAATCATCAAATTAAAAGAACAATTTGATCAAAATGAAGGTGCCGATAACTTATTAATCACTGCAAAGTTGTTAGTAAAAGAATTGCATCAACAGTTATCCGATGCAGAAAAATATTCTAACTCTTCTGTTCATTCGGATATTGATATAGATTTTCTAGATTCTAAATTCGCTAAAAATATTCCCACAAAAAAAGAGGGCAGTGGTTGGTTGTTCGATCCAATAGAAACTATTCCCACATTGGTGCATCAGCAACCTATAACAGCAACCGAAATAAATGAAATGATTTCTCAGCCCAAAGAAAGTTTTAACGATAAATTGAAAGAAGAGAAAACAGAATTGGCAAGTGCTTTACAATCGGCTCCGGTACGAGATCTGAAAAAAGCAATTGGTTTAAATGATCGCTATTTATTTATCAGCGAATTATTTCGTGGCGATGAAAATATGTATGAACGCAGCATAAAAACAATCAATAATTTTTCTATTTATCCGGAAGCTGAATATTGGATACAACGAGAATTAAAAGTAAAATTGGGATGGAGAGAAAATAAAGATGCTGTTCGTTTATTTGATCAAATAGTTAAAAGACGTTTCTCATAGAGATAGTTCATGATCTTTTCTGTTGCACCCGATTTACTCTTTACATAATTACCTGCATTAATTGAAGCTTGTTTGTATGCTTCACCTTCTTTCAATAATTCAGTAAATATTTTTTCTGCTTCCAAAGCATTTTCAATATCGAAAGCACCACCAGTATCTATTAATTCGCTTGCTTCAAAATACTTATCATATTCATCACCAAAAACAACGGGTTTATTATAAACAGCAGCTTCCAAAACATTGTGAACACCATCATCACCAAATCCTCCGCCAACATAACAAATCGTCGCATATTTATATAAACTGCTAAGCATACCAATGTTATCAATGATCAAAACATTATGAATTTGAGATTTGTAATTTGAAATTTGAGAATACAAGACTGAGTTTTTATAAAGCGTTAAACATTCTTGTATTCTTTCTTCTTCAATAACATGAGGCGCAATGATGAATTTTATTTCGGGATGTGTATTTGCAAAATGATCTAATTCTTCATCATCTTCTGTCCAGGTACTTCCTGCAACAATTACAGGATGGTTACCAATAAAATTTTCGATTGATGAAATGGGTTTAAACTTTTCAGCAATATCGATCACTCTATCAAATCTTGTATCGCCACAAACTGTAACATTGTTTTGAAACCCAATACTGTTGAGCAATACAGCAGATGTTTCGTTTTGAACAAACAAATAAGTAAAACATTTCAGCATCTTTTTATGAAAGCTTCCATACCATTTAAAGAATGGCTGATCTTCTCTGAAAATTCCGGATACAAGTAATAAAGGAATATTTCTTCTTTTGGCTTCATTCAAATAATAAAACCAGAATTCATATTTCACAAAAACAACTAATGATGGTTGAACGATATCATAGAATTTCTTTGCATGTAAATAAGAATCCATTGGTAAATAAAATATCCAATCGGCTTTTGCATAATCTTTTCTTACTTCATATCCCGAAGGAGAAAAGAAAGTCAATAATATTTTTTGCAAAGGTTTTTTTTTCTTGATGGCTTCAATGATGGGGCGGCCTTGTTCAAATTCTCCTAAAGATGAACAATGTATCCATATCACTTTATCGCTGTTATTCTTAAAAGCGGTTTCCAAAGATCTAAAAATATGCTTCCTGCCATCGATCCATTGTTTTGCCTTTGCATTCTTACCACTGATAAGCCAAGCCATCTTTGGGTATAAATAAATAAAAATAGTATACAGCAGTTTCAAAATTTAAATGATTTATATCACAAATTAAGAGATAATAATGGAGCTAAAAATAACTGTTGATAATATACCTATGTTTTCTTATTGTAATCCATTTTAAACTACTTTTGTAATTGTTAAATTTGACTATGAGACCAATACAAATGGTAGATACTAAAAACCAGTATCTAAAGATTAAGAGTGAAGTTGATGCAGCCATTCACGAAGTATTAGACAGCGCAGCGTATATAAATGGAAAAGCAGTTCAGGATTTTACAAAATCATTGAATGATTATATCGGTTCAAAATTCACCATTCCATGTGCCAATGGAACCGATGCTTTGCAAATAGCCATGATGGCATTGGATCTGCAACCCGGTGATGAAGTAATTACTCCTTCATTTACTTATATTGCCACAACAGAAGTAGTTGCGTTATTAAAATTAAAACCTGTTTTTGTTGAGGTTGATGCAAAAACATTTTGTATCGATCCTGATTCCATTAAAAAAGCCATCACCTCAAAAACAAAAGCAATTGTTCCTGTGCATTTATATGGTCAGGCAGCTAATATGGAAGCCATCATGCAAATTGCCAAAGAACATAATTTATTTGTTATTGAGGATAATGCACAAGCCATTGGTTGCGATTATACTTTCAGTGATGGAACAAGAAAGAAAACAGGAAGTATTGGTCATGTTGGATGTACTTCATTTTATCCAAGTAAAAATTTAGGTGCTTATGGTGATGGTGGAGCCATCTTCACAAATGATGAAGCATTGGCAAAGAAAATGAAGATGATCGCAAATCATGGTCAGGAAAAAAGATATTATCACGATATCGTAGGATGCAACAGCAGACTGGATTCTATTCAGGCCGCCATTTTAAATATCAAATTAAGAGAGTTAGATAATTATATTATTGCACGCCAAACCGCTGCTGCATTATATGATAAAGCTTTTGCCAATCATCTAAAAATAACAACACCTTTTGTTGCATCTTTTACTAATCATGTCTATCATCAATACACATTAATATTGAATGATGCAGACAGAGATGGACTGAATGCTTATCTGGCCGAGAAGAAAATTCCTTCAATGATCTATTATCCTGTTCCGGGACATAAACAAAAAATGTTTACAGCTTTTGGTTTGTATAATTGTGATTTAAAAACAACCGATTGGTTAACAGAAAGAGTTATTTCATTACCAATTCATACCGAATTAGATGTGGAACAAATTTCGTATATTACATCTGAAATCCTTAAATACTTAAATCAATAACCTATGAAAATCGCAGTTGTTGGTACCGGCTATGTTGGATTAGTCTCTGGTACCTGTTTTGCCGAAACCGGTAATCATGTCACTTGTATTGACATTGATAAAAACAAAGTTGATAAATTATCTCGTGGTGAAATCACTATTTACGAACCTGGTCTTGAGAAAATATTTCTCCGAAATTTAAAAGACAATCGTCTAACATTTACTACCGATTTAGCTGAAGGTGTTAAAGAAGCAAAAGTTGTTTTTTTAGCATTGCCTACACCTCCCGGTGAAAATGGTTCTGCCGATTTGAAATATGTTTTAGGTGTTGCAAAAGACCTTGGAAATATATTAACCGAATATAAAGTTATTGTTGATAAAAGTACCGTCCCTGTTGGTACTGCAGAGAAAGTTAGAAAAGCAATTGCTGAAAATTACAAATATGAATTTGATGTTGTAAGTAATCCTGAATTTTTACGAGAAGGTGTTGCTGTGGATGATTTTATGAAACCCGATCGTGTTGTAATTGGCACAAGTTCCGATCGTGCAAGAAAAGTAATGAGCGACTTATATTCTCCTTATGTTCGTCAGGGTAATCCTGTAATTTTTATGGATGAAAAAAGCGCAGAGCTAACAAAGTATGCAGCTAATTCATTCCTTGCAACAAAAATTTCTTTCATGAATGAAATTGCACAACTATGCGAAAAAGTTGGCGCTGATGTTGATATGGTTCGTCGCGGTATTGGAAGTGATGATAGAATTGGAAAGAGATTTTTGTTTCCGGGCATTGGTTATGGAGGAAGTTGTTTTCCAAAAGATGTACAAGCTTTAATTATGTCATCCGAAGAGGTTGATTATAATTTTCAAATTTTAAAAGCAGTAGAAGATGTAAACGAGAAACAAAAATTACATCTTATTCCAAAAATAAAAGCATATTTCAATGACGATTTAAAAGGAAAACATTTTGCGTTATGGGGATTAGCATTTAAACCAAATACTGATGATATTAGAGAAGCGCCGGCTTTATATTTAATTGAAGCGTTAACGGCTGCAGGCGCTACTGTTGCTGCATTTGATCCTGAAGCAATGCCAAATGTGCAGAGAGTTATTGGCGATAAAATTATTTTTGTTGATGGGCCTTATGCTGCCTTAGACAATGCCGATGCATTAATTATTGCAACTGAGTGGAGTGAATTCCGTACACCTGACTTTGAAGTAATCGAAAAGAAATTAAAGAACAAAGCCATTTTCGACGGAAGAAATGTATTTGAAGTAAAACAAATGCAAGAAATGGGTTACCATTACGAAAGTATTGGACGTTCATAATTTTTTAATTTTCAATATCTGATATCATGGCAAAACGAATTTTAATAACAGGTGCAGCCGGTTTTTTGGGTTCGCATCTTTGCGATAGATTTATAAAAGAAGGTTATAATGTTGTTGCAATGGATAACCTTATCACAGGCGATCTACGTAACATTGAACATCTTTTTAAATTAGAACAGTTCGAATTTTATCATCACGATGTTTCTAAATTCATTCATGTTCCCGGTCATATAGATTACATATTACATTTTGCTTCTCCTGCAAGTCCGATCGATTATTTAAAAATCCCTATTCAAACATTAAAAGTTGGATCATTGGGTACACATAATTGTTTGGGATTGGCGAAAGAAAAAAAAGCAAGAATGTTGATCGCTTCAACAAGTGAAATTTATGGCGATCCTGCTGTACATCCGCAAACAGAAGAATATTGGGGGAATGTAAATCCAATTGGCCCTCGTGGTGTGTATGATGAAGCAAAACGTTTTCAGGAAGCCATCACAATGGCATATCATACTTTTCATGGATTAGAAACAAGGATCGTTCGCATCTTCAATACTTATGGCCCGAGAATGCGTTTGAATGATGGTAGAGCATTACCCGCTTTTATAGGCCAAGCCTTGCGTGGAGAGGATTTGACTTTGTTTGGTGATGGTAGTCAGACAAGAAGTTTTTGTTATGTTGATGATTTGATTGAAGGTATTTATCGTTTGTTGTTAAGCGATTATGCTCAACCGGTAAACATTGGTAATCCTAATGAAATTACTTTGAAAGAATTTGCAGAAGAAGTTTTGAAATTAACCGGCTCTTCTGTGAAGATCGCGTACAAACCTTTACCGGTTGATGATCCTAAACAACGTCAGCCTGATATTACAAAAGCTAAAGAAATTTTAGGTTGGGAACCAAAAGTTGGAAGAGCAGAAGGTTTGAAAAAAACATACGAATATTTTAAATCATTACCTAAAGAAGAATTGTATAAACTTCCAAAAGAGTTTATGAGTAATAAATAAAATATTGCTTTTATTATCGGTATAATATCCTTTGATTTATAAAATCAGTACATGTCAAAATCATTAATAGTTGTTACCGGAAAAAACGGACAGCTGGGTTGGGAAATAAGCCAAATAAGTAATCAATTAGAATATCTATTCGATTTTGTTTTTGTTGATGTTGATGAATTAGATTTAAGTAAACCCGAAACAATTCCTGATTTTTTTAAACAATATCAGCCACAATATTTTATTCATTGCGCTGCTTTTACAGCAGTTGATAAAGCAGAAACGTTACAAGATCTGGCATATAAAATAAATGCAGAATCAACTGGAGTTATTGCAAACGAATGTGCTAAAATAAATTGCCCGTTAATTACAATTTCTACGGATTATGTTTTTGATGGTAACGGAACAAAACCATACACAACAGATCAGGCAACAAATCCAATCAATTATTACGGATACACAAAATATTTAAGCGAAAAATTAGCATTGGAAAATTGGAAGAAAACTATCGTCATCAGAACTGCATGGGTTTATAGTACGCATGCTGCCAACTTTGTAAAAACAATGCTGCGTTTGATGAATGAAAGAGAAGAAATAAAAGTGGTGAATGATCAGGTTGGATCTCCAACTTATGCTGCCGACCTTGCAGCCGCTATTTTGCAAGTGATTCAACAATGGCATTTAGGAAACGAAAAATATGGAATTTATCATTATACCAATAGTGGAATTATTTCTTGGTTCGATTTTGCAGTTGCCATCAAAGCATTGTCTGGATTGACTTGTAATGTATTACCTGTTCCTTCAACTGAATATCCAACTCCGGCAAAACGCCCTTTTTATTCAGCGATGGATACAAGCAATATTGTTGATGATTTTCAAGTTAAATTAGTTGATTGGAAAAAAAGTTTAGAACATTGCATTAAATTATTAACCGCATAAAATGAAACGAACATTCATCATAACCTTTTTGTTGATGATGAATGTTCGTTTATTCGCTTCTCAAGATTCTATTTTTTCTTTTCGCTTTCGCAGTGATGTAATTATTACGGTTGATTATCCAAAAAATTTTTCATCAAAAAATAAAACACAACTTGTTTTATTTGCATTGCCCAATGGCAATACAACTTCTCAAACAATGGGTAAGAAATTAAATGTCGGTGATGATTGGCATTTCGATATTCAACATATTGCTGCACAAACAATGTTTGTTAGGAATGAATTGACGAACGAAAATATTATAGTTGTTTATCTTGAAAATGATTTGAAAGCATGGCCGCAGTGGAAAAAGAAACACGAAGATTATTTAGAATTGATTCCTAAAATAGTAGATACGATCAAACAAGTTTTAGCAATAAAAAAATATTCTCTGCATTTGAATGGACATAGTGGGGGAGGATCTTTTGTGTTTGGATTCATTCAATCACAAGAACAAATTCCTGATTACATAAATAGAATTAGTTTTTTAGACAGTGATTACGGATACGATTCAACTTTTACTTTAAAATTTGTTGATTGGCTGAAGAGAAATAAATCACATCGTTTAACAGTTTTTGCTTACAACGATAGTGTTGTTATTTATAATGGCAAGCCCTTGGTTTCGCCAACAGGCGGTACTTGGTACAGAAGTAAATTAATGATGAAGGATCTTTCAAATTATTTTCATTTTGCTATAACAAGAAATGATAGTGTGGTTCAATATTCTCATAATAATCAAATTAATTTCTTTTTAGTTGATAATCCGGATAAGAAAATTTTTCACACGATTCAGGTAGAGAGAAATGGTTTTATTCATTCAAATTTAATCGGAACAAAACAAGAAAATAATAATTATTTGTATTGGAGCAAACGGGCCTACGAAAACTTAATTCAATAAAAAAAGAGCAACCATTAATTGCTCTTTTTATAAAAAAATAATTTATTAATCTTCATCAGGTTTAATTATAAACTTATAAGTGATACCTGCCAAAGCGCCACCCAGTAAGCATCCTACAAGATATATCCAAATGGTAATCCATGCAAATGCTCCAAATACTCCTGAGCCAATTGCAACTGCTGGATTGAATGCACCCATACTTACCGGACCTAAAGTATAAGCCATTGCAGTAACTGTAAAACCAATGGCTAATCCATAAAAACTATTGCCCGCAGTTTTAGTGGCAGTAGCAACATTCAACACAACATATGCTAATGCAAATGTTCCGATCAATTCAGCAACTAATGCTTTTATGGAAGATTCGGGTGATGCTGCGACAACTAAGTAATCAAAATATTTAGATGCCAATAATCCTGCTGCAGCAGCTCCTGCAATTTGAAATATCCAATAAAAGATCGTGTCGGTTGCATTACATTTTCCGCGAATAAAAACGGCTAATGTAACTGCGGGATTATAATGTCCACCCGATACATGCCCTCCGGCAAATATCATTACCATTAATGTAGCACCAATTGCAATAGGTGCCATTTCGCCTGCTTTGCTTCCTGCCATACAAACGGCAAGTACTAAAAAAAACGTGCCGATAAATTCAACAATGTACTTTTTCATAAGTCAAGTTTTTGTTTAAAGATGTACAACAATATGCCAAACTAATAGTTATCATTGAAATTTCAATAGTTTAATAAATTATTTTTCTTAAAATTAAAATAGGTAAACTATTTTGCAACCTTAAAATAAATATCATGAGCATACAAGTTGGACAAGCAGCCCCGGATTTTACTTTATTAGATACTGAAAAAAATAAAGTGACCTTATCCGAACAAAAAGGTCAAAATGTTTTATTGTTATTTTTTCCTTTAGCATTTACCGGTGTTTGCACAACCGAGTTGTGTAACATCAGAGATAACATTGGTGTTTATAACAGCAGTAATGCAAAAGTGTTTGGTATATCGGTTGATTCTCCTTTCACTTTAGGAAAATTTAAAGAAGAACAAAAACTAAATTTTTCATTGCTGAGTGATTTCAATAAAAATGTTGCAGCTTCTTATGATGCTTTATACGAAACATTTGTGTTGGATTTAAAAGGCGTTGCAAAACGTTCGGCATTTGTAATTGATAAAGATGGTATTGTTCGATATGCTGAAGTATTAGAAAGTGCAGGCGACCTTCCAAATTTTGCTGCTATTCAGGAAACTTTAAAAAGTCTATAAAAATCTATTTTTTGGCTTCAAAAAGATGCATTGCACAATTGTAATGCATCTTTTTCGTTTAATTAGCAAGCGAAAATGGCATTTAAGTCATCTTAATTTTATAACTTTATGTCGAAGATCCAAAAATGAAAAAACTATACTTTCTTTTTTTAATCGGTTCAATCATGATGGTCAGCAGTTTTACTGTTGTGCCACGTAATGAATTTCCATTTGATCAAATAAGAACAGTACAGTTTTATCCTAACCCTGCATCCTCTGTTATTTATTTTGAATTTCCTTCAAATTTTGAAAAAGCAAATTACTCACTTCAGATATATAATTTCCTCGGCAAAAAAATGAATGACCTGCAAGTCAACAGCAGCAAGGTTTCCATTCAGTTAGATAATTACTTACGAGGGTTATACATTTTTCAAATTCGTGATAAGTCTGGAGCAATTATTGAATCGGGTAAGTTTCAAGTAGTAAAATGATTTTGTTATAAGCTTTTGTATTTCATGTCATCTTAGTTGCGTCGCACACTTGTACTGCAACAATTCTATTCTGCATTTTACATCAACTATTTATCAGTCACTTCCACAATCAAAAATTTCAAATAATTCGTATTTTCCATTCCCCAAATAATCGGATGATCGCTTGCTTGTGCTTGAAAAGTTACTTGCCTTAATTTTTTTCTTGCATCTTTAGCAGCCATTTCAATCGTTTGTAAAAACATTTCAGGATGAACCAAATTGGTGCAGCTTGAAGTAACTAAAAAACCTCCATTCCTAATTAACTTCATGCCACGCAAATTAATTTCTTTATAACCTGTAATTGCTTTCTGAATATTTTCGCGACTCTTTGTAAATGCAGGCGGGTCAAGCATTACAACATCATATTGTCTTCCATCTTTACCCCATTGTTTTAAAACATCAAAAGCATTCATTGCTTCAAACTTACAAATATGATCCAATCCATTTAATACTGCATTTTTATTGGCTTGTGCAACAGCATTCTCACTAATATCTAATCCCAAAACAGATCTTGCACCATAATGTGCCGCATGAATCTCGAATGTTCCGGTATAAGTAAATGCGCCTAAAACATCTGCACCCTTTACGATATGCTGAATAGCTTTTCTGTTATCTTGCTGATCTAAAAAATACCCTGTTTTTTGTCCGTTCTCGATATCAACAAGAAATTTTAATCCGTTCTCGTTGATAGTAATATTTGTATCGAATGGTGCAGATAAAAATCCTTTTAATTGTGGTAATCCCTCCAACTCTCTAACAGGAACATCATTGCGCTCGTATATTCCTTTCGGATTGAATATTTGTTGCAAAGCTTTTACTATAGCTGGTTTCCAAATATCAATTCCTAATGCCAAAGTTTGAATAACAAAATAATCATTGAATTTATCGATGATCAATGCCGGTATTTCATCTGCTTCGCCAAATATCAATCTGCAATTTTCAGTATAACCGATCTTTTGTCGGTAATTCCATGCATGAAGAATTCTATTATAAAAAAACTGTTCGTTGATCTCTTCTTTTTTTCTTGTCAATAAACGAACAAGTATCTGAGATTTTGGGTTAATATAACCTCTGCCGCAAAATTTTTCATCATTATAAAAAACATCAACTGTATCACCAGCGGTTACTTCACCAACTACTTTTTCAACTTCATTATTGAATATCCAGGGATGCCCGTTAAAAACTCTGTTGGCAATTTTTCGCTTTAAAAAAACTTTAGTCATGTGGCAAAGATATAGTTGCTTGCTAGTTTCTGGATATTTGGACCTTGAAATTGGAATCTTTATTCCTGCCAATTTTTCCCTTTTCTTTGCGTTGGCAAAAAAATTGACCAATAGCAAACGATCATTAAAAATAATTATGGAAGAAAAAGAAGTGCAGCAAACCGAAATAGCTGACAGTAATGTAACTATGCCTACTGACGAAAATGCAGCTGGCGATACTCTTTTGCAAGAGCCAGTTGCTGAAATTAGCGAATTGGAAAAATTGAAGAATGAGCTTGCCGAACAAAAGGATAAATACATCCGACTGATGGCAGAGTTCGAAAATTTTCGCAGACGAACATCAAAAGAAAGATTGGAATTAATTCAAACAGCCGGTAAAGATGTAATTATTTCTTTATTGGAAGTGATTGATGATTGTGATCGTGCAGAAAAACAATTACAAACAAATGTTGATATTGATGTTCAGAAAGAAGGTATTCAGTTAGTGTTTAACAAAATAAGAAGCACATTGCAAAATAGGGGTTTAAAAGCTATGGAAAGTATCCACACTGTTTTTGATGTTGAAAAGCATGAAGCAATAACTGAAGTACCGGCACCCAATCATAAATTAAAAGGTAAAGTGATAGATGAAATTCAAAAAGGATATTATTTGAATGATAAATTAATTCGCTTTGCAAAAGTGGTTGTTGGAAAATAAATTAATTGATTTGCAAATGTGCGGATGTGCAGATTAATTTTGATTCTCATCTGCACATTTTCAAATTTGCACATTAGCATATTATGAGTAAAAGAGATTATTACGAAATATTAGGTGTTAGCAAAACTTCATCTGCAGATGAGATAAAGAAAGCATACCGTAAAGTGGCAATGCAATTTCATCCTGATCGTAATCCCGGAGATAAGTCGGCCGAAGATAAATTTAAGGAAGCAGCAGAAGCTTATGAAGTATTAAGTGATGCCGATAAAAAAGCAAAGTACGATCGTTATGGTCACCAGGCTTTTGCTCCTGGAAGTGGCGGTGGTGGCGGTTTTCATTCAAGCAATATGGAAGATATCTTCAGTCAGTTTGGAGATATTTTCGGCGATGATATGTTTGGTAATTTCTTTGGAGGTGGTGGCAGAAGGGGTGGTGGAGGTGGTAGTCGTTCCAGAGGTCAGCGTGGCAGCAATCTTCGAATCAAAGTAAAATTAACGTATGAAGAAATTGCTAAAGGTGTTTCTAAAACTGTAAAGGTAAAAAAGCATATTATTTGTACTACCTGCGGAGGTAATGGTGCAAAAGATAAAAGCAGTATTCAAACCTGCGGAACATGTGGTGGCAGCGGACAAGTAAGAAGAGTACAAAATACTTTCTTAGGACAAATGCAAACTGTTACAACTTGTCCAACTTGTAATGGTGAAGGTTCAACTGTTACAGCAAAATGTACAGCGTGTAAGGGCGAAGGAAGAGTATATGGCGAAGAAACAATTACGATTGAAATACCCGCAGGTGTTCAAGAAGGAATGCAATTAAGCATGAATGGAAAAGGAAATGCAGGAGAACGCGGCGGCGCACCAGGCGATTTAATTATTCAAATTGAAGAAGAGCAACATGCAGATTTGCATCGCGATGGATTGAATGTTGCTTACGATTTACATATTTCATTTCCTGACGCAAGTTTTGGTGTAAGCGTTGAAGTGCCTACGATTGATGGTCGTGCAAAAATTAAAATTCCTCCTGGAACTCAAAGTGGAAAAATATTTCGATTAAAAGGAAAAGGGTTTCCTGAAGTACAAGGATATGGCAAAGGCGATGAATTGATTTATGTAAATGTTTGGACTCCTCAAAATATCAGCAGCGATGAAAAAGCAATGCTAGAAAAATTAAACAGCAGTCCTAATTTTAAACCTCAACCTGATAAAAATGCGAAAAGCTTTTTTGAAAGAGTGAAAGAAGCGTTTAGCTAATTGATGTTTACAATTCTTTCTTTGGATTATCGAAAAAAAATAATAACGGTTATTTTAATCTTACCGTAATTCGTAATTTCTAATTTGTACTTTTATTCTTTCTTATGTATTGTACAACAAATTTTTTATCATACCAAAGAACAGGTTACTTCTCAACGATTGCAACCGATTATTTGCAACAACATAAAAAGTTGCAACCGTTTTATAATTATGAAGTTTCAATTGAAGGGATAAAAAGATCAATCGAATCAAGAAAATCATTCTCTACCAACCGAAATTTATTGGTTGATGAATTAAGAAAACAATACGGTAATATTTCTTTAAGCCCTAAACAAGAACAACATTTACAATCCCTACTTTCAGAAAAAACATTTACAATTACTACGGCACATCAGCCTAATATTTTTACCGGCCCTTTATTTTTTATTTATAAAATTTTTCATGCTATAAAATTAGCCGATGAATTATCAAATGAATTAACTGATTACAAATTTGTTCCTGTTTATTATATGGGAAGTGAAGATGCAGATCTGGATGAATTAGGTTTTATTAATTTGGATTCGAATAAAATAAACTGGAATACAAAACAAACTGGTGCAGTAGGAAGAATGAAGGTGGACAAGGCTTTCATTAAATTAATTGATTTAATTCACGGACAAATCGTTGTTCATCCACATGGGAAAGAATTGACAGATCTCTTTAAACAAGTTTATACTGAAGGCAAAACAATTCAACAGGCAACATTAGAATTAGTAAATCATTTATTTGCTGATTTTGGTTTGCTGATCTTAATTCCTGATAATGCCGCTTTAAAAAAATCTTTTCAATCAATTATTGAAAAAGAATTGATTGAAAAGTTTTCTCACAAAGCTGTTGAACAAACAATCTCTGAATTAAGCAAACATTATAAAGTACAAACCGGCGGTAGAGAATTAAATTTATTTTATTTGATTGATGAGAAACGAGAAAGAATTGAAGTAAGAGATAAGAAGTACGAAGTACAAAGTTTGAAGAAACTATGGGGCAAAGAAGAAATATTGGCGGAGTTAAATAATCATCCTGAAAGATTTTCGGCTAACGTTATTTTGCGTGGTGTATTTCAGGAAACAGTATTGCCAAATATTGCTTTCATTGGCGGCGGTGGAGAGTTGGCATATTGGTTAGAATTAAAAAAAGTTTTTGAAGCGGTTAATGTGCCTTATCCAATGTTGATCTTGCGAAATTCTTTTTTGTGGATTAATAAAAAACAATGCGAACGATTAAATAAATTAGGATTCACCACCAACGACTCATTTAAAAATCAAGATGAATTATTAAATGAACTGGTTCTCAAGAATTCTTCCAAACAATTAAGTATTGCAAACGAAGTTGAACAAATAAATGCTGTGTATAAACAATTACAAATTGTGTCAGGTGATATTGATGTTACTTTATCTGAACACACGAAAGCTTTGCACACAAAGGTGTTGAAACAATTGAAAGCATTGGAAAAGAAAATTCTTCGTGCAGAAAAAAGAAATTTTGAAACACAGCAACGGCAAATAAATAAATTGAAACAAGAATTATTTCCTTCAAATTCTTTGCAAGAAAGACAAGAAAATTTTTCTTTGTTGTATTCTCAATTTGGTAAAGAATGGATGCAAGTTATTTACAATTCTTCCCAAGGATTGGTTCAACAATTTGGCGTGATTATTTCTGATTAATTTTACTAGTAGTCAGTTCAAAAAGCAGTAAAGGCACAAATACAGTTAAAAAAATTGTCCTAGTTAAATTTTTAATGTTAGCACTCTGAACTTATCACTTACACTGAATTTCCAGATACAGAATTTAATTGTTAATTTGTAACGTTAATGATAAACATCAGTATGAGACTTTTTCAAATCCTCATAGCTATTGAACTAGATAATCAAAAACTAACAAAGCTGCTGAATAAAAAAGTATCGACACTAATTTCTAAAACCATTTTTTTTAAGCCAATACTTTTCTTCAGTTTTTTATTATTTTTTGTGGGTAGTAATTTTTCATGTAATCAAGCCTCTCAAGGTAGCGGCCCAAAATATAGTTATTCACTTTCATCTCCATCAATTCTCATTTATCATTTTGCAGTCCATCCTCTCTACAGTCCAGCCAAGTTAATGCAGGAGTATCAACCTTTAATTAATTATTTAAATAAACGTATTTCTAGCGCTCAGTTTGTATTAGAAGCCTCGAGAGATTATTCAATTTTTGAACAAAAGTATAAAGAAGGAAAAATTGAATTTATTTTGCCTAATCCTTGGCAAACAATTCAAGCCATAACAACCGGTTACAATGTAATTGCAATGGCTGGTGAACCAAAAGATTTTAAGGGAATTTTCATTGTTCGAAAAGATGCGGGTATAAATATGCCATCAGATTTAATTGGCAAAAAAGTAAGCTACCCCGCAGCAACTGCTTTAGCATCCTGTATCATGCCGCAATATTTTTTATACAAACATGGAATCAATATCAATAAAGACATCACCAATCTTTATGTTGGTACACAAGAATCTTCAATCATGAATGTATATTATAAAGAGACAAATGCAGGAGGATCATGGCCCTTGCCATGGAGAGATTTTGTAAAAGTACATCCTAAAGAAGCAGCAGAATTAAAAGTAATGTGGGAAACAGAATCGCTTATTAATAATTCAGTGATGGTTAGATATAATGTACCTGATACAATTAGCAATCAGGTAAAAAAATGTTTAATTGAACTTAATAAATCTACTGAAGGAAATGCAATACTTAAAGGATTAGAAATAGCGAGATTTACAATGGCAACTAATACTACCTACAATATTGTAAAACTTTATACAGATAGATTTGAAAAAGAAGTACGTAAAATTGATATCAAATGATCTTAAGAAGTCTTAAAAATTATTTTTATGGAACATTGCGAAATCGCTTGATTTTAAATGTGGCGGTGATTCATGCGATTATGATGACAATTTTTATTGGTGATCTCACAATCAGACAACGTACTTTGATTTTACAACGTCAACAAGAAAATGTAATAGCAATTTCGCACAGCCTTTCTTCAAATGCAGTAGAATGGATTGCTTCTAACGATATTGAAGGTCTTCAAGAATTAGTAGAAGCAGAATCTCATTATCCTGAAATCGCTTTTGTTATTATTACAAATCAAGCGGGCAGAATATTAGCACATTCTGATAAATCCTATATTGGTCAACAGCTTCTCGACATACCAAATAAATCACAGCAAACCATTATTAAGAAAACACAAGATTTGATAGATGATTTAACACCAGTAATGAGTGGTGGCAAATTAATTGGTTGGGTTAGAATTGGATTAGGCCAAAAGCTAGTAAATCAAAAGTTAGATGCCATTTTATTTGATGGTATCTTATATACGCTTACTGCAATTATTATTGGATCGTTATTAGCATGGATAATTGGTACACGAATTACTAAAAGACTTTATGATATTCAGAAAACAATTAATGAAGTAATTGCAGGAAACACAAATGATCGTTCTGCTATTTCAGGAAATGATGAAATTTCAGTATTAGCAAAGAGTTTTAACGAAATGATTGATGTGAGAATTAAGTCGAGAAAAGAGCTTCAGGAAAAAAATAAACTATTAGAAGATTATAAATTTGCATTAGACCAATCAACCATAATTTCAATTACAGATGAGAATGGAATTATAAAATCGGTTAATGATAGTTTTTGTAAGGTAACAAAATACAGCAGAGAAGAATTGATTGGTAAGTCGCATAGTGTTGTTAATTCAAAATACCACAGCGCGGATTTTTTTAAAAATATGTGGGATACAATTATTGCAGGAAATATTTGGCGGGGCGAAGTAAGAAACAAAACAAAAGAAGGTAAATATTATTGGGTATTCACTACTATCATTCCATTTTTAAATGAAAATAAAAAGCCATTCCAATATCTTTCTATTCGTTACGACATTACCGAAAATAAAAAGGCTGAAGAAGAGATTGAAGAGAGCAGAGAAAAATACATGGGTTTAAGTGATGCAACTTTTGAGTCGATATTTTTTTCTGAAAAAGGCGTATGTATTGAACAAAATCAAACAGCAGAAAGAATATTTGGTTATTCTACTGAAGAAGCAATTGGAAGATATGGAACAGAATGGATAGTTCCTGAAGACAGAGAAATGGTAATGAATAATATGCTAAGAGGTTTTGAAGAACCTTACGAAGCAACCGCTTTAAAAAAAGATGGTACAACATTTCCCTGTTTGCTTCAAGGAAAAATGATGTATTATAAAGGCAGAAATGTTAGGGTTACTTCTTTAACTGATATTACAAAACAAAAGGAGACTGAAGAAGAACTGCGTAAATCTCATGCAGTAATTGAAGGAATTTTTAATACAATTTCTGTAAAGGTATTTTGGAAAGATAAAAATTTAAAATATGCAGGCTGTAATGCAGCTTTTGCAAAACAAGCGGGATTCTCGGATCCAACCGAGATCATTGGTAAAGATGATTTTGAGATGCAGTGGAGCGAACATGCAGAATTATATCGCAGAGATGACCTACAGGTAATTGAAAGTGGTTATTCGAAATTAAATATTGAACAGCATTTAAAAATGCCTGATGGTAATAGTATCACACTTCTTACTTGCAAAATTCCTTTGCGAAATTCAAATGGACAGATTGATGGTGTTCTTGGAACTGAAATGGATATTACTGAACATAAAAAGATAGAACAAGAGTTGATTGAAAACTCACAAATGTTGAATACGGTATTTGAGAATTCCCCAATAGGGAAAGCAGTATTAGACAAGAATTCTGTATTGATAAAAGGGAACAAAAAATTATTTGAATTGTTTGGAATGGATGCAGGGTCTTTATTAAATAGATATGATTTAAAATCAGACCCGCATTATCATAATCAGGAAGTATGGAATCAACTTAATCAGGGAAATAGAGTTCATCATGAAATTCAAATTGATTTTGATGAAACAAGATATAAATCCATAAGAACAGGTATTGGATATCTTGAAATAATAACCACACCAATTTCTGAAACGGTCTCTAAAAATATTGGATATATTGTTCAGGTTACAGATATAACTGATAAGAAATTGCATGAACAGAAAATTTCAAAAGCAATTATTAAAACTCAGGAAGATGAACGTTACGAGGTTGGTGGCGAATTGCACGATAATGTTTGTCAGGTATTAGTTGCTGCACAAATGAATTTGAGTATGCTTAATAAAATGGTAACAACATCAGAAGAAAAATGGTATATAGAAACTAAAAATCTAATTAATACGGCGATAGAAGATATTCGTGATTTGTCTCACCGTCTTGCACCAACTTTTTTCAGTACAACCAAATTAGACGAATCTTTTAAAAGCCTCATTAATACTTTTCGCTTCGAAGAAAATATTAAGATACATCGACGAATTGAAGTTGATGTAGAGAAATATGATCTAAGTCCGCAACTTCAATTAAATCTGTATAGAATTCTTCAAGAACAATTAAGTAATATTCAAAAACATTCGAAAGCTGAGATGATCGATATTGATTTAAGAATTGTGGATAAGAATCTTAAATTAATTATTGTTGATAATGGGATTGGTTTTGACATTCAAGTTCATAAAGATGGTATCGGTATTTCGAATATGAAAAGACGTGCAGAAATGTTTTCGGGAAGATTTGATATTATCTCAACACCAGGTAATGGATGTTTGGTTATGATAAATATTCCTGTCGTAGAAAATAAAAATACTGATGAAGAAATTATTTAACTATCAAATTCATTAGCCCAGTCTTCTTTTAATTTATCGGCTTTGTTTAATACCTCAGTCTGCATTTGTTTTTTGTAGACTAATAATGTTGCCGATATTTTTTCGTCATAAGTACCAATAATTTCTGCAGCTAATATGCCTGCATTTTTTGCAGCATTCAATGCAACAGTTGCAACAGGAATTCCATTCGGCATTTGAAGAATGCTTAGAATACTATCCCAACCATCGATAGAATTAGTTGATTTTATTGGAACACCAATTACCGGTAAAGTGGTAATGCTGGCAACCATTCCGGGCAAATGTGCAGCACCACCGGCACCTGCAATAATTACTTTTAATCCACGCTCTCTTGCATTGGTGGCATATTCCATCATGCGTTGCGGTGTGCGATGCGCAGATACAATTGTTAGTTCAAAGGCAATATTGAATTGCTTCAAAATATTAGCAGCAGCCTGCATTACAGGTAAATCGCTGTCGCTGCCCATGATAATACCAACTAAAGGATTTATTGTAGACATAAAATAATTATACCTGCAAGATACTTTTTTTTGAGAAGTATCTTGCAGGTATCAATGATTGAATAAATATTATTGATTAATATCTTTTCCTTCTTTTAAAGTAGCAATTGCTTTTTCGACTGTTGATTTATTTATGCCAATAGGTGCCAATGGCAATGCTTTTTGTGCATATTCTAATGCTTTTTTATAATCGCTTACACCGGAATATCCTCTTGCTAAACCAAATAGAGTAGTGAATTGATTTGGATTTTTCTCAAAGTTTATTTGAAAAACATCCAATGCTTCTTTGTACTTTTTTTGTTGCAATAAAAATCTTCCATATTGATGAATTTCATTCATGTTACCCATTGGTACAGCTTCTTTCATTATAGCTTTTGCTTCTTCAATTCTTCCAAGTTTTGCCAATACCGATGCTTTTGTACTTAATGAAATAAAATTTTTATTTCCTAAGACATTTGGATTAGTTGCAGTGTCAGCCCACAACAGAGCTTCTTCTAAATTAGTATTATGATCAGCACACCATTGAGCTGCAGTTTGCCATCCCAACCAAAAGAATCCTTTATCAGTTCTTAATTCATTTCGGAATGATTCTACTTGAGTTTTATTTAAATCAACTTCAACTTTAAATGAAAAAGATAGTTTTTCCCAAAGCAAATCAATTGTTGCAGAGTTTGCAGTTTGCTTTTCGAATTCATATTTTAACCATTCAATGCTTTTTTCAGTTGCGACAGGTTTTATTTTTATACGCAATACATCATCTTTATCATCGTAATAAAAACTTCCCCAGTTGTTTGAATTTTTTGAAAAGATCAATGTGCTTTCGTTTGGATCGTATGCAATAAAAAATCCGTATTTGCCCGCAGGTAAATCTTTACCTTCAATTTTTACATCGGTTGAAAACTCGATTGTTGTGCATTCATTTGCACCGGCACGCCATGGTGCAGCTTTACTGCTGCCGAATCCGTAATCTGTAAAACCAACGGGCACTAATTCTCCCCATATTTTTCCTTCTCTTCCTTTAACGCCAGGTCTATCGTAATGTATCGTAACATCTGTGATACCAATACGTTCGCTTACAGACGCTTTTTTATTTCCACCACTTGGTGAAGTGGTTAATGGCCGTTGTGCAAATGAAAAACTGCAGATTGCAATTGCAATTACGAAAAATATTTTTTTCATGATGTTTGATTTGAAAGTAAAATAATAAACTGCAAATTGAAAATGATGCAATTTGTGATGAATGATAGAAGTATGGTATGAACGGAAATTAACTTATCAATTGTCTTTTATACATCTGAATTGTATTTTCGAAACCCAGATAAATGGAATCGCAAACCAATGCATGGCCAATACTTACTTCATCCAACCAAGGAATATTTTGTGAAAAATATTTTAAGTTCTGCAGATCCAAATCATGTCCTGCGTTTAAACCCAATCCCAATTCTTTTGCTGTAGTAGCTGCTGAAATGTAAGCTGTTATTGCTTTTTCTTTATTGATCAAAAATTCTTTCGCATAACCTTCGGTATATAATTCAATCCTGTCGGTTCCTGTTTGTGCTGCGGCTTCTATCATTTCTATAACAGGATCAACAAATAATGATACACGTATTCCTGCATTTTTAAAAACAGAAACGATGTTGATCAAATAATTTTTATTTTGAATAGTGTTCCATCCATGATCGCTGGTTAATTGTCCCAAGGCATCAGGAACTAATGTTACCTGATGTGGTTTTGTTTCTAAAACAAGATCAACAAATTTTTGTTCGGTGCAATTGCCTTCAATATTAAATTCGGTAGTGATTATTTTTTTTATTTCGCGAACATCGTTATAACGAATATGCCTTTCATCGGGCCGTGGGTGAACAGTTATTCCATCAGCACCGAAACGTTGTGCGTCCATTGCAATTTTAATAAGATCAGGGTTATTGCCACCTCTTGAATTTCTCAGTGTAGCGAACTTGTTTATATTAACGCTCAGCTTTGTCATTCAACAAATGTAATATCATTTAAAATATTTTTTGCCTCTACTTGTTCAAAAAAGTACCGAACGTTGAAGAGTGCGACGCAACAGGTGATGACATGGAATACAAATGCAGTTCACATAAAAAAACAAAACCTTGAATCCAATGGACTCAAGGTTTTGAAAATATTTTTAAATAAAAATATTAATGCCAAGCAGATAAAATTGCAGAAGCAATAACGATTCCTGCAATATGATATCCGCAATCAATCAGATACAACATAAAAGGTTTTTTTGTGTACACATAATTGATGCTTACTGAAGTTGTTGAAAAACAAACAGCAATGAATAATCCTAATTTAATTCCGCCAATAACATCAACAGCAGGAAGTATTTGCATTAACACCGCTAAACCAATAGTAGTAACCAGCATTAAGATAAAACTGGTGATAAATAAAGCTGCCATGCCTTTTTTGGCATCAGGATCATTGACATTTATTTTAAGTAATTCGATCCACTTTTTTACAAATAAAAGCGGACTGTACCATAAAGCACCTAAAGCAAAATAAGCAATTGCAGCAACTGCAACGTGTAACCAGTTAATGTGTGAAAGAATTTGATTGAACATGTTTGTCAGGTTTTTGGGGTTATTAATAAAACAATATAAAAACATTTTTCGAGGAATGCAATAGTCAATTGATTGAGTTGGTTAACTTCGTTCATAACTATTTTTATTTATGCAGTATCGTTCCTTAGAAGATTGTTTGATTGATCTAGAAAATCATGGTCATTTGATTCGCATTAAAGAAGAAGTTGATCCTTATTTAGAAATGGCTTCTATTCATTTGCGAGTTTATGAAGCCGGCGGTCCTGCATTATTATTCGAAAATGTAAAAGGAACAAAGTTTCGAACTGCATCAAATATTTTTGGAACGATTGAAAGAAGTAAATTTTTATTTCGCGATACTTTTAAATTAGTACAACAATTAATTGAATTAAAAGATGATCCGATAAAAGCACTCAAACATCCTTTTCAAAATTTTAGAACAGGAGTAGCTGCATTAAAAGCATTGCCGTTAAAAAATCCATCAGCAAAACCAATTTTGTATCAACAAATAAAAGTTGAAGAACTTCCACTCATTCATCACTGGAAAAAAGATGGCGGTTCATTTGTAACATTACCGCAAGTTTATACCGAAGATGTTGATGCACCCGGCATCATGAAAAGCAATCTGGGTATGTATCGTGTGCAATTGAACGGGAATGATTATGAGTTGAATAAAGAAATTGGGTTGCATTATCAACTGCATCGCGGTATTGGTATTCATCAAACAAAAGCAAATAAAAAAAATCAATCATTAAAAGTTAGTTGCTTTGTTGGCGGACCACCGGCACATTCTTTAGCAGCTGTAATGCCATTACCGGAAGGTGTTAGTGAAATAACTTTTGCAGGTGTGTTGGGCGGAAGAAGATTCAGATATTTTTATGAAGACGATTTTTGCATAAGTGCCGATGCTGATTTTGTAATTACCGGAGAAATTTTTCCAAATGATAATAAACCCGAAGGACCATTTGGCGATCATCTTGGTTATTATTCTTTGCAGCATGATTTTCCTGTAATGAAAGTGCATAAAGTGTATGCAAAGAAAAATGCAATATGGCCTTTTACTGTTGTTGGCAGACCACCGCAAGAAGATACAAGTTTTGGAAAACTAATTCATGAATTAACAGGGAAGGCAATTGAACAGGAAATTCCTGGTTTAAAGGAAGTTCATGCAGTTGATGCAGCTGGCGTACATCCATTATTATTGGCAATCGGCAGTGAACGTTACACACCTTATTCACCAACAAAAAGACCTGCCGAATTATTAACAATTGCCAATCATATTTTAGGAACGGGGCAATTAAGTTTGGCTAAATTTTTATTTATTACCGCTGATGGTTCTGATCAACTCAGCACAAATAATGTTAGTGAATATTTGCAATTTATTTTTGAAAGAATTGATTTAAGATGCGATGTTCATTTTTATACCAACACAACAATTGATACTTTGGATTATTCGGGAACCGGATTAAATAGCGGCAGTAAAGTTGTGTTTGCTGCCTACGGCGATAAAAAAAGAGAATTGTGCAAAGATGTTCTACAAGCAGTAAAAGAATTAAATGGTTTTACTAATGCACAGCTTGCAATGCCCGGTGTGATTGCGTTACAGACGAATCAGTTTTCGACTTATGAAGCTGCAAAAAAAGAAATAAATTTATTAAATGAGCAACTGTCATCTGTCATCAGCCAACTGTCTTCTGTTCCACTAATTGTTCTTTGCGATGATGCAACTTTCACTGCTGCCAATCTTCGCAACTTTGTTTGGATAACATTTACGCGTTGTAATCCGTCGCATGATATTTATGGTGTTGATGAATTTATTATTAATAAACATTGGGGTTGCAATGGACCATTAACTATTGATGCCAGAATAAAACCACATCATGCACCGCCTGTAGAATTAGATGCAGCAACAGAAAATAAAGTTGACAGACTTTTTGAAAAGGGTGGAAGTTTATATGGTGTGATCTAAGTTTGAAGACAAAAAATATTTGTCAATAAAATTTAGTTTACTTTAAATAAAACAGTTTTTCTTGTAACACCCCAATAATTTATTTTTTCGAATTGATTGAGTTTTTCGAATCGTTTATCTGATTCAAGTTTCGAAAGTTCAACATGTCCTTCTACAATTGCAAACCAATCGTCCCAAACAATAAGGTCGCCTTTTTTAAATTCGTTCTTTTCAAAAGAATCTAAAAGACGTTTATGTTGTTTTGCATCAAACCAATCAATATTTAAAAGTTCGCTTAGATAACAGGTTTCATAATAGACAGTGTGTAATTTATAATTTGCATTATTTTTTTCTAACCATTGTTTCATGTCTTTCTCCGCATATTGATCTGCTTTTAATTGAAAATCTCTTTTCCAATGATATGCGAATTCGAAGTTGGTGAATGGGTATAAAACAATTATTGCAATACAAACGATGAATAAATTTCTTCTCAAGTCTTCAGGATAAATAAACGACAAAAAATATTGTATTGCTTTTGTATTAACGATTGCTATTAATGGCATGATACTTACCATTACTCTCAAAATTCCACCCGAATTAAAAATTCCTAACGCCCAGAAAAAAGTATGTGCTGTAAAATAAATAATTAAACAACCATTTATCAATATCAATGTGTTGGTTTCCTGTTTCTGTAATTTGTTTTTCAGAAACAGAATAAACTGTATCAATGTAAATAATAACGAGGCATAGAACACAATGGCAGTAGGCCTTCCGGCAACTTCCGGCATTTTATAAAAGAAGTGAGTCCATTGGCCTTTGCCATAGGCACTTGTCCATGTGGCGTATGTCATTTTAGTAAAAACCCACCACACCGATTTATATATAAATGAGCCGGCAATACCATAAATAATATGTCCGGTTAATAGCAGCGGAATCAAATAATATTTTGAACGATACAATAAAAAGAAAGCAATCACTAAAAGAATAAGAATTCCTTCGGAACGAATGAATGGCAGAAACGATAAAATTACTGTTCCTAAAACATACTTGTTTTTCAACAATAAATAAATACCCGATATTAAAGTGAAGGCAAACATGTTTTCGGTAAGTCCGCTCATCATATAAAAATTAAACATTGGTATAGATGCCAATAAAACAGATGGTAACCATGATGGTTTAATTTCTAATTTTTTTGCAATAAGATATACCATGATGAATGAGCCTGTACCAAATAGCAGGTTCATTATTTTAACACCGATGAAACCAAATTGTGCAAAAGGAAAAGCAATTAAAACATATAATGGTTTTGCCCAATGGTCTAAAAAATGTTGGGGATACTGTGCTGCAGTTTTTGCAAATAAATAATGCATAACACTATCGCCTTCATCGCCTGTACCATCGGCTATAAATGCAATTAATAACATTGTTATTATATAAACAAGCAGCAAAATTTTAAAAATGCGTTGTTCTGATATTTTATTTATTGATGACAATTGAAAAAGATAGATTTTTTTAAAGATAACTATCAATGTTATAGTATGATTGTTGCAATATAAAACTAAAGTAGAAGAGTGCGACGCAACAGGCGATGCCATAAAAAACAGAAAGCCGGTAACAAAATAAAAAACCTCCTTTGCAAAAGCAAAAGAGGTTACAATACTAATTAAAGTATTACCCTAAAACTACTATGAGTGCATAGATTACCCCCGGTAACCAAAATATCAAGGTTAATAATAAGCTTATCCAGAACCTTGTGTTTAAAGCATTTTCATGAAGGAAAACGGCCAGTGGTGGTAATATTATTGCTAAGATGACAAGAAGAATTGTGTTAGTGCTTACATCATCGCCATGTTCTTTTTGGGCTTTGTATTCTTTCAATACAGATTTTACTTCTTTCATTCTGCTTTTTCTTTCTTGTCTTGATAAACTGTTTAATTCTGTTATTGCATTTCTTAAAGTAATTGCATCAATAGTTGCATTATTTCCAGAAGTATCAGTGCTGTAAACAGGACCCAATTTTTGATATTTCGGAAAACTGTTTGAACCAAAAACTGTTGTTGCAAAAAATAATGTGAATGTTGAAGAGATTAAAAAAGTGTAGATAATTTTTTTCATAATTAGTTTTGTTTTGTGGTATTAAATGATTTGATAAAGATTAAAACTTAAACCAACAAAAACTTATACAATTACGAGAATAAGTTACATCTTTCACAGGTCGCTTAAATTCTTCACTTAGTGACAAGAAAATAAAAAAGCTGTGCAGCTAATTGCTACACAGCTTTTAGAAAATAATTTGATTTATTGAATATTAAATGCAACATCAATATCCGACCATTTTAATTCTACTTTACCATTTGCGAAAATTGTGAATGTTAAGCGCTCCGATGTTGTAGTTAACTTAGTACTTCTAACTTTTACTCGCAACACATCATCACTTTCTTTGTAAGTAAAAGCACCCCATTGTTTCCAGGTTTTATTGAAAATAATTGTCCAGTTGTCGCCATCAACAATTGTAAACAAACCATATTTTCCTGCCTTTAAAGATTGACCTTCTATTTTCACATCTTTACTCACTTCAAAAACAGTTGCTTCATTGGCACCTGTTCTCCAAACCTTACCAGACAAAGGTTCCAAGTCTTTACCTACTGTGCGTCCTTTAACTGATGGTTGACTGTAATCGATACTGATCACTGTTCCATTTTGCAAAGTAGCTTCAGCTTTTGCAGGTGGACTAGGTCTTTTGCTTTTGTCATCCTGAGCCATTGCAACAGAACTGATAAATGTTGTTACAATCAAAGCAAATGAAATAATTTTCTTCATTTTTTTTATTTGAGCGATGAAATTACTTCGAATTTATTTAATTAACAATAACAAAATCGGGCCGTTTAATAAACTGGCTATTATATTTAAACTGGAGATTACTATTTAGTGTGATATTGAAAGAACTCATACCAATAGTTGTTTTTGGGAAATAAAATATTTTTAGTTCGATGGTACCAAACACTAAATTCTCGTTTCTTGTTCTTACACCTGCACCAACACTTGTGTACACATTGCCGTTATTGATTGGTACACCCATTGGTTTTAAATAACAAGCACTAGCAAAACTGAATGGAGCAAAATTAAATCCAAAAAATTTCCAAGTATTAAAAAATACAGATTGAGTATTTATAGTTAGCCTTGATGAAGATAACGTATCAGGGTTTGCAAATTCAGGAATACCGAAAGCACTGTTCAAAACTAATGGTTGATTTAAAAAAGTATTGATTTGTTGCGTAAAACTACCATTGATAAAATGTCTGATCAGCCATTTTGAATTATTGATTCTTCTCAGTTTTGAAAAAGATTCCAAACTTGCAAGTAAACTAAAATCCTGAAGTTTCCCATTATAAAAATAACTTCCTGCTCGTAAATTAAAATTGAAATAATCTTTGTGTTGACTAAAATTATTTTTTTGTAGATCAATGCCGAGATAGGGGCGTACATATTGATCTTTATTCGTTAATCCTGTTATAACAGATGCATTAAAACCTTCGGGTATATCTTCATTTCTCCCAAATCCATAAATAAAAGATGTGCGATAATAATCTTGTTTAAAAACAGTATAGGCTCCCAAAACACTTGTTTGATTAGCATATAAATAATTGTAAACAGTATTATATTTAGTTGGTGTTTGCAAAAAATTAGTGTTGATAGCTCTCAATGCAATAAATTCTTTTACTCTTTTATTTTGCGGATCGTGCAATAAATACTTTGCACTGATATTATAACCAACCCATCCGTCAAATGTTGTGTAACGATAGTTAAAGTCGGACCGAAATAATGAATCATTAATATAATCGTTTCGTGTAAAATGAAGCGACGATTCAAAAGCACCTACCCATAAACGATACGGACTCACCAACGGAAGCGTAAGCCGAGTATAAACATTATTTTCTTCTCTTCGGCCGCTATTGAAGGCTGGATAAAGGTTTTGATAGCCTGCAGTAAAATCAACAAAACTGCCTTTGATATTTCTTTTGGTATATTCTAACGCAAAACCTGCTATTGGATTTCTTTTAAAATCATAAAGCGTTTGCATTAATATTCTGTCTCCCTCACCAAGAAAATTATCATCGGTTCCTTCCAAAAAAAAACTACTTGCATTATCTACTAATAGCTGACCACTTATTGGAAACACATCTTTATAACGTACAACAATATCAACCGAATCAGAAGCTGCATTTCTTTTATTAACTTTTCGAACGGTGATTCTTGCATCTTGCAAATAAGGAATGTCTCTCAAAAATCTTTCATTATCTGCCATTAAATAAGGATAGAGAGAATCGCCCGATTTAAAAAATAAATTATTTCTAATTATTTTTTCTTTTGTGCTTACATGCAATTTTTGAGCAACTTCATTGAAGAAATTTTGTATAACATTTCCGGTATCGTTTATAGATTCTCCAAACACAACTTTATTCACAACTATTTTTCTTATGATATTTCCTTTGTAAATTAAAAATGGATGAACGTTTTTAACAACAGAAAGAGAAGTTGAATCTGAATTGTTTCCATTTACAGAAATACTTTGCCCCAATTTTCCTAACCATCCCTTCTTCTTTGCTAGAAAAAATGTATCGCTGTTATTTTTATTATCCTGTGCTATGACCATGGATAATTGGAAAAACAGAAATACAATTAAAGAAATTCGCTTTACATCAAGAAACATATTCGATTGCTGTTTGCAAAATAATTGGTAACAAAATCGGGGACAATTTAACTAATCGAACGTTAACATTATTTAAATCTTATTTATATGAAGAATTAGAATTTAAAATTTCTTTTCCATAACGATGAATTCCAAGTCTTGTTTTGGGATACCGAAGTTTGAGTCTTTCGGAAAAGGTTTTGTTTCTTTTGTGTTTATATAACCCCTTCTTTCATACCATGCAATTAATTCTTTACGAACAGAAATAACGGTCATTATGATCGCTTCAAAATTATATTTTATCGCATATTTTTCAGAAGCGTTTAATAATAATTTGCCAATTCCTTTTGCCTGTAATTGCGGCGAAACCGTTAACATTCCTAAATAAATTTTTTTATGCTGATGTTGTAGATGAACACAACCAATAATATTTTCATCAATATCACAACACTTTAAAATTATATTGTTTGGATTTTTTAAGATTGAAGTAAGAGTTATTTCATTTGTTCTTATTCCTCCTAATAAATCAGCTTCGGTGGTCCATCCTTTTTTGGAACTCTCACCCCGATATGCACTATTAACTAATGCTACTAAAGAAGCAATATCAGTTAAGCCTGCCGGTAAGATTTTAAGACCATCAGTCATACAATAAATATCTAATCGTCAAATTAAATAAATAAGGGTTTAAAAATTTAAGAAAGATGATTTTACTCATTTTTCCTATTTTTTAATCCGATTAACTTGGTTAAATTTAATTGCTGTTATCAGCTTATATATTCACCATAAAAATATTTGCTATGCCAGAGTTTGATACCGCTCACGTCAAAAACATTGCGCTGCTTGGACATTCCGGCAGCGGTAAAACAACCTTAGCCGAAAGTATGTTATTTGAAGCAGGGTTAATCAATCGCCGCGGAACTATTGAAGAAAAAAACACAGTTAGTGATTACACAGAATTAGAACAGGAAAGGGGTAATTCTATTTTTTCAAAATTATTACATACGCGTTGGCGAGGATTTAAAATAAACATTATTGATACTCCGGGATATGATGATTTTGCCGGGGAAGTAATTAGTGCTTTGCGTGTTGCTGATACGGGGGTTGTGTTATTAAATGCTGCTATGGGTGTTGAAGTAGGTACTGATATCATCATGGAATATACAGATCAATTTAAAACGCCAACTATACTTGCTATCAATCAATTAGATCATAGCAAAGCCGATTTTGATAAAACTGTAAGAGAAGCAAAAAATCATTTCGGCAATCATATTGTTGTGGCGCAATACCCATTGAATCAGGGCGAAGGTTTTAATCAAATTGTTGATGTGTTGAATATGGTATTGTATGAATATTCCGCCGAAGGCGGTAAACCAAAAAAATTACCAATACCAAATGCTGAAAAAGAAAAAGCTGAAACACTGCACAAAGAATTAATTGAAGCTATTGCAACTAACGATGAAGCTTTGATGGAGAAATATTTTGATAAAGGTGAGTTGACTGAAGATGAAATGAAAGAAGGATTACACCTTTCTATGTTGCGTCACGATTTATTTCCGGTGTTCTGTATTTCTGCAAAACAAAATATGGGCGCAGGAAGATTGATGGGATTTATTGATAATGTTTGCCCGCCTGCAAACGAAATGCCGCCGCAAAAAACAAAAGCAGGAAAACTATTGCCATGCGATGCAAACGGGCCTGCATGTATTTTTATTTATAAAACAATTTCTGAACCTCACATCGGTGATCTTAGTTTCTTTAAAGTTTATTCCGGTACAGTTAAAAGCGGAATGGAATTAGTGAATGAAACAACTGATGCTGTTGAAAAATTAAATCAGTTATTTGTGGTGGAAGGAAATAAAAGAAATAATGTAACCGAATTAGTTGCCGGTGATATTGGTGCTACTTTAAAATTAAAAAATACGCATACCAATAATACTTTACACGAAAAGGGAAAACAAATAGAATTGGAACCAATCGTTTTTCCAACTCCTAAAATGAGTATCGCAATTGCTAATGCGAAACGTGGTGAAGAAGATAAATTAGCAACTGCTCTTCATCAATTAAAAGAAGAGGATCCAACAATGTCGGTTGAAGTTTCAGGAGAGTTGAAACAAACTTTATTGCATTGCCAGGGTGATATGCATTTAAATGTTATTAAATGGAAATTGGAACATTCATATAAATTGGATGTACAATTCTTTAAACCAAAAATTGCTTACAGAGAAACGATACGCAAATCTGCCGATGCAAGTTATCGTCATAAAAAACAATCGGGTGGTGCCGGACAGTTTGGTGAAGTTACTTTGCGCATTGAACCATGGTATCAAGGAATGCCTGACCCTGTTGGATTAAATGTTCGCGGCAGAGATGAATATCCATTGGCTTGGGGCGGTAAATTGGTTTATTTTAATTGTATTGTTGGCGGTGTAATAGATCTTCGATTTTTACCATCGATCATGAAAGGTGTGATGGAAAAAATGCAGGAAGGACCATTGACCGGTTCTTACGTAAGAGATATTCGTGTTAGTGTTTTTGATGGAAAGATGCATCCTGTTGACAGTAATGATATGGCTTTTAAATTAGCTGGTATTATGGCATTTAAAGATGCATTTCAACATGCCGATCCTCAGTTGTTAGAACCTGTTTATATGCTGGAAGTTTTATGTCCGGATGAATTAACAGGAAATATTATGGGCGATCTGCAAACACGCCGTGCCATTGTTGAAGGCTTTGATGCCGAAGGTCATTTTACAGTTGTGAAAGCAAAAGTTCCTTATGCTGAAATGTATCAGTATGCTTCAACATTGCGTTCTTTATCGCAGGGACGTGCAAGATTCAGAATGAAGTTTGATAATTATTCGCCTGTGCCTTTCGATCTGCAAAAGAAATTAACCGAAGCTTATAATAAAGAAGCCGAAGTGATAGAAGCGTAAAATGTTTTCAATAAAAAAATCCTGTTACAATTTTGCAGCAGGATTTTTTTGTTACCAGCTTTTGTATTTCAATTCAACTTTTGTTGCGTCGCACTCTTGTGCAGCATAACTTATGGCATCATTTATAATCATCAACACCATCAACTATTTCGCCATAATTAATTAATAATTCTTCGCCGCATTTAATATCTCTGATCGTTTCAAAATAAACTCCATCATTCACAGAAATAATATTGGGATTATTTGAATGATTTAAATAATTAACTATATCCATTACTTTAAAACCATAATCAGGAACAAAATAATTTTCCTCATCGTACAAACAATAAGTTTCAATTAAATCTTTTGAATGCGATGGTAATTTTTCAATTTCCGAAATTGGAACCTTGATCCATTCTCCAACATTCTTCGAAAAAAAGTTATTGCAACCTTTCGGAATATCACGAATTGCAAATACGCCAATACCGTGAATAGGAGAGGCTTTCAGCGCAACCCAGGTTTCGTTCCTAAGATCATTCAGTAATTCTTCTTTCGTCATAAATTATTTACGCTGAACCAGCGGATAATGATCAATGGTTTCAAAAACATTGCGTGGATCTTGTTTCAGTATTTGAATAAATCTCGAAAGCGAATCGGCAAATTGTTTCTTCTCAAATAACCTGTCGTGCGATAAAATAACAATGGCATTTTGCTCAAACGTATTGCCATCTTCAAATTTTTGATTTACTCTTTTTGCCATTTCTGTTGCACTCTCTTTAGGCTGTTTTTGTTTTCCGTTTTGTGCCCATTCAATATCCCAACCTATAATTTTATATCCGTTAGCATCTAATTTTTTTATTAATGCATTATCGGATTTTTGTCCATGAATAACACCATTCGAAGCCCAAGTGTTATTGCCCGGTAAACGAATGATCTTTACTGGAATTTGTAATTCTTTTTCATTCCTCATAAAATCGTTGTAAGCACTATCGGGTAAAGAATAAAATTTCGCATACTTATCATTGAAACCATGACTGAAACTATGATTAGCAATTAAAAATTGCGGATATTCATTTCTTAAAGAATCGATCAATCTTTTTTTGAAAGGACCCACTTGATTAAATCCAACCGAGAAAAATGTTGCTTTGATATTTTGTTCTTTAAAAACTGTTTTACAATTAACCGTACCCGGTGGTTGAGGAGAATCGTCCCATGTTAAATATATATAACGTTTCGAACTGTCGTATTTGATTGCTGTTCCCGGAACAGGCTTACTGATTAGTTTTGTTGAATCAACATTTGTGGTTTTTTGTTGTGCATTATTGCATGCTATCGTCAAAAACAATGTGGCTGCAAATCCTGATAAATAAATATTTCTCATGTTCTTCATTTGTTACAAAAGTAAAGTGTGAAAGACAGAATGTGCTTGTTAATTTATTCAAGCAATGTGAATAAGAAATTAAATAGTGAATTAGCGTATTTTAATAATGGACTTAGCTTTTGTATTTCATTATCAGCTAGGTTGCGTTGCACACTTGTACTTTCAGCTCTTTGTTGATCAATTAATCAACATAATAGACATCGTATCATTGTTGAAAAATTGCGTTTCTATTTTACAGAAATTTGCATAGTTTTTTTAAACAATACCTTTAAAACAATTTTGGAAACAGAAGTTTTTGAATAAAGAAAAATTGGTATAGATGGCGAAAGACTTGCAACAACATTTTTTTCAATGCTTTTGTTACAAACTCCAAATATCTTAACCAACCTAATATTCAAATTGTTAACACTGCTAAATGCTCCCGGGAGTTTATAAGTTTCTTTTGAGGAAATATTACTAACTGTGAGTGGTATCAAATTTTTAATATTGTTGTCTTCAAAATAAGTAGCTGACTTAAAAGAGTCACAGCTTAGGTTATTCCCTTCATTCCATTCATAATTAGCTTTAATTGTAGTATCAGTTCTTTGGTTTTTAATTGATATCATTTGAGGTAAAGAGTCAGTAGAAAAACTATCTGTTGTAGTAAAATCTGAAGCTAACTGACCTGCACAAGTTGGGCGAACCATAAATCCCATATTTGTTATTGTGTTTTTCATTTTGAATTTTATTTAAATCTCTAAATTGTTCTTGATTTTTACATACTAAAGGTATCGCTGTCTATAACGCTTGTTTGTGGTGATTATTTGTATCTTTTTGCAATTTTTTTGACTACATTTTTATAAAATCAACTTTAGTTATATAAGGTTAGAGCGTAAAAATTCTATGGCTAAACACTTATTAAGTTTAATAAAAAGCATAAAAAAACTCTCAAATTATTTGAGAGTTTTTAAATTATTTTTCAATTAATATTTTAATCAACGTATTGTTCTTTCACTACTAATTTTAATTCACGATTCACATCCCATTTTTCAAATTCTTTGGCAACATCGGTTAAGAAACTTGCACCAACACTTCCATCAATAATTCTGTGGTCATAACTTAACGATAAGAACATCATATGGCGGATGCCAATAAAATCACCCTTATCGGTTTCAATTACAACAGCACGTTTTTTAATGGCTCCAACTGCAAGAATAGCAACTTGTGGTTGATTAATAATTGGTGTTCCCATTAAACTTCCAAATGTTCCAACATTTGTGAAAGTAAATGTTCCACCCTGAATATCTTCCGGTCTTAATTTATTATTGCGGGCATTGTCGGCTAAAGTATTTACCGATCTAGTTAAACCAACCAAACTTAAATTCTCTGCATTTTTGATAACAGGAACAATTAAATTTTTATTAGGCAATGCAGTTGCCATGCCAATGTTATAATAATTTTTAATTAAGATATTATCACCTTCAACTGAGCTGTTGATGATAGGATATCTTTTAATCACTTTAATTAAACACTCAATGAACATTGGTGTAAAAGTGATCTTTGTCCCCTGTACCTTTTCAAAATCATTTTTTATTTTATCTCTCCATGCAACCATGTTGGTAACATCAGCTTCTGCAAAACTTGTAACGTGTGCACTGGTATGTTTACTATCTACCATGTGCTTTGCAATAAGTTTGCGCATTCTGTCCATCTCAAATAATTCAACACTTGGTTTTGGTGTTTCAATTATTGGTGGTGGAGGTGGAGTAGCTGCAATTGGCTCTGCAACAGGTTTCTGTGCAACATGCGTTGATTCAACTATTGGTTGAAAATAAACAGGCGCTTGTGGTTCTATTGTTGTTTGTTGAGCAACAATAGTAACGGGCTGAACAGGTGGTGGTATATAAACCGGTTGCGGTTGTACAATTTCTTGTGGTGCTGCAACTGGAGGAATATAAACAGGTGGTGGTGTATAAATTTTCTGAGGTTTGCTTTCTGCTGCTTGTTGAACAGGCGGTGGCGTAGCTGCAGTAAAAGTTGCTTGTGCTGGAGCTGCAACAAACGCAGGAATTTTTCCTGATTTTTTATCAGCTATGTATTGCAATACATCTTTTTTAGAAACACGACCATCAGCACCGGTTCCTGGAATTCTTTCTAACTCACTTAAACTTACTCCTTCACTATTTGCGATATTTAAAACTAATGGTGAGAAGAAACGATTATTACCAGAAGCAACTTTTGTTGTTTGAGTTTGTTGAGGCGTATAAGGAATTTGTTCTTCAACTTTTGGTTGAATGGGTGGCGGATTAAAAGTTTGAGTAGGCGCAGTATAATTTTGAACAACAGTAGCTGCACCAACATCAACTCTTGCATATACAGCACCAACTGGCACTACATCGTTTACGTTAAATAAAACTTCTGTAATTATTCCTGCAACAGTTGAAGGGACTTCGCTATCAACTTTATCGGTAGCAATATCTAAAACAGTTTCATCTTGTGCAACACGGTCGCCAACATTTTTATGCCAACGCAAAATGGTTGCTTCTGTTATGCTTTCACCCATTTTGGGCATTATCAATTCGGCTATTGCCATACTAATCGTTCTGGTTTTAATTGGACAAAATCATCCATTTAAATTCTAGTCCTTACTACCCTTCACATTTACTCAATAAATATAATACTGTTTGTGTAAGCTGATATGAAAATTATAAAACAAAAGTTTCGATTCAATTCAAAATCAACGAGAACAGTACAATAAATTTTGGTCAACTGAAGCTAACCTTCATCAAAAATAATTTTTATACAGCGAAACTTATTCAACTGTTATCCACAATTAATTGACGTATTAAATTAAGTGCATTGGTTGCTGTTAACTGAATGTTCCGATTTCTATCGAATCTAAAATTAAATTTCTTTGTAATAATTTTTTTATTACCCGCAATGGCAATCCACACAAGGCCTACAGGTTTTTCTGCGGTACCACCATCCGGTCCCATGATGCCGCTAACAGCAATGGCATAATCTGTTTGCATGATCTGCAAAATATTTTGCACCATTTCTTTTACTGTTTCTTCACTCACGGCACCAAAGGTTTCGAGAGTTTCTTTTTTAACATGTAACACTTTTTCTTTAATGCTGTTATCGTAACTAACAATACCTCCCATAAAATATTTTGATGAACCGGGAACAGAAGTAAGTAAACTAGCAATGCTTCCACCGGTGCAGCTTTCGGCCGTTGCAATGGTTTTATTTTTTTCTTTTAAAAGTTCGCCAACAACTGCTTCCATTGGTAGATCTTCATCAATAACCATTACATCTTTTACATTTTCTTTTAATAAAGAAAATTGATGATCGATCTCTTGATTGATTTTATTTTTATCGGTTCCAAAAATGGTTAATCGCAAACGAACCATTCCGTAATTTGGTAGATAAGCTAATTTAATATCGCTTGGTAATGCTTCTTCAAGACTTTTTATTTTATCGGCTAAGTACGATTCGCCAATGCCCGCAGTTAATAAAGTTCTATGTTCAATAAAACCGGTATTAAATTTTTGAGTGATGATAGGAAGCACATGATTTGTTGTTATCCATTTCATTTCGTGCGGTACGCCGGGCAATGAAATAAATATTTTCCCATTTTTCTCGAACAACATGCCTGGTGCAGTTCCTTGTTCATTTTTTAAAACGGTACATACATCAGGCACTTCGGCTTGCTTAATATTTCTTTCTATCATTGGTCTTTGAAAAACATTTTCGAATAAATGTTTTAGAAAATTCAATGTTGGTTGATGCATGATCATCTTTCCGCCGAAATACTTACACAGCAAGGGTTTGGTAATATCGTCGGCAGTAGGACCCAAGCCGCCGGTAATAAAAATAATATCGGCATGTTTGGTTTCTTCATCCAATGCATTCCAGATATCATCCCACACATCGCCAACAGCAATGCGATGTTTTACAGGCACACCAATTTTATTTAATTCCTGTGCGATCCATGCACTGTTTGTATCAATCACCTGACCAATTAATAATTCATCGCCGATGGTAATGATAGATGCAAAAATTTTATTCATAAAAAATATTCGTTCTTATTTCTACGCAAAGTAATGCTAAAAATATTTTTATTTTTTTTGAGTGAGCTGCAGAATAAAAATGTAGCTGCGGTTGCGTGGCACACTTGTACTGAAGAAAAGCTATTAGCTTGCCGAATAAAGTTCAGAACGTTGAACTGTGCGACGCAACAGTCGATGCCACAAAATACAAAAGCCCGTCAACAAATTATCTTTGCACAATTGATTTAAAAAATTTTTCTTTTTCGTTTCTGCATCTATATTCGCTGCCCTTAAAATAATTGTATGTTAGAATTTGCATCGATAATTGCATCAACATTAAATATTAAAATAGCACAGGTTGAAGCGGTATTAAATTTATTGAACGAAGCTGCCACCATTCCTTTCATTGCACGATACCGAAAAGATAAAACAGGCGGATTGGATGAAGTGCAGATACAGCAAATACAAGATCAATCGAAGTTGTTGAAAGAGTTTAGAGAAAGAAAAACTTTCATTGAAAAAACAATTACCGAGCAAGGCAAGATGACGGATGCTTTGCAAACAAAAATTAATGCTGCAACCACCATTACTGAACTGGAAGATATTTATTTGCCTTACAAACCAAAACGAAAAACAAAAGCCCAAACAGCAAGAGAGAATGGTCTGGAACCATTGTCGACATTGCTTTTGGCGCAAAATGATATTGATGTTAATGAAGAAGCAAAAGCATTCATCAACGAAAAAATTAAAACTGTTGATGAAGCTTTGCAAGGTGCCAGAGATATAATTGCCGAACTAATTAATGAAGATGCAAACGTCCGTGCCAAGCTTCGAAAATTATTTGAAGACACAGCAACATTGCAAAGCAAAGTGTTGAGCGATAAAGAAACCGAAGCCATTAAATACAAAGATTATTTTGATTTCAGCGAAGCGATTTATAAAATTCCATCGCACAGAATTTTAGCTGTATTGCGTGGATTTTTAGAAGGGTTTTTAAGAATGAACATTGCACCGTTAGAAGAAGATGCATTGGAGTTAATTGAAAAATTATACATCACTGCAAGTTTAAACAGTAGTGTTGAGCAAGTAAAAAAAGCAATTAAAGATTCGTACAAAAGATTATTACAACCAAGTCTGGAAACTGAATTCAGAACTGCATTAAAAACAAAAGCCGATGAAGAAGCAATTACTGTCTTTGCGGAAAATTTAAAACAATTGTTATTGAGTTCGCCATTGGGAAGCAAAAGAATTTTAGCGATCGATCCCGGTTACAGAACAGGATGCAAAGTTGTTTGCTTAAATGAGAAAGGTGATCTGCAAATTAATGATGTGATCTACATTCACGAAGCAAATAAAAAATATGATGCGGAATATAAAATTAAAGAGCTCGTTGCAAAATATGACATTGAAGTGTTTGCCATTGGTGATGGAACTGCGGGAAGAGAAACGGAACAATTCATTAAACAAATGCAATTAGGCAAACCCATTTTTTTAGTGAATGAAGATGGTGCATCGGTTTATTCTGCAAGCGAAATTGCAAGAGAAGAATTTCCAGAATATGATATTACTGTTCGTGGTTCGGTTAGTATTGGCAGAAGATTGATGGATCCATTGGCAGAGTTGGTAAAGATTGATCCGAAGAGTATTGGTGTGGGGCAATATCAGCACGATGTAAATCAATTTCGGTTAAAAGAAAGATTAGACCAAACGGTGGTGAGTTGTGTAAATCAGGTTGGTGTTAATTTAAATACTGCATCAAAACATTTGTTGAGTTATGTTAGCGGCATTGGTGCAACATTAGCAGAAAATATTATTAAACACAGAAATGAAATTGGAAAATTTACAGATCGCAATCAATTATTAAAAGTGCCAAGGCTTGGTGGCAAAGCGTTTGAGCAATGTGCAGGGTTTTTACGAATTAAAGAAGCTGTTAATCCGTTAGATGCAAGTTCGGTACATCCTGAGGCTTATATGTTGGTAGAAAAAATTGCAAAAGATTTGAATACAGAAATTAAATTGTTGATTGGCAACGAAAATTTATTGAAACAAATTGATTCAAAAAAATACATCACCGAAGAAATAGGAGAGCTGACCATCAAAGACATTTTGAATGAATTGAAGAAGCCGGGATTAGATCCGCGAAGCGAATTAGAACAATTTGAATATGCAAATATTTTTTCGATGGAAGATGTAAAAGTTGGAATGGTAGTGCCCGGTGTTGTTACCAACATTACACGCTTCGGTGCTTTTGTTGATATTGGTGTTAAACAAGATGGATTGGTGCATGTGAGTGAAATTGCACATCAGTATATCACTGATCCGAGTGAAGTTTTAAAATTGAATGATAAAGTACAAGTAAAAGTTTTGGAAGTAGATACTGCAAGAAAAAGAATTGCATTGTCAATTAAACAAACACAGGAAGCACCGACAAGAAGTAGTCAGAAGTTGGGAGTAAAGAGTCGTGAGTCAGGGGACAGGAGTTCGAAACCCACAGCACACAAGGATTTGGGCGAATTAAATTTGAATGATGCGTTGAGTGCTTTGAAGAATAGGTTTAAAAAATAGTTTGTTGTTAATCATTTCTTATTCGCCTTCGAGAACCTCAGGCTGACATTCATTGCCATGTTGAGGAATTTGGAACATGAAAACGAATGCTCCTGATTTTTTATTTATTATAGAATCTCCAGCTCGTTGTAAAATCTCTTGTCAATTTTTGGTTAGTTAGAATGGCTCTTACTAATTCAACCGGCATAGAATTTTCTTTTAGTATCGCATCATTGAATTGTTTGTATGTCATTTTTTTTGTGTCAACCAATTCTTTTTTCATGGCATAAAATTGCAATGCACCGGTCATGTATGCTAATTGATATAAAGGTCCGTAACCGCCGGTAAACGATCTTCGCACTTCACCTTCTGCATTTGCTCTTTCATGTCCAACTCTGTCAACTAAAAAATCAATGCATTGTTGCGGCGTCCAATTTCCTAATTGATAATTCAAAGAAAAAATAATTCTTGCACAACGATGCATGCGCCAGAACAACATGCCAATGCGGTCTTCAGCGTTTCGTGGAAAATTCATATCCCACAAAATAAATTCCCAATACAAACTCCAACCTTCGATCCAAAATGGTGTGAAATAATTTCGGTAAGGTTTATAACGTTCATTCATAAAAAATTCTAAACCATGTCCGGCAATTAATTCATGGTGAACAGTTGCTCTTGAAAAATGAGGATTGTTTCCACGCATGCTCATCATTTTCGCATCATCATCCATTGCAGGAGTTGGGTATGCAATTAATAATTGTTCGCCGCCTAAAAAAAATGGACTTATTAATTGTTGTCTTGGGCTCATCATTGTCATTCGCCATGTTTCTTCTGCCAATGGTGGAATGGTAATGAGATCATGTTTTTTTATAAAATTAACTGATTGATTATATAAGTCCATGATCATTTCAGGTTGATGACCTTCCGGTACATAAGTATTCTTTACTTTTTCTAAAGCAGCTTTCCAGTTATCGCCGAAACCCAATTCCCGTGAGGCTTCCAGCATTTCGGCATCGCACCATGCAAATTCTTTGTTAGCAATATCAACCAACTCTTCGGGTGAATATGGAATGAATTCATATTGCAATTGACGAAGCAATTCATCTCTTCCAATTGGATGACCAACAATACCGCTTGCATCTTCTTTTTGTGAACTTGATTTATTGGCTTTGCTTTTTAATAACGCTGCATAATTATTTAAGGAGCTATCAATTTGTTGATATGGTTTTTGAATCCACCAAGTAAATTGCGGATCGTAGCCATAATAAAAATCGTACACAGATTTTAATCCATCTTGTAAACCTTTCACTGTTTGCTCGGCACGCTTCGAAAGATCATCAGCAATTAAATTTTCCTGTGCAACTGATTTTGATAAAGTTTGAATTTGTTTATTGATAGAAAATAATTGATGCGCAATAGATTCGCTGTTTAGAAATGTTCCTCTGCGACGTAATTTTTCCCATTGATAAATTGAATCGGCAAACGGAATATATTTTACAATTTGAGCAAATTCTTTTTCTTCTTTGTCTAATAAAAACAACTCATTTTTTAATGTGCGCTGAAATAAAATATAATCAACCTGAGAACTTGTTTTCATTTTATCGAAATCAAGTTGCTCTAATTTTTGTAAGTATTCCTGATTGAGTTTTTTAAAACGTTCCCTTCGTTCCGGAGAGTTTGTAATGGTATAAAATCGCGTTAATGTTCCTTTATCTGCGTCGTAGTTAACTAATAAAGGTTGCACTTCACTGGTTTGATAATAAGTATCAAACGCTTTCTGTGCCTGTGATTGAAAGGAAATCAACAACAGTAAGACAAAAATTATTTTTCTCATAGCGATGGTTTATGCTATGAAAATAAGTATTTGTTTGCAGGAATCAGTATTCAGGATTTACACCCACATAGTTCAGTGGTGTAATAGCTTTCAATTCTTTTTTTAATGCACTGCTTATTTTCAGTGAATTAATAAATTCATGCATTGATTTCTTGGTTATTTTATCTTTGCCTCTGGTGAGATCTTTTAAAGCTTCATAGGGATTTGGATAATTTTCCCGGCGCAAAATTGTTTGAATCGCTTCAGCAACAACTGCCCAATTATTTTCTAAATCTTCATTTATTTTTATTTCATTCAACACCAATTTATCTAAACCTTTTATTAAAGATTTTATTGCCAATAAAGTATGTGCAACCGGTACACCAACGTTTCTTAAAACAGTGCTGTCGGTTAAATCTCTTTGTAAACGTGAGATAGGTAATTTCGCTGAAAGATGCTCCAGCAAAGCGTTTGCCATTCCCAAGTTTCCTTCGGCATTTTCAAAATCAATCGGGTTTACTTTATGCGGCATGGCCGAAGAACCTACTTCGCCTTTCTTTGTTTTTTGTTTAAAATAATCCATGCTGATGTATGTCCATACATCGCGACATAGATCAATTAAAATATTATTGATGCGTTTTATGTTATCGAAATGTGCAGCTAAATTATCGTAATGTTCAATTTGTGTAGTGAATTGCATGCGATGTAATCCCAAATTATTTTCAACAAAATCATTACCTAATTTTATCCAATCTTTTTTAGGAAATGCAACAAAGTGCGCATTGAAATTTCCAGTGGCACCGCCAAATTTTGCAGCATACGGAATTTGTGAAAATAAATTTATTTGTCCGTCAATTCTTTCTGCAAACACCATGAACTCTTTTCCCAATAATGTTGGAGACGCTGGCTGGCCGTGTGTTTTAGCCAACATGGAAATCGTTTTCCATTGCTTTGCCATTGTGTGTAAATGATTATGCAGATTAACAACAGCGGGTAAATATTCCTGTTCCATGCTATGTTTCCAGCTTAATGGAATGGCAGTGTTATTGATGTCTTGTGATGTTAAACCGAAATGTACCCATTCTTTTAAATGGCTCAATTCTATTTTATCTAATTGCTCTTTTAAAAAATATTCAACGGCTTTTACATCGTGGTTGGTAGTTGCCTCAATTTGTTTTATTTGTTGTGCATCGCTTAAATGAAAATCTTCTGCAACTCTTTTTAATTGTACTTTTTGTTTGGAAGATAATTTGAAAAATCTTTTTTCGGACAGAAATAAAAAATATTCTATTTCTATCAGCACACGATATTTTATTAAAGCGTATTCCGAAAAATATTCGTCGAGATGGGAGAGTTGTTTACGGTAACGTCCGTCGATTGGTGAAATAGCAGTTAGATTAGTAAGTTCCATTTTTAATTATGAATTATAAATTAAAGATCAATAATTATTTTTTTGTTTCCGGCTTTTGTTTTTCAATGAAACTGTTGTTGCGTCGCACTCTTCAACGCTTTGAACATTATTGTACATTCTAATAGCAATGGCTATTGGTTGATAGCTATTCTTCAGTACAAGTGTGCGACGCAACCGAAGCTGCATAATGTTACAACTGCTGGTTACATAAAAAATCATTTCTTTGCAAACAAATGTAAATGAATTGGACAAGAGAATACGCGTTGGAGCTGTAAGTTATTTAAACACCAAGCCATTAATTTTTGGCGTGAAGCGCAGCGGACTGATGGATAGGATTGATTTGATTGAAGATTATCCTTCTAAAATTGCCTCCATGTTATTGAATGATGAAATTGATGTGGGATTGGTTCCTGTGGCAGTGATTCCTCAAATGAAACAACATTTTATTATTACAAATTATTGCATTGGTGCGGATGCCGAAGTGGCATCGGTGGCATTGTTCAGCGAAGTGCCGATGGAAGAAATTAAAAAAGTTGTGTTGGATTATCAAAGTAAAACATCGGTTAACCTTGCGAAAATTTTATTGAAAGAATATTGGAAAAAAGAAGTTGTATTTGAATATGCAAAAGAAGATTTTTTGCAACACATAAACGGTACAACATCGGCAGTTGTAATTGGCGACCGAGCTTTGCGATTAACCAATAGTTCGAAATATATTTACGATTTGGGGCTTGCCTGGAAATCCTTTACCGACTTACCTTTTGTGTTTGCAGCTTGGGTAGCGAATAAACCTTTAGATGATGGTTTTATTGATGCTTTTAATCGTGCCAACGCTTATGGCGTGCAACATATTGATGAAGTATTAGCAGAGATTGACTTTGCAGATTATGATTTAAAAAAATACTACACAAAAAATATCAGTTACAAATTAAATGAAAAGAAAATGGAAGGGTTGAGAATGTTTATTGAAAAGTTGAAATAATACTTTGACAATATTTTATTTATATTTTTTCATCAATCTGTTCTTAAACATTTTCCAAATATTTTGAAACGAAATTCTGCTTTCGGTATATAATATTTCTTTATTCAGCATTAATTTTTTTATTTCTTTTAAATACCAATCGCTGTGCTTGGTTACAATATAATCTATAATGGAAGCGCCATTTGGTAATGTGTGAGTTTTTAAAGTTGATTTTTTTGTTTGCCTGTAAAATAATAACGGCTCAGGAATTACAAAAACCGTCCAATCTTTTTGAGTAATTCTGATATAAAATTCCCAATCCTCATAACCTAAAGTCATTTGTTCATCGTAACCACCAACTTCATCCCAACATTTTTTTCTAACAATGGCGCAGGCAGGGCATTGACTTGAAAAAAGAAAATTTTCCTGATTTCCACCACGTGGTTTTGATAATTTATTTAATTCGCCAAACATTTGAATATAACTGGTAACAGCTGCTACATTTTCATCGGCATGTAAAACCTTTAAAGCTTTTTCGAAAAATGTTGGATGAAAATAATCATCAGCGTCTAAAGCCGCGATGATACTGCCTTTGGCTTCTTTAACACCTGCATTTCTTGCAGATGACATTCGACCATTTGCTTTGTGAATGACACGAATATTTTGTTGTTCTACATCTTTTAAAATTTGTAAAGTATTGGCATCGGTAGAACCATCGTTGACGATGATTATCTCAAAATTCTTATACGTTTGCTGACGCAATTTTTCAATTGTTTCATTTAGAAATTCACCATCATTATAACAGGGAATAACTACAGAAATTAATTCATCTGATTGTACCATGTTTAAATTAATTTTTGTAACAAAAAATATTTAATTGAACATCTGCCCAATGTCCGGTTTCCTTTTGAATAAAAGGCATGGATAAATTATCGGCAGCATTTTTTATATAAACCTGAAAATGGTTTTCAGAAAAAATGGTTAATAATTCTGTCAGTTTATTTGTATCAGAAACTTTGCCATGGTATTCAATGAACATGTTTTTTATTTTGTGCAGTTGAGTGCTGCAATGCCTGATAACACTATGTTCTGCGCCTTCGATATCCATTTTTAGAAGGTCGATTTCGTCATAATTATTTAATACAGCAGCAAAATCAATGCATGGAATTTGAGAGGAAGAAATATCATTTGATTCATTTATTTTGCTTGCTTCCGAACCTTTCGATTCGAAGCTGATAAATCCATCTTTTATCCAAACTGCTTCTTTGTGAATGGAAACATTATTAAGATTATTGCCTGAAATATTTTTTTCAAGAACTTGAAAATTATTAATGTCGGGTTCAAAACCAATGACCTTTGAATCCGGAAAAATATTTTTAAAATACAAAATGCTCAAACCAATATTAGTACCGCAATCAATAATTATAGGAGTTGTTGTATTTGAGTTGAAACGATAGATTTCTTTTTCAAAAATTTCCTGATAAGTATGAAGCAATTCATAAGGTCTGATATAATTCACAATAAAAAATTTGAACTTTTTTTGTTTTACAACCAAATCATCTTCGTGCTTTAATATTTTTTCTGTCCACCAGTCTATCGGCTCAAATGAGCTTTGTTGCTGCTTTTTTTGAAACAGCCGTTTCAAGATTCCATTTATTATATTTGTCAAAATTTTCCTCATAAATATTGTGTTCCTGAATGTCTCGAAATTTAATTAGTATTTGTGTACCTGCATATAAAAAACCTGATTACATAAAAAGGTTGCTGGATTCAGTATTAAAACAATCTATTAAAGACGTTGAAATCATTATATCCGACGATACACCCGACGATAGCGTAAAATTAATTGTTTCATCTTATACCGACTTACTCAATATAAAGTATTTCCAAAATAAGCCACCCTTGCAAAGTCCGAAAAACTGGAACAATGCATTGAATAAAGCTGAAGGCGATTTTTATATGTTGTTGCACCAGGATGATTGGCTTCATAATGAAAATGCATTAGCAATTTATCTTGAAACTTTTAAACAACATCCTGAAGTAGATTTTGCTTTTTGTAAAAATACTGCTATTGATGAAAGTGGTAAAAGTTTTGTGTTGCAGGAAATTCCTTCTTTGTTACATCAGTTAGAAAAGAAACCAAATCATTTGGTTCGTTCAGATGTAATTGGCCCACCAAGTAATGTTATGCTTAGAAAAAAAGCGGATACGCGTTATGATGAACGTTTGATTTGGTTGGTTGATGTTGATTATTATGTCAGGGTTTTAAAATCGGGATTTAAACCGTATTATATCGCTCAACACCTTGTCAACATTGGCTTACATGCAGATCAAACCACAGTGTATGTTAATGATAATTCATCTATCATTCTAAAAGAGAATATTTTATTTGCACAAAAAATTACTGCTGAAGCTTTCAACGATATTTATATTTATGATTATTATTGGAGGCTTTTAAGGAATCATAAAGTAAAAAATAAAGTTCAAATTTTAGAGAGCGGAGTAAGTGAAGATTTTGTATTGCCTGTTATCGATCACATCATTTCTTTGCAAAATAAAGTTTCAACTAAGCTTTTAAAATTTGGACCAATATCAAAAATTTTAATGTTTTTTAGTTATTGTACAAAGTAAAAAATAGTAATGCAACTTTCCATCATCATAGTAAATTATCGTTCTTCAAAATACATTGTTGATTGTATTGAGAGTGCTTTGAAATGCAATGCTGCAAACGATTTCGAATGGATCGTTGTTGATAATGCTTCCGGTGATGACAGTCGTTCTATCATCACAACAAAATTTTCTTTTGTGAAATGGATCGACATGAATTATAATGCAGGATTTGCCCGTGCCAATAATGAAGGCATTCGTCAATCTTCGGGCGACATAGTTTTATTATTGAATCCTGATACCATTATTCAAAACAATGCATTGGAAAGATGTTTCCAAAAATTTATTTCTACTGATAATGTTGCTTGCGGTGTTCAATTATTAAATCCTGATGGAACGCCGCAGATATCAGGTAATTTTTTTATGAAAGGTGGCATTAATCATTTATTGGCATTGCCATATTGGGGAAATTTTTTAAGATGGATCGCATTTGCCATTAAAACAAATAAGCCAAATGTTTTAATTGCGGGCAGTGAAGAAAAAGTTGATTGGATAAGCGGCGCATTTTTAATGGTTAAAAAATCTGCCATCGGAAAAGCCGGAATGATGGATGAAGATTTCTTTTTGTATGCCGAAGAAATTGAATGGTGCAACAGATTAAAAAAAGTAGGTACGTTAAGTATTTACGGCGATATAAAAATGATTCATTTGTTAGGAGAAATAATTAAAGATGCAACACAAACCGATGATAAAACTTATTTTAATTTCTTCGATAAAAAAGGATTGCAATTATTAGTTTCTAATCATGTTCGCATCAGAAAACAATTTGGAATGTTTTGGTTTTTTGTTCAATTGTTGAATTGCAGTTTTGGTGTTCCGGTATTTTTTATTTGCAGTATCATCGATCATTTAATTCATTTACAAAACCCATTGAAAGATTGGAAACGCATTAAAGGCTTGGCAAAAAATATGTTTGAAGTTTGGAAATTAACACCAACTATTTTACGCAACCAGCCACATTTTTATAAAATTCTATGATTGAGAAAAACTAAAAAATAAAAAAGGAAAAACTAAATCGTCCACAAACCATTTAGCTATATTTTATTTGAGCATCTTAAGCATTAAGCAATTAATTCGTGTAATTCGCAAAAATTCGTGTAATAAAAATCAATACCACAATCTTGCTTCAACAGTTCGTAAATATTCTAATGAAGTTTTAGAAACAGGGTTTCTCTTTTCTTTATCCGGGATTGAAAAAATTTCTTTCCATCCTTTGAAAAGCCCGCCCATATTGATTTTCGTTTCCTTTAAATATTGCAAACTCCACATCAAAGCAGTAGTATAAAAATATAATTTAGGTAAATAACGCCATGCAACTTTTGATTTATTAACCCACATCATCCTTAATTTTTCTTCTTTTGTTTTTCTTCCCAACGGCGATTCTTTATGCAGCATCACAATATTGCTGTCGTATTTTATGCAATAACCGTTATCAATAATTCTATAGCTCAAATCATATTCTTCCATACCATAAAAAAACTCTTCGGGCAAATTTCCAACCTCGTTTAAAACTTTTCTTTTAATGGCATGTGCGCCACCGGCAAAAAAATATGTAAAAAATTTTTCTTTGTCTTTATACTTACTAATTTTTTTATGCGGCAAACCATTTATTTGCATTTGCAATGTTGAATAATACAAAACCTTAAAAGAAACAATGGCAGTTTCTCGCTTGTTAAAACCATTGTCAGTAAAGGATTCCAGCAGTTTTATTAAAGTGTTTTTATTTTGCAACACACAATCATCGTCCAGGAAAATTAAAATTTCGGCAGTGGTATATTGCAACGCTAAATTTCTTCCGCCGGTTACACCTAAATTTTTTTCCGAATCAATATATTTAAAATCAATAGTTCTGGTTTCTGAAATAAAATTTTTAATCAAGCTGTAATCTTCGGTCGAAGCATTATTCACAACAATCACAGTTTTTATTAAACTACTTGCTTCATCTAATTGAACAATATTCTGTAATAATTCCAGCGTATCGGCCGGGCGGTTATAAGTTATTATTACGAATTCAATTTTTTTCATACTGCAATGTATAAAAACTGTTTTTTTTAAATGAAGTTTAATTTTTTTGTTACCGGCTTTTGTTTTTCATGGCATCTTCGTTGCGTCGCACACTTCAACGTTCAGAACTTAATTAAACTTTTTATTCTGTGTTATTCTGTGTTTCGGTGGCAATACTTTTTTTCAAAACAACCATGCCTCTGAATTCTTTTTTCATTAATTTAAATGCAGGCATTGGTAGTTGAAAAATTTCACAGAACTCAAAACCTAATTTTCCATAGAACGCAATGGCATCAAGGCTTGTATCCATTGCTTTTAAAAACACAATATCTTTTTTATGTTGTTTTGCAGTGTCGAAAACATATTGCATCAATTGTTTGCCAATTCCTTTTCCGGTAACTGTTTTATCAATATATATCCGTTCTACTTCCAAAGCATTTAATTGCTCAAAACCTTTTAGTGTTGCGTATATTTTTATTTTTAAATAACCAACAGCTTTGTTTTTATGGTAAGCAATGCAATAAATATTATTACTGTCTTCTAATTCTTTTTGTAAAACATTTTCCGGATATGCATATTCATTCATGTACCAATCGGCGCCGCCAATATCCCAAAGATGTAAATAATGTTGCTGATAAACATTCTTAGCCAATGCAGATAATTCTGCAGCGTGTTCAGTATTAATTTGCGAAATAATTATTTGTTGATCCATTCAAAATTTTCTGATTTGGGCATCAATAAAAAATTTTCTATAAACTGTTCTGGTGGCGTAGCTAATTTTCTTTTTTGTGTATCGATCCAAGCGCCATCAACACTAACAATTGCCGAAAGTTTGTCGCCGTTTTTCCAAATTTCATGTTGTATGGTCCATCTTCTTAAATCATGAGAACATTTTACGAGTTGAATATTTAGTTCGATAGAATCTTTAAAATGAATTTCTTTTTTAAAGATGGCTTCTTCTCTTAAAAGTATCGGACCAATATTATTTTCTATCATCACTTCAAGTGAAAGAGAATGCTCGGTTAAAAAACTCATTCGAATAAAAGCACCCCAATCGTAATAAACACTGTGGCGTAAATGAAAATTTGGATCGAGATCACTCCATCTTATTTCTACTTTTTTTTTGTATTCGGTCATATTCAAAATTAAGAAAGCAAATTAACGGAAATAATAAATCAATATTTGTTAATTGCTGATTAGAATTACCAAACGTTGAAGAGTGCGACGCAACAACAGTATCAAAGAAATTCTGCAGCTCGTCAACAAAAAAATAATTTTCTAACAAATTCTAGGTAACTGTTCACCGGTTAAATAATTCACAACACGCTTGCCTCCAATACGACTTTTCATAATTACTTTGCCGGCATTAACTTTTGTTACTTCACCAATAATTGCAGCATTAATTCCATTTTTATCATGTTGCAGTGTTGCTAAAAAATTATTTGCAATTTCTTTTTTTACAATTGCCATAAACAAACCTTCATTGGCAACATACAAAGGATCGAGACCCAACATTTCGCAGGCCGCATCTACCTGTTCATCAATTGGAATTAATTTTTGATCGATATAAAAACCAAGCTTGGTAAGTTCTGCAATCTCATTTAAAACAGATGCAATGCCACCGCGTGTTGGATCGCGAAAGAATTTTATATCGTTCCCAAATTTTTCTAACAAAGAAATTATAGTGTGATTCAAATTAATTGTATCGCTTTCAATATTAGTTTCAAACTCTAGACCTTTGCGCAAACTCATGATGGAAATACCATGCGATGCAATGTTGCCGCTAACAATAATTACATCACCGGCTTCAATATTTTTATGATGAATATTTGCTTTTGGATGAATGATGCCGATGCCCGAAGTATTAATAAAAATTTTATCGCCTTTTCCTTTTTCAACAACTTTTGTATCGCCGGTAACAATTTTAATATTTGATTTATCGGCTGCAAATTTAATGCTGACAAGGATTTTCCAAAATTCATCCATCGTAAAACCTTCTTCAATAATAAAACTTAGCGATAAATATTTTGCTGCTGCACCGCACATTGCCAGATCATTCACTGTGCCGTTAATTGCAAGATCACCAATGTTTCCACCAGGAAAAAAAATAGGAGAGATCACATAACTATCGGTGCTGAATGCAATATTTCCATTCAAATTAAAACTTGCACCATCGTGTTGCTGATCTAATAAATCGTTCTTAAAAATATCGAACACACCGCTTTGTAATAAACGATGCGTTAATAATCCACCGCTGCCATGACCCAATGTAATTGAATCAAAATCAAATTTTGGCATTGGGCATTGTAGATTCATTTTTATTTTTTCACTCATAAAAAATTAAGCTAAAACATTTTCTGCATTCGAATAATGATAATAAGCTGCACAAGAACCTTCGCTGCTAACCATTGGTGCACCAAGCGGATGTTCGGGTTTGCATTTTGTTCCAAAATTTTTACATTGTTTTGGTTTCTTTAAACCTTTCATAATATCGCCGCTGATGCATTCTTTGTTTTCTTCTGCAACAGGCAAATTAATTTTGAATTTTAATCTCGCATTAAATTTTTTATAACGATCATTTACTTCATAACCGCTATGTGGAATAGAGCCAATGCCACGCCAAATTCTGTCGCTCACATCAAACACTTTATTAATTGTTTCTTTCGCAATTTTATTTCCTTCGCGTTGTACATAACGTGCATATTGATTTTCTACTTTGTATTCGCCTTTTTCTAATTGTTGCACCGCCATTAAAATTCCCTGTAATAAATCAACGGGTTCAAAACCTGTAACAACAATTGGTGTTTTATATTTTTTGGCAACAGGAAAATATTCTTCCATTCCCATGATTGTGCAAACATGACCTGCTGCAAGAAATGCATCAATTTTATTTTCATCATCACTTAAAATAGCTTCCATTGCAGGCGGAACTAAAACATGCGATGCTAAAATGCTGTAATTATTTATTTTTAATTTATCGGCATGAATAACACTTAATGCATTTGCCGGAGCAGTTGTTTCAAAACCAACAGCAAAAAAAATAATTTCTTTTTCCAGATTTTCTTTTGCAATTGTAACAGCTTCTAACGGCGAATATAAAATGCGAACATCGGCACCTTCGGCTTTTAGTTCCAATAAATTTTTTGTGCTACCCGGCACACGCAACATATCACCAAACGAACAAAAAATAACATTAGGTTGTTGTGCTAAATAAATTGCTTCGTCAATGATACTAAGGCTTGTAACGCAGACAGGGCAACCGGGTCCGTGCACCATCGAAATTTTTTCGGGCAACATTTCTAATATTCCGTTCTTCACCAAACTATGTGTTTGTCCGCCGCAAATTTCCATCAACGTCCATGGCTTTGTGGTGATGCGATGAATCTCTTTAATAAATTCTTCAGCTAATTTTTGATCTCTATATTCTGATAAATATTTCATTAATATTTTTTATGTTTTGAGCAACAGAATAAAAATGATGCACCTGTTGCGTCGCACTCTTGTACAGTTTGATTTTCTGCTCAACAAAGTTTCTATTGTTGAAGAGTGCGACGCAACCGCAGCTTCATAGCAGTGCAAAAGTTTGCTCAATTATTTTTTATTTCTTCTATTTCGTTCATTTGTTTTAAATAATCGAAAGTTATTTTCGCTTCTTCTTCATCAACAATACTTATGGCAACACCAACATGCACCAAAACATAGTCATCAATTTTTGCTTCAGGAACCATACACAAATTCACTTCTTTGATAATGCCGCCAAAAGAAACTTTTCCCAAACGAAATGTTTCATCAGGCCGCTCGATGATGGAAATAATTTTACCGGGAATGGCTAAGCACATGTTGTTTATTTTAATTGAAATTGTTGTAATACTGTTTTATCTTTTGTTGTAATTATTTTTTTTGTTGACTGATTTAAAATACTGAAATATGCTAACTGCCCAAAGCCAATGCACTCATCGTTGGGACTTAATTGTTGATGAAAAAATAATTTCCGTTTATACGATAAACGTTCGATCAACATATCAGTCAACAACGCATTTTGAAATACACCACCACTGAAGGCGACCTTATCAATATAAAAATGATTACTTAGCTGTGCAATCATTTTAGCCAGAGAAAAAAATACTTTCCATGCAATTAAAGCATTGTCTTCTTTATTCTGCCAGTCTTCCAATAATTCAATTAAAAAAATATTCCAATCCAAACGATCACCAATAATTGGAATAGAATAATAATCGTATGATTTATACGAACATGTTCTCGCCAATGTTTCTAACTGCATGGCTGCTTCACCTTCGTAAGTATTGTACAAACTAATGCCAAGTATGGCAGCAATTCCATCAAGCAAACGCCCCATACTACTGGTTTGTAAAGAATTAGGCTCTTGTAATAGCTGATGATAATATTGCCACTCCGTATTGGAAAAATATTTTTGAATGATGAAATGTTTGTTTGGAAAATTCTTTAATAAACTTAATGCAGATAATCTCGGTTCCCTGCTCATTTTATCGCCAAGCAATTGCGGAAAATAATTTAGGTGAGCTACTCGTTCCATTTCTTTATGCTGATAAATAAAAACTTCACCACCCCAAATATTTCCATCATCTCCATAACCTGTTCCGTCAAAAATAAAACCCAGTACGGGTTCTTTAAAATTCAATAAATTATTTTCTGCCAGCACTGCAGCAAAATGTGATTTATGATGTTGAACTGAAGTGAGTGAAATATTTTTTTCGGCTGCGATTTCTTTTCCAAGTTGTGAAACAAAATATCTAGGATGTTTATCGACGATGATGTGTTGTGGCTCGGCTTTGACTAAATCAGAAATATGTTGCAATGTTTCTCTAAAACAATTTTGTGATTCAACTATTCCCTGATCACCGAGATATTGACTGATGTATAAATTTTTTTGATCGAGTAATGCAAATGCACTCTTTAATTCACTGCCCATTGCCAAAACAGAATCATTCATTAAATGAAATGGATTAGGAAAATAATTTGGTGCTAAGCCGCGACTTCTGCGCAAAAATATTTTTTGTCCGCGTTCTGTAAATTGAACAACACTGTCATCCTGCGGAGTAATAATATTTCTGTCGTAAGTCAAAACATAATCTGCAACCTCAAATAAATTTTCTAAAGCATCTTCATCTTTAAATAAAATAGGAGAGCCACTTATGTTTCCACTTGTAGCAATTAATGGTTTACCGAATCCTTCAGCAATCAATAAAAGCAATGGAGAATAGGGTAGCATCAATCCAATTTTATCTAAACCGGGAGCGATAGCTTGTTTGCAAATATCATTTATTGATGTTGGTTTTAATTCACACAAAACAATTGGTGCAGATTTTTCTTTCAATGCATTTATTTCGAACGAACGCAGTTTAACATCGGCACTTGCCATTTCAATATCGCTATACAACAACGCGAAAGGCTTTGCTGGCCTTTGTTTGCGGGTTCTTAATGTATTGATGGAAGATTCGTTTGTTGCATCGCACAATAATAAATAACCGCCAATTCCTTTAATTGCAACAATACTTCCGCTTTTTAATTCATCAATTACAATGCTTAAAATTTCATCTGCATTGCTGTTTAAATATTTTTTTGATGAACAATAAAAATGCATTTGAACAGCACAATCTTTACAGGAATTTGTTTGACTGAAATGCCTTCTGTTTTCAATATCATTATATTCTGCTGAACAAGAATCACACATTTGTAAATAATTCATTGTTGTGCGTTCTCTGTCGTATGGCAAATCTGTAATGATAGAATATCTCGGCCCGCAATGCAAGCAAGTTGTAAAAGGATAACGGTAACGTTTGTTATTTTCTGATAATAGTTCTTGTCTGCAAGTATTGCATAAAGCAATATCGGGAGTTAATAAAATATCTGGTTTATTTTCTTTTGTACTTTGCTCGATAGTGAATGCAGAAAATATTTTTGAATTAATTTTTTCGAAATGATGATGAGTGATGATTGAATTAGGTGGAGGATTGCTGATTATTTTTTTATAAAAACATTCGGCAATATTTTCTTCAGCATTAAATTCAATATGAACACCATTGTTTGTATTACTTACAAAACCTTTCACATCAAGTACTTTGGCTAATTGGCATGCGAAGGGACGAAAGCCAACTCCCTGCACCAAACCTTTGATATGAATATGAAATGTATTCATGAATAAAATGTTCTTTATGCTGCATAAATAAATTCATCATGCAATTTCCGGTGCCAATACTTTTGATTTTAACCAATTGTACCAAAGTTCTAAACCTTCACCCGATGTGCAACTAAGTTCTATGATCTCTAATTTATGATTTACTTTTTTAGCGTTAGCTTTTACTTTTTCGATATCAAATGGAACATATGGAAGTAAATCGATTTTATTAATGATACAAAGTGTGGAAGAATAAAACATGTCGGGATATTTCAAAGGTTTATCATCACCTTCGGTAACACTGATAATTACAACACGTTCTTTTTCTCCTAAATCAAACATGGCCGGGCAAATTAAATTGCCAACATTTTCAATAAATAAAATACTGTTTTGTGTAAGTTTCATTCCCTGCACTGCATGTAAAACCATATGCGCATCTAAGTGACAACCTTTGCCTGTATTGATTTGTGTAACTTTTGTTTCCGTGGCGTGAATACGGTCGGCGTCATTGCTTGTTTGCTGATCGCCTTCAATCACAGCAAAATCTAATTCATTTTTCAAATCGATTAATGTTCTTTCTAACAAAGATGTTTTACCCGAGCCGGGTGAACTTACCAAGTTTAATGCAAGAATATTTTTGGCTTCAAAATAACCGCGGTTTCTTTGAGCTAATAAATTATTTTCATGCAAAACATCTTTCTCAACATCAACAATTTTTTTGTGATGATGATGATCTAATTCTTTTAAATCATGAGAATCATCAGTTCCACATCCGCAAGTAGCACACATATTTTATCAATTTAGGTAATTAGATTTTTTTTCAAGAAACAATCAATGATTTTACACGCAGTTCTTTTCCTTCAATAATATCAATCAAATGTTCGCCACAAACCGGACAAGCATCATATATATTTTCTAACGCAAATTCAGCACTACAATTCAAGCATTTTGCTTTTCCTTTTATGTGATTGACTTTTTTTACTGTGGTTTCTAAAATTGTTTCTTTCACAGCTTGTTGCCATGCAAACTCGAAAGCATCTATTTCAACCGTACTGAAACAACCAATATCAATTTCAATTTCATCAATTATTGACGCATTGGCTTTTGATGATTCCTTTTGCGCAATATCAATGATGCTCATTACAACGGATAGTTCGTGCATGATTAAACATTTTTGTTTTGTTGTTTATTTCGGCGCAAACGACCGATATAAACAACAGAAGCAATTAAAATACTGAAAGTAAAAACTGCATGCATTGGCTCAACAAAATAATGAATGATGGTATACCCATCAGTTTCGCCGTGACCGGGATGAGCAAGGCTTATGAAAGGAATGCACAACAAAATAAAACATAAACAAAAAATATTTTTTTTCATACTGAGAAGATTTGATTTTAAAATTTTATTAAAGGTAAGAATATGAATCATGCTTTTACTTTTAATGAATTAGTTTTACTTTTTAATGAGTTGCAAAATGACAAACGTTTCTTCATCAAATAAAATTGCAGTGATTGGCGTTGGCAATTCTTTAAGATCTGATGATGGAATTGGTGCGTACATCTGCTCAAAAATTGATGATTTTAATTTTCCTTTTGTTACAACTATCATTATTCAGCAATTACATGTTGAATTGATTGAAGAGTTAATGAATTACGATTCTGTTATTATTGCCGATGCTTCTATCACTGGAAATGATGTTGATTTTATTTCTTTAGCATTTGATGAAACTCAGTCCACATCATCATCTCATCACATGAATGCAAATATGTTGAATTCACTTCTTCAAAAAATTCATGGTAAAAAAGTAACCATAAATTTATGTTCTGTCCGAGGTGAAAATTTTGAAATAGGCGAAACCATTTCATCATTTGCCATCAACAACGCAAATAAAGCTGTTAAAGTTATTTGCGATTTCATAACTAACTCATAACTCTTTCTATCCTCTTTCAATTCTCTTTACCACATTTCCAGCAATATCTATTACTTCAACAATCATCGGCATAGCTCCAACTGCATGTGTTGAACATGATAAACAAGGATCGTAACAACGAATGGCACTTTCAACTCTGTTCAACATTCCTTCTTTAATATCATTTCCTTTCACATACTGTTTGGCAACTTCCAGAACAGAACGATTCATGGATGGATTATTTTGTCCGGTTGCAATTAATAAATTAACTGCAACTAATTTTCCTGTATCATCTGTTTTGTAATGATGGAACAAAGTGCCACGCGGTGCTTCAGTACAACCAATTCCTTCAGCATAATTCCATCTTCCGTGCGCTTGAATATTATGTGAAGTTATTTCCGGATCATTTAATAATCTTTCAGCTTCTTCCACACAAAACATTGCTTCGATCAATCTTGCATAGTGATAATAAAATGTTCCATGAACAGGCTTGCCATTATTGATCGCTTTAAAGTTTTCAAATTCTTTTTGTGCTTTTGGTGTTTTCATTTTTGTTGCAATATTTAATCTTGCCAAAGGACCAACACGATAAAAACCTCTATCAAAACCATATGGTTTGTAATATGGATATTTTAAGTATGACCAGTTAACAGAACGTTCTGCAATAAATTCTAAATAACGTGCAGGATCTAGTTGATCTTGTAAAATATTTCCATCTGCATCTATAAAACGTAAGTTGCCATCATATAATTCTAATTCGCCGTCGGGTCCAACCGTTCCCATGTAAAGAGTAGGAGATGTGGCAAAACTTTTTACCATTGCTTCATTCTCTTCATGAAATTTTTTAATGATACCAATACCTATCTGTACCGTTTCCATTGCTTCGGGAATCCATGCCAGCAAGGCTTTTCGGTTTTCTGCAGATAATGGAAATCCCATTCCGCCTGGGGCAATTCCTGCAATATGAATTTTTTTTCCGGTAATTCTTTCACTTATTTCTTGTCCGAGTTTTCTTAATCTTATTCCGCGTAAAGCGATATCAGGATATTTATCTGCGATGCCTAAAATATTTCTTGTTGACGGGTCGCTATCATATCCCAATAAAAAATCAGGAGATGATAAATGAAAGAATGATAAAGCATGAGAAGAAAAATTTTGTCCTAACTGAATTAATCTTCTTAATAATGTTCCGGTATAAGTTGGTTGAATTCCCTGAATCATTTCACATGCTTTCACACTGGCGATGGAATGACTTACTGGACAAATACCACAAATGCGTGGTGTGATGATTGGCATTTCTGTATACATTCTTCCTTCGCAAAATTTTTCAAATCCGCGAAATTCATTCACATGAAAAAAAGCATCATCTACATTTCCATTGGCATCTAAGTGAAGTGTAATTTTTGCATGACCTTCAATTCTTGTAACCGGAGAGATAACTATTTTCCTTTTTGTTGAACTATCCATATCTCAATTTTTTTACGTCACTTAAATTAGGAACACGATCGTTTAAAAATTCGAATAACACATAGAAAATTGTATCGGCATCAGGAGGGCAACCGGGAATAACAAAATCAACTTTTACTACCTCTTGCAACGGAACAACTTTATCACGCAGTTTTAATAATTCAGGATGATCAGGTACTGAACCTTCTTTATCATTACTTACTGCATTTACATACGCAGTTTCAAAAACATCTTTCAGTGGAAAATAATTTCGCATACCTGTAATATTACTGGTAACAGCACAATCGCCCAATGCTACCAAGGCTTTCGTCTGCTTTCTAATGTGTAATATTTCGCGTAAATGTTCATCGCTGGTAACAGAACCTTCTACTAAAACAATATCAACTTCTGGTAATTCTTTACCATCAACGATTGGACATTTAACGATGTCGGCCAATTTTGCAACATCTAAAATTCGTTCATCAATATCCAATAAACTCATGTGGCATCCCGAACATCCGCCCAACCAAACTGTTGCTATTTTTTTCTTACTCATTTTGTTGTTGATTTTATTTTATGTAACCAACTGTATAATTTCAATTGTACTTCGTTGCGTCGCACTCTTGTAAGCTTTGTTCTCTATTCACCAAACTATAAATTCATCTTTCTCTTTTCAATTAATTCAGTAATCATTTCAGGTTTCTTTTCTAATTGTCCCTGCACAATTGCCTTTGGCCAAATAGCACCTGTTGGACAAGCATGCACACATTTACCACATGAAGTACAAGTTTCAGATTCGCCCCATGGGGTATTAAAATCTGAAATGATTCTAACTTTATTTCCTCTGTTCATCACGTTCCAATTATGAGCACCTTCAACCTCTGCACAAACTCTAACACAACGTGTACACATGATGCAACGATTGTGATCTAACACATACCAAGGATGCGATGTATCCACTTCGCATTCCGGAAATAAATACGGGTAACGGATATGATCCATCTCTGTTTTATATCCTAATTTTTGTAGATCACATTTTCCATTGGCAACACAAACAGAACAAACATGATTACGTTCAGCAAAAAATAATTCACTTGTTATTCGTTGGTATCTTTTTATTTTTTCAGTCTTTGTGCGAATGATCATGTTTGCAGCAATCTTTGTGGTGCAAGCAGATAATAATTTATTTACACCTTCTATTTCTACCAAACATAAACGACATGCACCAACATCACTTATACCTTTTAAATGGCACATCGTTAATATTTCAATTCCATTTTCTCTGCATACTTCCAAAATAGTTTTACCCACCTCAACTTCCAGATTCTTTTCATCAATATTTACAGATATTTTTGCCATAGCTTTTTATTTAATTCTTATTCTGTAATTCTATTTTCATATTCATGTCTAAAGTGCCGAAGTGTACTCAGCAAAGGGTTTGGAGCCGATGCACCTAAACCACATAAACTACATTCTTTAACATACACTGCTAATTCTTCTAATCTCTCCAGATCAATTTTTGTTCCTTTTGAATCACAAATTTTTTGTAGAAGATCATGCATCATTTTTGTTCCAACTCTGCAGGGCACACATTTACCACAACTTTCATCCATACAAAATTCCATAAAGTAACGAGCAACATCAACCATGTCGGAACTTTTATCCATCACTATCAATCCGCCAGATCCCATTATTGAACCAAGGCTTATCAATGATTCATAATCCATCTTCACATCTAAATGTTCTGCAGGAATACATCCTCCTGATGGTCCACCTGTTTGTGCTGCTTTAAATTCGCCACCACCTTGAATGCCGCCACCAATATCAAAAACAATTTCACGTAATGAAGTACCCATCGGTACTTCTATCAATCCTGAATAATTTATTTTTCCTGCCAATGCAAATACTTTAGTTCCTGCACTTTTTGGTGTTCCAATTTCGCTGTACCATTCACCACCATTATTAATAATAGGAGCGATACCAGCAAATGTTTCAACGTTATTAATTAAAGTTGGTTTGCCCCATAAGCCTGATTCAGCTGGAAATGGGGGACGAGGTTTCGGTGTTCCTCTTTTTCCTTCGATCGATGCGATCAATGCAGTTTCTTCACCGCAAACAAATGCACCGGCACCAATACGAACTTCAACATCAAAAGAAAAATCAGTTCCTAAAATATTATTTCCTAATAAACCTAATTTCTTTGCTTGTTTAATTGCTGATTCGATTCTTTTAATTGCTAATGGATATTCGCCGCGGATATAGGCGTAGCCCTTGTTTGCGCCAACAGCATAAGCAGCGATACACATTCCTTCCAACACACGATGCGGATTTCCTTCCAACACACTTCTATCCATGAATGCACCCGGATCACCTTCATCACCATTGCATATCACATACTTTTGATTGCTTACATATTTATAAACTGTTTCCCATTTTAATCCTGTTGGATAACCGGCACCACCACGACCACGCATGCGACTATGCTTTATTTCAGCAATTACATCTTCAGGTGACATCTGAAATAAAATTTTATCTAATGCTGCATATCCATCTTGTACTAAATAATCTTCTATTTTTTCTGGATTGATATGTCCGCAATCTTTTAAAGCAATTTTCATTTGCTTTTTAAAGTATGGATCTTCACGTGCATCGATAAAAGGTTTTGGACGAGAATCAGCAAACAATAATAAATCTTCAATCGGTTTTTTTTCTATCAATTGACTTTGAACGATTGCTTTAATATTACTGCAATCGACTTTTTGATAGATCGTGTATTCAGGTAAACATTTAATTAGTGGACCTTGATTACATGGTCCCATGCAGCCTGTAGGAATAAGTTCTACTTCATTTTCCAGTCCTCTTGTTTTAATTTCTCCTTCTAATTTTTTTAAAACCTCTTCAGAGCCCGATGAAATACAACCTGCACCACAGCATACACATAATTTAGGTTTATACTTTTTATAAAGGTCTATTGCTTTTTCAGCAGTGATTTTTGTTTGTAAATCTTGCCTGTTCATGATTCAACAATTTTAGCATTGATTTTATTTACAATTTCTTCAGCATTTACTTTTGCAAGAACTTCATCATCTAATACAACTGCAGGTGCAAGCCCACAAGCGCCAATACAACGTGCAACAGAGATTCCTAATTTATTATCAGCAGTAACTTGTCCGGGTTTTAATGAAAATTGTTTTTCAATTTCATTTAAGATTGCTTGAGCGCCTTTTACATAACATGCAGTACCGGTGCAAACCAAACAAGTATGATCACCTTTTGATTTTAAAGAAAAGAAATGATAGAAAGTAACTGTTGAATAAACTCTAGATGGAGGTAAATGAAGTTGTTTGGTGATATACTTCAACACATTCATGGGTAAGTAACCGTAAGCATTTTGTGCTGTGTGCAAAATTTCTATTAATGCATCCGGTTTGAAATTTTCTTTTTTAATTTTCGCGGAAATCAATTTTATTCTGGGATCTTTTGCAAGGTCGGCATCTGATGTGAGCGTTTCGGTTTTCATAAGCCTTCAATATTATGTTCAGAACAATAATTACTGATGATATCGAAATTGAATTTCGATTTTAAATCGACTTTGCAAAACTATTTATTCTAAATAAGAGGGATTATGATTTTAGTCACTATTAAATAAAGTATTTATGATTTTAAATATCGCAAAATAAATTTTGGTATTACAGCAAACAGATGTTTTATAAAATAATTGGATTTGAATTAGTGGTAGTATAGATTTCTTTTAGGATATTACATATTCAAATAATATTTTTAAGTTCAAAAGCCTCATCATTTTATAAAAATTAAAGCCATGAAAAAATTAATTCTTTTTTTAATCGCTGTGGTATTTGCTACAATAAGTTTTGCTCAAATAGAACAAAAGAATAAACAGGATGAAATAGTAACTCCTCCAACATTGAAATTTACATGTCCTATGCATAAAGATATTGTAAGCGATCATGCCGGTAAATGCCCGAAATGCGGAATGAATCTGGTTGCAAAAGACCCGGAGATAATCTATGTGTGCCCAATGCACTCCAATGTTGTGAGTAAGCAACCCGGTAAATGTTCAAAGTGTGGAATGAACCTCGTAGCTAAGAAAAATGAAACCATTTCAGCAACATACACATGTCCGATGCATCCTGAAATAATAACAGCAAAACCTGGTGACTGCCCTAAATGCGGAATGGCTTTGGTTAAAAAGAAAACTGATTAAATAATCGATTTGTAGAAATTTCTTTTGCAAAATTAAAAAGCCAACTTATGTTGGCTTTTTAATTTGTTGTTTTTTTAAACATCGTGCCCGAGACGGGATTCGAACCTGCACACCCTTTCGAGTACCACCACCTCAAAGTGGCTTGTCTACCAATTTCAACACCCGGGCAATTGATAAAACGCAAATGTAATTTTCAATTTTTAATTTCCGTTACATTCTTTCAGGAACTTTTATTCCTAATAAACTCATTCCTTTTTTTATAACATTAGCGGTTAATTGAGCCGATTGTAAACGCAAATATTTTTTTTCTTCACTTTCTGCATTTGCAATTGAATGTTCGCTATAAAAGGAATTAAATATTTTGGCGAGATTGAAAATATAAATTGCCAATTTCGATGGATCGTGCTCTGCTGCTGCTTCTCCGATGATAGTAGGAAATATTTCTAATTGAATGATGAGCTCTTTTTCCAATGGCAACAAATTCTCAACTCCTGATTTCATACTCGTTACTTCACCCATTTTCCTCAAAATACTTTTTATTCTTGCATGTGTATATTGAATAAATGGTCCTGTGAAACCATGAAAATCTATACTTTCTTCAGGGTTAAAAACCATTTTCTTTTTCGGATCAACACGCAATAAGAAAAATTTTAATGCACCCAATCCGATGGTGCTGTACAATTCATGCAATTCATCGGAAGTAAAATCTTTTACCTTACCTAACTCTTCAGTTTTTTGTTGAGAGATATTTATCATTTCTGCAACGAGATCATCAGCATCAACAACAGTTCCTTCGCGACTTTTCATTTTACCAGTTGGCAATTCAACCATGCCATAACTTAAATGATAGATCTGATCAGCAGAAGCCAATCCTAACTTTTCGCAAATTAATTTCAATACTTTAAAATGATAATTCTGTTCATCACCTACAACATAAATACTTTGATTGGCATTAAACTCATTTTGTTTTTGTTCGGCTAAACCAATATCCTGTGTAATATAAACTGATGTCCCATCTTTACGCATCACTACTTTTTCATCCAAACCATCAGCAGTAAGATCTATCCAAACACTGCCATCATCTTTCTTAAAAAACACATTTTTCTCTAATCCTTTCTCAACAATTGTTTTACCTAATAAATAAGTATTGCTCTCGTAATAGATTTTATCAAAATCGCTGCCGATAGTTTTATAAGTTGTGTTGAAACCATCGTAAACCCAACTGTTCATATTCTTCCACAACTCAATTACATTGGGCTTTCCAGCTTCCCAATCCAGCAACATTTGTTGTGTGGCTTTCATGATTGGCGCTTGCTTTTCAGCATCTTCTTTAATTAAACCAGTGGCAATTAATTCTTCAATTTGTTTTTTATATTCATCATTAAACTTCACATAATAATCCCCTACAAAATGATCTCCTTTTGTATTTGTTGATTGAGGTGTTGCACCATCTGCAAACATTTGCCATGCGATCATACTTTTACAAATATGAATGCCACGATCGTTTACAATGCAGGTCTTTACAACATCGTATCCATTAGTACTTAAAATTTCAGCAATGCTCCATCCTAAAAAATTATTTCTTAAATGTCCGAGGTGTAAAGGTTTATTTGTGTTAGGAGACGAATATTCAACCATTACTCTGTCGCCATTTTTTTCTTTAACGCCGTAAGAAATATTTTTATGTTGTTGTTGCAAAAAGCCAATCCAGTAATTATCTGCAATATTTAAATTCAAAAAACCTTTGATGATGTTGAATGAAGTAAATAGTTCATTGTAATTTTCGATAAGAAAATTTCCTAATTCATTCCCCAACGCATCGGGTGACTTTTTTAGTTGTTTTACAAATGCAAAAAGAACAACCGTATAATCGCCTTCAAACTCGGGTTTGGTGGCATTAACCAAAATATTATTCTCTGTTAATTCAACAGTATATAATTCTTTAATTGCTTTTACTGTAACTGATTTTATCTGATCTACTACACTCATTAGAAATTAACATTTAAAGAGGCAAATCTAAATGAATAATTTTTACCTTCGCCGGCATTTATGAATCGCATACATCACTTTACAAAAAATACTATTTTAAATATTGTGGACTTTTTTTATCCATTATTTAAAAGAGTCATGCCTTTGCAAACATTTCGATATGCAGCTTGTGGCGGAGCAAATGTTTTATTGGGTATTGTGTTGTATTCAATTGGATATAATTTTATTTTTCAGAAAGAGATCGTTCATCTTGGCTTTATCCCTTTTTATGGAAACTTGGCATTGAAGCCTTTTATTGCTGCCGATTACTTATTTGCAATATGGATAAATTTTGCAATAGGATTTTATTTGAATCGTTATGTTGTATTTACAGAATCTGATTTAAAAAAACACGTACAGTTATTTAGATATTTAGTTGTGGTAATAGCAAATATGATTTTGAATTATTGGTTATTAATTTTATTTGCACACAAACTTCAATGGTATCCAACTCCTTCAAAGATTGTCACAACTGGTTTATTGATTGTATTTAGTTATTTCTCCCAGAAACATTACTCTTTCAAGACTGGGGAATTGAATTAGGATATTTATTGTCTGACATTTTTGCATTCTAATCACTCATGGCATAATCGTTGACGATCATAGCTGATTTGATTATAGAATCGGATCTGAAAATTAAAAATTTATTTTATGGGAAAGATTATAGGCATTGATTTAGGAACAACAAACAGTTGCGTTTCTGTTATGGAAGGCAACGAACCGGTAGTAATTGCAAACGATGAAGGTCGTCGTACAACGCCATCTGTTATCGGCTTTTTGAAGAATGGCGAACGTAAAGTTGGCGATCCTGCAAAACGTCAGGCCATCACTAATCCACATAATACTATTTCGAGTGTAAAGCGTTTTATGGGTCGTCGTTATGATGAAGTGACAGAAGAAATCAGTCATTGGGGTTATAAAGTGGTGAAAGGTGACAATAATACCGTTCGTGTTGACATTGACGGTCGTCAATATACACCGCAGGAAATTTCTGCAATGATCCTTCAAAAAATGAAGAAGACTGCCGAAGATTATTTGGGTCAGGAAGTTACAGATGCCGTAATTACAGTGCCTGCATATTTTAATGACGCACAACGTCAGGCTACAAAAGAAGCTGGCGAAATTGCCGGTTTAAATGTTCGCAGAATTGTAAACGAGCCAACAGCTGCTGCTTTGGCTTATGGATTGGATAAAAAGCATGCTGATCAAAAAATTGCCGTATTCGATTTAGGTGGTGGTACTTTTGACATTTCTGTTTTGGATTTAGGCGAAGGTGTATTTGAAGTAAAATCAACCAATGGTGATACACATTTAGGTGGTGATGATTTTGATAAAGTTGTCATGGATTGGTTGGCTGATGAATTTAAAAAAGATGAAGCAATTGATCTTCGTAAAGATCCTATGGCATTACAGCGTTTAAAAGAAGCAGCAGAAAAAGCAAAAGTTGAATTAAGTTCTTCTTCAGAAACTGAAATTAATTTGCCTTACATCACAGCTGTTGATGGTGTTCCAAAACATTTGGTGAAAAAATTATCAAGAGCAAAATTTGAAGCATTAAGCGATAAATTATTTGAACGTTGCATCAAACCTTGTGAAGCTGCAATGAAAGATGCAGGTTATAGTTTTTCTCAAATTGATGAAGTTATTTTGGTTGGTGGATCTACACGTATTCCAAAAGTTCAGGAAATAGTCGAAAAATTATTTGGTAAAAAACCAAACCGTAGTGTTAATCCTGATGAAGTTGTTGCAATTGGTGCAGGCATTCAAGGTGCAGTATTAAGCGGCGAAATAAAAGATGTGTTGTTGTTAGATGTAACTCCATTGACATTAGGAATTGAAACAATGGGCGGCGTATTAACACCGATGATCCCATCAAACACAACTATTCCAACAAAGAAGACAGAAATATTTTCTACAGCAAGCGATAATCAACCCGGTGTGCAGATTCATGTGTTACAGGGCGAAAGACCACTTGCAAATCAAAATAAAAGTTTAGGAATGTTTAATCTTGATGGAATTCCACCATCACCACGCGGCGTTCCTCAAATTGAAGTAACATTCGATATTGATGCCAACGGTTTATTGCATGTGAGTGCAAAAGATAAAGGCACCGGTAAAGAACAAAAAATTCGTATCGAAGCGGGTAGTGGATTGAGTAAAGAAGAAGTTGAAAAAATGAAAGCTGAAGCAAAAGCTCATGAAGCCGAAGATAAAGTTGCGAAAGAAAAAATCGAAAAATTAAATCAGGCTGATAGTTTGATTTTCCAAACAGAAAAACAATTAAAAGAATTTGGTGATAAAGTTCCTGCAGATAAAAAGGCACCTATCGAAACTGCATTAACCAAATTAAAAGATGCGCATAAAGCTCAGGATATTGCAGCTATTGATACTGCAATGACTGAAATGAATACTGCATGGACTGCTGCTAGCGAAGAGATTTATAAAGCACAGGCAGATGGCGCAAATGCACAACAGCAGCCACATGCAGATGGCTCTCCTCATCAGGATGGTGGTCAAAAAAATGACACTGTTGAAGATGCGCAGTTTGAAGAAGTGAAGTAATTTTTTTTATAAAATTTTCTAAAATCCTTTGCAGAAATGCGAAGGCTTTTTGTTTATCATATCAATCATTAACAGTTTCATAAATATGCTTTAAAAAAAATGATGTACATTTGCATCACTATTTAAGGTATCTGATACACTTCAAAAGTTTGATGTTAGTTTGCCCTCTGTGTTAGTAAAGTAATTATACTTTGTTCGATTCTTGCCCGAAAAATTTTATTGAAGAACAAAAAAAAGAGACACAATTATGAACAGTAATGTAAAGCATTCTATTGTGAAAATGGAAGCAGAAGAATTGAAACAATTAGTAACTGAGGTAAAAGAAACAGTGGCTACAAATGTTGATGTTAAGAATCAGGATCAAGCACAAAATCTTTGTGTTGCTGATCTTTGGAAAATTCAAAGACAAATGAAACCTGCCTTACGTTTGAAATTAACAAACAGGTGGGGAATGTAATTTTTATACCTCAAAGGTTATTAAGAAAGAAGTATCTCAGCATTTGGTTGAGGTACTTTTTTATTTCAATAAATACGATTAATAAATAAAAACATACAATCAATTACCTTTACAATTCTACAAACCCGAACTATCGTCTCGAATTTATTCGGGAAGGAAAGTCCGGACAGCATAGAGCAACCTACCGGCGAATAACCGGCTTCAAGTTTTCTTGAAAGAGAAAGTGCCGCAGAAAATAACTGCCATGCAAATGGTAAAGATGAAAATGTGAGGTAAGAGCTCACAGCTGTTAATGGTAACAGTAACAGCGGGTAAACCTTGGGTGCTGTAATGCCACGTATAGAGCCGTTTTGAGAGCTGCTCGTTCAAGGCTCAGGGTAGGCAGCAACAGGTAAACAGTAATGTTTATCGCAGATAAATGATAGTTTAGAAACAGAATCCGGCTTATGAGGTTTGTAGTTTTTTTATTTATATCAAACTAAAATTAATTTTAGTTTGATATAAATTTATGTTTTCCAAAAAATGTTTCGTGTTGATTATTTGTTTTGAAAGATTTTAATATTTTCTTTCCTCTTGCTTTAAATGCTGCTGTTTCGGTATCCCATCTTTCTTCAATGATCAATCTTAATTCATTTTTTATTTCGGGATATTGTTTAGAAAGATTGAATAGAATAGTTAATGAAAATGATTTTATCGCAACTGGTGTAGACGGTTCTTCAATAAAATAAAAACAGGCGTTCATTACTTCGCCATGAAATGCTTTTGGTAATTCGAGTTCTTCAAAAATTCTTACTGTATTTCTTATCACTGCCTGGTGAACATCTTTTCTTTTTAATTGTTCAACCAATGTTTTAATGTAAGGCTCGATCATTTCAGGTTTTTGTCGCGACGCCCAACTTACACTCCAAGCTGCTCTTTGTGCAACACGATATTCTTTATCTAGAAAACACTGCATTAATTCTTTAAAATTCTTTTTAGAAGAACAGGCATAAGATGCGATCTTCAAAGCATTTGTTCGAGAATGTTCTTTTAATATCTCATCGCGAATGATCATGATGGAAAGAATAGTTGCACAAAGTTATGCAGTACAAGTGTGCGACGCAAGGAACGACGCTATGAAATACTGAAGCAGGTAAAAAAATAATTATTTTATTATTTCTTTGAAATAATTTTTTTCATCTTTTTTATTTCTTCCACATCTACACTTACCTGATTCAAATCATCTTTCATTTTTGGATTGATGAATTGCATTTTTGAAGGCACTATTTTTTTTGCTGAACTATGAAATTCTGTGGCGCCGGTAAATTGTTTTATTTCGGCGATATTATTACTTCTTATTCCGCCACCAGCCAAAATAGTAATTCTATTATTTGCCTTTTGAATTAATTGTTTAATTGTTTTTTTTCCACCTAATGCATTTGGAACCTGACCACTTGTTAAAATGCGATTGCAACCGCAATCAATGATATCTTCCAATGCTTTCAATGGGTCTTTACATCGGTCAAAAGCCCTGTGGAATGTGAATTCCATGGGATATGCAAGTTGAACTAATTCAGAAGTTCTTGGCACATCAATACTTCCATCAGTTTTTAAAATGCCACACACAACACCATCGAAATTTAGCTTCTTGCAAATCAAAATATCTTTTTTAATTACTTCAAATTCTTCATCGGTATAAACAAAATCACCTGCACGAGGACAAAGCATAACAAAAACAGGAATCGATACTTTGTTTCGTAAAATTTTTAAAATACCATAAGATGGAGTAGTGCCACCATTGGCATAATTCTCACATATTTCAAGTCTATCGGCGCCGCCTTTAGCAGCAGTTAATGCTGATTCAATATTAAATACAGCAAGTTCTAAGGTGTTTCTCATAATTATTTTTTAAAGATGAAATACTTTATTCTTCAAATGATATGTCTACGAAGTTTTATAATTAACTTTTTAGCTTTGTAATGTTACAAAAATTTATTCTTATAAAATAAATTTTCCATCAACTAAGAAATTTTTTTCTTCGGCATAACAAACAGCAAAGTTGAATCCTTTCTGAATACAGTAACCACCATAATCACCCTGCTTGTTGATGGCGATAAATCCAACTTGTATCTGTTTGCTTTTTTCAACTCCTTTTGCTTTAATAATTCTTTCTACAGCTTTTTTACATGCCATTTCCGGGTTCAAACCTTGTCGCATAAATTCAACCACCAAATGCGATCCGCATATTCTTATCACATCTTCACCTTGTCCTGTTGCAGTAGCTGCACCAACTTCATTATCAACAAATAATCCGGCACCAATAATTGGCGAATCACCAACACGTCCACGCATTTTAAAACCCATGCCGCTTGTGGTACAGCTGCCGCTTAAGTTCCCATTTGCATCCATAGCAACCATCCCGATCGTGTCATGATTCCATTCGCCGGTCTCTAATTTTGGTGGAGCAAATGCATTATTTCCTTTTGTTCTTTCAATATTAATTATAGGGTTGTATTCACTTTTTTTCAACCAATTTTCATAAGCTTTTTTTGCATCATTGCTTAATTTATCGCTTTCAAGTGGAAAGCCTTCAGCAACTGCAAATTGTTGTGCACCTTCGCCCACTAACATTACATGCGGCGTTTTTTCCATTACTCTTCTTGCAACAGAAATGGGATGTTTTATTCTTTCTAAAAAAGCCACAGAGCCACAATTAAATTGATGGTCCATGATACTTGCATCCAATGTTACAAACCCATCTCGGTCTGGGTTTGCGCCCAATCCAACACAACAGTTTTGCGAAGATTCTGTTACCATTACACCTTTTTCAACTGCATCCAATGCACTACCGCCGATGCTTAATATTTTCCATGCAGTTTTGTTTGCTTCAATGCCCGCATCCCATGTTGAAATAACAATTGGTTTACGAATTGGTGATGATGATTTGAATGATGAGAAAGTAATAGCCGATAATCCTAAGGAACTAAATTCTAAAAATTTTCTTCTTTCCATTTAAAAATATTGTAGATGAAAGATACGGAGAAGAAATTGTTTGTACTTTGGTAAAATGAATGAAAACATTTTTAAAACGATCTGCGATTTTTATGGCTGGAAGAATGCAAACTTTTCAAGCATTCATTCCGGTTTGATTAACAATACTTGGAAAGTTATAAATGACGATGAAGTATTTATTTTGCAGAAAATAAATACTTCAATTTTTAAACGACCGGATTTTATTGATGACAATTTAAAATTGCTTTCGTCTTATTTTAAAATAAATCATCCCGAATATTTATTCACTTCTCCTATAGCAAATAATAATGCTGAAACGCTTTGCTGTATTGAAGATGGTTATTATCGAAGTTTTAGTTTTATAAAGAATTCTTTTACGATTGATGTAGTTCAAACAGCCAACCAGGCTTTTGAAGCTGCTCATCAATTTGGAAAATTTACAGCTTTACTAAATGAATTAGATGCTTCGCAATTAAAAATAACACTGCCTGATTTTCATAATTTATCTTTGCGATATCATCAATTTGAAGATGCTATTCAATCAGGTAATCCGGAAAGAATTGAAGAAATGAAAATTGATATTTCATTCATTCAATCAAAAAAAAATATTGTTGATAAATTCGAAAATTTTATTCATCATCCGGATGTCAAGCAAAGAGTAACCCATCACGATACAAAAATATCAAACGTTTTATTTGATGCTGATAACAAGGGATTATGTGTGATTGATCTGGATACAATCATGCCAGGGTATTTTTTAAGTGATGTTGGTGATATGATGCGCACTTATGTTTGTCCTGTTTCGGAAGAAGAGGCAGATTTAAATAAGATTATTATTCGCAAAGACTTTATGAAATCTATACAGGACGGATATTTGAAAGGAATAGGTGAAGTGTTGAGTTCGTTTGAAAAGGATAATTTTTTCTTGTCTGGAGAAGTTTTGATTTACATGCAAGCCATTCGTTTTCTTGCAGATTATATTAATAACGATGTTTATTATGGTTGCAAATATCCAGCGCACAATTTAGTAAGAGCAAGAAATCAAATTCGATTATTGCAGGAATATCAATCGGCACTTGAATAGATTTTTACACGAAGCATCATCCGAGAATTGCTAATTTTAAAGCAATTACTTTTATTGTAATCCCCATTTTATGCACATGTTTTATGTCGTAACAATTTGCTAACAGACTAAAAGCGGAACTTTGTTGTCTAATTAAGTACTTGCAGTTATTAAATATTTGCAGACTAAATTAAATTGTATGAAAACACGATCGGAACAATTATTAGTAAATGCAGCAGGGCAATTAATGCACGACCATGCATTCGATCATTTGTCGGATGAAAAATTAAATCGAATCAGACAAAGCTTTAAAAGATTATCCGACAACAAAACTTCGCTATTGGACAGAACAAAGCATCAGAATGAATTACTTGATCTATGCAGCGAAGCAGATTTATTTACCGAAACAACATCACAACAATCATTACAACAATGGTATGCTGTTATGAATTGTTTTGGTTTGAATGGTGGTCGAATTCCAAGTGAAGAAGAAGCTGAATAAATTATTTATTTATTCAGTATTATTCTGAACGTGGTGCCTTTGCCTAGTTCACTATGTTTCACAAAGATTTTCCCTTTGTGATATTGCTCAATAATCCGCTTAGTGAGCGTAAGCCCTAATCCCCATCCGCGTTTCTTAGTTGTGAAACCTGGTTTGAAAACTTTACTCACATTTTTTTTACTTATTCCTTTTCCGTTATCAATTATATCTATTAAGATTTGAGATTTATTTTCTTCGAGGTTAATAATAATATTTCCATTTCCTTCCATTGCATCCAAAGCATTCTTTAATAAGTTTTCTATTACCCAATCAAATAATGGCGGAGAAATTTTTGCAAAAATGTTTTCTGAATTAGTGTTTAAAGCAAACTCAATATTATTTCCTGCTCTTCTTTTTATATAATCAATCATGGATTGAACCTGAACAACAATATTTTTTTCTTCGAGATGAGGAGTGCTGCCTATTTTGCCAAAACGATCGGAGACTAATAATAATCGATTAATATCTTTTTCGATCTCGGGCGTAATTTTTTCGTTGCCTTTTATTTCTTTAAGCATTTCGATCCACCCTTGTAAACTTGTAACAGGAGTTCCCAGCTGATGTGCCGTTTCTTTTGCCATGCCCGCCCACACTTGATTCTGCGTACTTTGATGGTTGATTCGTTGTGCAATAATTACAACAATAATAAATAATGCAACAATAAATAATTGAACAATTGGATAGTATTTTATTTCCTTTAATAAAACACTTTCGCCGTAATAATATTTATTAGCGGTATATGGCGATTGCTTAATTATTAAAATAATCGGTGCTCTGTGTTGTTTGAATTCATTTATTTTTTTGGAAAGATATGTTTTATCATTTTTTACTTCTATACTGTCGATGTTTACATAATTACTAGTGATGCTGTCTTTCTCATTTGTCTCGATGATTGGGATGGAATTATTATCGCTTGAAATTTTTACAGCTAAATTCAAACTGATACTATCGGATGAATGCAAGATTGTCTTTTGTGCTTCAACCCAAGCTTCAACATTTTGGCGTTCTTCTTTTGCAATTTTTTTTGCAAGATATTGTGAGTAAAAAATTGTGCCGCTAACAATGCAGATGGCAATGAAAGCTAATGATGTTCTCCAATTAAACCATTGTTGGATCATGGTTCTAAAAATAAGATTAATTGTGAAACCTTGTTGAATAAAGTACTAAACGTTGAAGAGTGCGACGCCAGTAAAGACGATTTAAGTTATACCGTTGGTAACAAAAAAATGAGGCAGTTAACGAATAACTGCCTCGTGGCTTTATCTGAATATATGAATAAATTACAAACCTAAAAATCCACCTTTTTTCAAATCCTTTTTGCCTTCACCAATTTTAAATCCGTTGTGATAGATCACGATTTTATATTCGCCTGCTTGAAATTTAGCACCTGGCTTCCAACTGAAAGAAACGGGTAATGCTTTGCCTGTTAAATAATCGACTTCTACCTTATTTGAATAAGCAACATCAAGGGCATCTCTTGATTTAAATGTGCCTTCAGTACCTGATGGAGTTCCATCAGGATTTAAAACACTAACATACAAAGTTTTCTTTCCGCTAGGTGTTACACGATTTTCATCGAGTAAACAACTGATCACAAACAGATCTGCACGTTTTGCAGAAGAAGTTTGTTTCTGACTGCCATCACCTTTTACTTTTACAGCACTAACTGCAATGTTTGATGCATGTAAAGTAGAAGCAAGATCTTCAACATTTGCTTTCTCAGCTTGTGTTTTAGAAAGATTAGTTTGCAATTGACCTTTCTCGTTTGTTAACTGCGTTTTTTCAGTATTCAATTGTTGATTGGCAGAAGTTAATTCTTTGTTTTCGCCTTTTAATTTTGTGATCTCAACAAACAAACCATCAATTTTGCCATTCAATTCAGAGATCATTTCTTTTGCTTGTTTCAATTCAGCATCAGTTGCATTTTTCTTTTTTAAGATGCTACCGATATTAGATTTTAATTTTAATATTTCACCATTCTTTTCAGCCAATGCACCTGTTAATTGAACATTGCTTCCTGTTAAAGAATCGGCTCTTGCAGATGCATCATTAAATAAAGATTGCAAAGAATCTTTTGCGTTACTAACATTTGAAATTAGTCTATCCTTATAAATAATCTCTTGCTTGTTTTGACTTTTATCATAAATCAAATACCCCCAAGTGAGAACTAGTGCACCAATTAAAAGTGCATATATTACTTTACGATTGTCTTTTTGTGGTGGCTGCGAAGTTGAGCCGGATGAATAACTCATAATTGTGATTTTTGCAAAGTTAAAACAACCAGTTGGTTTGTTATTGAAAATAATTAAAATAATAAAGACATTCCCTTTTGGATGTCTTTATTATTTTAAAGTTAAATATTTAAAGTGAAGCAAATAGACCGCCTTTTTTAAGTGTGGCATTTCCTTCTCCAATCTTATAACCATTCTGATAGATTTCTACTTTATAGATACCTATTTGGAACTTACTGTTGCTTTGTTTCCAATCAAAACTTACGGGTAATGATTTACCCTGTTCATAACTAACAACTAACTTATCAGTATATTTTTTATCACCGTCTTCTCTTGTTGTAACGCTGTTTCCTTTTGAAACTATAGTGCCATCAGGATTTAAAACACATACATACAATTCTTTTTCGCCGGAAGGGGCAATTCTGTTTTCATCAAGCTTGAAAGAAATTCTCATCAAGCTTGCTCTTTTTGCATTGCTTGTTTCCTTTTCTTTTCCATTATGTTTTACATCAATTGCTTCAACATTAATATTGGAAGCGTGCAAAGTTGAAGCTACATCTTCTACATGTTGTTTTTCAAATGTTGTTTTTTGAAGTGTATCCTGAAGACTTGCTTTCTCTGTTATTAATTGTACTTTTTCAACTACTAATTGTTGTTTTTCAGTTTTCAGTTGTTCAATTTGAACATACAGTTCATTCACTTTGCCATTTAATTCATCGATCATTGTTTTAGCACTGGCTAATTCTGCAGCAGTAGCATTTTTGTTTTTTAAAATGCTGCCAATATTTGCTTTCAGCCTTTGAATATCTTTATTCTTTGCAGTAATTGTTCCGTTTAATTTTTTATTACTGCCCATTAATGAATCTGCTTTAGCTGAAGCCTGATCAAATTCACGCTCCAATGCAGTTTTAGAACTGTCAACACTTATTACTTTTGTTTGTAATTGCTGAACAATTTCAGTAGATTTACTTTTGTCGTAAATCATATAACCCCAAGTAAGTGCAAGAATAAGTGTAAGAAAAAATACACTGTATAATAATTTCTTGCTGTCTTTGTTAGGTGACTGTTGACCGGGATTTATTCCGGTTGTTTGATTGTAACTCATGATATCGTATTTAAATAGTTAAACGAATAAAATAAAATAAATAACCTTCAATTCATAATTATGCTTTCCGATTTATTACTCTTAGATATTGAAACTGTTCCTCAATGCGAGGACTTTAGTTTGTTATCGCCCGAATGGCAAACTTTATTCTCTGATAAAATTTCCAAAACCGTGCCAGAAAGCATTAGCCCTGACGAAAGCTATAAAAAGCGTGGTGGCATTTTGGCTGAGTTTGGAAAAATAATTTGTATTTCTACTGCATTTTTTCAGGAAGATGAAGAGAAAAATATTTGTTTAAAAATGAAAAGTATTTCTGGTGATGATGAAGTTGAACTACTAAAATCTTTTACTGCATTATGCGATAAGATGTATAAATACAATAAAAATTTTCAGTTTGCCGGACATAATATTAAAGAGTTTGATATTCCGTATATCTGCCGCAGACTTATGATTCATCAACTGCCTTTACCCGAATATCTGCAACTGAATGATAAAAAACCATGGGAAACAAAAATGCTTGATACCATGAACTGGTGGAAGTTTGGCGATAATAAAAATTATGTATCCCTTCATTTATTAGCTTCTGTTTTAGGTATTCCAACTTCTAAAACAGATATTGATGGTAGCATGGTTCAGGATGTTTATTATAAAGAAAAAAACTTGCAACGAATTGTTGATTATTGTCAGCGAGATGTTGTGGTTACTGCAAATATTATTCTTCGCTTTAAAAACTTACCTGTTTTGACCGAAGAAAAAATAATATTAGTAACATAATCTTAATACAATACAAATTCATAAAATTCGTTTTCCACAGTGATTCTTCTGAATCATATCAATTGGCTACAAACCTATCTTTGCACCCATGATCGAAAAAATATTATCCGACTGGAAGAAAGGTCACTTCAAACCTATTTATTGGTTGGAAGGAGATGAGCCTTACTTTATAGATCAGATAGTGGATTATGCCGAACACAAAATTTTAAAAGAAAGCGAAACAGGTTTTAATCTTACAGTTTTCTATGGTAAAGATGCTGATTGGGCTGCTGTTGTAAATGCTTGCAGACGATATCCCATGTTTGCTGAAAGACAAGTTGTGCTGTTGAAAGAAGCACAGCAAATGAAAGACATAGATAAGATTGAAAGTTATATTGATAATCCTTTATCTTCTACCGTTTTTGTGGTGAGTTATAAAGATAAAAAAGTAGATGGCAGAAGTAAATTGGCAAAAACACTCAAACAAAAAGGAGAACTTCTTACAACAAAAAAAATATACGATAATCAGTTGCCAGAATGGACAAATCAAATGGTCCAGCAACATGAACTGACAATAAATCAACGGGCTTTATTAATATTGGTTGATCATATCGGCAATGATTTAAGTCGCATACAAAACGAAATTGAAAAATTAGCAGTTAATCTTGGGGCTAGAAAAAATATTACTGAAGATGATATTGAAAATTATATTGGCGTAAGTAAAGAGTTTAATGTTTTTGAAATGCAGGATGCAATTGCGAAAAAGAATTTCAGTAAAGCCATTCGCATTATACAATACTTCGAAGCCAATCCCAAAGCGGCTCCTATCCAAATGATATTACCGGCTTTATATAATTTTTTCAGTAAAGTATTTATGGTTTTTGGTGCCGGATCTAACGATGAAAAAGCAATCGCTGCTGCATTAGGAATCAACCCTTATTTTATGAAGGATTATATGCAAGCTGCCAGAAATTACAGTTATAATGGCGTTGAAAAAATTTTATTACTCCTTCACGAATACAATCTCCGCAGTGTTGGTGTACATGATATAGGAACCGGCGATGCCGGTCTGATGAAAGAAATGGTTGTTAAAATGATGAATTGATTAATATTTCTATTAATTGAAACTGACCTAATTTTTTTTTACCCACATTCATTTTTAAGACTTCAGATTTTGCATAAGCAAATTTGTATTTACTTATTAAATATCAATAAGTTAGTATGTAATTATCGCTAAACAATGGTATACAGCTGCTAATAAATAACAGCATTCTAAAAATTATTTTTTAAGCGGATTAAAAAAAACCGTGATTTCTCCTTGTTATTATAATTTAATTTGTTATAATATTATCTTGTAAAATTATTTATAATTTTTTAAATCTAAATTCATGGCTAAGTTAAAGAACAATGTCGTGACCAAAAGAACCCGAAATAAGGTAGACGACATCCACATTTTCAATCAAAGAATTGAAAAAACAATTCAAAGAAAAGTTCAATCAAGTTCTGTACTAATTAAAACAGACAAACAATTAAAAGTTCGAACAAAATTTAAGAAAGGAGTAGAGTATGCAAAATCAGTCATATCAAATCCATCAATAAAAGCAGCTTATGAAGCTGTACTTGCTGATGGACAAACTGCATACAATTTGGCTTTGTCAGATTATTTTGTAGCACCCGAAATACAAATGCTTGATACTTCAAAATATCATGGAAAGGTTGGTGATATTATTAGAGTTAGGGCCATAGATAATTTTCGAGTAAATGAAGTAAAACTAATTATCAAAAAAAGAAATGAAATAATAATTGAATCAGGTGATGCTGTAAGAGATTCATTAAATATTCTTTTATGGAAATATACTGTTACGAAAGTCAATACTAAAGTTTCTGGAACTAAAATAATTGCAACTGCAATTGATCTACCTGGTAATTTAACTGCTAAAGAAGAAATTATGGAATGAATTAAAATAAAAGACCCGCTTCAATGAAACGGGTCTTTTTTATTTAAAACTGATTTATTAGTAACGATAAAATTCAGGCTTGAATGGACCATTTTTAGAAATGCCTAAATATGCAGCTTGGTCATCAGATAAAACATCTAATTCAACACCAATTTTTGCAAGATGTAAGCGTGCTACTTTTTCATCCAATACTTTTGGTAACACATACACTTTGTTTTCGTAAGCAGTGTGGTTAGTCCACAACTCAATTTGTGCAAGGGTTTGATTGCTGAATGAATTACTCATCACAAAACTTGGATGACCTGTTGCGCAACCTAAATTAACCAAACGACCTTCAGCCAAAATGATCACATCTTTACCTTCGATATTATAAATATCAACTTGTGGTTTGATGGTATCTTTTGTATGACCATAATTTTTATTCAACCAAGCAATATCAATTTCAATATCGAAGTGTCCGATATTACAAACGATCGCTTTATCTTTCATTGCACGAAAATGTTTTTCGGTAATTAAATCGCGGCAACCTGATGCAGTAACAATAATATCTGCTTCAGCAACTGCTTTGATCATTGGTTTTACTTCAAAACCGTCCATTGCTGCTTGTAATGCACAAATAGGATCAATCTCAGTAACGATCACTCTGCATCCTGCACCTTTTAATGAAGCAGCAGAACCTTTTCCAACATCACCATAAGAACCAACAACAGCAACCTTTCCAGCCATCATCACATCTGTTGCACGACGAATAGCATCAACCAAACTTTCTTTACAACCATATTTATTATCAAACTTTGATTTAGTAACTGAGTCATTTACATTTATAGCAGGAATAGGTAATGTTCCTTTTTCCATTCTTTCGTATAAACGATGAACACCGGTTGTTGTTTCTTCAGATAAACCTTTAATGTTTGCAATCAATTCAGGATAAGTATCAAAAACCATATTTGTTAAATCACCACCATCATCCAAGATCATATTCAATGGGCGATCGGCACCACCAAAGAATAATGTTTGTTCAATACACCAATCAGCATCAGCCTGTGATTGTCCTTTCCAAGCAAATACACCAATTCCAGCAGCAGCAATTGCAGCAGCAGCTTGATCTTGCGTAGAAAAAATATTACAAGAGCTCCATTTCACTTCAGCACCTAAAGCAACTAATGTTTCAATTAAAACAGCAGTTTGAATGGTCATGTGTAAACAGCCCGCAATTCTTGCTCCTTTTAATGGTTGAGAAGCAGCATACTCTTCACGAATTGACATTAAGCCAGGCATTTCTGCTTCGGCTAAACGAATTTCTTTGCGACCCCATTCAGCTAAACTAATATCAGCCACTTTATTTTTAAGGCTGAAGTCGATAGATTTTGTAAGTGTAGACATATTTAATTTTTTATGAAAGGCAAAGATAGACATGCAGAATAAAATTCCAAATACAATAGAAAGTTTAGAATATTAATACATAATTATTAATTTTGAAAGAATAAACAATTAGTTTCTTATGACAAAAGCAATTAAAACAGAACAAACTACTGCTATCAATATTTCAATTGATACGATCGATCATGCAATCTTAAAATTATTACAGCATGATGCGAAGATGACAGTGAAAGAAATATCTGATAAAGTACACTTGAGTACAACACCTGTGCATGAAAGAATTAAACGCATGGAAAAATCGGGCATTATTAAACAATATGCCACTTTGGTAGATCATTCAAAAGTTAAAAAAGGATTGATGGTAATTGTGTATGTTTCATTAAAACAACATAATAAAAGTGCGGGAACAAAATTCATCAAACACATCAATGAACTAAACGAAGTAATTGAATGCTATAATATTTCCGGTGAGTTTGATTTTATGTTGAAGGTAGTTGCAGAGAACATGGATGCTTATTATGATTTTCATGTAAACAAATTAAGTCAGAGCGAAAATATCGGTCACGTACAAAGTGTATTTGTGATGGGAATTATTAAACAAACTCACGTGCTGGTTCATTAGGAAGATGTAGAATGTCTGATATCAGACATTCTCTTAAATAGTTTTTTCCATCACATAATCATTCATGTAAAAATCCTGACCAATGTTGATGTCATCTTCTTTAATAATTACAAATCCCATTTTTTCATAAAACCAAATGGCTTTATTATTTCTGTTCACATTAAGCTGTAATTTTTTAGCACCAAGATTTTGAACCTGATGAACTACTTCGTTCAATAAAACTTTACCGGCACCTTTTTCCTGAATACCTGGCAGTACATATAATTTCTGTAATTTGAATGTATGTTCCTGAATTAAATTAAAGGAAGCAAAGCCAATGATCTCAGTATGTAATTCGGCCATTAAAAAAGTGTGACCATTTTTCATTTGATCACGTAGTGAATCTTCGCTGTAAAATAAATTGAGCATATAATCCAATTGCTCCTGAGATAAGATTGCACTGTATGCTACAGGCCAAGTGCTGAAAGCAATTTGTTGTATGGAAGAAATATCTTCAACTGTTCCTACTCGGATAGAAATATTTGTTTCCATTATTTTTTCTTTGAAAAATATTTTCTGTTGAGCCAATGCGATAGCCATGCACCTCCTGCACCAACTATCGCACCAGCAATTACATCGCTTGGATAATGTTGCCCTAAATACATTCTCGAATATGCAACACCTGTTGCCCATGCATAAGCAGGTACTGCTACATACCACTTTTTAGTAGTTAACATCAATGAAGTTGCTGTTGACATGGCTAATGAAACATGTGCAGATGGAAATGAATGTCCATTTTCATAAACATCGGGATGAATAATGTTTGGATAAGTTTCGTAAGGTCTTGGTCGGTTGTCAACAATTTTTATTCCTTCGGTTATTGCAGCAGCAAGAACTAAGCTTCCTGCAATTTCGTAGGATTTCATTTCTAGTTTATGATTATCCGTGATCAAAGAATAAGCGATCAAACCCAATGGAATACCCGCTGCCAAAGGTTCTGCGGTAGATGATATTGTTCTCCATGTATTATCAACAGGGTAGCGCGGATTGAATTGTTTTAATAAATCAATATCCCAATTTTGCGCATGCAACGATTGAAAAAATAATGAGCCAAGAAAAAATAAAATAATTCTGATTTTTATTTTGTTTGCTTGCATGCTACAAATTTGATAATGATTCTTCAATGGTTTTTATTCTTGCTTCAGCATCAGCTTGTTTCTTTTGTTCCATTGCAATTACTTCGGGTTTTGCATTTTGAACAAAACGTTCGTTCGATAATTTTTTAAGAACTGATTGAAGAAAGTTTTTCTGATGTTCTAAATCTTTCAGCAAGTCTGTTTTTAAAGTTGATGTATCTAATTGTTTTTCCGACTCAATATAAAATTTATCTTTTTCAACAGCAACAACAATTGTGTTTGCCACAGAATCATTAACAATATTGATTTGTTTTGCATTGATCTGTTTTGCTAATATGCTGTTGATACTTTGATACATTTTTGCATCTTCAGTTTGCAAATGCAAAACAATTTCATCTTTTGGTTTGAACTGATTTTTATTTCTTGCATCACGGATGGCTGTGATTACTTCTTTCAATAATTTTCCCTGATTAAGAATTTCTGATTTCGGATTTGAAATTATTGATTGTTGTTTAATGCAAATATCATCTTCACGATTTTCAAGCTGATGATAAATTTCTTCTGTAATAAATGGCATGAAAGGATGCAGCAATTGCATCAGCTCATCAAAAAATTCTACTGTTTTATTATAAACTTCTGCATCGATTGGTTGTTCAAATCCCGGTTTGATCCATTCTAAATACCAACTGCAGAAATCGTCCCACACCAATGAATACAATACTTTCAGCGCTTCACTTAATCTAAATTGTTTCATCAATCCATCAACTTCAAGTTTCACTTCATTCAATCTATTATCAAACCATTCAATTGCAAAATTTTCTTCACATCCAGACTCACGAGTCACTAATTCCGACTGTCTTCCTTCCCACATTTTCAACAACTTCAATGCATTCCATAATTTATTATTAAAGTTTCTTCCTTGTTCCAATGCACTTTCGTCAAACATTAAATCGTTTCCGGCAGGAGAGGAGAACATAATTCCAAAGCGAACTGCATCTGCGCCATACTTATCAATCAATTCTAAAAGATCGGGTGAGTTGCCAAGGCTCTTGCTCATTTTTCTTCCTAACTTATCGCGAACAATTCCTGTAAAATAAACATCACGAAAGGGCTTCCACTTTTTCGGTTCATCAGGAAAAGTATCTTTCATGAATTCAAAACCTGCCATGATCATTCTTGCGACCCAGAAAAAAATAATTTCAGGAGCAGTAACCAAGGTGTTTGTTGGATAATAATATTTTACTTCTGCATTACCCGGATTACTTAATCCTTTAAAAACTTCGAATGGCCAAAGCCATGAAGAAAACCACGTATCCAAACAATCATTATCCTGTTTTAATTGAGGATCTTTGATTGAATATTTTTGATTGAATATTTCTTTTGCTTCTTCTTCATTTGCTGCAACAACATAATTTCCATTTTCATCATACCATGCAGGAATACGATGTCCCCACCACAATTGCCGACTGATACACCAATCTCTGATATTACTCATCCAATGGTTATAAAGATTCTTGAATTTTGGAGGATAGAAATTAATTTCTTCATCCATTACTGCCTTCAAAGCCGGTGTGGACAAGTCTTTCATGCTAACCCACCATTGCAAACTTAAACGTGGTTCTACAACAACATCTGTTCTTTCGCTGTAACCAACTTCACTTTTATAATCTTCTGTTTTAACTAAAAATCCTTTTGCTTCTAACTCTGTAACTATTTTTTTTCTGGCATCAAATCTTTCGGTACCAATAAAAATTTGCGCATCGTTACTGAGTGTTCCATCATCATTAAAAATATCAACAACTTCAAGATTATGTTTTTGTCCGAGTTGATAATCGTTCATGTCATGTGCCGGTGTAACTTTTAATGCACCGGTTCCAAAATCCATTGTAACATAATCGTCGGTGATGATTGGAATGCGACGATTAATTAAAGGAACGATTGCAAATTTTCCATGCAGATGTTTGTAGCGTTCATCATCAGGATGCACGCAAATGGCAGTATCGCCCATGATTGTTTCGGGACGAACTGTTGCGATGATTACATGTTCGTTTGAATTTCCTTCAATCGAATATTTTAAATAATATAATTTTTGTTGAGTTTCTTTTCTAATTACTTCTTCATCACTCAAAGCTGTTAATGCTTTTACATCCCAGTTGATCATTCTTTTACCACGATAAATATGACCTTTTTTATAGAGTTCAATAAATACCTGAATAACAGATTTGTAATAATCATCATCCATGGTGAACGATGTTCTGTTCCAATCAACGCTACATCCTAATTTTTTTAATTGCTGTAAAATGATGCCGCCATATTTTTCTTTCCATTCCCATGCATAATTTAAAAATTCTTCACGACTTAAAGAAGATTTTGCAATACCTCTTTCACGCAACATAGCAACAACTTTTGCTTCAGTAGCAATAGATGCATGATCGGTTCCAGGAACCCAGCATGCATTTTTTCCCTGCATTCTTGCACTTCGAATTAAAATATCCTGAATAGAATTATTTAAACAATGACCCATGTGCAACACACCAGTAACATTTGGTGGTGGAATAACAACAGTGTAAGGTTCGCGTTCATCAGGAATACTGTTGAAATAACCTTTTTGCAACCAATGTTCATACCACTTGGTTTCAACTTCATTTGGGATATAATTCTTGCTAAGCTCCATACGTTTGCATCAATAATTAAAGTTCGCAAAAGTAAGGAAATGGTACTCCTTTGCAGAGATAAATAAAGAATAGATTCAATAAAAAATAAAATAAAAATTTACAATCAGGGATAAAAATAATTTCTTACCTGAAAAGGGAAGTTAAACCAGTGCAATATCTGAAGCGAAACTTTATAATTTACCGCTCCATTGTAAATAAGAGATCAGAACAATCAAACCGAATAATACAACAACAATAATTGTTGCACCAAGCCGATTTTCGTTTTCGTGTAAATGTGTTTTTTCCATTAGGCAAAAGTTTACAGGTAAAGAATATGGTTTTGTGGTTTTAGAAGGATGATGGGGTCAGTAATTCAATTAATAAATTTTTCCTGCGAGTCTTTTCCTATCTGCTAGCCTTGTTTTAGTAGCCACAAGTTACAAATGATTTTTTAATATTTTATGAAAATTTTAAGGTTTTTTTAATAATTGGGTATAGTGATTTAACTTGGCGGTTCATGTTTGCAATTGTTGATATAGAAACTACAGGCGGGCACGCTTCAGCCAATGGAATTACCGAGATTGCCATTGTTTTGCACAATGGAAAAGAAATTGAAGGGAAGTATCAAACACTGGTAAATCCTTTGATGCCTATTCAGAAATATGTACAGTCGTTGACGGGAATCACCGACGAGATGGTATCTAAAGCGCCTTTGTTCTCTACTGTAGCCCCTCAGATATATAATCTATTAAAGGATCGAGTTTTTGTCGCACACAACGTAAATTTCGATTATTCATTTGTAAAGCATCAATTGCAACAAGAAGGATTTGAATTGAATATTGCAAAGCTTTGTACCATAAGGTTGGCAAGAAAAATATTTCCGGGACTTCCTAAATATGGTCTGGCAACAGTTTGCAGAGAATTAAATATTAAAATTAATGATCGGCATCGGGCGGCCGGAGATGCATTGGCTACTTCAAAATTATTTGAATTGTTGATGGAGAATGATAAGAGTGGTGAGTTAAGAAAAATGATGAAGAAAAGAACAATTGAGCAATATATTCCACCCAATCTTGACGAAACAAAAATTAAACATCTTCCTTATTCACCGGGCGTTTATTATTTTCTCAATAAAAAAGAAAAAGTAATTTATGTTGGCAAGGCAAAAAATTTAAAGAAACGCGTAACAAGTCATTTTTCAAATAATAAACCTTCCAAACAAAAGCAGGAATTTCTGCGAGAAATATATGACATCAAATTTGAGATCTGTGGGAGTGAATTAATGGCCGCTATTTTTGAAAGCATTGAAATAAAAAGATTATGGCCGGTTTATAATAAAAGTCAAAAACATTTCGAACGTTCATTTGGTATTTACATGTTTGAAGATGCAAAAGGGTTTCTTCGATTGGGAATTGATAATAAACATCGCAGTTTAAAACCACTGGCAACATTTCATGTAATGGCTGATGCGCATCGATCTATGTGGAAATTAGTAAATGAGTTTGAATTGCATCCGGCATTATGTTTTTTAGATAAATCAGAAAAAATAATAAAGGATTTGCCCGATGTAACAGAATACAATCAACGTTTGCAAAAGGCTGTTGCAAGTTTTAAATCAGAACAAAAAACTTATTTAATAAAAAATGGGTCATCAAATTTTATTTTAGTAGAAGAAGGAAAATTTTTCGGCATGGGAACTCTTAATGAAGAAAATATTTCTTATGATGTTGAACAACTTAAATCTATTTTGACTGCCTACCCCGAAAACGAAGTGCTTCGTTCCATGATAAGAAATTATGCAGAACGTTATCCCAATCATGTTATAGAACTTTAATTAATAAAATCTTGATTGTGCAGTTGGTGTAAAATAAATATCTTACAAAAAAATAAACCTATCATGAAAGAACAAAATTTTAAAAATCATCCACGTTTTGTGCCGTTGTATCACTATGTGGCATCAACACTTATTTTGGCCATATTAGTTGGTTCGTTAGTTAATTTATATCACAGCACCGAAGCAACAATTTATTCTGCGTCACTCATCACTGCATTAACAATTGTTGCTGCTCTTAATTGGGCATTTCTCAGAGTATTTGCTTTAAAAGCTCAGGATCGTGCTATTAGGGCTGAAGAAAATTTTCGTCATTTTATTTTAACCGGAAAACCTCATGATAGCAAATTGAGGATGAGCCAGATCATTGCATTGCGATTTGCAAGTGATGATGAATTTGTTGCATTATCGCAACGTGCAGTAAATGAAAATTTATCGAACAGTGCAATTAAAAAAGAAATCAAAAATTGGCGCGGCGATTATCATCGAGCTTAATTAAAATAAGCTTGTAAACTATTAAATAATTGAGAAGGCATTAATGTCTTCTCTTTTGTTTTAGCATTGATGAAATACAAAACAACTCTGCCCACCGTTAATAATTTGCCAACTTCATTATAAACTTCGTGATGAAATTCTATTCGATGATCGTTAGGTAGTTCTTTTAAAATTGTTTTTACCGTTAGTAGATCGTCGTAATGCGCAGGTCGCAAGAATTTTAAATGCAATTCAACAATCGGCATTATCACGCCCATCTTTTCCATGTCTTTATAAGTAAAACCCAAGCTGCGTATACTTTCGGCTCTGCCTACTTCACAAAATTGTGCATAGTTACCATGATACACTACATCCATTTGATCGGTTTCGGCATATCTTACTCTAACATTTGTGGAACTCTCGAACATTAATTAAAATTTGTTTGTAAAGTTATTGATGTTTATTCTTTATCCACAAACAATGAAACTGAGTTTATAAAATAAAGCTTCGTGTTAACTTTAAGTGATTTTACTTTTTATTAAGATTAAAAAGTAAATCTTTGTTATAAGTATTTCTCATGCCTATGTATAATCCTCTTAAAATATTTGCCGCCATTAGTTTTTGTTGTTTGATGAGTTCAACTTTTGCTCAGTACACAAAAATGAATGATGACCCTGATGCCACTTTTAAATCGGCCAAAGAATTGTTTCAGAAAGAACAATACAGTTTGGCTTATCCTGTATTTAAATATTTGTATGCAAATGAAAACACAAATACAAATTTGCCGGTAACCATTCAAACCGAATCAAAATATTATTATATCATTTGCGGATTAAAATTGAATGATGCTACTGCAGAACCGTTGGCTAAACGATTCATCGATCTCGAACATCATGCACCGCATGTGCAAATGGCAAGTTATTATTTGGCTGAATATTATTTCAGAAAAAACGATTTCGGCAATGCTATTATTTATTACACAAAAGCCGGAATTGAGAATTTGAATAACAGCGAGATTGCTGAAATGAAGTTCCACAAGGGATATTCTCATTTTGCATTACAACAATTCTCAGAAGCAAAACCTCTGTTGGATGTGGTTCGACAAATGCCAAGAGATTCAAATTATGTTGATGCAAATTATTATTATGGATTTATTTCTTTCTCAGAAAAAAATTATAACGAAGCTTTAAAAGCATTTAATATCGCAATCACTAGTACTGATTATAAAAACATTGTTCCTTTTTACATTTCTGAGATTTATTATTTTCAGGGAGAACATGATAAAGCATTATTCTTCGCTGAAAAATCTTTAAAAGGCGGAAATCAATATTATGATTTGCAATTAAAACAATTGGTCGGTCATTTATATTTTGATAAAAAAGATTACGTACATGCACAGCCTTATTTGGAAGAATATTCAAAAAAAACCGACAAAATAACAAGAGAAGATATGTACGAACTTTCTTATTGTTATTATGCAGCTAACAACTGGAATAAAAGTATTGAAGGCTTTAAACAAATTGGTGGTAAAGAAGATTCATTAGCACAAAATAGTATGTACTTGTTGGCGAATGCCTATTTAAAAACCGATCAAAAAGTAAATGCAAGAAATGCTTTTTTGTTTTGCGAATCTAATAACAGTAATCCAACTCAAAAGGAGATATCACAATTCAGTTATGCCAAATTAAGTTATGAATTAGGTTATCTGGATATTGCATTGCGTGAATTACAAAGCTTTATCGCTACTTACTCAAACTCTTTGTACATGCAGGATGCAAAGGAATTAGAAGTTAGTGTTCTTGCCAATACAAGCAACTATAAAGAAGCATTGATATTGTTCGAAAGTTTACATTCGCAGAGTGAGGTCATCAAAAAAATATACCCCAGAATTTTATATGGAAGGGCAGTAGAGTTAATTAATGATCAGCATATCGATCAGGCTGATGAATTGTTTTCAAAAATTTTTAAAGTTCCGTTCAATAATAATTTTTTGCAATTGGTTTATTTCTGGAAAGGAGAAATTTCTTATCGCAATGGAAATATTGATGAGGCCATAAATTATTTCGCCAACTACTTAAAAAATCCACAGGTTAATGGTGAAGTAAATATTAGTAATGCAAAATATAATTTGGCTTATTGTTTATTAAAGAAAGAAGATTACAACACTGCGCTTTCTTATTTTCAACAAGTTTCAAAAATAATTAATTACACATCTTCAGCATTGGAACAAGATGCTTATGTAAGGTCGGCTGATTGTTATTTTATGAATAAAAATTACAAACAGGCATTGATGATGTATGAAATTGTGATCAGTCAAAATGGCAAAGCATCCGATTATGCTTTGTATCAGGAAGCAATTATTGCAGGTGCTTCCAATAAAAATAATGAGAAGATATCTCTGCTTCAAAATATATCAAAACATTATCCGCATTCGACATTAATACCTGAAGCAAATTTAGAAATTGCCAATACTTTTCTTGCCCAGGAAAAATATGAAGAAGCAATTCCTTCATTGAATTTTATTTTGAAAGACAAAAATGCAAATGCGCTTTGGCCGCAGGCTTATTTAAAATCCGGTGTTGCCTATTTTAATTTGAATAAGAATGACGAATCGCTGAAAAGTTTTACTGAGCTAGTTGCCAAGTATCCGGATTCGCAGGAAAGTGATGAAGCAATTGAATATATCCGCAATATTTTTATAGCCAATCAAAAACCTGCCGACTTTATTGCTTTCATGAAACAAAGTGGTAAACCGGTTACTTACAGCGAAGAAGATTCACTTACATTTCATGCAGCACAAATACGTTATGATGCAAAAGATTTTGCAAATGCAAAGCATGGCTACGCTGAATATCTTTCTAAATTTTCTGATGGGAAATACGCAGTAGAAGCTAATTATTTTTCTGCAGAAATTAATATCACTAATAAAGATTTCAATGCTGCATTACCGTTCTATAATGCTGTAGCAGCAAGGTCTCCAAATAAATTTGCTGAAAGAAGTGCATTGCAATCGGCTCGGATATATTATTTCGATCTGAAAGATTTTAATAATGCTGAAAAATATTTTGCTTTATTAAAATCATTGGCTACACAACAAGAAAATAAGTTAGAAGCAATGCGTGGATTATTGCGCTGTCAATTCAAATTACAACAATGGAATGAAGCATTCGATAATGCGCAGGATCTGTTAGCAGAAAAAGGAACAGCAACCGACGATAGGATGATGGCAAACATGATGGTTGCTAAAAAATATCAAACAGAAAATAAATTAGATGAAGCATCGATTGCTTACAAACAAGTGATTGTTTTGGGTAAATCCGAATTCAGCGCAGAAGCACAATATAATGTTGCTTCTATTTTATTGCAACAAAATAAATTAGCTGAAGCAGAGAAAGCAGGATTTGAAGTAATAAAGAAATATGGTTCTTACGAGAATTGGGTGACTAAAAGTTATATTTTATTGGGTGATGTTTATTTTAAACAGAATGATTTATTTAATGCTGAAGCAACATTTAAAAGTGTTGTTGAAAATGCGACAATCGCTGAATTAAAAAATGAAGCCCAACAAAAGTTGGATAAGGTGATTGCAGAAAAAAATAAGACAAATAAAGTAGATCAACAGTAAAGCGAAAAAGTACATGAACAATCATAAAAAAATATTGATTTTTTTGCTGGCAATTATTATTCCTTTTTATGCTGTTCATGCACAGCATAAAACAAAAAAGAAAAAGACTGCCACCAAAAAAGTTGTTGCAAAAAAAGCCGCTGCAGTTAATCCTGTTACAACAATCCATGCAACAGAAGTTGTGCCTTCAAGCGATTCTACTCCAACAAAAGTTGTAATGGTTACTTCGGTTTTTAAACCGTCGTTACGTAATGCTGCTAAAATAAATTTTACAGCTGCTACGCCAATAATTGATTCAACAAAAATTCCTTTAACTTATAATATTCCTTCTCAAAATTTATTTTTTTCATATCAACCAGTTTCAATCAAACCACTTGAACTGTCGATTGACACGGCATTTCATTGGGAGAACGATCAATATATCAAAGCAGGTTTTGGTAATTATTCAACACCATTTTTAGAAGCTGCTCTGGCTTTTGGTGATGGAAAAAAATCAATCATTAATCTTCGCGGAAATTATACTTCATCAAAAGGTGATATCCCTTTTCAGGAATTTACTAAAGCTGGTGTTGAAGGATTAGGTGTTTTTAATTCTGTGAATAATGAACTAACATCAAGAATTTATTTTAATAACAGCACACAATACAGGTATCCACCATCGATTATTTTTCCGGTAATATCGAAAGAACAATTGCAGCAACAATTTAATCAGGTTGGATTTGAATTAGGATTGCAAAATAAGATACCAACGGATTTCGATATTACTTATCATCCTCAAATAAAACTGAATTCATTCTTCGATAATAAATCAGGCTCTGAATTAAATTTTATTTTAAAAGCACCTATCAATAAAGCCATCGGGAAAATATTTGCACTCGATCTAAAATTTACTGCCGATGTAACTGCATTGCATACTGCAACAGTTTCATCCATCAATAATAATTTATTTTATATCGATCCATCTGTTCAATTCAATACACCCAATTTTAAATTAAATGCAGGTATCAGACCATCATGGGATAACACCATTTTTTCTATGTTACCCAATGTTACTATTGAAGCAAAATTAAAAGATGAACATTTTGTTTTTCAAGCAGGATGGGTAGGATATTTTAATAAAAATACTTATCAATCTTTAGCTGCATTCAATCCATATATTCAACAACCAACTTCTTTGATGAACACAAAGATCATGGAACAATATGCAGGATTTAAAGGTGGTACCGGTAAGCATATTACATTCAATGCAAGACTTTCTTTCTTAAAAATAAATAACCAGGCTTTATTTGTAAATGATCCTGGTGTAGTTACAGTAAACAATACACAAAGCTTTATAGTTTTATACGAACCACAATTGCAGGCCATTCGCATACATGGTGAGATAGGATACACATTACAGGAAAAACTAACTTTCAGCAGTGCTGTAAATTATACTCAATATACAAATCAGCAATTATACGATAAACCCTGGGGAATACTTCCTTTAGAAGTTTCGGGTTCAATTCGCTATAAAGTGATGAAAGGAATACAATTAAAATCAGATATTTTTTTCTGGGATGGAACACAATATCGCAATCAATCTATGCTCACACAAAAATTAGCTGCTGCCATGGATCTCAATGCAGGAGCGGAGTTTAGCGTATTGCCACATTTGAATATTTGGGTACAGTTCAATAATTTATTGAATAGCAAATATCAACGTTGGGATCAATATAAAGTATTAGGTTTTAATGTTCTCGGAGGTATCGTATATTCGTTCCGCTAAAAGAACTTTTGGATGTACGAACTGTTTTACAAATACCTTATTGTGAATCAAAAAGCAGGATTGCCCGGCGTGGGTAATTTCTATGTTGAATCTGTTCCTGCAAGATTAGACATTGTTAATCGTACACTAACCGCACCATTTCAATCAATTAATTTTTCTGCTGATGCACCTGTTAACGATCGTGCATTTTATGATTATTTATCGAGAGAGATGAAATTAAATGGTATTGAAGCGGTAACTCAGTTCAATGAATTGTCTAAACGAATTCAGGAAACTGCTGCTCAAAATGCTGTGGCATTGCCGGGTATCGGCACACTCAAAAAAAATGAAACAGGAGAATTCATTTTTTATCCTGAAATAAAAACCAATACATTATTTCCACAAATACAGTTAAACAATTCTGTTGCTGCTGATGCAAATATTGTTAGCGTGTACGATTCGGGCGAAACAAAAATAATTACACAAGAAGCTATTGCGCCTGAAGAAGAAAAAATTATAATGAGTGAAAGTGAAGATTATTGGTGGGTGTATGCGATCATTCTTGCATTAATGGGATTAGGCGCTTTATTGTATTATTATATTTAGAGTTCATAGATAGTTATTTAATTCAGATGGGACAAAATATCACATACCTACAGTGCCCTTGTTGCGGAAGCAATTATATTCGCAAATCCTTCACAGCAAAGGATCATACAGTAAGTAAAGAATTTTTCGAAGTTTGGTATTGCGACGATTGCACTTTGCAGTTTACGCAAGATGTACCCGATGCAGAAAATATTGGAGCATATTATAAATCCACTGCTTACGTTTCTCATTCCGATACAAAAAAAGGATTCATCAATCGTTTGTATCATTTGGTTCGCAATTATACTTTGCAAACAAAACGAAAATTAGTTGAGGAAGTAACTGGATTAAAAAAAGCAACTTTATTAGATGTTGGCGCAGGCACCGGTGCATTCGCAAATGCCATGCAAAGAGCAGGATGGAAAGTAACTGGATTGGAACCCGATGAAACTGCTCGGCAAATTGCATTAAATAAATACTCACTGCATTTGCAATCAACTGAAAATTTATTTCGATTAAATAATGAACAGTTCGATGCCATTACTTTATGGCATGTGTTGGAACATGTGCATGATCTGCATGCGTACCTTGAAAAATTTCACAGCATTTTAAAACCTGATGGAAAACTATTGATTGCTGTTCCTAACTACACGAGTTTCGATGCAGAAACGCATAAGGAAAATTGGGCGGCTTATGATGTGCCAAGACATTTATACCATTTCTCTCCAAATAGTATTCAAATACTCGCAAAGGCGAAAGGCTTTATAGTAAAGGATTACAAGCCAATGTGGTTCGATAGTTTTTATGTAAGTATGTTAAGCGAACAATATAAAAACGGAAAAGGAAATTTAGTGAAAGCATTAAAAGTTGGATTACTTTCAAACATGAAAACATCCAGCGATCACAAAAAATGCAGTTCGGTTATTTATGTCTTAGCGAAGAATTAATATTTTTTGTTAGCCGGCGACAGAATAAAAATATTGCTTCCGTTGCGTCGCACACTTGTACGTTTTATACTTTATTCAACAACAAATTAATTAAATTTTACTTCGAAAAGCTTTGGCCAATTTTTTCCCGTAATAAAAAATCTCTTTCCAATGCTATCGTAAGCAATGCCATTTAATACCGCTTCCGCTGCAACAGTTTCTGGGACATATTGATTTATCAAATTGGTTAGATCTGCTTTTGCAATTACTCTTCCGCTTGTTGGATCAATCTTAATAATATAATTGGTCATCCAAATATTCGAATAAATAAATCCATCAACATATTCTAATTCATTAATCTTGGCAACTGGACCATTATTATCAATCACGCCAATAGTATTCACTATTTTAAATGTTTCCGGATCTCTGAAATACAAATTATTATTTCCATTGTTCATGATCAAGTGCTTACCATCATTGGTCATTCCCCAACCTTGGCCTTCATAATCAAACTCACCAAGTTTATTTAATGTTTTAAAATCGTACACAAAACATTTCTGTTCTTCATAGGTTAACTGAAATATTTTTCCATTCAACACCGTAATGCCTTCGCCAAAATATTCTTTAGTAAGATCAATTCGCTTTATTTCTTTTCCTGTTTTTAAATTTACTCGTGACAATTTACTATTTCCATATTGTCCGGTACTTTCATATAAAGTTGTATCCTGCCATTCCAATCCTTCTGTAAATGAACTGCTGTCGTGCGGATAAACATTCAATACTGTATAATTCAGTGCAGCCGGCGGTTTAATGCCATTACTTAAAACTTCTGAAGAATTATCGTTATTCTGACAAGAACTAACTGCAAAAACAATAATTAGAAAAAATACGATTCTTTTCATAAAATGATATTAGTCAAATATAAAAACCTTCCGACAAACAAATCAGAAGGTTTTATTTTATACGATAATAATTATACGTTAAATCTAAAATGCATCACATCGCCATCTTGTACTAAATATTCTTTTCCTTCAATTCTTAATCGGCCATTTTCTCTGCATGCAGCTTCACTTCCGTATTTAATAAAATCATCGTAGGCAATTACTTCTGCTTTAATGAAACCTTTCTCAAAGTCAGTGTGGATAACACTTGCAGCCTGCGGCGCTTTCCATCCTTTATGAATTGTCCATGCTCTTACTTCTTGCACACCTGCAGTAAAATAAGTTTCTAAATTCAATAATTTATAAGCACTTTGAATTAATCTGTTCAACGCAGGTTCTTTCATGTGATATTCTTCCATGAACATTTGCTTGTCATCAGGATTTTCCATTGCCGAAATTTGTGCTTCAATATCATTATTCATAATGATCACTTGTGCACCTTCATCTTTCACTGCTTCAATTAATGCGGCCGAATATTTATTGCCGGTATGCATGCTTGCCTCATCAACATTGGCAACATATAAAACCGGTTTATCAGTTAATAAAAATAGATCAGCAATTGCATTTTGTTCTTCTTTATCCAAACCTAACGAATGAATACTTTTTCCTTTTTGCAAATGCTCCATGCAGCGCAATAAAATTTTATATTCGGACTGCGATTTAGTATCTGCGCCAACTTTTGCCATTTTCTCAACCTTACTTGCTTTCTTCTCAACACTGTCTAAATCTTTCAACTGCAATTCGGTATCGATGATTTCTTTATCACTCACCGGATTAATTTCACCTTCTTCACGCAACACATTCTCATCTTCAAAACAACGCACTACATGAATGATGGCATCCACCTGACGAATATTCCCTAAAAATTTATTTCCCAATCCTTCGCCTTTGCTTGCACCACGAACTAAGCCGGCAATATCAACAATCTCTAATTGCGTTGGTACAGTTCTGTTTGGTTTAACCAATTCAGCCAACTTATCCATACGTTCGTCTGGAACGTCTACCAGGCCTATGTTTGGCTCTATCGTACAAAAACGATAATTACTTGCCTGAGCTTTTGCGCTATTGCTAACAGCATTAAATAGAGTTGATTTTCCAACATTGGGTAATCCCACAATTCCAGCTTGTAATGCCATGTTTAAGTACGATTTTAGAAGTAAGAAGTATAATTATTTGACCAACTGTATTGCTACTATCAAGCTTCTGTTGCGTCGCACTCTTGTACGTTCTGTACTTTATTCAACAATAATTTCGAGCCGCAAAAGTAAGGGTAAAGGCAGTTATTTGTTATAACAGATTTTTCAGGTAATTTTTTAGATAGTATAGACCTTCACCAGCACCTTTTTCAATCACTGTCAAATTTTGAATTGATGAAGTGTATGGAATATTTTTATCAATAATAAATTTTGGTATTTTTCTATTGGCATAATTCACTAAACCCGCTGCAGGATAAACTTGTAAAGATGTACCGATAACAACAAATATATCAGCAGTTGAAACAATTTTAGCCGCTTCTACTATCATTGGTACAGGTTCTTCAAACCAAACAATAAACGGACGTAACTGTGATCCATCTTCTGCCACATCTCCTAAATTAATATCACCTCGAATATCAAAAGTTTTGAAAATATTTTTAACACTTCGCATTTTAAATATCTCACCATGCAGGTGCAACACATTTTTACTGCCGGCACGTTCGTGCAGATCATCAATATTTTGTGTGATGATCTGCACATCAAAATCATTTTCTAATGCAGCCAAACCAACATGACCTGCATTAGGCTTTGCGTTGGCAACATCTTTTCGGCGCATGTTATAAAAGTCAAGAACAAATTGTGGATTCGTCGCAAAGCCACGTGGCGTAGCCACTTCATACACATTATAGCCTTCCCATAAACCATCGGTATCTCGAAAAGTTTTAAGTCCGCTTTCAGCACTCATACCGGCACCGGTTAATACAACTAATTTCTTTTTATGGTTTATTGTATCGTTTTCTTTGTTTGCCATCTTCTTCTTTTATAAAAAATAATCACTGCAATGATCAATAAAATAATTGGCCAGATAGAAATAATAAATATACTCAAGTTACTGATGATGCTGAATCCATTTTTAAAAGCATCTGCTATTTTATTGATAAAAGTAGGATGATCGTTTAATGGATTATAACCACTTAAAAATTGATAATAATTTAAGTTGATAGTGCTGTATGCAGCCTGATGCGACAAATAATCAATTCTTCCGTTAACCGATTCTATCTCTTCCTGAATATCATTAATTTCTTTTTGCACTTCCAAAATATCTTTCATATTTTTTGCTTGCTTCAACAAGCTTAAATATTGCAAACGAACTTGTTTCTTTGCTTCCATTCTGGCTTTACCATCAACCAATTCTCCGGTTACATCTTCGGTATTTATTTTCTTTTCAATTACGCTGATACCCTCGCCACTAAAGGAATTCACGAGATCATCAAATTTGTCAACCGGAACTTTTATTGTTACATTATTTTGTAACATATCGTTGTATTGCGACTGTTCTTCTTTAGCAATATAAGCACCAAATGTTCTAAGGCTTTTATGGATGTTGCTATTGTAATTGTTGTAGTCTTTCAACTCTAATTTTATATCAGCGGTTTTAATAATTTTTTTATCCCAATCGGTAATTGTTTTTGTAGGAGAAGGAGCATTGGTAATTTTCTCTTCTAAATTATCAACAGAAACTCTGGCTGTATCTACAGACATTGCAGTTTGATCTGCCAATTTGTTTTTATCAAGTGGCACTTCATTAAACATAAATGCTTTTTTGCTTGATGATGAGTTATTGCAAGCGATTATCAGCATGGCTATAAATGCCATGAAAAATATTTTTGTTTTCATGTTAGTTGATTTTAATAATGAGATGCGGAAATGGAGAAATTACATAAGCAAGCAATCGTAAAAAATGTTATTTTTTCTTTAAAACAAAAACAACACTGTCCTTATTAATAAATGAAAATGTAGAATCATTTTTTATAGAAAAGTTATAAGGAACATAATTATTCAACTCTTTAAAATAGAGAGTAGAATCTTTTAGATAATATTTTTCTACAGTACTGTCTTTTAATAAAAGACGATTGAAAGTGCTGTCACCATTGAATTTGTAAACTTCTCCGTTTTTGCTTTTGATGTTTACTGTTGCAATCAATTGTTGAGTACTGTCATTGATAAATCCATCTTTATAAACAGTATCAACTTTCCAACTACCAACAATACTGAATGTTTTTTTACTTGAATGAGTAAACCATTCGCAGGATGTGAACGTGATAATTGTAGCTGCAATTATAATTGCAGCAGGATTAATCTTTTTCATGTTTGCAGGAAATTTAATTGTGATGAATTAAAGTTGCAGGCCTGCATATATAAATACTTTAAAAGCAAAAATAGTAACCTTTAAAGTTGTTAAAGAATATAGAAACAAAAAAAGCTGCGGGTTGCAGCTTTTTTTCCGGGAGAATTAGATTCAGAATTATTGGTTATGGTACAATAATATTTGTTGTTTCTATATCCCAATGTGCGATCAATAATTCAAAACGATGTTGTTCATCTTTTGTCAATTTTTCTAAATCAGGATACAATGCTTTTTTGTATGGTACTGTAAGGTCTTCATCGAATGCCAATGCTGCATTTTTAAACACAATAGTTACACGAAAATCCCAACGCGAATCTTCGCTGCTGTGCAGTTTGGACTTAGCGGGTGTAACGCTGATGATATCTCCTTTTTCAATTGCTTTCTTCAATAAAGGATAATGATTGACTGACCATAAATGAATGAACTCATCTGCAAATCCCCATTTTACTTTATAATAATTTTCAACAGTAAAATATTCTGTGCTGTTTTTTGTTTGAGCATTAATAGTTGTAAATGATAGTACAACTATTAAAAGAAGAATAACTTTTTTCATGATGTTTTATTTTTAGTGATGATGACCATAATCTTTTTCGCCTGCAGTTACTGCAAAGGGTAAAATATTTTGTTTGGGTGGGAGAGGACAAGTTGCATAGTTTGTAAAAGCACAGGGTGGATTGAACGCTTTATTAAAATCAATAATTGTTAAACCATCTGCGCCGGGAATATCTGCATATAAAAATCTACCGGTTGGATAAGTTTCTTTGCCACTCGTTGCATCACCAAACAAAATAAATAATTGTCTGTCTTCTTCCAAAACATCTAACACATATTCTTTTCCTGAAAAGGAAAAAACAAGTTTACCGGGCGAAGGTTCGTTTTTTGTTTGTCCAAGAATATTTGTAATAAAAACATTCGAATTAATTTGTGGCTTTTTTAAATAGGCTTTTATTCTCCAATTGCTGTCTGTTGTATAACGTTCTGCTCCATCGAAACTCTTTGCCAGTGGGCTATTCAGGTCTCTTAATCTAATCCCTATTTTTGCATCACGTTTAATGATACTCCATTTTAAAGAACCATAGGATTCGACAATAGTTTTATTTGAATCATCAGAAAAAACAATTGCTTTTTTTACACTTTTATTATTTACTTTAATATCTGTTGATTGATTTACAAATAAGGTGACCGTAGTTCCATTCAATTCAAAATAACCGGCATCTTCTGTAATAGAATTTTCCGGAAATTTTATGTCAACATTCTTGCCTGTACCAAAAGTATTTTTTCCTTGATGAAGCCAGTACAAACCAACTAAATTCAACCAACCATTCTCGGCTTTTAACGCTTCAATTCTTTTTTGTTTCCAATTTTCTATCTCTGTTTGATAAGATGATTGTGCAAATAATGTTGATGAAGAAAATAATACTGCAATAAAAAAAGAAAATAACTTTTGATTCATTTATAAATTTTAAGTGGCGAAGATAATAAATCTACTAAATTAGTAGGATATTAATTTCAAGTTTATTTTGCAGAAAATAAATTCGAATTATACTTTTGTTTCACTCAGTTCCATAATAATTTTCCACTCGGATTCTTTGACAGTTTGAACAGATAATCTTCCTAAACGAACTAAATCCATATTCGCCAAACGCTTGTCCAGTTTAACTTGTGTAAGACCAACCGGTTTCTTTAATTTTTTATATGGTTTCAGATCAACGACAACCCAAGCGGTTTCTTCTGTTGTTGGATCTTGATAAGCTTCTGTAGCCACTTTTGCAATGCCAACAATTTCCATTCCTTCATTGCTGTGATACCATAATACCAGATCGCCTTTTTTCATGGCTCTTAAATTATTACGAGCAGCATAATTTCTAACACCATCCCAAAAAGTTTGTCCGTCTTTTTCAAGTTGTTCCCAACTGTATTTAAACGGTTCTGATTTTACTAACCAAAAATTCATAATGCTAAATTTTAAATGTTAAGTGTTAAATGAATTCTTGCATTTATAATTTAAAATCTATCATTCAACATTTATTATTACCATCCGCTTGCCAACACATCGGCTAAATGCAACACTTTAAGATTGCTGCCAACATTTTTTATTCTGCCATCAATATGCATCAAACAACTCATATCGGTGCTGATAATATATTCGGCTTCGGTTGCAGTTGCGTTAGTAATTTTTTGATCTGCCATGGCAACACTGATAGGATCGAACTTAACAGCGAATGTGCCACCAAACCCGCAGCAGGTTTCATTATCAGCCATATCAATCATTTCCAAACCTTTTACTTTACTTAGTAATTGCTTCGGCTCTGCTTTGATCCGGCATTCTCTTAACGCAGCACAACTATTGTGATAAGTTGCTTTGGCGTTTAATTCGGCACCAACATCATCAACATTCAACACTTTGATCATAAACTCACTTAACTCAAAAGTTCTGTCACTTAAATTTTTAACATCATTATGCAAAGATGAATTATCAAATAGTTTAGGGTAATAATTTCGTACAAAGCCAATACAACTTGCACTGGGTGCTACAACATAATCAGCCCCTTTAAAATCTTTTATAAATTTTGTACACACATCTTTTGCTTCACCCCAAAAACCAGCATTGTATGCGGGTTGTCCGCAACAAGTTTGATTGGTATTATATTCAATGGTACAACCAACTTTTTCCAAAACTTTAATCATATTGAATGCAACTTGCGGATAGAGTTGATCTATAAAACACGGTATGAAAATTTGTACGTTCATTTAATATTAAAAGTAAATTTTTATTCTAGTTTAAAAAAATAAAGCATCCTTTTTAAGAGGATGCTTTAATATGAAAGACTTTATTTTTTATCTCATTTAATTTGAGCCAAGATCATTTTTTTCAACACTCAAACGATAAATATATTTATCTGCCTGAAAACCTTTGTCGGTAGTTGGAAATTTTGATTTAACTTCTTTATACAATTCTACTGCTTCTTTTGTTTTGCCTAAAGTTTCGGAAAGTAATGCAGCTTTAAATAAATATTCTGCAGAACTGAACTCATCTTTTTCGAAAGTGCTTCCTGCTTTTTTATAATAAGATACAGCATCATCTTTTTTATTTAATTCAGAATAAGCATCGGCCAAAGCGCCGTAAGCAACCATTTGAATTTGTTTTGCATCGGTAGAAAAATCTTTTAAATGCTCAACAGCTTTATTAAAGTCACCTAATTTTAAATAACTAACTCCTGCATAAAAATGTGCAAGATTGGCCGATTTAGTGCTGCCGTAATTTTTTATTACAAACAAAACTCCTTTATTAAAACCATCGCCATCTAATACCTGATGCGAAGAATCAACAGCAAAATATTGTTGTGCTTTGTAAATTAATTCAGCAGCTTTTTCTTCATTTGGTTTTTGTATATACTGTGTATAACCATACCAACCACCAACTGCCAGAACTATAACAACTAAAACACTTGTAATTATCTTATTATTTTTTTGCCAAAAACTTTGCATCTGTAACAATGCATCTTTTTCTACAACTTCAACTTGCTTGTCGCTCATATTTTATATTTGAAATTTTTATAAATTTTTTTAATCAACATCAAAAGGATAATTCGCATCGACATAAACATCCTTCAATACTTCACTGTCATCAGGCCAAGGACTTTCTTCAGCAAAGGTTACACTTTCTTCAACCAAAGCATTGATCTTTGCATCAATCGCATTGATATCTTCTTGTGAAGCGAAATTATTTTCTAAGATTGTTTTTAATACTTTGCTGATAGGATCCTGATCTTTATACTCATCCACTTCTTCTTTACTGCGATATTTTTGCGGATCCGAAATTGAATGGCCTTTATAACGATATGTTTTTAATTCCAATAAAGTTGGACCACCACCTTCTCTTGCACGTTTTACAGCACGGCTAACAGATTCGTGAACAGCTTCCGGAGTCATCCCATCCACTTTATCAGCAGGCATTTCGTAAGCATCCGCTAATTTATAAATATCAATAACGTTCGATGTTCTTTCGATAGAAGTACCCATTGCGTAATTATTATTTTCGCAAATAAAAACTACGGGCAATTTCCACAACATGGCTAAGTTGAACGACTCGTGTAAAATACCCTGACGTGCAGCACCATCGCCAAAAAAAGCAAGAACAACATTATTCGATCCTCTGTATTGTTCGGCAAAAGCTAAACCTGCACCGGTTCCTATTTGTGCACCCACAATGCCATGACCGCCAAAAAAATATTTTTCTTTACTAAAGAAGTGCATGCTGCCACCTTTGCCTTTAGAGCATCCGGTTGCTTTGCCATATAATTCGGCCATACATTCGTTGGCACTCATTCCTTTGGCTAATCCCAATCCATGATCGCGATAGCCGGTTATAAAAGGATCTTCGTGTGTGGTAGCCGTCATACAGCCCGCAGCAATTGCTTCCTGACCAATGTAGGCATGAAAAAATCCGCGAATTTTTCCAGCCATTTTATACATTTCTTCGGCCTTTAATTCGAATTGACGAATGAGTTGCATTAACTCGTACCAGTAGAGATAGGTTTCTTTAGAAAATTTAGTTGCCACTGCTAAAATTTTGAGGGGCAAATATAGGGGTTATACCGCAAATTAATTTTACAGGCAGAATTAAGTTAGCCGTTGTGGCTTAGCTATTGTTTGACAGATGGAATTCTTTTTTTGTTGCCCGGCTTTTATACAATAATGTATCGCCTGTTGCGTCGCACACTTCAACGTTCAGTATTATGGCAGCAAACAAACTCAACTTCCTCTAGAACCACCTGTTTTAATAGGCTTCTTTGTAATGGTTGCCGCTTTGCCGGGCTTGGCAATAAATTTAGAACCACCGGCAGCATTTAAATTTTTAGCATTATTGCTTCCGGGTTTTCCACCTTTTTTATCGTTGATATGAAACGCCATAATTATTTGTTTTAATGCCTCAAATATAATGTTGTTTTTTGAATGAGTAATTATTGAGTGCTGTTAAATTGGCACTTAACTTTATTAAATGAAATCGGCAACAAGCAACGAACTGAAACAGGAATTGATGGCAGCTTCTCCAAAAAAATTATTGGAACTCTGTTTGCGTTTGGCAAGATTTAAAAAAGAAAATAAAGAATTGCTGACTTATTTATTGTTTGAGGCACATGATGAAGCTTCATACATTCAATCGGTAAAAGATGATATGGACGAACAGTTTGCACAACTCTCACAAATTAATTTATACTTAACCAAAAAAAGTTTGCGTAAAATATTAAGAGCAACAAATAAATGGATCCGTTATACCGGTTCTAAATTAGTTGAGACTGAGTTGCTGCTTCATTTTTGTAAGAATATCAACTCTGCAAAAATTCCAATTAATAAAAGTACGGCACTGACTAATTTATATAATCAGCAAATAAAAAAAATAAATGCATCTATCATTTTATTGCACGAAGATCTGCAACATGATTATGAAAAAGAGTTGGAAGTTATAAGTAGTAAGTAATAAGTTATAAGTTGAAGAAGGGTTAGAAAGAAATTCCCAAATTAATATATGGTAAAACAGATTTAGACTGATCGCAGTACATGGCACTTATTTCCAAAGGACCGAGAATAAAATTATACCCAAACGAAACTGCATAACCCGATAAGAATTTTGAATTTGTTGGCGTAAAATTTTTATCTATGAAATCATAAAAAGCAAAATTAGATTTTCCGGTAACGTAAATATTGTTATACAACTGACAACGTAAACCAACTTGTAAAGATGAAACACTATTGGTTAAAATGGTGCCTTCATCTAAACCGGCAAATGTTATTTGATTTCGATACACATTGGTTAATCCACCAATGCTAAAAGCATTAATTATATTTCCTTGTCTTCTATTGAAATCAATGCCGGCTTGTATTTGCGTAAAAAAGTTAAATCGCTTACTTATAGGAAAATAATTTTCGGAATTCAATTTCAGATAAGTGTAGCTATTATAATCAATACCTAACGAATCGATATTTTGAATGAGTTTATTATTCAAGCTAAATTGCAATTCCTGCATTTGGTGATTAGCAAAACCATATTCTAGATGAGTTTTACTTCCACTTTTTGGATAGATAATATTGCTTAATGAATTTGCTTTTATAAAAACATAACCGCTCCAAAAATTAACGTTGCCTGATATTGCAAGATTTGAAATTACTTTAGGAGCATAATACAAATTTTCGAATCGGGCACCTGTTCCAAATGAAAGACTTCTTGTTGGAGAATATCTAAAATTTAAATCGCTTAAAAAATATCCCTGATCATATAATCCTTGTTTATTGAAATTAGAATAAGAATTATTTGTAACAGATTCTACTTGCGATGTGGCAGTTAATGAAAGCGATTTCTTTCTGCCAAAATATTGAATGTGTTCACCTCTTAAACGAAAATTTTCGCCAAGGTTAAAAGTAATTTGTGATCTTGAAAAAGGAGTTAGAAAATTTCGCGAAGTAATATTTCCAATAAGGCTGATACCTGTAAATTTATTATAATTGATACCCAATTTCATGAATGTAAATGGGTTCTCTTCAACATCGAATATTATCTTGTAACTGCCGTCGGGCAAAGGATTCAGCGAATAAACAATTTTGTTATAATAATTAGTACCAAAAGCATTTCTTATTTTTTCGGCAATTTCTATTTGGTTATAAATTTTGTTTAGTTTAAAATCAAGTCTGTATAAAAAGAAGTCGGTATTTGTTTTATGTAATCCTTTTATTTCGTAAGCTGTAACTTTTACGGAATCTTGTTTTGGTAATGTAACAGCAACTGATTTTTGTTCACCATAAATTAAATTCAAAGAGTCGGCTAATTTTTTTAGTTGAGGATATAATTCTCTTCCTCTTTCAATTCCTTCATCAACAATTTCATTGCCTGAAGCAAAGCTGCCCATATTATATTCATCCAATTTATGGTTGACTAATATGTCGCATAATTTTTCTTCTTTTTTTGCATCTTCATCTTCTCTGAAGAATGCTATCTGCAATAAAACCTGAAATATATTTTTAATTTTTTCTTGAGGTAATAAACTGGTAGTAACATTGCTGCCGATCACAATATCAGCACCCATTTGTTTTGCATTGAGTACCGGAAAATTCCTAACGATGCCACCATCAACTAACTTTTTATTTTTATAATTTACTGCAGTAAAAATAGTTGGGATGGCCATTGAGGCTCTTGCTGCTTGAATGATTTCTCCACTGTCGAGTACCACCATTTCGCCATTCGCAACATCGGTGGCAATACATTTAAAACTTCTTGGAAATTTAGAAAAATCTTTTATGTGATGAACAGGAAAAAAAAACTCACTAAACTTTAACCATAATTCTTCCGATTCTAAAACACCGTTAGGTAAACGCAAACTTTTATTTACCCAAGGAAGTTCAACAGCATATTTCGAATAATCTTCTTTTTCCTGCATACCGAATGAACGAAGAGAAGATTCGTTTGACAACAGTAAATCCCAATCCATTTGTCTTCCCATTTTTTCAATGGTATCGGCCGAATAACCAATAGCATACAATGCCCCAATAATGCTGCCCATGCTGGTTCCGGTAACATAATCTATTTTTAATCCGGCTGAATCAATGGCTTTTAAAATACCAATATGCGCTAATCCCTTTGCACCACCACCGCTTAAAGTAAGACCGATCTTTGGTCTGCTATTTTTATTTTGTGCAATCAAAATGATGCTGCAAAAAATAAAAAATATGGTGATGAAATTTTTCTTCATGAGATAATAAAAGTGAATTTATACAATTTCGAATTAGCACAAGAGAATCTCATGTTAATTTATCTTGTAATAAACGAACGAAACAATCGTGTAAATATGAAAGAAAGAATTATTGTATCAACTTATTCTTTATAATAGGCATCCTGCAGATCTTTGATGATGATCTTTTTCATTTGCATCATTGCCATCATTACATTTTTTGATTTTATTGGATCGTGATCGCTTAAATATTTTCCTAAGATTGATGGAATGATCTGCCAGGAAATACCAAACTTATCTTTCAACCAACCACAATTAATTTTTTCGCCATCTTCTGAAAGTCTTTCCCAGAGATGATCTATATCTTCTTGTGTTTCGGAATGAACAAAAAATGATATGGCAGGAGTGAAGGTAAATTGCGGGCCGCCATTCAAAAATTTAAATTCATTCCCATCTATTTCAATAGCACCTCCCATTATTGAACCTTTAGGACCCGGGCCGGCATCACTATATCGCATCACACTTAATATTTTTGAATTTTTAAAAACAGAAGTATAAAAATTAATTGCTTCCTCGGCATTATTATTAAACCATAAAAAGGGTGTTATCTTTTGCATGATGATTATTTTTTCTTTTTAGATTTTGCTTTATCCAAATTTTCTTGCACTCTAAATTTTACTATCTTTTTTATCAAACCAAAAGGTATTGGTTTATCAAAAGGAAATTGAACTGTACCTTTTGAAGTTTCATATTTTGATAATTCCGTTTTGAAATTTTCTATTCCTGATGCCATTGGGTACAATCCAATATGATTCTTATGTGCAGCAAAATACAACAACATACCATTTAATTTATATGCCGGCATGCTGTAGCTGATTACTTCCAAAGCCAATGGAGCTGCGGCTTTTATTGTTTGTCGCAACTTTTCAAGTCGTTCCTGTATCTCTTCGTTTTGGATGGAGATATAATGATCAACATCTTTAATGTTGGTAAGCATAAAAAATTATTTTTCTTTTTTGCAATCAGTACAATTTAATTTGTGAAAGCAGTAATAAGAAACAGCAAGGACAACCAAAAAAATTAATGGACTAAAATTTTTTGCACTGATTCCTGTTGAAGCATTTAAAGCAACTACCGCAGAAATAAAATCAATTCCTAAAGCGACATATACCCATTCTTTAATTCGCTTTGAAACAAATGGAAGAATTAAAAGTAGAGCCCCTAAAATTTTTCCATAACTTATTTCCCAGTAAAGCCACATGGGAACACCCAATTGTTTCATTCCATCAATTGATTCTTGTTTGTTTAAGAAAATTATTCCCATCAAAAGGAATAGTGTTAACAATCCGGTAGTTGACCAATAAATGATCTTAGTTGTTTTGGTTGACATGTTTTTTGTTTAGGTTTTTATTTTAGATTAATCTCTCCTTTAAACACAAATGTTGCAGGACCGCAAAGCCAAATGTTTTTAAAAGAGTGATCAGATATTTTATCAAATTCAACTGCAAGCTTTCCGCCTAAAGTTTCGATATTAATTCTTTGATGAGCATTTTCATCACTAAATACCAATGCACAAGCTGTAACACCGGTACCGCAACTTAATGTTTCATTTTCTACACCACGTTCGTATGTGCGAACAATTAACTTATTATTTTCCGGTTGTTGAACAAAATTTACATTGATGCCTTTGGTCTCAAAGTCTTTACTGTAGCGGATCTTCTGGCCTTCTTTAAAAACATTATATTCATTTACTTCCAATACAGATTTTACATAATGCGGCGATCCGGTATTTAAAATATAATTACCCTTATGTTTTTTTATTTCTTTTACATCCAGCATTTTTAAATTGATCCAACCTTTGCCATCAAATTCCGATTCATGTTTTCCATCAATTGCAATGAACAAATATTTTTGTTTTTTAATTCCTCTATCAAAAGCAAATTGTGTTAAACATCTGCCACCGTTACCACACATGCTACTTTCATTTCCATCAGCATTATAATATTTCATTTCAAAATCAAAACCTTTTTTTAAATTCAATAACATTAATCCATCAGCACCAATTCCAAATTTTCTGTCGCACAAAAAATTAATTTGTTTCGTTGACAAACGAATATCACCCTTGCGATTATCAACTATAATAAAATCGTTGCCGGTACCTTGATATTTATAGAAAGTTATTTTCATTTTAAATTGATTCAATTATTCCAAGACTTTTTTCAATTAATTTTTCAACAGTTGCTTTTCCATCTTTACTGAATTCTTTTCTTACGCGATTTGCAACAATTGCATTTAAACTTAAACAATGATGTCCTAATAATTTTCCTAAACCATAAATGGCACTTGTTTCCATTTCAAAATTACTGATACGATGATTGCCAAAACGGAAGCTGGACAAGCGTTCAATCAACATGGGATTTGCCAAACCTAATCTTAATATTCTTCCTTGCGGTCCATAAAAACCCGGACAAGTTGTTGTAATTCCCTGATGAAATCCATCAACAAAATGTTTAATTATTGCACCGCTGGCTGTAACAACATAAGGCTCTATCTTACCACTTAGTTGTGTATGCTGAATAAATTGTTGCAGAATTTGTTGCTCTTCTTCATTGCTTTCAAAACGATAGTAATGCAGTAAATTATCCAATCCCAATCCATGTGTTCCCGCAACAAAACTATCAACCGGAATATCAGCCTGCAAAGAACCTGATGTTCCGATACGAAGAATAGTTAGTTGTTTTAATTCGTTCTTAATTGTTCTTGTTTCGAAATCAATATTTACTAAGGCATCTAATTCGTTCAATACAATATCGATATTATCTGGACCAATACCTGTAGATAAAACAGTAATTCTTTTCTTGCCAATAAATCCGGTATGCGAAATAAATTCACGATGTTGTTGTTGCACTTCTACCGAATCGAAATGTTTGCTTATTTCTTTAACTCTGTCGGGATCACCAACAGTAATAATTGTTTGCGCCAATTCATCTGGGCGCAAGTTTAGATGGTACACTGCACCTCTGTCATTTATAATTAATTCCGACTCCGCAATTCTGCTCATAATAAAAATTTAGAATAGTGAAAATAGGCAAATGTTTACATAAAAATTTGTAAAATTGAGATGCAATAGGCATTTTGAATTTGATTTATTTTAAACTAAAAATTATCAAATTTGTTCATTAAGTTAATTGCGTTATTTTCGCAGCCTCAAATGATGGTCTGGTGGCCGAGTGGCTAGGCAGAGCTCTGCAAAAGCTCCCACAGCGGTTCGAATCCGCTCTAGACCTCTAATTAAGGATTACAATTGTAATCCTTTTATTATTTATGAAGTATTCGCAACACATAGGAATTATTGCATGTTTATTGGTTATTGGCAGTTGCTTTTTACCATGGGTAGATGTGCCATCACTGCATTTAGTTTTAAATGGCATCAACGGAAAAGTAAACAACGAACTAACATTTGGGCAACAATGGAAAGCCCACAGTTTTTTTTGTGTGTTGATGATGTTACTTTTTTTAATTCCAACTGTTTGGGCAAAGCGAACAAACATTTTTTTTGCTGTTTTGCACTTGGGTTGGTCAATCAAAAATTATATTCTTTTTTCAATGTGCCGTTCCGGCGAATGTCCCGAAATAAAACCCGCATTATATTTATTGGTTGTGTTGGCAATCATTATTCAGGTAATGACATTTCTTCCCAAACTTGAATTAAAAGCATCGGAAAATAATTTCTAAAAATTTGTGTTGATTGATAGACAAAAAAATACTCGAAAACAATTTCGATAGAAGTTGTATTTTGAATCATAAAACGATCTATGCCAAATAAAACAGAATACCTGTCAAATCTAACACCATTGCGGGGTATAGCGGCTTTGCTTGTTGCAGTTTTTCATTTCGAAATGGCTATCGCCAGATTTATTCCTGCTGCGCAAACCATGTTTTTCGAAAAATGTTATTTAATGGTTGATCTGTTTTTTATCATGAGCGGTTTTATCATGATGCATGTTTATGACGAAACGTTTACAAACTCGATCAATAAAATTTCCCTACGAAAATTCTTTGTGGCAAGATTTGCACGCATTTATCCTTTGCATTTTTTTGCTTTAGCGTTGTTGGTAATTTTAGTTTTAGTATTTTCTCCCGCAGGAACTTATCCCAATCGTATCGAAGATCCATCGGCAATACTTACTAATTTTTTATTGATACATACTTTTTATATTCATAACATTTATACATGGAATATTCCTTCGTGGAGCATCAGTGCCGAAATGGTGGCTTATATTTTCTTTCCAATTATTGCAATATTCATCAACAGAAAAAAAGCATTGTCAGTAATTGTCTTGATAATTTTTATTGTTGCTGCATATTATTCAATCATGTATTTGTTGCCGCGAAAAAATCCTTTGTATCCCGAAATTCCTGTACCGCATAATATTAATACTACTTACGATTATGGCTCTTTGCGAGGTGTGGCTGGTTTTATAGCCGGCATGTTAATGTATCTTGTTTATCAGCTGCCGCAATTCAGAAATATATTTTCGAAAGATATTGTTGCATTTTTAATTTGCATAGCTCTTATTGTTTCCATGCACTTTGCAGTCAGCGATGCATGGGTTGTTATTTTATTTGCAGCCATTGTAATTTCTTTTGCAAGCAATGAAAATTATTTGCATAAAATCTGTAACAATAGAGTGTTGCAGTATCTCGGTGATATTTCTTATTCCATTTATTTAATGCAAATATTTTTTCAGGAACCTTTTTCAAAAGGCTTGCGATTGCCCGATACCATTGGGTTTGGACGTGGTAAACAAAATATAGATTTCTCCAGCGGACTAATGTATTGCACTATTTATTTGTTGTTGTTAATCGCAGTTTCTTCCGTTACTTATTATTTTATTGAAAAGCCTTGCCGAAGATTTATTAATCGCAAATGGCAATAGTTTTATTTTGTTACCAGCATCAGAATTTCATGGCATCGCTTGTTGCGTCGCACTCTTGTACGCTTTGTTCTTTGTGCAGCTTTTTTATTTTAGTTCTTTTGCGAAGCAAAAACTATTCTCAACACCAATATATTGTCCGTACTTAGAAATCAATTTATATCCGGCCTTTTTGTAAAGTTCGATGGCTTCTTTTTGTCTTTTCCCTGTTTCTAAAATACATTTCGTAAAGGATAATTCTTTTGTCCAATTTTCTAATTCTTTTAAAATTTTTGAAGCAATTCCTTTTCCTCTGCTTTCAGGAGTAACAAACATCCGTTTTATTTCCATTGTTGTTGGATCGTATTCTTTAATAGCACCGCAGCCCATTGGCTTTTCATTTTCGTAAGCAATTACAACAAATTTTATTTTATCAATTTTATTGAACTGATTATAGAATGCATGATCATCACCATCTTTTTCGGCTAAATAAATATCAAGATGTTTAACGAGTTCTATAAAATCTTTATTTTCCGAATCGGTTCTGATTAGTTGAATCATTTTCGTTTTTACTTTAATTGAAGTTGATGATTAAAGTAAAGAAATTTTATTTAAAATATGAGCATGTAAAATTGCTGCCATGAAAACGGAACTTTGAAACGAGCGTGGCAACAGGTGATGCCATAAAAATCAAAAGTTCGAAACAAAAAATAAAAATTATTACTGATTATTTTGATCAGCTTTTTTCATATTCTTTTTCGATTGTTCAATTAATTTCTTCTCGTTTACTTTTCCTTTTTCATCAATTAATTTTGCAGGGAAAGTAGATTGCTTATCGTCGAAGATCACGTTGGCAAAGGGATTGCTGAGAAATTTCCAAACACCATTTATCCAACGGAAACCTTCATAATCACCGTAGGGAATTAAACTGTATTTGTTTTTTGCATCATCGCCTTCGGCAGTTAAATGATCGAAAATAATGGCATCATATCTTTCGTCGTAATTCATTCTAACACCACCGTCTCTTTTATATTCCAGACAAAAACGATAAGCAGGTTGTTTGGGTTTTGTTTCATCAGTAATTGGATAACTGAAAAATTTGCCACCAAATTGTGGATTGCCTGCGGCATCAAAAGTTAATACTTCGATCCATTTTTTATTACTGCGTGCATCGTTCTCATCGCTGCCAATTAATGTGTAATATTTTTTATTATTGAAAGTTTTTAAAATTATTTTATAATAAATAGCGCCGATCCAATGATGAGCATCACGAACAGAATCGGTAGGATTAACAGCAAATTCAGAATAATCAAATAAAGGGAAAAGTTTCAGAGAACCATCATCAGTGTGCATTTGAATGGCACCGCGTTGACGGTAATAAGAAAAATCTTTCATCACTTGCCAGGTAAAGATTTTAAAGCTGCTGTCGGGTGCAATAACTTTTGAAATTTGCAAAGAATCAAAATTATAGTAAAATGAATTTGGTATTACCAATGCACGCACAAAGCCACGTGTAAAAAAACTATCGGCACGAAAACGATCGATCCATTCTTCGGCATTTACAATATCATTTGCAAAAGGTTTGATGGAATCTTCAATATGTTGTAACCGCTTTAAATTAGTTTGAGTTATTGTTTGCGACTTAGCAGATAAACTTGCAAACAGAATAATCAGGAAAGAAATTTTTTTCATAAAAATTTATTGCATCTAAGTTACAATGCAGATGATTGAAAAAGCACGATTAAGAAAATTATAAATGATTTTAGGCTTTTCTTAAAGCTGTTGCAAAATCAAGTAGATCATTTACACGAAGATCAATTAAGGGATGAGGAAATTCTGTATTAGGATTCGTTGTTGCAGCGAAAACACTTGCTATACCTGCATTTCGGGCAAATTGCATATCGCTTAATTTATTGCCAACCATCAAACTTTTAGAAAAATCTATTTGTGGAAAATCATTTTTTGCTTGTAATGCCATTCCATGATTTGGTTTGCGGTTGAGAGAATCATCTTCAAGATCGGGGCAAAAATAAATTTTATCAACTCTGCCATTGGCAGCATAAATTTCATTCAACATTTGTTGATGAATATTATTTAAACCATCAACAGTTAATAAACCTCTGCCAATACATTTTTGATTGGTGACAATTACAATCACATCAAAAAATTCATTCAAAATTTTTAATGCATCTTTTACACCGGGCATAAAAACAAATTCATCCCAATGCAAAACATACTCATTCTTTTTTTCGTAATTGATAACACCATCACGATCTAAGAACAATGTCCAGCTTTTATTTATTTCTTTTAAATCAATCATTGTAATTCTATTTGTGCCCGATTATAGTCTTCCGGAATACCAATATCAATAAAATATTCATCCTGCACAGAGCCAAACATTTTTCCTTCGGTAAAATATTTTTCTAAATAATCTTTTTCGAATGAAAATTTTTCGGAAAAATCTTTTTGCAAAAATGATTGCACATTTAATGCATACAAACCGCCATTAATTAAACCCTGTTCGTAAAATTGTTTTTCTTTGAATGATAAAATAGAATTGTTTTCTTTCAATTCAACCACACCATATCTTTCAAAATTTAGCATGGGTTTTAATGAAAGAGTACATTCCGCATTTTGTTGTTGATGTAAGCTGAAAAGTTTATCCAGCTTAACTTTAAACAAAGTGTCGCCATTAGTAGCAATCACATTTTCAGTTGTTGTTTTGCTGCAAGCCAATTTGATTGCACCACCAGTTCCAAGCGGTTCATCTTCGATAACGAATTGAAAATTTTTGTAAGAATATTCTTTGATAATAAATTCAATTATAGCTTCACTTTTATATCCCAGCGACAATATAAACTTTTCGATTCCTTGTTTTTGTAAATGATCAATCACAAATGCAATAAAAGGTTTTCCATTAATTGGCGCCATACATTTCGGCAAATCAGGAACTGCAGAACGTAATCTTGTTCCAAGTCCGCCAGCAAGAATTATCGCTTCTTTGATAATCATTATCCGAAAACTTTTTCTTCCACTAATTGGCAAATAATATGACCTAACATAATATGACTTTCCTGAATTCTTGGTGTATCGTTAGAAGGAACGTTGAAAAGATAATCGCTGATCTCTTTCATTTTACCGCCATTTGCTCCGGTAAAGCCAACAGTTATTATTTCTTTTTCTTTTGCAACTTCAAATGCTTTAATAATATTTTTTGAATTGCCTGAAGTACTTAATCCAACAACAACATCACCTTTTACACCAATGCCATCAACCAGTCTAGCATAAATAACATCGTAACTGTAATCGTTTGCAACTGCTGTTAAATAAGATGTGTTGCAGTGCAAAGCCTCTGCCGGTAAGGCTTTCCGGTCTTTATAAAATCTGCCACTAAACTCAGCAGCTAAATGTTGTGCATCGGCAGCGCTGCCGCCATTACCGCAAAACAAAACTTTATTTCCATTTTGAAATGCTTTGCTTATAACATTAATTACTTCAATTAATTTTTGATGAACTGATTCATCATTCAATAATTGTTGCTTTGTTTCAATCGATGCTGCAATAATTTGTTTGATCTGCTCGCTCATAATTTTAAATATCAAATTAAAAATTTCAAATTAAATTGTTGTCCACGTCGTTAAACCATGTTGTGTAAATAGATACGGTCTTACTTCGCCGCCAAAAGTATTCAATTCATCAATTACTTTATAACGTGTATTATTCGGACAATAAAAAGTCATAAAACCACCACCACCTGCACCGCTTATTTTTCCACCGGTTGCACCCGCAGCTTTTGCTGCGCTGTACATTTCTTCAATTAAATTATTAGAAATATTGTGCGCCATTTTTCTTTTCTGTTCAAAACCATAATTCAATATTTCACCTATTTCATTTAATCTTCCTTTCAATAAAGCTTCTTTCATCATCCTCGATTGTTCTTTTAATTGATGCATCGCTTCAATACTTTTTTCATTTTTCTGCGACACATTTTTTTGCTGCTCTTTAATGATCGTTGCACTTTCTCTGCTTGTTGAAGTATAATATAAAACCAAATTATGTTCCAGCTCATTCAAATATTCCTGGCGAATACGCAATGGATTTACAATTACTTTATCGCCACCATAAAACTCCATAAAGTTAACGCCACCAAAGGTTGCAGCGTATTGATCCTGTTTGCCACCGGCTAATCCCAGATCATTTCTTTCAATATCATAGGCATAATGCGCAATGTCATAATCGCCCAAAGGAAGATTCAGCATTTCAACAAAAGCACCGATGATTGCAACCACTAATGTTGATGAAGTTCCCAAGCCACTGCCTGCCGGAGCATCAACAAAAGTTGATAAACGAAAACCATTTTTTATTGCAGCATAATCTTTTTGAATGCGATTATAAACACCTTTTACTAAATCTAATTTTCCATCAATCGGCAACGAATTAATAAAATCAAATTCTTGTTTTTCTTTTCTGTCCAATGCTTCAATAATAATTTTATTTTCATCCATGGGTTCAATCGATGCAGCAGCATACAACGAAATCGTTGCATTTAAAATAGCACCGCCAAACTCGTCGCTGTACGGACTAACATCTGTACCGCCACCGGCCAAACCTAATCGTAATGGAGCTTTGCTTCTGTAGATCATTTTATTTTTTTGTTACCAGCTTTTGTTTTTTATGGCATCTTCGTTGCGTCGCACACTTCAACTGCAAATCATCACTCATCATTCAAAACTTATAATTCAATTATCGTGTCAACTAAAATCTTCCAGCTGTATTTCTTTTTTTCTTCACGAAGTTGAGGTAAAAAATATTCTTCGCCTAATTGATATAATTCAATAATTTTTTGTGCAATTGAATTTGCATTTGGCTCGGCAACCAATCCAACTTTTCCATCCGGAACCAAATCGGGCAAACCACCTACATTCGTTACCAGCATTGGCTTTTCGAAATGATAGGCGAGTGGCGTAACACCACTTTGTGTTGCATTACGGTAAGGTTGAATCACAAAATCGGCGGCACTTAAATAATAAGCCACTTCACTATCTGAAATAAATTCTGTTCGTAAAATTAATTGTGATGAAATATTTAATTCAATGATTAAATCATCATATAATTTTCTGTCTTCATAAAATTCTCCCGCAATTAATAATTTTATTTTTGAATTGCGAATCCTTTCATCATTCATCACTTCCAATAAAATATCCAATCCTTTATATTTTCTAATGAAACCAAAGAACAAAATAATCTTATCGTCAACACTTAATCCTAATTTTTCTCTTGCAATATTTTTGGGCAATGCCTCACCAAAATTATCGTACAAAGGGTGAACGATTTGTTTGGAAGGCTTATTGCTAAAGCTTTTCAGATCATTCAAAACTTTTGCACTCATCGTTACAAAAGCATCAATTGATTTTATAAAATATTGTGTGAAAGGTTTATCGCCAAAACGTTTTTCATGAGGAATAACATTATCAGCAATGCAAACAACTTTGGTAAATTTATTTCGTTTGGCGATTCGTAAAATAGTTCCCAAACATGGTCCCATCAAAGGAATCCAGTAACGAACAACAATAATGTTCGGTTTTATTTTTCTTAATTCGTTGCCAACCTTTATCCAGTTTAAAGGATTTACAGAATTAATGCACACTTTAATTTTTATATCAGTTGGTGCAGGTTCTGTTGAATATTGTGTTGTTCCCGGAAATAAAAAATCAGGGTACTGTAAAGAGAAAGTATAAATAGTTGTGTCGAAATTTTGTTGCTGAAATTGTTTGGCCAATCTTTCATCAAACGAAGCCAATCCTCCACGCAAAGGATGTGCAGGACCAATGATGATTACTTTCTGATTCATTCAGTAAAATTAAGAAAGACCAATTTTTTCTTCGATCAAATACACATTTCTTTCGGCAGCGTTTCTTGTTACAAGTTCTGCAACGAAACCTGAAAGAAATAATTGCAGTCCGCCAAGAATTGCTGTTAAAGCAATATAAAATGCAGGTTTATTGGTTAATGTAAAATCTGTATAAATGAATTTTGCAACGATTAAATAAACTGTGCTGGCAAGTCCGATTAAAAAAAACACTGTTCCCCAAAAACCAAAAAAATGCATAGGTCTTTTTCCAAAACGATTAATGAACCGGATAGTAAAAAGATCTAAAAATCCATTTACAAAACGTTCCCAACCAAATTTTGTAACACCATATTTTCTGGCACGATGTTCAACAACTTTTTCACCAATTTTATTAAAGCCTGCGGCTTTGGCTATTACAGGAATATAACGATGCATTTCGCCAAATACTTCAATGCTTTTTACTACTTTTTTGCGATAAACTTTTAGTCCGCAATTAAAATCATGCAATTTAATGCCACTGCTGAAACGCGCAGCAGCATTGAATATTTTTGAAGGAATGTTTTTCGTCAATGTATTATCGTAGCGTTTCTTTTTCCATCCGCTAACAATATCAAAGCCATCTTCAACGATCATTTGTCGTAGCAATGGAATTTCATCAGGCGAGTCTTGCAGATCAGCATCCATGGTAAAAACAACATCGCCTTTTGCGGCTTTAAAACCTTCATTCAAAGCTGCACTTTTTCCATAATTGCGCTGAAATTTTATTCCTTTGAAACAATTATTTTTTTGCGAGATTTCTTCAATCACATTCCAACTGTTATCGGTACTGCCATCATCAATAAAAATAACTTCGTACGATAAATTATTTTCAGTCACAACTCTTTCGATCCATGCACTTAATTCGGGCAAAGATTCTTCCTCATTCAATAATGGTATAATGACAGATAGATCCATTTTTATTTTTGTGTAGGTTGAAAGTTAGGATTCTTTTTGGCAACAGCGGCTCCTAAAAAAGAGCCCAATGCGCCAGTAATTAAATTAATCATTAAGCCACCAGCCAGAAAAGAAATAATCAACACTTTTCTTGCCATCACAATTCCTTCCTGAATTTCAGCGGCTGTCTTACCTTGTTTTTTTGCTTCATCAATTCCTATGCTTACAAAATGATCTATTTGACCCGGGAATATAAAATACACTGATAATAAAGTGTATAAAAACATAATTGAAGTTATGACAGTTGCGGTTCTAAAACTATGTGTGAAAGCGATACCAAAATTTATATTGTTATCATTTTGTTTGCCGAAATAAATAGTTGAGCCAATTATTGATGCAACATAAATAACTGTGCCTATCCAACGAAACCAATCTTCGAAAATATAGGAAGTCAACTGACCAATAATATTTATAACAATTAAAATTGCTGCAATAATTAATCCTTTTACAATATGTGAAGTAATTTTTTGTTCCATGAATTTGTTGAAAAATTAATTCAAAAATAATTGTCCTTTATTAATGATGCCAATTACTTTTCCTTTCAATTCTTTATTAATGAAAGCTGAATTAAATGATTTGCTTTTTATGTTTTCTTTTGATAGTAAAGTGTTTTTATTTCGATTGAATAAAGTGAGTTCTGCATTTGCACCTTCTTCGATTGTTGCAGATTTGATTTGAAAAACATTTCTTGCGTTGGTACTGAATAATTTTATTAATTGATTGGTTGATAAATCAGGTAAAATATGATTCACAACTGCGAATGAAGTTTCTAAACCAATCATCCCATTTTTTGCATATTCAAACTCACAGGTTTTATTATCCCAGTTTTGTGGAATGTGATGAGATGCAATACAGTCAATAGTTCCAGACATCACTGCTTTTCTTAAAGCAAGCATATCGGCTTTAGAACGTAATGGTGGATTAACTTTTAAATTAGTGTCATAATCCTGCAAATCTTCATCACAATAAAAAAGATGATATGGCGTAACACTACAAGAAATTTGTAAACCTTCAGCTTTAGCTGCTGTTATTAATTCAATACTTTTTTCAGTGCTTATTCCGGTTAGATGAAGTTTGCTTTTTGTATATCTTACTAATTCAATATCTCTCTTGATCATTATCTCTTCAGCAATTGCAGGAATACCGGGCAATCCCAATTGAGTAGAAATAATTCCTTCATTAATTAATCCGTGTGTACCAATAGAATTATCAATCGGCATTTGAATTAAAACTCCATCAAATGCTTTTACATATTGTAGTGCCTTTAAAAATAATCCGGGTATCTGAACTGGAAGTAAACCATCGCTGAAAGCAATGGCACCACTGGCATGCATGTCATACATTTCGGCTAGATCTTTTCCTTCAATATTTTTTGTAACCGCACCTAATGGATGAATGGTTACGCCAAGTGATTTTGATTTTTGAACAATGTATTCAACTTGGGATTTACTTTGAACAATTGGTTGTGTATTTGGTAAAACAAATACTTGTGTGAATCCACCCGCAATTGCTGCTGCTGCACCGGTTTCGATTGTTTCTTTAAATTCAAATCCGGGATCACAAAAATGTGAAAAGCTGTCGATCCATCCCGGCGAAACTGTTAATTCAGTTTCAATAATTTTATCAGCGTTATCAGTGATATTATCTTTTATGGAAATTATTTTTCCGTTATCAATTAAAATATCCTTGATGGAATTATCGAAAGATGAGTTGGTATCGGCTACTAAAACCTTCTTTAAAAGAATCTTCATGAGCGATTGAAAATTTTGCGCAATATAATCCGAAAATTTCGATAAGCTCTTATATTTGCAGCCCTTTGATTTCGGGTGGTGGCGCAGCCCGGTAGCGCACTTGCATGGGGTGCAAGGGGTCGCTGGTTCGAATCCAGTCCACCCGACTTAAAACCTTAGTTTAAAAAAAGAGAAATGTGACTAAAAAATTCGATTAAAAAGCAGCATTTTGACGCTATAATTTATCTCTATTTTTAATAACATGCGTGTAATTGATATATTTCCTTATTTTTACGACAACTTTATCGAATGAAATTTACTTGTAAACCTTATTTAGTAATTGTTTTAAGCTTCTTGAGCATTAATATATTTGCTCAGGATATAAGACTTACTTTAGGTACGGGTGTTAGCGCTTATCTTGGCGATTTAATGACTGATAGAGTTCCTATTCTTAAACAAGTTTCATCCGATTTTAGCATTGGAGCTACTTATGATGTTCCTTCAATCCCTCAGTTTAGAGCAAGATTAAATGTTTCTTTGTTGGGTGTAAAAGGTGACGATGCAAAATCAAGCGATTATTATCGTCGTGCACGTAATTTAAACTTCAAAAGTTCGGTTTGGGAAGTTGCTTTGATGGGTGAATATGATTTGGCTGACAGAACTGTTTATAATATTGTTCCATATGTATTTGGTGGTGTTGGTGTATATCATTTTAATCCATACACTTACGATACAATTGCTGGGAAAGTATTTTTAAAAACTGTTGGTGCAGAGGGACAATATTTAGGATTGGCTGGCTATCCTAAACCTTATAACCTAACACAAATCAACATTCCTTTAGGATTTGGAATTAGGTATGAGGTTTCTGATGCGATGACTTTAGGAGTTGAGTTTAATTACAGAATTTTATTTACGGATTATTTAGACGATGTTAGTTCAAAATATGTTGATTGGACTAAAGTAACGCCTACAGCTTATTATACAGCTAATAATAATTATTATTTAAATTTAGCTGAACGTTTAGGATATAGAAGTTCTGATTCTAAGTATACTATGAACTTACCAAGAGGTAATCCAGGTAGAAAAGACGCCTTTTATTCCATTCAAATTACGGCTACATTTAAATTAGATGGTATTTCATTTGGAGGCAGTCCATTTGGTGGAGGTGGATATAATGGAAGCAGGCATTATACTTATTGATATTTAAAATAGTATTTACATAAAAAGAGGATGCAGAAAAACTGCGTCCTCTTTTTATTTTAAGTCGTTAATTTTTTTTAAAAGCGTTCTAATTTAGAAAAGAAAAAATCTCCCTCAATTGTTGCATTTTCGTCGCTATCACTTCCATGTACCGCGTTTTCAGCTATTGAAGTTGCAAATTTTTTACGAATAGTTCCTTCCTCTGCATTTGCCGGATTAGTTGCCCCGATCAATTTTCTAAAATCTGATACTGCATTTTCTTTTTCAAGAATTGCAGCAATGATAGGCCCACTGCACATGTATTCTACTAACTCACCATAAAAAGCCCTTTCACTATGCACAGCATAAAATTCACCTGCCTGTGAAGGTGTAAGTTTAGTCCATTTTAAAGCTTTAATACTGAAACCCGACTTAATGATCTGATCTAAAATAGCACCTGTATAACCTTTCGAAGTGGCATCAGGTTTAATCATTGTAAATGTTCTGTTACTCATAATTTAATTTTTCAATTTCGCCGCAAAAATAATGTATTTATTATTTGTTCCTGCATTTGAATCAAACACATTTACTACACTAATTTTTATAAAAAATAAAAAGCATAAATTCTAAAATATAATTCCTCTATTTTTGCCGCCGTTATATGAAAAATATCATTGAATTTTTTCCTCATTTGACCGAATTAAAGAAAGTTGTGATCACCACACATCAAAAGCCTGATGGTGATGCAATGGGCTCTGCATTAGGGTTATACCATTTTTTACACTCATTGGGTCACGATGTTACTGTAATTTCCCCAACAAACTGGGCAGATTTTTTAGATTGGATGCCTGGAACAAAAACTGTTCTTGATTTTGAAATGAACAGAGAAAAAGCAAAGAATATTATTAAAGAAGCCGAATTGATTTTTTGTTTGGACTTTAATATTCTGCATCGCACAAAAAATATGGAACGACCAATAGAAGATGCAAAATGTATAAAAATATTAATCGATCATCATCAACAACCACAAGAAGAAGCTTTTAATTATGGAATCAGCGATTCAAATAAAAGTTCAACTTGTGAAATGATCTATGATTTCATTGTTCAGTCAGGTCATTCTGATAAATTAAATACTGATATTGCCACTTGTTTATACACTGGTGTAATGACAGACACAGGTTCTTTTAGATTTCCATCTACTAAAGCTTCTGTTCACAGAATGGTGGCGCATTTAAAAGAAATCGGATTCGATCATACCATTATTCATGAAAATATTTACGATAATTTTTTAGAGAACAGACTGCGGTTTATTGGTAACGCATTATTGAACAGAATGGATGTTTTATATGAATATAATACAGCGGTTATGTTTATTCCAAAGTCCGATATTCTAAAATATGATATTAGAACAGGCGATACTGAAGGACTGGTAAATTATCTGCTAACCATTCAGGGAATTAAATTTGGCGCAATAGTTATTGACAGGGATGAGGAAAGAAAGTGGAGTTTTCGTAGCAAAGGTAACTTCGATGTTAATACATTTGCACGTCTTCATTTTGAAGGTGGCGGACATTTCAATGCAGCCGGTGGCCGTAGCAGCGATAGTCTGGATCAAACTGTTAAGAAATTTTATCAAATAATAAAACAATACGAAAATCAACTACAATAATTAAAAAATGAAAATCATCACATCAATTCTTGCAGCTTCAATATTATTGGTTAGCTGCAACCAGTATCAGAAAACAAAATCAGGACTTGCATATAAAATTACCAGTGCAGGTAATAAAGAAAAATTAAAGCAAGGTCAGTTTGTAAAAATGAATATTAAGTTTACAGTTGGATCTAAAGATTCTGTTTTAAACTCAACTTTCGAACATATTCCTGCTTACTTAATGATCGATTCATCAAGATCTAATAAATACAGTTTTCTTGAATTACTTCCTCTTTGTGCTAAAGGCGATAAGATCGATTTTACGCTTAGTATAGACACTTTGAAAAAGATGGGAATGATACCTGATTATAACAATGTGTTTGTAAAAAAAGGTATGATAAAAGGAAAGCTTGAAATTCTTCAAGTTTTTGCAAACGATAAAGAAACAAATGAAGATTATAAAAAAGAGAATGATAAAGAAAAAGCAAGAGAAATTGCTGATTTAGAAAAATACATCAAAGACAAAAATATTAAAACTCAAAAAAGTGAAAATGGTGTATTGATTGAAATTGAAAATCCGGGTACAGAACCTAAAGCTGATACCGGAAAACAAGTTTCGGTTTATTATAAAGGATATACAATGGATGGTAAAGTGTTTGATACTAATATAGGTAAAGATGCTCAGCATAAAGATGCATATCCTGTTGTTTTAGGAAGACATAGTGTGATACAAGGTTGGGAAGAAGGGTTGAAATTTTTTGGTAAAGGTGGAAAAGGTAAATTATATGTGCCTTCAATGATGGCTTATGGTCCGCAAGGCAATCCTCCAGTGATCCCGGCTTTTTCAAATTTGATTTTTGAAGTTGAAATTGTTGATATTACAAATGCACCGGCACCGGTTGCACCTCAAATGACAGCTCCGCAACATCCATAAAGAATTAAAAAATAATGATTATAGAAAAGTTCTGCTGATTAAGCAGGACTTTTTTATTTCTGATAAGCGCTAATAATATTAATGGTTTCAACTGCTTCTTTAACATCGTGAACACGTAAAATATTTGCACCATTGAATAAACCGATCGTGTTTAAAACAGTTGTTCCGTTTAATGCATCTTCTGAAGAAATGTTTAATGTTTTGTAGATCATCGATTTTCTCGAAATGCCCAATAGTAAAGGTTTTTCAAGCGATTTGAAAAGGTCTAATTCTTTTAATAACATAAAATTATGTTGGATGGTTTTGCCAAAACCAAAACCTGGATCGATAATTATATCTTTTATTCCGGCTAATTTGCAAGCCTCTATTCGTTCAATAAAAAAGTCAAGAACTTCTTTTGTAACATTTTCGTAAAAGGAATTTTGTTGCATGTTTTGCGGCGTTCCTTTCATGTGCATACAAACAAACGGGACTTTTAAATTTGCAACAATTGATAACATTTTATCATCCATTAATCCACCGCTGATATCATTTACAATAGTTGCTCCTGCATCTACGGCATGTTTTGCAACAGTTGAATTAAATGTATCAATCGATATAAATGATTCAGGGAATTTTTTATTAATAGCTTCAATTATAGGAATAACTCTTTTTAATTCTTCATCTGCAGAAATTTGTTCGCTGCCGGGACGAGTGCTTTGTCCGCCAATATCCAAAATGGTTGCACCGGCGTTCAGCATTTGTTCGGCTGTTTGCAAAGCCGCATCAACAGTTGATTTACGGCTTTCGGCATAAAACGAATCAGGTGTTGTATTAATGATTCCCATCACAATGGGCGAATCAATTATTAATAATCTTCCTTTGCAGTTGAGTGTAAACATTGTGCGGTTTGAATTATCTTGCGATGCGGTCAAAGGTAATCAGATTGCTGAATTAATTTCAGAACGTTGAAGAGTGCGACGCAACGAAGTTTAATTAAAATACAAAAGCAGGTAACAAAAAAAATATGGCCAATACAAATGAACAGTATGATGTTGCAGTAAAAACCTGCAAAGATGTGTTTATAAAAAAAACAAAAGATTACGGAACAGCGTGGCGTGTGTTGCGAACGATTTCGGTGGTGGATCAGATTTTTATTAAAGCCCTGCGCATAAGAACTATTCAGGATTTAAAAACACAAAAAATTGGAGATGATATTGAATCGGAATTTAAAGGAATTATAAATTATGCTGTGATTGGTTTGATTCAATTGGAATTAAAAAATCCGCAGGTAGAAGATCTGCCGGTTGAACAAATAAATAATTTGTACGATAAATATATTTTGTTCTCGAAAAATACAATGCTGGATAAAAATCATGATTATGGTGAAGCCTGGCGTGATATGAGTCAGGAAAGTTTTGCAGATTTAATATTGATGAAGTTAATGCGCATTAAACAAATTTTATCAAACGATGGTGTGACGATAATGAGCGAAGGCATTGATGCCAACTATGTTGATATTTTAAATTATTCGGTTTTTGCGTTGATATTAATGAGCGAAGGGAAACATTAATAATGTTTGATGTTAAATTTTAAATGTTGAATGATTATGAAAACAGTATTAACAATCATAAAGTGGATCGTTGGTTTACTGTTTATTTTTTCGGGATTGATAAAGGCTAATGACCCGCTGGGATTGAGTTACAAGATGCTCGAATTTTTTGAAGCCTGGGGTTTTCATTTTCTGGATAATTATACTTTGGCATTTTCTTTATTCATGAATGTATGTGAAGTTTTAGCGGGTATTGCCATTATTATTGGTTGGCAAATAAAGTTTTTCAGTCCGTTTTTATTAGTGTTGATTACTTTTTTTACATTTTTAACTGCATATGTTTTATTCAGTGGGAAAATAAAAGAGTGTGGTTGTTTTGGTGATTGTGTGCCTTTATCGGCGAAAAATACTTTTGTAAAAGATGTGGCTTTGCTTTTATTGATTCTACTAATTTTTTTCAATACACAAAAAATAGCATCACTGTTTTCTTCAAAGATATCTTTGAGTATTTTATTTATAACTTTTACAGCCGCAACTTGTATTCAGTTTTATGTTTTAGAATATTTGCCTTTCTTAGATTGTTTGCCTTACAAAAAAGGAAATAATATTTTAAATGAGATGAAAGTGCCTGCTGGTGCAGTTTCCGACAGTTTTTCCATTACTTTCAAATACAAAAAAAATAATCAGATAGTTGAATTTGATAAAGATCATTTTCCAAATAATTTTGATTCAACTTATGAATATGTTGACCGTTTCGATAAATTAATTCGCAAGGGAAATGCAACACCTGCCATCGCCGATTTTTCATTGAGAACCATAGATGGTGTTGATACCACCAATTTTATTTTGCATCAGGATAAAAAATATATTTTATTATTTGTTAGAGATTTTTCGAATGCGAAAGATTGGAAAAAGGGTTTTGATGCCATGGTCATTTCTGCCAGTAAAAAAAATATTCCTGTTTATTTGATTACCTCAGACGCTGATAAAGCCATCGAATTATTTAAAAATGTTCCCATTCTAAAATGTGATGCAACTGTCATTAAAACCGCTGCCAGAGTTAATCCTACTTATTTTGTAATGGAAGGGGCTACAATCTTAGATAAACTGGGTTTTGCAGAAATTAGATCTGTTAATGTTGATATTAATAAATTAAAATAAATTTTGCTTACTGATTTTCGTCATAATTTTTTTCTAATTTTAAGGACAACTTACAGAAATCGCAAAATATTTTCCAAAAATAAATTATCCGGCATGAAAACTTTAAAACAGATCATCGACAAAAAAACACTGCATTTTAATTTCGTTGCTCCCGATACAAAAGTTATTGATGCCATTAAGTTGATGAAGATTGAAAACATCAGTTATGTGATTGTAATGCAAGGTCAAAATTATTTAGGCATCTTTTCCGAAAAGGATTATACACAAAAAGTAATCCTGCAAAATAAAAATTCTTCTGAAACTTTAGTGAAAGAAATCATGACAAATGATTTGCCGGTTGTTACCAGTGAAGATAGTTTTGACAAGTGCATGGAAATAATGAATACGTTTAAAGTTCGCTACCTGCCTATGTTTGATGGATATATTTTTAAAGGTGTAATTACTATTAACGATTTGTTAGAAGCAACTCTTGAGGAAAAAAAAACTCCTGAAAAAGACGAAAATTATTTAAAAGATTCGTCAAGTACTTCAAACAGTATCGGTCATTACGAAAATTAGTTACTGAATAACAACCTGTGTAATTATACTTTCGCCGAAAGCCTCATTTACTCTTTGAATGATTTGTGGTTTTTGGTATTGCAGCTCGTTCTTAAGCGGACCAACAGCAGTTCGTATAAATAAAGTGTGGTTAACAATTTCTATTTTATCGGTGTATTTAGCAATGGTTTTTCCCATCAGTTTTCCCCAGATTTCTTCTATTTGTACAGCACGAATTCCTTTGCGCAGTTTGCTTTTATTTACAAAGCCTTTTAATGCATCGCCAATACTATATTCACCCATATTGTAAAGATAAATTTTGAATCTAAGAATATTTTATTTTTTGTTACGAGCTTTTGTATTTCTCCTTTCGGAGCATTGCACACTTCAACTGGTTATCACAATTCAATCAACTGAAATTCCGCCCCGATGGCTTTTAGTTGTTTTTCCATTCTTTCGGCATGTGTGTCGGTAATAAAAACCTGTCCACTTTCTTCCATGCAAACTTTGTGTAACAAATTATGCATTCTTTCTGCATCTAATTTTTCAAATACATCATCCAATAATAAAATAGGAGTGAAGCCTTTTTGTTTTTTTAATATTTCGAACTCTGCCAGTTTCAATGCAAACAATAAACTTTTTCTTTGCCCTTGTGAAGCAATGGTTTTAAATGATTGTTGATTCATTAAAATTTCAATATCATCTTTATGAATGCCGAAACCTGTACGTTGCAAATACAGATCACGTTGCCGGTTGATTTGTAATAATTCAAGCAAATTATTTTTTAAAAGCTGGCTATCGTAATTAATATTTATGCCATCATCTTTCTGAGCAATACTTTGGTACGATTGAATTGCAGCAGGAATTAATTCTTCGGTAAATTGTTTTCTGGCAGTAAAAATCAATTGACCTTTTTCGGATAATTGTTCATCCATGGTATCTAATAAAGATTCATCTAATCGGTTATTTTCTGCAGAAGCTTTTAATAAACTGTTTCGTTGTTGTAGAATTTTGTTGTAATCAATTAACCAATGCAAATAATCTGCATTGCATTGCGATAAAATAGTGTCGATAAATTTTCTTCTTTCTTCGCTGTTGCCGGTAATTAATTCAACATCATCCGGAGCGATCATCACACATGTAAATTTGCCAATATGTTCTGAGAATTTTTTATACTCTTCGCCATCAGCCCAAAATTCCTTTCTATTATTTTCTCGAATAATACATACCAATTCATGTTCTTTTTCATCTTTATCAAAAATAGCATCAACTCTTAAACCCGATTTTCCTTGTTGAACAATTTGTGCATCTTGTCGCGAAAAATAACTCTTGGTAAAACACAAATAATAAATGGCATCGAGCAAATTTGTTTTACCGCTGCCGTTTGGTCCGCATATGGCTGTAATGCGCTGATTGAACAGCCATTGCTTTTGTTCGTAATTCTTAAACTGAACTACTGATATTTTTTTTAGTGATAACATGAATGCTGCAAAGTAAAACCTTCTTTAAATTGAAAAGAGATAATCTTATGGAATTGTTTTTAGGTGTATTTTAGCAAAAAATAATTGGTGAAAACAATTCTTTCCGAAAAGCAACTTGCATTAGTGGTAAAACGTTTATCTCATCAGATACACGAAAATCATTTGCATTTAAAAGATACCGTGATCATCGGTATTCAGCCACGCGGTGTTAATTTAAGCAACAGAATTGTGAATGAGTTGAAACTCTTGTCGGCACCTGACTCCATTAAATACGGCAAACTCGATATTACTTTTTATAGAGATGATGTTCGGAACGAATTGCATGTTGCAAATAAGACCGACATTCCTTTCAGCATAGAAAACAAAAATGTGATCATTATTGATGATGTGTTATACAAAGGAAGAACCATTCGTGCTGCATTGGATGCGTTACTTGATTTCGGTCGTCCGGCAAAAGTTGAGTTATGTGTTTTGATTGACAGAAGGTTTAGTCGTGAGTTTCCGATTCAGGGCGATTATGTTGGTCAATCCATCGATACCATCTTCTCGCAAAAAGTAAAAGTTTGCTGGAAAGAAAAAGATTCTCGGGAATGTGTAGAATTATTAGACAATTAATTATTGAATACTTTATCTTCGCTTTTTAATGAGACTATCTACCAAACATCTTCTTGGTATCAAACACCTCAACAAAGAGGATATACAATTAATTTTATCAACTGCATCTAATTTCAAAGACGTTTTACAACGGCCTGTAAAAAAAGTTCCTTCATTGCGTGATGTAACCATCGTAAATCTTTTTTATGAAAATTCAACGCGTACCAGAATGAGTTTTGAATTGGCTGAAAGAAGATTGAGTGCAGACACACTTAATTTTACTTTAAGCAGCTCATCTGCAGCAAAAGGAGAAACTTTATTGGATACTGTAAATAATATTCTTAGCATGAAAGTGGATATGGTGGTGATGCGGCATAGTGCCAGTGGTGCACCACATTTTCTTGCAAAGCATATTCCTGCTGCCATTGTAAATGCCGGTGACGGTATCAATGAACATCCTACGCAGGCTTTACTTGATGCGTTTTCCATGCAAGAAAAGTTCGGACATTTGGAAGGATTAAAAGTTGCCATCATCGGCGATATCATGCACAGTCGTGTTGCATTAAGTGATATTTATTTATTGAAAAAAATGGGAGCTGAAATTGTTGTAGCAGGTCCGCCAACACTTATTCCAAAATATATTACCGAAGCATTGAATGTTCGTGTTGAATATAATGTGAAGAAAGCGTTGCAGTGGTGCGATGTTGCAAATGTTTTACGCATTCAGTTAGAACGTCAGAATCAACCTTTGTTTTCTTCATTGAGAGAATACAGTTTAGCATATGGCATCAACAGAAAATTATTAGAAAGTTTAGGAAAGGAAATCACCATCATGCATCCCGGCCCGATTAATCGTGGCGTTGAATTAGACAGTGATGTTGCCGATGGGCCATTTTCCATCATTTTAAATCAAGTAGAAAATGGTGTTGCAGTTAGAATGGCTGTGTTATATTTACTTGCGAATAGAGATAACTAATTTTGAATTATAAGTTATAAAGGAAGAATGATTTATAACTTATAACTCATAACTCATAACTCAGTAACATGCGTATTTGTTTATTTCCCGGAACATTCGATCCTGTAACATTAGGTCATGTTGATATTATCAACAGAGCTTTGCCTTTGTTTGATAAAATTTATGTAGGGATTGGTTTAAATTCTTCAAAAAGTCCCATGTTCAGTGCAGAGCAAAGAGTGAATTGGGTGAAAGAGATTTATAAAAATGAACCAAAAGTTGAAAGCGTAATGTATGATGGATTAACCATCAATTATTGCAGAATCATTAAAGCAAATTTTATTTTACGCGGCATTCGTTATGTTAGCGATTTTGAATATGAAAAAACAATTGCTGATGCAAACCGTACATTGGACAGAAGCATCGAAACTGTTTTTTTAACCGGCGAACCAAAATATACTTCGGTGGCATCAACTATTGTTAGAGACATTATTAAGAATGGTGGTGATGCTTCATTATTTCTTCCCGACCTAGTTGGTAAATCAATTCACGAAAATCATTTATTATAGATGAGTATCTGGTTTAAGAAAGATGTCGCTCTTGATCAATTGAATCAATTAGGTAAAAATAATTTAAGCGAACATTTAGGAATGAAGTTTACAGAAATTGGCGACAATTATCTGAAAGCAACAATGCCTGTTGATGATCGTACTAGACAGCCTTACGGTTTATTGCATGGTGGCGCCAGTGTTGCACTCGCTGAAACCCTTGGCAGCGTTGCTTCTGCACTGGTTATAGATACAGATAAAAATATTTGTGTTGGATTAGAGATAAATGCAAATCATGTTCGTACTGTTAAAAGTGGAATAGTTATTGGAACTGTAACAGCATTTCATTTGGGTGCTGCCACACATGTTTGGGAAATTAAAATTCATGATGAAAAAGAAAAATTAATTTGTGTTAGCCGATTAACTGTTGCGGTGCTGATTAAAAAATAACGCTATAATTTTTTCCACTTTTCTATTATTTCAATGATTGTTTGATACGTGTTTTGCAAATAACTTTTCATTTCAATTTTATTCACCCATTTTATTTCGGTTATATCTTCTTCGGTTTGCGGGATCAATTTTTGATCATCAAAAATTCTCATTGCATACCAATGTGTTTCTTTTGTAACATCTTCCTGCATCCATTCATCAAAATAATCGTGATAAGTAACAGCGATCAATTTGCCCAACGCAATATTTGTAATGCCTGTTTCTTCTTTCACTTCACGAACAGCACATGCTTCAATGGTTTCACCTTTATCTAATTTACCTTTTGGCAGATCCCATTTTCCCCTGCGAAATATCATCAATAATTCATTCTTATTATTTGATACCAAACCACCTGCTGCAATAATTTTTCTTTTCATGTTTTGTTGATAAGATTATGCAATCTACAATCAAAAATAATTATTCAAACTTTACCTTCGTTTTATGACGAATGAAAAAGCTGTTGCAGAAAAATTATTGCAGGTTCAGGCAATTAAATTAAGTCCTGAAAATCCTTTTACCTGGGCAAGTGGTTGGAAAAGCCCAATCTATTGTGATAACAGAAAAGTATTATCATTTCCTTATGTACGCGATTTTATAAAAAGTGAAATGTGTAATATGATATTCGAAAAATTTCCTCAGGCCGAAATGCTTGCAGGAGTGGCAACAGCAGGTATTGCATGGGGAGCGATGGCAGCCGATCAATTAAAACTGCCATACATTTATGTTCGACCAAAACCAAAAGAACATGGTTTAGGAAATCAGATCGAAGGATATTATTCTGCCGGGCAAAAAGTATTGGTTATCGAAGATCTGATTTCAACAGGCAAAAGCAGTTTACAGGTGGTGGATGTTTTAAAACAATCGGGATTAGAAGTTGTTGGAATGGTTTCTATTTTTACTTATGGATTTGATGTAGCTGAGAAAGCATTTAAAGATGCTGCCGTATCTTATCAATCATTAACCAATTATCAAACTTTAATAAGTTTGGCAGTTGAAAAAAATATTGTTTCGGCCGATACAGAAAATTTATTGATGCAATGGTGCAATGATCCGGCTAACTGGATGAAATAAATTATTCATGATTATGAAAATAAAATTTCTTTTGGTCTCTATTATTTTTTGTTTCCCATTTTATGCGCAATCGCAAGTGATGGCTGCAAAAAAAGAATGGATAACTATTAAATCAAACAATTTAAAATGCTGGGAATGTAAAGAACGGTTGGAAAAATATTTGACCTCCGAAAATGAATCAACGATGGAAAGTGGCATCGTTCAAAGAAAATATAATTTAATAGCCGGAGAAATTAGAATTCAATATTATCCCGATCGTGTTACACCTGATGTTATAAGAACTGTTTTAAATAATGCCGGTTATGATGCTGATGATACAAAAGCAGTTGAAGAAACATATAAAAAATTACCACCCATTTGTAAAAGAGCTGAAGATGGGGGCGGACCTCAAAAGGGCAAACCTTGCCATTTACAACCTTACAATCCTTAATTGGCTTGCTTTTAGGTTATTTAATTCAGCACCTATTATTTTTTATTTTTATTAACATTTACCCAGTAAACGATTGACAAATTATTAGCCTCTTATTGCTGTAAAGAAAACCCGAAAGATGTTGAAACTTTCCATTTCAGCTATAATTTGTTTAATGATTTTATCAGCATGCACAAAAACTGTTGATAATAATGCTGCACAAAATAATTCAGCTTCGCTTTGGCCTTTAAAGACTGGTAATGTTTGGGTTTATCAAGATTCTAGCTTCGATGCAAATGGCAACACAATAGATAGTTATTCCGATTCATCATTCATCTCTAACCAAACAACAAATAGTAATGGCATAACCCTTTATGCATACAACGATGCGTTAGGTTGGTTTGGTGCATCGGGTTATGTTGGTGTTGATGGTTCTAATAATTCGCTTTATTCAATGGATAGTATCAATACTTCATCTTACTTGTTTTTTTCTTTAACACCATCGGGTGGAATTTTAAACGATTCAACTGGGGAGTTTTCTAATTCTAATAGTGCCGAATCTGATATGCTGTATGGATTTAAAACAACATTTAATATAAATGGTTATACCTGTTACAAAAATCTGGAAAATGTAACTGATGTTGATGGAAATGTTATTTATGCCAATGTTTATTATGTATCGCCTGGTATAGGAGTGGTGCGCATCGAAGAATATTCTCTAAATCCAAATAGCCCTACCTATTCTTTATATTTAGATTATTCACAAACATTGAAATCGTATAAACTAAATTAATCTTTACTCCATAAAATAATTCGCCATTGTTTGAAGCAAGTAATATTTTAAAATGCTTAGCATCTGCAATGGCGTTAACTATTTTTGTACTTAGCTTTTGTAATTCTAGTCAACTGCTGTTGCGTCGCACTCTTGTACTGTTGTAATTTAATTGAACAAAATTTTTATTATTTGTTGAATAGAATTGTTGTGGTACAAATGTGCGACGCCACTACAGTCCAATAACCATACTAACGCTCGTTAACTAAAAATTCTACGCAATAACTTTACTAATTGCCACATTCGCCTACATTTGCAACTCGTAAAAATTATAGAATATGAAAGTGATGAAATTCGGCGGAACCAGTGTTGGCAAGCCCGAACGCATGCATCAGGTATCGCAACTGATCACCAAAGATGCAGAACCAACCATTGTTGTATTAAGCGCCTTAAGCGGAACAACAAATGCCTTGGTGGAGATCAGTAACCATTTATCGCAAAGCGACAGGGTTGCTGCAAAAGCAAGTATCGATAAATTAGAAGCACATTACCGAAAGTTTGTTGGCGAATTGGTTACCGGAGAAGCATTGCAGGCAAAAGCAAATGTTATTGTTACAGAACATTTCGAATTCTTAAATATTATTTTACGCATTTCTTTCAGCGATGCATTGTATAAAGATATTTTAGCGCAGGGCGAATTGATGAGCACAAAATTGTTTTGTGTTTATTTAGAAGAACAAGGCATTGAACATTTATTATTACCTGCATTGGAATTCATGAGCATTGATGCAAATGAAGAACCGGCATTTGCTGCCATTCAAACAAAATTAAATGCATTATTGCAACACCACAGCGATAAAAAATTATTTATCACACAAGGTTATATATGTAAAAATGCAAGGGGAGAAGTGGATAATTTAAAACGCGGTGGCAGCGATTACTCGGCATCATTGATCGCAGCAGCAGTTAAAGCATCTGTTTGCGAAATATGGACTGATATTGATGGCATGCACAATAACGACCCGCGTGTTGTTGATAAAACTTTTGCTATTGAACAATTAAGTTTTGAAGAAGCTGCTGAGTTAGCATATTTCGGTGCAAAGATTTTACATCCAACTTGTATTTGGCCGGCACAACAGGAAAATGTTCCTGTTAAATTATTAAACACCATGCAGCCCGAAGCTGTTGGTACAACCATTACCAAAGAAGCCGGAAGTATTGGTGTGAAAGCGGTTGCGGCAAAAGATGGTATCATTGCCATTAAAATAAAAAGCAGCCGGATGTTATTGGCGTATGGTTTTTTAAGAAAAGTATTTGAAGTGTTTGAAAAATATAAAACATCGATTGATATGGTTACCACTTCTGAAGTTGCGGTATCTGTAACCATTGATAATGATACTTTTTTAAATGATATTATTCGTGAGTTGGAACCTTTTGGTACCACTGAAATTGATAAGAATCAAACCATCATTTCTATTGTTGGAAATGAGATTGAACAAACAAATGATGTGATGAAAAAATTGTTTGATGCCATTGCAGAAATACCTGTACGAATGGTTTGTTACGGTGGAAGTTATCACAATGTTTCTTTTTTGGTCGACAGTCAATACAAAACAAAAACATTGCAGTTATTGAATAAAGGATTATTCGGTTTGTAATACTTAAGTTATATTTTATGCTTGCAAAAATTATCATCAACAGAAAAAGTGAATGGATGAACAGAATGAGAGATTTCAAAATATTTGTTGATGATAAAGAAGCAGGTAGAGTAAAGAATGGTAGTGCAGAAGAAATTGTTGTGGAAGAGGGAGTGCATATAATATATCTGAAATACGGATTTTACAAAAGTGAACCTCTGACTATTACATTGAATAAAAGTGAAAATAAATTTTTATTGGCCCGCAATGGAATGAAATATGTTTGGGTATTATATATTTTACTTTTTGGATGCTTTGTTCCAAGAATAATAGATAAAAATTCTGGTGGTAATCAACCTAACTGGTTGCCTTATTTTATGGTGATATGTATTTTACCAAGCTTATTATACTTTTTATATTATGCCATTTTCGCTCGAAATAAATATCTGGTTCTAGAAATTGACCATAGAAATATTTTCAATACTTAATAAATAAATCCCGATGAAATTCATCGGGATTTATTATTAATCAAATTTCAATTAACCAATCAACATATAATCATAGTTTTAATTTTATGAGTGCAAAAATTATCATCAACAAAAAAAATAATTTCTTTTTCCGAAACGCAACTTTTACTGTTTTCTTTGACGGAAAAGAAGTTGCTCTAATGGCTAATTCAAAAACATTTGTTTTGGAAGATGCGGGTATATATGCAGTTCAGGTGAAAATGAAATGGTTAAAAACACAAACATTAATTGTAAAAGTCGAAGATGGTAAAGAAGTTTATTTAGAGATTAATAATGGAATGAAGTATTATACTATTTTGTACTCTACTTTTTTGATTTCTTTACTTGCGGGACCACTATTTTTTAGACTAACGAAAGGGTTAAAGCCTGAATGGCTAGCACCTGTACAACTTATACTTGCATTGGCTTTTACCGCATACACGATTTTATATTTTATTTTTAAACGAGGAGAGATTTGGATTTTGGAAGATGCAAATGAAAAAAATAAATCCCGATAAATTACATCGGGATTTATTTTATGGGATCATCAATAAACTTTTTTATTTCGCTTTTGCATATTCGAAAATAATATTACAAAACGCTTTCACACCAACAATAAAACCTGATTCATCTAAATAAAAATCGGCTGTATGATGTTGTCCAACATCTTTTGGATCTTTTCCTTTTGGCATACCGCCTAAACTGAAAAAGAACGAAGGCGCTTTCTCACCATAAAAAGAAAAGTCTTCTGCTGCAGTAGTCCAATGCGATTCAAAGACATTATCAATACCTGCTGCTTTCGATAATGCAGGCAATACTTTTTTTGCTAATACCGGATCATTATAATTCACTAATGTTTGTGTAACAATTTCAATTTCTGCAGTAGCACCGGCACTTTCAGCAATTGATTTCACAGTTCTTTTCATTCTTTCATGTACTTCAAGTCTCATCGCTGCATCAAGCGTTCTGATCGTTCCATTCATTTCTGCAGTTTCAGGAATGATATTAGAACGCACACCACTATGCATCGATCCAACAGAAATTACAACAGGTGCTTTGGTAAGATCAGATTGACGGCTAACAATATTTTGCAAGCCTTCAATGATTTGTGCCGATACAACAATCGGATCAATTCCACTCCATGGCATAGAACCGTGACGGCCTTTGCCATGTACAACAATTTTAAAAAGATCAGAAGAAGCTTGTGCTGCACCAATTTTATATGCTAAGTCACCAACAGGAACACTCGCTGCCATATGTAATCCAAAAACAGCTTCAACTTTCGGATCATCCATTGTTCCTTCTTTTATCATCAACGGAGCACCACCTTCTTCTTTATTGGGGGCACCTTCTTCAGCAGGCTGAAATATAAACACAATAGTTCCCGGAATATCTTTTTGCATCTGCTTCAACAATTTTGCAGTAGCCATTAAAATAGCTGTGTGTGCATCATGACCGCATGCATGCATCACACCAACGGGTTGACCATTATATTCGGATTTTACTTTTGATGCAAATGAAACAGGTGTTCTTTCTACAATCGGCAATGCATCAATATCTGCACGCAATGCAATCACAGCGCCGGGTTTGCCACCTTTGAGTATGGCAACAACTCCTGTTTTTGCAATGGGATATTTTACTTCAAGCCCCCATGATTTAAGTGAATCTGCTATTAATGCACCTGTTTTAAATTCACGATTCGAGAGTTCGGGAAATTCATGAAAATGCTCTCTCCATTGAATCATTTCTGGTTCTACTTTTTTTAGTAGATCAGAAAAATTCTTTGGCAGTTCTTGTGTAAATGTTTTTGTACAAATAATTATTGCCAGGAAAAGAAAATATTTTTTCATGCTTTATTTTTTTGAAAAATACGATAACTATAAATACAAAATAGATTTTTAAAATAATTTGCGAATTGAAAAAATATCAAAATAGTTAAACATAATTTTTGAGTTTTCATTTGAAGCTGCTTATCTTACTTTCATAAAATTGTTCTAATGAAAAAACGTTCTTTCATAAAAGGATTGATGATGGCAGGTTTAACTGTTCCATTTTCTTTATCGGCAATGGATAAATTTATTTCTGAAAATGCCGAACGATCTACAAATGAAATTACATCTGACGAAGATTTTTGGGCAACCATTCGTGGCAATTATAAACTAAAACCAGAGTATATTAATTTGGAAAGTGGATATTATAATATTCTTCCGCAACCAATTCTTGAAAATTTTATTCAGCATATTCGCGAAGTGAATTACGAGGGTTCTTATTATATGCGAACCGTTCAATTCGATAATAAAAATAAAATGTCATCCAAAGTTGCAGCGTTGGTTGGATGTTCTTCTGATGAATTAATTCTAACACGCAATACAACTGAATCGCTTGACATGATCATTGGAGGCTTGCATTGGAATACCGGCGATGAAGCGATAATGGCCGAACAGGATTATGGATCGATGCTCGAAATGTTTAATCAGGTTTCGAAAAGATATGGTGTTATAAATAAAATTATTTCTGTTCCTAATCATCCTTCTTCAGATGAAGAGATAGTCAATCTTTATTCAAATGCAATCACGCCAAAAACTAAGCTGCTATTGGTTTCGCACATGATAAATATTACCGGACAAATATTACCCGTTCGAAAAATATGCGACATGGCACATAGCAAAGGTGTTGAAGTATTGGTTGATGGTGCACATGCTGTTGCACAAATTCAATTTAAAATTCCTGATCTGCATTGTGATTATTACGGAGCAAGTTTGCATAAATGGTTAGCAGTTCCGCTTGGTGTTGGAATGTTATACGTTAAAAAAGAAAATATAAATAAAGTTTGGCCATTATTAGCTGAAGGAAGAAAGGAAGATGATATTTTAAGATTGAATCATGTGGGCACACATCCTGCACATACTGATCTTGCTGTAAGTGATGCTATAGATTTTTATTATAAGATTGGTGCCGAAAGAAAAGAATCGCGTTTGCGTTATTTACAAAATTATTGGACCAATCAGCTAAGAAATATTGATAAGGTAATACTGAATACACCTGCAGACCCAACACGTTCCTGTGCCATTGCAAATGTTGGTATCAAAGGAATGAATCCTTCTTTGTTAGCAGAAACATTGTTGAAGAAATATAAAATATATACAGTTGCAATTGATGGTGCTAATGTTCATGGATGCCGAATTACACCAAACGTTTTTACATCTGTATCTGATTTAGATGTTTTAGTAAAAGCATTAAAAGAGTTAGCTGCTTAATAATATTTTATCTGAAATCATCATCATTCAAATCATCATCTTCACCAAGACTAATATTGCCTAAATTCATCATGCTGCCCATCAAGTCTTTGAATTCTATTCTTCCTTCAATTACTTTTTTACTGATTAAGGAATAAGAAGCCAATCCGTGTAAAACAAATTCCATCAGCAATGCAGTTTCGTTTTCATTGGCTTTATTAAAATATTTTTTTACAAAAGCATGTAATCCATCAACCTGATATAATGCTGAGATCTTATCAGCATCTTTTATCTCAACAAAAATATCTAAATGATTTCCTGCATCAAACCAACGTGTGATTGATTTATATGGATTCTCAATTTCTTTTTCCTCAACAGATCTTTTTCCGGTGCTTCTTCTTTTTTTTGTTTGTTCCGGATTGGGAAAATATTGAATGAATTGTGTGCGGATAGATTTATCCAATAAATTAACCGCCACTTGATATGGTCCTTCCTGTTCACCTTCATATACCAATTCTATCTTTCCGGTAATAGATGGAATAACACCAACTAAATCACTTATCCAAACCTGTGTATGCTTTTCATCATGAATGATTGCTCTGCGTTCTGCACTGCTCATGGCATTCTCAAATGCAGCAATGGTAAGCCTTGCACTCACTCCACTTTTTTTATCAACGTATTCATTACTTCTTGCTTCAAATGCAATTTGTTCTATCAATCTTTTAATAATATCACTCACAGTTACTCTTTGTTTTTGTTCTTCGAGGATATGCGATTCTTGTTCTGTAATTGCTAAAGATGTTTCAATTGTTTTTGGATAGTGCGTTAATATCTGCGATTCAATTCTATCTTTTAACGGAGTTACAATACTTCCGCGATTGGTATAATCTTCGGGATTTGCAGTAAACACAAATAAAATATCTAATGGCATTCTTAATTTAAATCCGCGAATTTGAATATCGCCTTCCTGTAAAATATTAAACAATGCAACCTGAATTCTTGCCTGCAGATCGGGCAATTCATTAATTACAAAAATGCCACGATTACTTCTTGGAATGATACCGTAGTGAATTACTCTTTCATCAGCAAAACTTAATTTTAAATTAGCAGCTTTTATCGGATCAATATCACCAATCAAATCGGCAACGCTAACATCAGGCGTAGCAAGCTTTTCGCCATATCGTTCGCTTCTGTGAATCCATTGAATGGGTGTATCATCACCATATTCTGCAATAATATCTTTTGCATATTTACTTAATGGTTGTAACGGATCATCATTCACTTCGCTGCCTGCAACAACAGGAATATATTCATCCAACAGATCAACCATTTGTCTTGCCATTCTGGTTTTCGCCTGACCGCGTAATCCCAAAAACAAAATATTGTGACGGGATAATAATGCTCTTTCTGTATCAGGAATAACAGAATCTTCATAACCTAAAATTCCTGTGAAAGCATTTTCTTTATTTTTAATTTTCTCAATCAAATTATTTCTAATTTCTTCTTTGATCGATCTTGGTTTATAACCACTCTTTTTTAATTCGCCTAAAGTTTTGATCTTCTGAATATTCATAATTATTTTTTTAGACTTCAATATATTTTTTTTGCCACGAAGACAGTAAGTCACAAAGAAGGAAAAACGAAGTTTTTCCTAAACCTTTTGTTATTGTGGTTCAACTTTACTGAACATGATTAAACTACAAATCTTTTAATACCGTCTTTAATCAATGGCACATTAAAATTTATAAGATATCCTAAACGTAAACCAGAAAGTTTGAGATGGCTTATTATCTGAGCTTTCCAAATATCATTGATTTTATCAACAGCTTTAAATTCGCAAACAACTAAATCATCAACTAAAACATCAATTATTAATCCCTCATCAAACACTTTATCATCATAAACAATTGGCAAAGATGCTTGACGTTTATATTTTATTCCTTTCTTTTCTAACTCATAACAGAAACATGCTTCATAAATTTTCTCCAACAATCCACCGCCAAGTTGTTTGTGAACTTTAAAAGCACAATCAACAATTTCTTTACCTAAATATTCCTCATAATCTGATAAAAGCATTTGTGACATTTCTTCATTTTTTTTGTAAAAAAAACTTTGTGTCTTAGAGCCTTCGTGGCAAATTTCTGCTTTTAATATACAGTCTTACGTTTTCCACTTTCAAAATCTTTAAAGATAAATGCACCCAATTTATCTAATGATGCGAAGAATGCTTTGCCTTGATTCATCTCGGTAAATTCCTGTACAAACTTTTGCAGGTAAGGATCCGAAGCGATCATAAAAGTGGTGATTGGTATTTTTAATTTCTTGCATTGTGCTGCCAGATTAATACAACGATTCATGATCTTTCTGTCGATACCAAAACTGTTTTTATAATAACGTTTGCCAACTTTTAAACAAGTTGGTTTGCCGTCGGTGATCATAAAAATTTGTTTGTTCGAATTTTTTCTTTTGTGCAAAATATCCATTGCCAATTCTAATCCTGCAACTGTATTTGTGTGATATGGACCAACTTGTAAATAAGGCAGGTCCTTTACTTCAACAGTCCATGCATCATTGCCAAACACAACAATATCCAAAGTGTCTTTCGGATATTTTGTTTGAATTAATTCGCTCAATGCCATCGCTACTTTTTTTGCAGGAGTGATTCTATCCTCACCATATAAGATCATTGAGTGCGAAATATCGATCATTAAAACAGTTGATGTTTGTGATTTAAAATCTGTTTCTCTTATTTGAAGATCATCTTCATGCATCGAAAAACTTTCAATGCCGTGATTGATCTGTGAATTGCGAATACTTTCTGTAAAATCAATTTGTTCTAACATATCACCAAACTGAAATGGACGTGTTTCAGGATTTATTTCATCACCCTGTCCTGGCTTAAATGTTTGATGATTTCCGGATTTTGTTTTCTTTAGTTTACCGAATATTTCTTCCAGACTTTTTTTGCGAATGGTTTGTTCACTCTTTCCTGTTATTTTAAAACTACCATCAACAGGATTTTCTTTCATATAACCATTGTTCTTCAGATCATCAATAAAATCGCCCATGCCATATTCATCGTTGCTGATATTATATTGTTTGTCTAATTCATTCATCCAACTCAATGCTTCTTTTGCATCGCCATTGGTGTAGGTAAGCAACTGCATAAAAATGTCGAGCATTTGCTCAAATTTTGGTTTGTTGTTTTCGTTCGGATTAAATTGTATGAAACGATGACCGATCATAATTGTAAACTAAATAAATTTTATCAAGATTCGCATGAAGTTATGATAAGCTTATAATAAATAATGCCTCACAAGCTGCGAGGCATTATTTTTATCTTAATTCGAAATTATAATTACTAACGATTTACTTTTTTAGTTTACCACTATCATTTGCAATTGTCTTTCCGTTTTCAATACTTGTTTTTAAATTATACATCTGATCCATTTGATCGATTGTTTTTAAGTAGCTTTCGGCAATGCGTTTTTCTTCAGACATATTTTCAGCTCTGATTCCGCTTAGTGAATTATAATATTTAATTTGTTGTTGCAGATCTTTTTTAACTGATGCTTCAACTTTAGCTGCCAAGTCTTTTGCTTCAGCTCTGTAACAAGCATCGAGGAATAATAAAGAAGTACGGTTATGTTGATTATAACGACTAACCATTCCGTAAGCGAAATTTTCTTGCAAGATCATTTTATCTGCTCTGTTCAAAACATTTCTTGCAGAATCTTTATTTCCTTTTGTTGCTAAGTATGCACCTAATTCGCCATAAGCCTGACGGATGTTTTGTAAGTGTCTGCGATTTTCTTCATCATAATAAACACTTTTTAATTCGGCATTGCCAAATCCAAATTTGTTCATTAATTTATCATACATCCAATCGCCATTCATATCATTTCCTTCAACAGGAACCAAACGATAACTCAATCCATCTTTGCGTAAATATTTTGCAAAACCAATTTCACCAAAACCTCCTGTAAAATAAATCGGACGTTTCCAATGATTAGCGGCAATGATATTTAAAACAGCCAGATCATTTTTCATTAAAGTATTGCGAGGAATTTCAAATCTTAATTCACTCACTACACTATCTTTTGCATTAACTGTTCCATTTTTAGAAACCAGCTCTTTATCAACCGGAACAGAAACTTTTTTAGACGGGAATGAGTTTAGTAATTCGCCTCTTGAATTATCCATCTTTTCAGGATCATCACTTCCAACATAATTTTTCATCATGTCGTACAGATCATAAAAACGATCTTGAGGAATTGTTTTAGGATTGTAAACAATATAATCTCTTTTACGACCTTCAATTTGATCGTCGTTCCAGATCACATCAATCAAATCGCTTTTATTTACTTTATATCGCAATTGATTGATGTACCAATCGATACCCAATAAACTATAATTGATGACACGAACATCAGTACGAATTCCTTCCACTTCCTGTGCATACCACAAAGGATAAGTATCGTTATCGCCGAATGAAAACAGAATTGCATTTGGCGCACAACTTTCTAAATAATCTTTTGCCAGATCTCTTGCTAATTCTTTTTTACTTCTGTCGTGATCATCCCATTCTTGTTGAGCCATAACCATTGGTACAGCCAATAAACAAATAATTGTTGCAACTGCAGAAGCGGTTGTTTGTGATATTTTTTTACTGAGCCATTCTGAAATTTTCATAACACCAATTCCAATCCAAATGGCAAATGCGTAGAAGCTTCCAACATAAGCGTAATCACGTTCACGTGGTTGATTGCCTGCCTGATTCAAATACAACACAATGGCAATTCCGGTGAAGAAGAATAAAATTAAAGTAACCAATCCATCATCATTCTTTTTCTTGAAATGATAAAATAAACCTATCAATCCTAAAATAAATGGTAATGCAAATAAACGGTTATGTGCTTTATTATTTTTTAAACTGTCCGGCATGTTTGATTGATCGCCATAAATTAAACTATCAATAAAATTGATGCCTGTGATCCAGTTACCATCGCGACCATTACCAATGAACACACCTTGTATATCATTTTGTTTGCCAATAAAATTCCAACCAAAATATCGGAAGTACATCCAATAAAATTGATACCCGAAAAAGAATTTAATATTGTCTAGTTGAGTAGGAGCATGGTCGTATTTTTCTCTGCCATCTTTATCTCTGTATTTTTCAATTCCTAAAAATGCAGAATAATAATCGGCGTGAGATTGATCGTTGCTGGCATCCCAAACACGCGGTAAAATCATTTTATCTTCGGGTGCATAAACATAATGTCCATCTTTTCCTGATTCAATATAATTTGTTTTCCCTTTCTGAAATTTTGTAGCACCTAATTTATAGTCAACAGGATCGGAAGTATATTTTTGTCCATATAATAATGGGAAATCACCATATTGATCGCGACCTAAATAACCTACTAAACTCATTGGATTATCTACATTATACATATCAACAGCAGGATCGGCATTACTGCGAATCATAGTTGTTAAATAAGTACTGTACCCAATTAAACTAAAAGCAAAACACCAAACGGCTAGACGTAAATAATACCATGATTTTTTTTCAGCAAAGCGAAGTGTCAACCAAATTAATATTGCCAATAAAACAAAGAATGTTGTAAATCCACTGAAGAAAGGCAATCCTGCATTATTAACAAATATTCTGTCGAAAGTGCCTGCAAATCCAATGCTGTATTGAATGACAACAATTTGCATTACGCCTAAAATAATACAACCTAATAAAAAGAAAATATACATTCCACCATTATACTCTTTCTTTTGTTTATTCAATCTTTCAATAAAAAATAATAAGCCAACAGCAATGGCAGTTCCCAAGATCATTAAACCGGCAACTGTTCCATCTGTTGAAAGACCGCGTTCTTCATTTGCTTCTCCACTTGCACCTATCATTGCTGCAAAAAATGCCAATACACCAGCAGAAATGGTTAAGATCAAAAACCATTTGCGAATTATTTTATAATTGAAATTTTCTCTTCTTCTGAAATAATAAACCATTACTATGGCAGGAATATTTAATAAACATAACAAGTGCACACCTACTGATAAACCAATCAAAAAGAAAATAAATACTAACCATTTATCTGCACCCGGTTTATTTGCTTCGGCTTCATTATCCCATTTTAAGATGGCCCAAAATACAATGGCGCTAAAGAAAGAACTCATTGCATAAACTTCACCTTCAACAGCGCTGTACCAGAATGAATCGCTGAAAGTATAAGCCAATGCACCAACAACACCGGCACCCATGATACCCCATGTTTGAGCTTGAGTCATTGAATCATTCACACCAACTTTTGCAATTCTTCTTGCAAAGTGTGTGGTGGTCCAGAACAAAAACAAAATGGTGAAACCACTTGCCAAAGCACTCATGATGTTCACGGCTTTTGCAGCAGTCATTGGATTATTTCCAAATAAAATAATAAAGAACCTGCCTAATAAAATAAATAAAGGAGCTCCCGGCGGATGCGGAATTTGTACTTTAAAACAACTGCTTACAAATTCGCCGCAGTCCCAGAAACTACCACCGGCTTCGGCAGTTAAAATATAAACTGTACAGGCAATTAAACCAATTGCCCATCCAACTAAATTATTTGTCTTTTTAAAATTCATTGGTCTTGGTTTTTAAGAGTGGGGCAAACATACCTTAATAATGGCAAAAATTAAAATAGAGATTGATAAGAAATCGGTAGACTTAAGCTTTAATTATTACTAACTTTTATTTTTAACATTTTATAGAATACAAGATTGATTGAAACGAAACTTAGTCATAGAAATATTTAATTACTTATCGTCATTAAAACATTTAGTAATATGCAAACTGATTATTACTTTGAAAATTATCAATCAAAAAACAATTCACTTTCTCTCTATAAAATATTATTTCAATCTATCCGTAATATTTAATCCATGTTCCCTTGCAGTATCTTTTGCAATATCATATCCTGCATCGGCATGGCGAATAACGCCCATACCAGGATCGTTTCTTAAAACTCTTGAAAGTCTTGCTGCTGCTGCATCGGTACCATCGGCAACAATTACCATTCCTGCATGAATACTGTAACCCATGCCAACACCTCCACCTTGATGCAGACTAACCCAACTGGCACCGCCTGCAGTATTTACCAATGCATTTAATATTGGCCAATCGGCAACGGCATCACTGCCATCAAGCATAGATTCTGTTTCTCTGTTTGGTGATGCAACAGAACCGGTATCGAGATGATCTCTTCCAATAACAATGGGAGCTTTTACTTTTCCGGTACGAACCAATTCATTAAATGCCAATCCTGCTTTTTCTCTTTCGCCTTGTCCTAGCCAACAAATTCTTGCAGGCAATCCTTGAAATGCAATTCTTTCTTTTGCCATTTTCATCCAACGAATTAATCCTTCGTTTTGCGGAAATAAATTAAGAATAACTTCATCTGTTACTGCAATATCATTGGCATCACCACTTAAAGCTGCCCAACGAAATGGCCCTTTTCCTTCGCAGAATAATGGACGGATATATGCCGGAACAAATCCCGGAAAATCATAACAAGTATGATGTGTTAATCTTGAATCGGGATTATTACGTTCGTGTTCATTTGCTCTTGCACGAATATTATTTCCATAGTCGAATGTGATAGAACCTTTGTCCATTAATTTCAACATCAACTGAACATGCAGATACATGCTCTTATATGCGTAGCTTGTATAAAGCTGCGGATTTTCGGCACGCAATTCTTTTGCTTCTTTATAAGATAATTCATGCGGCCAATAACCAATTAAAGGATCATGTGCAGATGTTTGATCTGTTAATGTATCAGGAATAATATTTCTTTCAATTAATCTTTCCAACAAATTTACTGCATTACATAAAACACCAATACTTTTTGCAGCACCTGCTTTTTTATATTCGATCGCTTTATCTATGGCCTCATCAATATTTATAATTTTTTCATCAAGATATTTTGTTTCGAGTCTTTTATCAATTCGCCATTCTTCCACTTCTGCGATCAATGCAACACCTTCGTTCATTGTAATGGATAATGGTTGTGCGCCACCCATGCCACCTAATCCTGCGGTTACATTTAAAGTATGTTTCAATGTTCCACCAAAATGTTTTGTTGCAATGGCTGCATAGGTTTCATAGGTTCCCTGAACAATTCCTTGCGAGCCGATATAGATCCAACTTCCTGCAGTCATTTGTCCATACATCATCAAACCTTTCTTTTCTAATTCATTAAAATGTTTCCATGTTGCCCAACGAGGAACGAGTTGAGAATTAGAAATCAGCACACGTGGTGCATCAACATGTGTTTTTAAAATACCAACAGGTTTACCGCTTTGAATTAATAATGTTTCATCATTCTCAATTTCTTTTAATGCTTTGATGATGAGATCGAGTGATTCGAAATTACGTGCAGCTTTACCTCTTCCACCGTAAACTATCAGATCATCGGGACGTTCAGCAACTTCAGGATTCAAATTATTTAACAGCATTCTTAATGCAGCTTCCTGAATCCATCCTTTACAATTGAGTGAAGTTCCTGTAGGTGTTTTGTACTTAACAGGGTCGTACTTTCTTTCGGTATTCATAGCAATAATCGTTTATTCGTTGAATTAAAGTTAAGTATTAAATTGATTTGTAGGTGAATGGAAATTATTTAGCGAAGTAAAAATCTATTATCAATAAATCAAATCTTCATAAGCTCCCTGTAATTCATTATAAGCATGTTGGTCTTTTGCTTCTTTAGCAGCTGCCATTCCTTTTTCATACCAATTGATGGCAGATTCTCTATCATTTAATTTTTCAAACAGTTTAGCTAAATGATAATATGAACCAATATAATCAGGCGATTCATTTAATATTTCAAGAAATAATTCTTTTCCTTTTTCATCTTCATTTATTTTCAAATATTCCAATGCCAAAGCATGTCGCAGAAAATTATCTTTTGGTGTTGCGTTTAAAAATTCAAGTAGACGTTCTATTCTGTTCATAAATGTTTAAAATTATTTTCCTTCAAAGTTTTGCTGCAATAAAAACAACCCTATATTTGCAAATAGTTGCATAAACAACTAAATTATTTGACGATATAAAATTCAGCTCATGAAAATTTTAGTTTGCATCAGTAAAACTCCCGACACTACTTCAAAAATAGCTTTCAAAGATGGTAATACAAAGTTTGATGATGCCGGTGTGCAATGGATCATCAATCCATCTGACGAATGGAATGCATTAGTTAGAGCTTTGGAATTAAAAGAAAAAGATGCAAGTATTGTTTTGCATTTGATAAGTGTTGGTGGTGCGGATTATGATCCAATTATCCGCAAAGCATTGGCATTAGGCGGTGATGAGGCTATTCGTGTAAATGCAGATAGCAGCGACAGTTATTTTATTGCATCGCAAATTGCAGCTGTTGCAAAAGAAGGTGCATATGATTTGATATTGACCGGAAAAGAAACAATTGATTATAACGGTTCTTCAATTGGTGGTTTCGTTGCAGAATTGATTGACGTAGCTTATGTTTCATTGGCCACAAAATTTGATTTGAATGGGACCGTTGCAACTATTGATCGGGAGATAGAAGGTGGTGAAGAAACAAATGAAGTTTCATTGCCTGTAGTGGTAAGTTGCCAGAAAGGTGTTGCCGAACAACGTATTCCAAACATGCGTGGAATTATGGCTGCAAGAACTAAACCATTGAAAGTTGTAGAACCTATTGCTGTTGATGCATTGACCTCTTTGGTAAGTTTTGAATTACCTCCGGCAAAAGCAGGAGTTAAATTAGTTGCGGCTGATAATGTTGCAGAGTTGGTGAGATTATTACACGAAGAAGCAAAAGCGATTTAATCTCTAACTTCTAAAGTGTAGAAAAAAAGTTTATGAAACATCAATCATTTAAAATTTAGCATTTACCATTTAATATCAGAAATATGTCAGTATTAATATTTGTTGATCAAACAGAAAATCATATCAAGAAATCTTCTTACGAAGTATTAACCTACGGCGTAAAATTAGCAGCACAAATTGGCACCAATGCCGAAGCAATTGTTTTGGGAACTGTGAATGATGATTTAAGTGCTTTGGGAAAATATGGTGTAACAAAAGTGCATCATGTTGCCAATGAAACTTTGAATCATGTTGATGCACATGTATATACTAAAGTAATTGAAGAAGCTGTTGCAGCAACTAATGCAACTGTTGTTGTGATCAGTCATAATACAACAGGAAAAGCAATAGCCGCAAGGATTTCAGCAAAACTTAAAGCAGGATTGGTTGCAGGTGCCATTGCATTACCTGATACTTCGAATGGTTTTGTTGTAAAGAAATCTGTCTTCAGCGGTAAAGCATTCGCCAATGTAAATATTGCAACTGCAATAAAAATTATTTCTTTAAATCCAAATAGTTTTCATGTTACAAGTGCAGATGGAACTGCAACAGTTGAAACATTAAATGCAACTGTCGAAGCAGCTAAAATAAAAGTTACGGCAGTTAATAAAGTAAGTGGTGAAGTTCCATTATCAGAAGCTGATATTGTTGTAAGTGCAGGACGTGGTATGAAAGGTCCTGAGAATTGGGGAATGATCGAAGAACTTGCGCACGAATTGCATGCAGCAACAGCTTGTAGCAGACCCGTTGCTGATGCAGACTGGAGACCACATCACGAACATGTTGGACAAACAGGTTTACAGATCGCTCCAAACTTATACATTGCTATTGGTATCTCCGGTGCGATTCAACATTTGGCAGGAGTGAACAGAAGTAAAGTAATGGTGGTGATTAATAAAGATCCTGAAGCGCCATTCTTTAAAGCAGCTGATTATGGAATTGTTGGAGATGCGTTTGAAGTAGTTCCACAATTAATTTCAGAGATCAAAAAATTGCACAATAATTAGTTGATCATTTAAATAATAGATAAAACAAAAATTCCATTCAATTTAATGAATGGAATTTTTGTTTTATAGCTTATGCAGTTTGTGTTTCAATTTGATTTATTTTCGTGGACGTTATGAAGAAGATCGAATTAGAAATTGTTGCGCTTTCTCACAGTATCACTCAAACACATTCTTATGCTGTTGTGTTGGGCGAGATAAATGGTTTACGTCGCTTGCCAATTGTTATTGGTGGTTTTGAAGCACAAGCCATTGCTGTTGCTTTGGAAAGAATGCAACCTAGCAGACCATTGACTCATGACTTAATGAAAAATTTCATGAACTCTTTTAATGTAGAGTTGCAGGAAATAGTTATCAGCGATTTACAGGAAGGGATTTTTTATTCGAAATTAGTTTGCAGCAGTGAACGTGATACTGTTGAGATCGATAGCAGAACAAGCGATGCATTGGCTTTAGCAGTTAGATTTGGTTGTCCGATTTATACGTACGAACATATTTTAGAAAGTGCCGGTATCTTAATGGATGATACTTCTGAAAAGAAGAAAAAAGGAGAGCCTGTTGGTATTCAGGAAACCGGCGGTGGCACAGAAGACTTATCCAGTATGAATTTGGATGAGTTACAAAGTTTATTGAATGACGTGTTAGAACACGAAGATTATATACGTGCTATAGCTATCAGAGACGAGATTAATAAAAGAAAATAGAACTACGATTAACAGGATTAATAATGATAACCGAATTTCCTTTCCTTTTAATCCTAACTTTTCAATCATAGTTTAATGATCAGTTTTCCCAATGCAAAAATAAATCTTGGATTAAACATCATCCGCAAAAGAGAAGATGGTTATCATGATTTGGAAACTGTATTCTATCCAATTTTAATAAAAGATGTTGTAGAGATCATTCAAAATAATACCGATTGCAGTATCTCCGAAATAAAAAGCAATGAATTAAAGATTGAATTTTCAAATAGCGGTTTACCTGTTGAGATCGATCATAAAAATAATCTTTGCGTTAAAGCATACCATTTATTAAAAAAAAATTTTCCTAAACTTCCTTCGGTAAAAATTCATCTGCATAAAAATATTCCAATGGGTGCAGGACTGGGTGGTGGCAGTGCCGATGCTGCATTTACTTTAAAATTATTGAACACAAAATTCGATCTTCATTTATCTGATGAACAATTAATAAATTATGCTTTGCAATTAGGAAGTGATTGTCCATTTTTTATTATCAATCGCCCCTGCTTTGCAACATCAAGAGGAGAGAAGATGGAAGAAATTAAACTTGATCTTTCCGCATATAAATTTGTAATTGTTAATCCTGGTATTCATGTTTCAACTGCTTGGGCATTTGCTCAAATCATTCCGCAGCAACCAAAGAGTTCTATCAAAGATATTATTCAGCAACCTGTTGCAAATTGGAAAGATTTATTAAAAAATGATTTCGAAGAATCTGTCATGAATGAATATTCTGCAATTCGTCAAATAAAAAAAATCTTCTACAATGCAGGTGCAACTTATGTTTCAATGAGTGGAAGCGGCAGTACTGTGTATGGTATTTTCGAAAAAAACAATCATCCTGAAATTAATTTCCCCTCAAATTATTTTATGCAAATTTTGTAATAACATCTTTATCTTCATGTAAAACCTTTCTAAAACATAAATGAAAATTTTACTCAAGCCAATACAATTTATTTATTGCATTTATGCATTGCTTGTTTTTATCATCATCATGTTTGCTGTACTTCCGTTTGTTTTAATTGCTTCGGTATTTGGAATTAAAGGAGGAAATTTTATTTATAAGATTTGTTCGGTGTGGACGAGAACTTGGTATTTCTGCATTGGCATTCGGCATAAAGAAATTTATGAAGCGCCTCATAATAAAGATCAGCAATACATTTTTGTTGCCAATCATATTTCGTACATGGATATTCCGCCGATAGTTGCCGCTATCAAACAACCGTTAAGAGTGTTAGGAAAATATGAAATGATAAAAGTTCCGGTATTTGGATGGATCTATAAAGCCGCGGTGATACTGGTTGACAGAAGAGACGCAACACGAAGATCTAAAAGTGTTCGTGCTTTAAAAGCCGCTATCAATCACGGTATTTCTATTTTTATTTTTCCGGAAGGAACATTTAATGAAACAGGAAAACCATTGAAAGATTTTTATGATGGTGCTTTTCGTATCGCCATCGAAACACAAACTCCAATCAAACCACTTTTATTTATTGACACAATCGACCGTTTACATTATAAAAGCATTTTCGCATTAACTCCCGGAAAATGCAGGGTAGTTTTTTTAGATGAGGTTGAAGTAAATAATTATACCATGGATGATATTCAGAAACTGAAACAACTGGTGTATAATTTAATGGACGAAGGATTAAAACGTTATCGAATTTACCCCTAACCTCTAAAGGGGAATAAGAATCTCAACTTCAAAAAAACTATTGGCGTATTTTAGCATTTCGCATTTTTATGAGTAAGCAAGAAGAAAAAAATACGCTGTTTTCAAACTCCCCTTCAGAGGTTGGGGGTTTCTATTGCGAAGTCATCATTCCATTGGCATTACCTACAAATTATACTTGGGCCATTCCTCAGCATTTACAAAACGCTGCAAAAGTTGGAATAAGAGTTGAAGTGCAATTGCGTAATAAAAAATATGCAGGCATCATTAAAAATATTCATCAGCAAAAACCTGCTGCATTCGAGCCAAAAGAATTATTAAATATTTTGGATGATGAACCATTGGTGTACGAAAAACAATTACAACTATGGCAATGGATTTCCAATTATTATATGTGCAGCGAAGGCGAAGTAATGCAAGCTGCTATTCCGTCAAATTTAAAATTATCGAGTGAAAGTATTTTAATTTGGAATGAAGAATATGGTATTGATTTTTCTGATTTGAATGATGAAGAATATATTGTTGCTGAAGCCCTGGAAGTTAAGAAGGAACTGCGTTTGAGTGAAGTACAACAATTACTGGATGCATCACATGTGTATCCTGTCATCAAGAAATTAATTGATAAAAAAGTTTGTTTTATTTGGGAAGAACTGAAAGATAAATACAAAGAAAAAACAGAAGTATTTATTTCACTTCATGCAGATTATCACAATGAAGAAAAGTTAGCCGATCTGTTAAATAACTGGAGTAAAGCACCCAAACAAATGGAACTGCTTTTATCTTATCTGCATTTAATAAAAACCGAAGGTGAGGTCATTCAATCTGCATTATTAAAAAAATCAAATGCTACTGCAGCACAACTAAAAGGGTTGATAGATAAAAAGATTTTGATAGCAGAAAAAAGATCTATCGACAGAATTAAACCACTTGCAAAAGATACCAATATTGATTTCGAATTTTCAATTGCACAACAACAAGCCGCCGAAGAAGTATTAAAAGTATTTGATGAAAAACAAGTTTGTTTATTGCACGGCGTTACTGCCAGCGGCAAAACACAATTGTATATTCAACTGATTGATGAATACATAAAAAAAGGAAAACAAGTTTTGTATTTGTTGCCGGAGATCGCATTGACCTCACAAATTATTCGTCGTTTGCAAAAACATTTCGGCGGACAAATTGCTATCTATCATTCCAAATTTAATCCAAACGAAAGAGTAGAAATTTGGAATAAAATAAAAACCGGCGAAACCAAAGCTGTGCTGGGTGCAAGATCATCTTTGTTTTTACCATTCCAAGATCTCGGATTAATTATTGTTGATGAAGAACACGATGCTTCTTTTAAACAACAAGAGCCTGCACCACGTTATCATGCAAGGGATGCTGCAGTTTATTATGCGTCTTTATTTCCCGCCGATGGCGGGACAAAAGTTTTATTAGGCAGTGCAACACCATCAGTTGAAAGTTATTTTAATTGCACACAAAATAAATATGGATTGGTTGTTTTAAACGAACGTTACGGCAATGTTGAATTACCAACTATCGAATTAATTGATGTAAAAAAGATCGCACAAAAAGATAAATCAAAAATTGCATTATCACCGCAACTTATTGCTGCCATTGAATTATCGCTGCAACAAAAAAAACAAGTCATCTTATTTCAGAATAGAAGAGGTTATTCGCCGTACATGATCTGCAATACTTGCGGATGGATCCCTCAATGTCAACATTGCGATGTTACATTGACTTATCACAAAGCAAAAAATAAATTAAGTTGCCATTATTGTGGAACAACTTATCCGGTCATTACAACTTGCGCAGCATGCGGAAGTCATAATTTTATTCAGAAGAATTTTGGTACCGAAAAGATAGAAGAGCTATTGGTGGAACAATTTCCCGATGCAAAAATTGCACGCATGGATTATGATACAGTGAAAGGAAAAGATGCACATGATAACATGATTAAATTATTCGAGCAACAGCGTATTGATATTTTAGTGGGCACACAAATGGTGGTAAAAGGTTTGGATTTCGAACATGTTAATCTGGTTGGTATCATTGATGCAGACGGCATTTTAAACTTCACAGATTTTCGTGTTAATGAAAGAGCATTTCAGCTAATGGAACAGGTAAGTGGACGTGCCGGTCGTAAAGATGGTAAAGGAAATGTATTGGTACAAGTAAGCAATATGCATCACCCTGTTTTGCAATTTGTAAAAGAACATGATTACAAAAAGTTGTTTGTTTACGAATTGGAAAGTCGTAAAGCATATCACTATCCGCCGTTCACTCGTTTAATAACTATCATCTTCAAACATAAAGAAAAACATATTGCTGAAGAAGCTGCGAATATTATGATGCAGGGGCTGAAACTCAATTACAGCAACTATTTGAATGGACCTGCACAACCGGTGGTTGACAGGATTCGCAATCAATATATTTGGGAGATCATGTTGAAGTTGCCAAAAGATGCAACACTTATTAATCATTGTAAAAGAGAAATACAGCAACAAACAGTGATCATTCAAACAAATAAAAATTATCGCAGTGTAACTATTTTGCCCGATGTAGATCCAATATAATTTCTATTGGTTTAAGATTTTGCAAGTAACTCTATTGCATCATACTCATAAAAAAATTTCCCTTCTGCATTTTGCTTGGCAGCATTTACCATGGCAGTTGCCACGGTTGACCCTTCAATTGCTTTATACTTATTAAAAGATCCAAAAAGCAATGAAGAAAAAGTTTTTAAGGTTCCCTGCAAAACATTCTCGCCAAAACGATATTCATTTCTATTTCCCAATAACATAGAAGGCCTGAAAATGTGTAAGCCGTTAAAACCAACAGCAGCAACAGCTTCTTCCAATTCGCCTTTCAATCGTAAATAAAAATTGGGACTTGCTTTATTTGCACCCACTGATGACACCATTGAAAAACTTTGAAACCCTGCTTCTTTACCTAATGTAGCAGCATGAAAAGGAATATCATAATCAATGGTACGGTACAATTGATTATCTCCTTTTACATTTTTCTGTGTTGTACCTATGCAACTAAAAATATAATCACCATTGCCTAATTTATTTTTATAATCATTCATATCAGCAAAATTCACCAAAACAGTTTCCAGTTTAGGGTGCTGAAGCAAAACCGGTTTGCGTACCAATATCCTAACCTTATTAAATGCATCATCGTTTAATAATTGTTGTGTGACCAAATTGCCGATCATTCCGGTTGCGCCAATTACAACTGCTGTTTGTTGCTGCATATTTCTTTATTTTGCTTCATGCAAATTCAGGAAAATATCTCATTAAAACCTTACAACACTTTCAACATTGATGCTAAGGCAAAATATTTTTCATCTTTTGCAACGGTTGATGAATTAATCGAATTGCTTTCTAACTCCCGACTCCCGACTCCCGACTCCCGACTAATCCTAGGTGGTGGAAGTAATATCTTATTCACCAAAGATTTTGATGGTCTTGTTTTAAAGAATGAATTGAAAGGAATTGAAATAATGAAAGAAGATGATAAGTTCTATTATGTGAAAGCTGCTGCCGGTGAGGTTTGGCACGAATTTGTTTTGCATTGCATCGATCATAATTATGCAGGCGTTGAAAATCTAAGCCTGATTCCGGGAAGTGTGGGAGCAAGCCCCATTCAAAATATTGGTGCTTATGGTGTGGAGATCAAAGATGTGTTAGAAAGTGTGGAAGCCTATCACATCAACGATAAAACAATTCAAACATTTTCTTTGGATGAATGTGCATTTGGTTACCGCGAATCTGTTTTCAAAAATAAATACAAAGGCCAATTTGTGGTGTTGAATGTTACTTATAAATTAAGAAAGCTGTCGCAATTAAATACTTCTTATGGTGCGATAAATGAAGAGCTTGAAAAAATGCACGCAAAAGACCTCTCAATAAAAAATATTTCGCAGGCAATTATTAATATTAGAAGCAGCAAATTACCTGATCCAAAAGTTGTAGGTAATGCAGGAAGTTTTTTTAAGAATCCTGTTGTTTCTAAATTTCGCTGGCATGTGATATGGGAACAAAATAAAAATATCTCGGCGTATCAGATAGATGATATGAATTATAAAATTGCCGCTGCTTGGTTAATTGAACAATGCGGATGGAAAGGTTATCGTAAAAACGATGCAGGCTGTAACCCTTTGCAAGCTTTGGTTTTAGTGAACTATGGTAATGCTACGGGAAAAGAAATTTATGATTTGAGTGAAGAAATAATTATCTCAGTTAAAAATAAGTTTAGCATTGAATTGGAAAGAGAAGTGAATATTGTTTGATGCAAAATAATTTTCTGCATTTGTTGATCTTCGTTACTTGATTCTCTACTCCAACGGCTTTACCATGATATTTTTAAAATAGACAATGCTCTTGGGGTCATGACCCTGCAAAGCAAATGTTCCACTGGAAATAACACGGTTTGTTTCATCTGCAGACCTTTTGGGGTGTTCTGGCTCTGTATAATCAACTACCACAATATCATTCAATTTAATGATGACCCTTTTGCCATTTACCTTAATATATTCTGTGAACCATTCGTTATCCTTCACATAGGTTTCTCTGGTATCAACAATATTGTATAGACTGCCTGTTCTTTTCCAATCGGAATGCGAATTGTTCACTTGCACTTCAAATCCTTTATCAGGCCAGCTGCCCTGCTGAAACTCTGTATGAAAATAAATGCCTGAATTGGCACCGGGTCTTGTCATCACATCAGCCTTGAATTCAAAATTCTTAAATTGATGATCTAATACATTACCTGTATAAAATAAATGTGCTGTTTTACCGTGTACGATGATCATCCCGCTATCAACAGAAAAAGTAGCTGCATTTTCGCCCACTTTCCAGCCGTCTAATGAATAACCATCAAACAAGGATATCCATCCATGTCTGTTTAGATCAGCAGTGGTGAAAGATAGAAAGCAAAATGACAATAGTAAAATGTAAAATTGTTTTTTCATATGCATTTATTAAGGAAGTATTTCGTGTTTTGTTTCTAAAATTAACAATATAGTTGACTGCCACAACGATTTTTTATTTTGTTAGATTTCAACTTCAACAAAAATCTTTTTAAGAATTCCTATAAACATTCGATAACACAAAAAATATAAGCTCCTAATTTAACATTTGTAAGACTGAATCAACTATTTCAAATTCCATTCCTTTTGTACAATTCTTTAAATGCTCTGTACTGTATGCAGCAAGCCTCAATATACGACGCTATCATAGATTAAGCGAAATACTCTTTAAATAAATAATGAAAATCAGACATGGTTGCTTTATAATTAAAAATTCATAGACCATAGAAGAAGTCTATGGATAGCGTGAAGGAAAAAAATGGTACAAGTAATTGCGAACATAATTATGTTGAACAACTTGTACCATTTTTTAAATAAACTATTCTTACTAATCTTTATAATAAGCGAATATTCTTTTTACGATAGTGATTTGTTTACCTTTATCATCAGAGGTTGTACGCTGTGTCCAGTTGCCTTTGTCGTCGTAACTATCATACTTATAAGTAAGGTTTTTAGTTATAGTACTATCCTTTTCATGAGTAGTATAATGTTCTTCTATAGCATCGCCTTTCTCATTCAGTTTTACTGTACCCTGATAAGAAATCTTACCTGTACTATCAGTAGCGGTACCTCCAACAAAATTAGGTCCCTCATATTTCATATCGAAAGTGTTTTTTAACTTACCGTTCATGAAATGCTGTTTGCCTGCATAGGTAATACCATATTCATTTGTTTTAAAGTCTGTGTAATAACTGTCTTGTTTATTTGTTGAGTCATATGTTTTAGCGCCCGTATAATTTCCGTTCTTATCTACGTCTATTGTAACGCGAAAAGTTTGTTTACCATCTTTTGTATTTTTTACTTCGCTCGTTGTTCCGTCTGCATTATGTGCTATAGTTTGGTTTACAGTTATTTTTCCTGAAGAATCTTTTGATGTGTAAGTTGTAATATAACCCTCTGCATTAAAATCGGAAATGTTTATTGCCGAATCAGACTTTGCCTTTCCTGTGCTGTCGAAGTTTGTTGTTCTTTCCTCAAGGGTCTGCACTTTCCCTTTTAAATTTTGCTGAATAATGTCTGTGTTCTTACGAGTTTGGGTACTGTTACAGGCAATAAGACTTACAGCCAGTAAAGCAATGATCATTTTTTTCATGATTGTTAGGTTTTATATGTAAAAAAATAAGTACAGTTTCATCGAAGCTTTCATTCAATGAATGTTTTTTAGAGGATAAATGAAGACTTTAAAATGCTAAAAGAAAATTGCAAAACAAAAACGAAAGGAATTTATTAATATTTCTTGACTTACAATGGGTGTATAAAGCTCAGAAAGAATAATAGACTAACAGTTAATTTTAGTTTTATAAATAATGATAATACAAAAAATTAAAATAACCAAGGATAAGTAAATATATTTTTAATATTCTTAATAAAACCTTCGGTTTTAGAAAACATTTAATGGTATCAATCAGCAATAAATAAAATTTCTATTTTTATAAAGAGTGAGTATTCAGTCATGTGTGATTTTATAATTCTGTACAAATTTTAATTGATTCAGTTATTCTATGAATTTATATCTAATCTTCAGTCAATAATTTATAATCCACCTTTACCTTTATATAAATGAATTGGTTTATCCAGTTTTATTTTTAAGACAGTAATATAACTGTCGAGTACATTGGATGGAACATCAATGTACACCAGACCCGGAATTTTACTCCATGAAATTTTGCCTACAATTTTATGTTGCAATTTTGCTCCACTACCGACAACTTCGATGCTTAGAATTTTATTATCTAATCCTTTTAACATGATTTGTCCGCTTGTTCTTGCCGGAATAAATAAATACAATGTTGAAGAATCTTTTGATAAAGTTGTTGGTCCATAAAAATGTCCTTGTTCAATTCCGCCTAATGTTCCAAAGATTGCTTCTTCATGTTTTTTATTCCATTTGCCTAATTCTTTCAAAACATTTATTTCTTGTGGTGGAATAGTTCCATCTTCCTTTGGACCAATATCTAACAATAAATTGCCACCATTAGAAATTACATCAGCAAATATTGTGATCACTTCATAAGCAGTTTTCCAATGCTGATCTTTTGGCTGAAAACCCCAATTATCATTTGTCGTTATGCATAATTCCCACCATTTAAAATCAGGACGCGCTATTGGAAAATTTTGTTCTGGTGTATCATAATCACCATAACCTTGTAATCGTCCATTGATAATGGCGGTTTTATTTTTATTCAATAACAAATTTCTTATATCACTGCTTTGCCATTCTGCAGCTGAATGTTCCCAATCACCATCAAACCACCACAGATCGGGATTATAATTATTTGATAATTCTGTTAATTGATGGAATAGAAATCTTTTAAAATGATTCCATCTAACAGTATCGGATGAAATCTTATATCTGTTACTGTCTTTTAAAAATCCCGGATAATCAGGATGACTCCAATCGATCAATGAAAAATAGGCACCTGTTTTAATATTATTTTTTCTCAGCGCTGCAAAGAAAGGAGAGAGGATATCTTTTTTTGCGGGAGTATTTTGTACAACATTTAAAGTTTTTTCTTCTGTATCCCATAAAGCAACACCATCATGATGTTTGGTGGTGATGACCGCATAGCGTGCCCCACTTTCTTTTATCAGATCAGCCCATTCTTGCGGATGATAATTTTTGGCAGTAAACCCATTCATCTGTTTCATATAATCAGCCCAACTGATTTCTTTATTATGAAAACTCCAACTTTCACCAATTCCATTTACTGCATAAATACCATAATGAATAAATATTCCAAGCTTCGCATCAGCAAACCATTGCATTTTATTCTTGATGCTGTCTGGATCTATTTTGTTTTGCGCCTTTAAATTTGTACTTAAAAATGGTAGAATAAAAAAAAGCAAATTTGCTGAGGTGGCAACAATCTTTTTCACTTTATTATTTTAATGATGATAAATGCAGAGATACTTTCAAGGTAACTTTTATTTACAACATCGTTATATGTAAACACTGAATCGGGGCAGTCTTCTTTTTTAAGAAGAAACAGCAACCAATTATTTTATCTTACTCAACATCTTTCGGCTCCCAAAGTTCTATCTTGCTTATACACAAAGCATTTTAAAGGACGAGAAATTAAAAAACGCATACCGCCAAAAACTAATGGGTAAACAAACTGTATATCATTTTGAACTCAAGGAATATCTTCTTTTGCAGTAAGAAAAAAATCTTTCTTATACGGCTAATCTTAAACAACAGGTTCAACGAAGGATGCAGCAGAGATACAGCAAGGATACAGCAAGGATAGAGCAAGCGTAACACCCGATTCAAAAATTACTAAGGATAGATTTGCAACCGAACGAAGGATGAGCGAATTAGTCTCGAATGATTAGCAGCCCAAACCTAGGAGGTTTTTACATTATTTTATTGCTAACCATTGTTAGTTTTTGCAAAAGATTACATTTGCAGCAAACACCATAGCATGGATATTAAGAATAACATTTTAGAAACAATTGGTAACACGCCTTTAATTAAATTAAATAAGATAACCAAAGACTTGCCCTGCACTGTTTTAGCAAAGGTTGATTATTTTAATCCGGGCAATTCTATTAAAGACCGCATGGCATTAAAGATGGTGGAAGTGGCCGAAAAAGAAGGCAAATTAAAACCCGGTGGCACTATCATAGAATGTACCAGCGGCAATACCGGTATGGGTTTGGCATTGGCTGCATGCGTAAAAGGGTACAAATGTATTTTTGTTACTACCGATAAACAAAGCAAAGAAAAAGCCGATATTTTAAAAGCTGTTGGTGCAGAGGTAATTGTTTGTCCCACGAATGTTTTACCCGAAGATCCGATGAGTTATTACAGCGTTGCAAAACGTTTGGCATTGGAAGTGCCCAATAGTTATCACATGAACCAGTACGATAATCTGGCCAATCGTTTGGCACATTATGAAAGTACCGGACCCGAAATATGGAAACAAACAGATGGTACCATAACACATTTTGTTTGTACTGCGGGAACCGGTGGAACAGTTACCGGTACTGCTCAATATTTAAAAGAAAAAAATCCCAATATTCAGGTATGGGCCATTGATGTGCATGGAAGTTTACTGACAAAATATTTCAGAACAGGAGAGATTGATATGAACGAAGTGCATCCATACATCAGCGAAGGTTTTGGAGAAGATTTTGTTCCGCAGAATTATGATATGAGTGTGATAGATTATTTCGAACAGGTATCAGATAAAGATGGTGCAGTAATGGCTAGACGTATTGCCAAAGAAGAAGGATTATTTTGCGGGTATAGTGCAGGCAGTTGTTTGCAAGGATTGATGCAATTGAAAACCAAATTAAAGAAAGGCGATGTTGTTGTTTGTGTATTTCACGATCATGGCAGTCGTTACGTTGGAAAAATATATAACGATCAATGGATGATGGAACGTGGTTTCTTGGATGTAAAAACATTCAAGGATATTGTTAGTGGTAGAGCCGGAAAAAAATTAGTTACCATAAAACCTACGCAAACTGTTGCTGATGCAGTTGCCATGATGAAGAAATATGATATTGAACAAATTCCGGTAGTAAAAGATAATGAGATCATTGGTGCCGTTAGTGAAAATGGATTATTTCAAAAAGTATTTAATAATCCCGAAATAAAAAATGCAACCGTTGAAACGGTATTGGAGCATGCTTATCCTGTTGTTGATTTTGAAACGCCTGTTGAAAGATTGGGAAGTTTAATTACCAAAGAAAATGGTGCGGTATTGGCAAAAGATGAAACAGGATCGTATCATATTGTTACCAAGTACGACGTAATACAAAGTCTGGCGAAATAATAAATGTTAGATGCTGAATTGTAAATGCTAAATGAAAAAACGTTTAACAATTAATGCATGGCTAAATGTTGTTAGACTGAGTGCTAATTTTTGCGTTGTAAAACAAGCTCCTTAAAAATGATACAATACTCAACTTCACCATTCTTTTATCCTAAAAAAATCCGAAGGATTTTCCTTTGTGCCTTTTAACTTCTCCATAATGCTTTGTGCTATTTGTGTCTTTGTGGTTAAAAAAATACTAAATAACATATTCATTTTTAACATGTAAAACAATGTGTCATTGGCAGCTTGTCGAAGTCATTTATAAAACGCTCAGCACATTTCGGCAAGCTCAATGTGAAAATCCTTCTTTAATTATTTAATTGTTATAGAATTCTTTTCTATCAAAAGCTAACAAACGTTCTTATCAACAATTCTTATCTTTGCGCCCGATTTAGACTTGGTTATTATTTATTCATTTAAAACAAATTTTTATCATGGCAAAATATAGAGCCGGGGTATTGTTCGGAAAAGAATTAGAAGCATTGTACAACGATGCAAAAGACAATCAGTTTGCATTACCTGCAGTTAATACAATTGGTACAAATACCATTAATGCAGTTTTGGAAACGGCAGCAAAAGTTAATTCACCTGTTATCATACAATTCTCTAATGGCGGTGCGCAATTCATTGCCGGTAAAGGAATGAACAACGATAATCTACAAGGAAATATCTTAGGTGGTATTTCGGGGGCATTACACATTCACAATGTTGCAAAAGCTTATGGTGTGCCTGTTGTATTGCATACAGATCATGCTGCAAAAAAATGGTTGCCATGGGTGAGCGGATTGATAGATGCAGGAGAAAAATTCTATAAAGAAAAGGGCCAGCCTTTATTTAGTTCTCACATGTTGGATCTTTCTGAAGAACCAATTGAAGAAAATATTCATACTTCAGTTGAATTCTTTAAACGCATGGCACCATTGGGAATGAGCATTGAAATTGAATTAGGTGTTACAGGTGGTGAAGAAGATGGTGTTGATAACAGTGGTATTGAAAACGATAAATTATATACACAACCACAACATGTTGCCTACTCTTATACTGAATTAGGAAAAGTAAGTAATCTGTTTACTATCGCCGCTGCATTTGGAAATGTGCACGGTGTTTACAAACCGGGTAATGTAGAACTGAAACCTGAAATATTACATAACAGTCAGGTGTATATTCAAAACGAATTAAAGACCGGACCAAAACCTGTTTACTTTGTATTCCATGGTGGTAGCGGTTCTCCGCAGAATCAAATTCGTGAAGCTATCAGTTATGGTGCTATCAAAATGAATATTGATACCGATTTACAATGGGCTTTCTGGGAAGGTATTCAACAGTTCTACAAAAAGAATGAGGGTTATTTACAAGGTCAATTGGGTAATCCTGAAGGTGCAGATAAACCAAATAAAAAATACTACGATCCACGTGTTTGGTTACGCAAAGCTGAAGAAAGTTTCAGCAAGCGTTTGGAAGTTGCATTCGATGATTTGAATTGCATTAACCGTAACGCATAGATTTTATCTTATAGATCAAAGAGGCAAGTATAAATTTCTTGCCTCTTTTTTTATTTTCAGAATCTGATAAAGCATTTAATTTGTGCAGTAATAATATTATTGGATTAGAAATATATAGTTGGCTATGAAAAGAATTCTAATGATGCTGTTCTTGTTTTGTTCTTTTATTTCAAAAGCACAAAACATTATTCCTGCTACTGATACATTAAAAATTGTTGGCAAAATAAAACACCCCATTACTTATACCATAAACACACTTGATACATTTTCTAAAACAAGTTTTGCCGATATAACTATTGTTAGTCCTGATGGTAAAAACTTTGGAACCATTAAGAACTTAAAAGGAGTATTACTTAAGGATATTTTTAAGAACATTGAAATTCCTGCGAGCAAGCCAAAATATTTAAACGAATACTATTTCGTTTTCATTGCATCAGATGGTTATAAAGTTGTGTTCTCATGGAATGAGATTTTCAATAATGAATCAGGTGATCATTTCTATCTTATCACAGAAATGGATGGCAAGAAATTAAAAGAGATCAACTCAAGGATATCAATGATCTCTACTAAAGATTTTGTTACCGGAAGAAGATATATCCAGGGGTTACAAAAGATAATTGTTAATCAGGTTGATTAATAGCGATAGATCTGCAATAAAAATTATTCAATTATTTCGCCACATCGATCTTTACTTTCTTATTCTTGATCTTTTCATTTTTTATCAGTTGTAAAACAGCACCTACTTTTATTTTCTTAATAGCAACAAAAGAGAAAAAATCTTTCACTTCGATCAAACCAATATCTTCTTTTTTTAATTGTCCTTTGTTTGATAAGAATCCAACAATATCAATTTTATTCACTTTGTCTTTTTTACCTGCGGCAATGAAGAGTGTTGTCCACAAAGGTTTATCGGGCAATACTAAAGAATCGGGCAATTGCAATTGTTCAACAGCACCTGTTATATAATCCGGCAATTTTTCTTCTTCCGATAAAATTAAGATCACTGTTCCACTTGCTTCAACTCTTGCTGTTCTTCCATTACGATGTGTAAATATTTCTTCGGTATGCGGTAAATGATAATGAATGATGTAACGAATGTTCGGAATATCCAAGCCACGTGATGCCAGATCGGTTGTTACTAAAACATTGGTCGTACCATTTCTGAATTTGCACAATGCACTATCTCTTTCCTGTTGTTCCATCGCACCATGATAGAACTCATTGTAAATTCCTTTATCAGTCAGCAACTGACTAACACGTTCAACCGATTCGCGATGATTACAAAATACGATCATAGAACGGCCACCCAGCATACAAATTAATCGCAGCAAAGTTTCTATCTTATCTTTTTCATCCGAATAAACAGTTTTGATAGCCAGCCTCTCAATGCTTAATTCTTCATCCGATAAGAAATTGATCTTCTCGGCATCTTGCAAACCAATGAATGAAGGGATCTCCAAAGATTCTGTTGCAGATGTTAGAATTCTTTTTTTAATTGATGGTAATGAACCAATGATAAAAGATATTTCTTCTTTAAAACCCAATTCAAGCGATTTATCAAATTCATCCAACACCAAAGTCTCAATAGAATTTAAAGTAATATTTCCACGGCGAATATGATCGGCAATTCTTCCGGGTGTGCCAACTAATAGGGCAGGAGCCTGCACTAAATTATTTTCTTCGGTTTCTCTTTTATGTCCGCCGTAACAACAAGTTATTTTAAAACCAGTTTGCATCGATTTAAAAACATCATCAATTTGTTGTGCCAGTTCGCGTGAAGGCACGATGATCATTGCTTGTGTTTGTTTATTGTCTTCATTCAATAATTGAAGCACAGGCAATAAGAAAGCTAGTGTTTTCCCTGAGCCCGTAGCTGATAATAAAATAACATCGCCATGCTTTTCATTAGCTTCAATGGAAGCCAATTGCATTTCGTTCAATGCTTTGATCTTTAAATTAGAAAGAACCTGTTCTACTGAATATTTTTTCTGTTGCATCGCGGCGAATCTACGAAAGATTAAATGAGTGGGTTTTTAGATAGGGAATGTGCACTTCTTTATTCAACAAAAAATAATACTCTATAAAACTCTTTTAACACTTCTTTTTTTATTTTGACTCTATTTTTGCGAGCTTAAACCCCATCAATGAAAAATTTTACCCTTGGTTTAAATATTGTGCTTGCAATTGCAGTGGCAGTATTATTTTATTTGCACTTTTCTTCAAAAAAATCTGCTCAAACTGCATCAAATAATACAACTGTCGCCGGTGGATTCAGTATAGCTTATTTTGATATGGACTCTGTTCAAAATCAATTCGAGTATTTCAAAGATGTTAGAAGCACACTTAATTCTAAAGATCAGGAATTAGGAAAAGAATTGGCACAAATGGAAAATAACTTCAGAAATAAATATCAGGACTTACAAAAGAATGGTAACTCTTTTTCTCAAGCCGAACTTGCCAACAAGCAACAGGAATTAGTGGAAATGGATAAAAATTTGAAGAGCAGAAAGCAAGTGATGGATCAGGAAATGCAGGATGAAACCGTAAAGAAATTGCAGGATGTAAAAAAGAAAATTGAAGACTATTTAAAAGATTATAATAAAGGCAAAGGTTATTCTTACATATTCGCAGGTTCTCCTGATCTGATTTATTATAAAGATTCTGTCTATAATATTACAAATGATTTGTTGAAGGGTTTGAACGAATTGTACAAGAAGAAAAAATAAACTAAATCATTTTTACTATCTTCAAATCCCGTTACAAACAGCGGGATTTTTTTATGAGTAATTCTACCACATCATTTAAACCAACACTTAGTTTATTGGATGCTACGATGATTGTTGCCGGTGGCATGATCGGTTCGGGTATATTTATTGTTAGTGCCGACATCAGCAGAAACGTTGGAAGCGCAGGATGGTTAATTGCAGTTTGGTTAATAACCGGCTTTATGACAATTACTGCTGCAGTGAGTTACGGCGAGTTAAGTGCGATGTATCCAAAAGCAGGCGGGCAATATGTTTATTTAAAAGAAGCATATAATCCATTGGTTGGATTTTTGTTTGGATGGAGTTTCTTCTCGGTTATTCAAACTGCAACAATAGCCGCTGTGGCTGTGGCTTTCAGCAGATTTACTGCTTATCTGATTCCATCGGTTAGTGAAAGTAATATTATTGCTGATCTTGGATTTATAAAAATATCTGCGGCACAAATACTCGCTATCGCATTAATTCTTTTTCTTACTTACACCAATACAAAAGGAGTGAAGGGCGGAAAAATCATTCAGAACACTTTTACTTTCACAAAACTATTTTCATTATTTGGATTGATATTGTTTGGATTTATTTTAGCGAAACATAGTTATTGGTTTGAGAATTGGCAAACAGGTTTTCATGCTGTTCAGGATTTAGGTGCAAAAGATAGTAATGGTGTTTTACAACCAACAAGTTGGCAACCTATTTCGGGTGCAGTTTTAATTGGCGCTGTTTCTGCCGCAATGGTGGGTTCTATTTTCAGCAGCGATTCTTGGAACAATGTAACTTTTATTGCAGGCGAAATAAAGAACCCGCAACGCAATATTGGATTAAGTCTTTTCTTGGGAACATTGATCGTTACCATTATTTATGTCACAACTAATTTAATGTATTTGCATGTGTTGCCATTAAATTCAATTGCATTTGCAGAGAACGACAGAGTTGCTGTAACTGCCGCCAATGCTATATTTGGAAATGCCGGAACGATTGTGATTGCAGTGATGATCATGATCTCTACATTCGGTTGTAACAACGGATTAATATTAGCAGGTGCAAGAGTTTATTATTCGATGGCAAAGGATGGATTGTTCTTTAAGAAAACAGGCGAACTAAATAAAAATGCAGTTCCTGAATATGCATTGTGGTTACAAGCTTTAGTTGCAAGTGCTTTATGTTTAAGCGGAAAATATGGTGATCTGTTAACGATGGTTTCTTTTGTGGTAGTGATATTTTATATTTTAACCATCATCGGTATTTTTATTTTAAGAAAAAAATTGCCTGATGCAGTAAGACCATACAGAGCATTCGGTTATCCTGTAATGCCTGCATTATATATTATTTTAGCCGTTTCATTTTGCGTTGGATTAGTTTGGGCATCACCAACTTATTCTTTATGGGGATTAGCCATTGCATTAATCGGTGTGCCTTTGTATTATCTTGCAGTCGCAAATAAATCAAAATAGAAAAATGAATTTCGATCAGTTATTTTCTTCTTTTCAAGATCTGAAAGTTGCAGTAGTTGGAGATGTTATGCTGGATACTTATTGGTGGGGACATGTTGAACGTATTTCTCCCGAAGCACCTGTGCCTGTTGTTGCATTAGATAAACATGAATATCGAATTGGTGGTGCCGGAAACGTAGCGCTGAACAGCGTTTCACTAGGTGCAACTACTTTTGTTATTTCGGTTATTGGCGATGATGCCGATGGAAAACAATTGACTGAATTGTTTCAAAAACATAATATCAATACTGATTATTTAATTGCATCCGATAAAAGAATTACCACAAATAAAACTCGTATCATCAGTCGCAACCAACAAATGATGCGATTAGATGCGGAGATCACAAAAGATATTCATACTGCTCAAGAAAAAGAACTGGTCGATCAGGTAAAATTATTGTTCGCAAAGAATAAACCCGATGTTTTAATTTTTGAAGATTATAATAAAGGTGTGCTGACGGAAAAAGTAATTCATGAATTGATCGAATTGTGCAAACAAATTAATGTGGTTACTGCTGTTGATCCAAAAAGAAAAAATTTCTTTGCATTTAAATCTGTCGATATTTTCAAACCTAATTTAAAAGAAGTAAAAGAAGGGTTGAATTTATTGTTGGAAGATGTAAATAAATCTTCATTAAACGAGATTCATTCTTTATTACAGGAACAATTACAACACCAAATATCCTTCATCACTCTATCTGAAAAAGGTGTTTTCTTTCAATCACCTGATCATTCAAAAATCATTCCCACACATATTCGCAACATTGCAGACGTAAGCGGAGCAGGCGATACCGTTATTGCTGTTGCATCTTTAGTTTATGCTGCAACAAAAAACATGTTGTTGGCAGCAGAAATGGCAAATATTGCCGGTGGATTGGTCTGCGAAGAAGTAGGCACAGCAGCCATTGACAAGAAAAAGCTTTTGGATGAATGTAAATTGTTATTGGGATAATTTTATGCTTTGCCATTTTTATCAGCATAAGCAATTATGTTGTTGAAATTGAAATATACTTCGAAAAATATTTTTACAGTTGCCAAGATTAAGATAAATATTTTTCCGGCACCAAAAGTCAAGAACATACTTCCTGCAATAACTACAAATTGCTGAATAATAATTCTGCCATACGGCCGAAACATTAAACTGTTCAATGATATAGTTTTATACTCTCCTGCAAAAAAGAAATTATAGAAGTCTTGCAAAGAGTAATAAATAACAAATATCAGTAACAATAATTTGCCTTCATTGCCTAAAGCATTAGGTATTGCTGTATAGTTTCCGAAAACAGAATTACTTTTTATTAAACCACTAACATCAAAAAAAATCTGTGTTTGTATAAAAACAAAAATGCCGTAATGAAAAATAAAAAAGAAAATAAAAAGCCATCCTGTTTGCAATGTTGTGAAACCATTATTTCTCCATTCATCTTTACTTTTTATGAATAGTGTCACAAAGGTCATTTTCAAAACGTTTAATATTCCTATGATTATCGTTTCTAAGCAATACACTAAAAAAATTTGCGAAGCATTACAGCCCTCAAACCAAACACCATATACCGGAATGAGATTTACTAATATTAAAAGAAAGTCGCTGGTTGTTAACTTACGTTTAAGCATTGCCTAAAAATTGTAGAATTTCTATGTTGTTAAATTAAATAAATTTGGTGTAATAAAACACCAAATAACGAAATGAAAAATTTTTCGATTGTAATTCATGGCGGAGCTGGAACTATTTTAAAAGAAGACATGTCGCCGGAATTGGAGTCAGCTTATTTTAAAGCACTGCAAGCATCACTCGATGCAGGTTTTGCCGTTTTAGAAAAAGGAGGAACTGCAGTAAATGCCATCAAAGCCTCGATTGTAATTTTAGAAGACAACGTTTTATTTAATGCAGGTCGCGGTGCAGTGTTCACTAAAAAAGGTGTGCAGGAAATGGATGCTGCTATCATGGATGGAAGCGATCTTAGTGCCGGTGCTGTTGCGAGTGTTCGTAATGTTCGCAATCCAATTGTGTTGGCAAACGAAGTGATGCGAAATAGTAATCATGTTTTTTTAAGTGGAAAAGGTGCCAATGATTTTGCCATTAAACAAGGAATAAAATTAGAACCCGACGAATATTTTTATTCTGCTTTTCGTTACGATCAATGGAAAGCAATTCGTGATTCAGATAATTATTCTCTCGATCATACCAATCATCATCTCGAAGAATTATTGCGTGATAAAAAATTTGGAACAGTTGGTGCAGTTGCTTGCGATGCCGATGGAAACCTTGCTGCTGCAACAAGTACGGGAGGTATGACCAATAAAAAATATGGACGCATTGGTGATAGTCCTGTGATTGGTTGCGGTACTTATGCAAACAATAAAACATGCGCCATCAGTTGCACAGGACACGGCGAAATGTTTATACGCACTGTTGCTGCTTACGATGTGAGTTGTTTGATGGAATACAAAAACTTTACCTTGCAACAAGCCATGGATGAAGTGGTAAATAAAAAATTATTGAACATTGGCGGCGAAGGTGGAATGATCGGTGTTGATGCTAATGCCAATCACGCAATGGTATTGAACAGTGCAGGCATGTACCGCGGAATCAAGAACAGCAAGGGTTTCAGCGAAGTGAGTATTTATAAATAATTTTTTGTAGCCGGCTTTTGTATTTCAATTTAACTTTTGTTGCGTCGCACACTTGTGCGTTCAGACAAACCACTTGTGCAGCATTTTTATTTTTTAATTTGATTTTTTTAAAGGTAACTTTTTCATATAAGTTAGTTGTCGCCATACCCACTCAACAAAACCATAATTATATTTTGAAAGCCACCATCTACTAAAAAATGTCTGTGCAAAATAAATTATCAAAGCAATAGTGATATAAGCAAATAATGGTAGTTTCCCTAAAAATTCAAATCCAAACCCTGAAAATAAAAATATGCTTATAATATTTTGCATTACATAATTGGAAAGTGTCATTTTACCAACTGCCTGTACTGAAGCAAATAAATGTTTCATTTTGTTCTTTTTGTAAAGCCAACAAATAGCAGAAACAAACACAAGCATTAAACCAAATTCTAACCAAAAGGTAGTGTCGTAATGTTTTAAGACATTACTCTTAAAAACTTTTGAAACTACATTCGTGATAATGGCAACAGAAATAGTTGTTCCTAAACTTGTCCAAAAAATTTTCTTTGCAGAAATTTCGCCACTTATTATTTTTCTAAAAAAATCAATTTTGTAAAAATACTGCCCAACTAAAAAGCACGAAAGTACAAATAAGTTAATGCCTAATAGTCTGCCCAATGAATACAATTCTTTTATACCTTCAAAAAAACCATAAGATAAAACTTTGAAAATATTATGACTTTGATATAAGGATAAATCGGTTTGCTGTGTCTGCATAATTTCGTGGTTGCCAAAAAAGTCGCCTGTTGCTGGATAAATTAGCATTAGAAATATTGCAACATACAAGGAAATTTTTTTGTCAGCCTTATAAAAGAATAACATCATTAAACCCACAATAGCATAGTCTTTTAAAAAGTCGCCATAGTAAAAACAAGTATTTATTATACCGATTACAAACAACCAAAACATTCTTTTAGCAAAGAAAGAAACTGGGTTAATTCCTTTTTGTACGACATTATTAATAACTGTTGCAAACCCGAAGCCAAACAAAACATTAAGCATTATTCGGCTTTTGTTTGTAAAGAAGATGTCAGTTACTAATCTTGATATATGACTTGCATAATCGTTTTGAGGAATGTCAGCATTTGGTGTCATATAGAAAAACAAAAAGTAGTTTACTAAAACAACACCAATCAACGCCCAACCACGAAGTATGTCTACTATTACTAGTCGCTTTGTCTGCTCAATTGGTTCTAAATTTTGTCTGTCCATAACTTAATTAAAAAAAAGTTGATTGTCAATGTTGAGGTATTTTTTAGACTTTAGGCAAAACGCTAATTTATGCTATAAGATGATGGTAAACCAAAAACATGTATTGAAAATAAATGTTTTAATATTACGCCTTTTGTATTGTCGTTAGACTATCTGCCAAAGAATTATTTTTTTAATTACGATGAAATAATAATCACTCAACTGATTAAAATAAAAAAGGTTGCCAACTTTTTCAAATTAGCAACCTAAAAAATAAATCAGTTCAAATCTTTATTCCATTAAATCGGTTTAAATCTTGCCTGAAAGAATCTTAAATATTTTGGTTCGTAGATCATTTGCAAACCTTTTATTTTTTTTCTATTGCTGTAAACATGTTCAATAGATTCGGTTATCACATCCATGTGCGCTTGTGTGTACACACGACGAGGAATAGTTAATCGCACCAATTCTAATTTTGGAAAATAATTTTCACCGTTTGCTTTTCTGCCTGCAGAAACAACGCCACGTTCCATTGTTCTAACACCTGAGTCGGTATAAATTGCAGCAGCTAAAGCTTGTGCCGGAAACTGGGCTTGTTTTACGTGTGGTAAAAATTTCTTAGCATCAATAAATACACCATGCCCGCCAATTGGTTGAACGATAGGCACTCCTGCATCAATTAATTTTTCGCCCAGATAAATAACTTGTCCAACTCTTGCTGCCATATGATCATCACTAACCGATTCTTCAATACCAATGGCCATCGCTTCCATATCACGTCCTGCAAGGCCTCCGTAAGTATGCAAGCCTTCATAAATTACTACCATGTTTCTTGCTTCTTCAAAAACTTTTTTATCATTCACCGCTAAGAAACCACCAATGTTTACCAATGCATCTTTCTTTGCACTCATAGTTGCTCCATCAGTTAAAGAACAAATTTCTTTTACAATGGCTGCGATAGATTTATTGGAATAACCTTTTTCGCGTTGCTGAATAAAATAGGCATTCTCTGCAACACGTGTCATATCCAGAATAATTTTTATTCCATGTTTTTCAGTGAGCTTTCTTAATGCTTTTAAATTTTCCAAAGCGATAGGCTGACCACCAGCCATGTTTACTGTTGTGGCTACACAGATGTATGGAATTTTTGCAGCACCATGTTTCTTAATGATGGCTTCAACTTTATTTAAATCAATATTTCCTTTGAATGGATGAAGATTAAAGGAATCGTGCGCTTCATCGATAATTACATCTTCGAAAATACCACCCGCTAATTCCTGATGCAAACGAGTTGTTGTGAAATACATGTTTCCAGGAATAATATCGCCGGGTTTGATCATACATTTTGATAAAATATTTTCGGCACCACGACCCTGATGTGTTGGTATTAAATATTTATAACCATAGAATTTTTTAACAGCAGTTTCGAGATGATAATAGTTTCTGCTGCCTGCATAAGCTTCATCGCCGAGCATTAATCCTGCCCATTGTCTATCGCTCATGGCGTTGGTGCCACTATCGGTTAACAGATCGATGTAAACATCTTCCGACTTTAAAAGGAAAGTATTGTAACCCGCTGCTGCAATGGATTTCAAGCGTTGTTCAGGAGTTGTCATTTTAAGAAGTTCCACCATTTTAATTTTAAATGGTTCGGCCCATGAACGTTTGGTTATTGTTTTTTTTGCCATAAAAAAATTATTAAATGAAAAGAATATTTTGTTGAATGAAGAACAGAACGTACAAGTGTGCGACGCAACAGGTGCATCAAACTTGTTATGCTGTTGGTAACAAAAAAGTAATTGAAAATAATTAGTAGGCTTGCGAATCAATGGCAAGCGTAACAACTAATAAAATATAGTTGCTGCGTTTATCGGAGAAAATTTTATTTGGATAATCGGGCTGCAATGCTGAAACTTTAATTGAAAGTAAAAGTAATGTTTTTAAATTACAAGTCTTTAAATTTACATAATGAAAAAGTTTGCCGTAATAGTTGCCGGAGGAATGGGTCAAAGAATGGGTGTTGAAATTCCTAAACAATTTTTATTATTAAGAGGAAAGCCGGTGTTGTGGTACAGTATCAATACTTTTTTATTGGCTTACGACGACATGCAAGTTGTTTTAGTATTGCCATTAGCACATTTAGAAAGTGGAATTGAATTGAGAAATTCTTTTGTAAATAAAGATCGTATTCAAATAATTAGTGGTGGTGTAACAAGATTTCATTCTGTACAAAATGGATTGAAAGCTATCAAAGATCAATCTGTTGTATTTGTTCATGATGGCGTAAGATGTTTGGTGAGCAAGGATTTGATAAAAAAATGTTATGAGCAGGCCATTGAAAAAGGAAGTGCAGTTCCGGCTGTTGCTGCATCAGATAGTATTAGAATTGCTGATGGTGAAAAGAATGTTGTTGCAGACAGAGATAACATTCGCATGGTTCAAACACCACAAACATTTACCAGTGAAATTATTTTGCCGGCATTTCAACAAGAGTTTAATCATTCATTTACAGATGAAGCAACAGTTGTTGAAGCAACTGGTAAGGAAATATTTTTAATTGAAGGTGAATACAATAATCTTAAAATTACAAGACCAATTGATCTGTTAATTGCAGAAAAAATATTGGAAGAAAGATCAGCGTTTGAATAATTTTAATGGGAATGGAAGCTTATTGTAATGCCAGTGAAAATAAGGCTGGTTAAGGGTTCCGAACATTTCGTAAAAATTTTGTACGCCGGCAATATTCGAGCCTTCAAAATCAAATAATAGATTTTTACCTGCAAATTCCTGAATGATCTTATCCATTAAAAAATGGTTGGCATTACTATTTTTTCCTTCATGAGTTGTTGCATTGATGATATTGTAGATGCGGCGATTGTCTTTTAATAAAATGGCCGCCGATAAAATTTCTCCGCTTTTATTTTTTACTTGGCGAACAAAGCATTGCTCTTTTTCCTTTTCTAAAAAACAAAGATTTTCGAAACGATCATAATCGTGACTTGTAACGTGCAAAATATTTTTTGATTGCAATCGTTGATGCAATTTTAATGTTTGCTGAATGTCTTCAGAAATAAAATATTCAATGTTTTCAGATTGCGCTTTCTTTAAATTTCTTTGAAGGTTGGTTGAATAATTATTTAGAATGTTTTTGTAATCAACAGAAAGATCAAGGATAAAGTTGTTGTAATTTTTTACTGAATCATAAGATTCAATAAAACTATTTTTAAAGTTGAAAAAGTAATCACCATATTTTGCAAAAGTTTGTAAAGCAATAATTACAGCATTTGGATTTATATCTTCATCACCGATCAATCCTAATTGCTGCATGAAAGGTGCCGTGTACAAATAATTAATTCCAAGTTTTTTTCTGCATGGTAATGGCATGATTGTTTTATAATCATTCATGATCAATCCATACCAATCATCTGTCATTGCATTTAAATAAGAAGATGTTGCGTAGATAAATCCGTTATCGCTTTTTAAAATACAATCATCCCATTTTGTGAGATCAATTTGATGTGATGGAATGATATTTATTTTGTGAGATCTCAAATAAAGATGAATAAAACAATTTACTTTATTTTCCTTTTCCTGATATAACCAAACTGAATGTATGTAAGATAATTCTGAAGTCGAGTAACAAAGAAGCATCTTCAATATACATCAAATCATATTCCATTCTTTGCGTCATTTCTTCAACAGAAGATGCATATCCAAATTTTACCATTCCCCAGGAAGTCAATCCTGGTTTAACTTTCAGAAGATTTGAATATTGAGGTGATTGTTGTATCAACTGATCGATATAATATTTTCTTTCGGGTCTCGGTCCAACCAAACTCATATCGCCAATTGCAATATTCCATAACTGCGGTAATTCATCTAAACGCCATGTTCGCATGAATTTTCCCCAGGCTGTAATACGTTCATCGTTGTCGCTCGATAATGCCGGTCCGTTTTTTTCGGCATCAGCAAACATGCTTCTGAATTTATAAATCGTGAAAGGTTTTTCGTTGTGACCAATTCGTTCTTGTTTATACAATACAGAACCTTGGGATGTTAATTTTGTAATTAATGCAATGATCAATAATGCCGGCGATAATATTATTAATGCAGCTACCGATAAAATCAAATCAATCAATCTTTTTAAAACAGTTTCCATTACTTAGATAATATTAATTGCACTCAAAACATGTTAAACCAAAATACTTGTGTTGCCCATTTTTTCTAAGATCTGATGTGCAACTTCCATCGCCAATAATCCATCAATTTCGCTAACAACTGGTGTTGTTTTATTATTGATGGCATTTACAAAACTTTCCAATTCTAATTTAATCGCATTGGCTTGTGGAATTTCGGGATTGGCAACAGCAATTGTTTTTTTGCCGTTAGGAGTTTCAATATCAAACGAAAAAACATTTTTATCATCAGGTTGTTTCAATTTAATGATCTCAGTTTTCTTTTGAAGAAAATCAATTCCTAAATAAGCATCTTTTTGAAACAAACGCATTTTGCGCATTTTCTTCATGCTGATTCTGCTGCTCGTTAAATTAGCCACACAACCATTATTGAATTCAATGCGAACGTTAGCAATATCAGGCGTATCGGTCATCACAGCCACACCACTTGCTAAAATATTTTTCACATCACTTTTAATCAAACTTAAAATGATGTCGATATCATGGATCATCAAATCCAATATCACACTTACTTCAGTACCACGTGGATTAAATTGCGCCAAACGATGCACTTCAATAAACATAGGATTCAAATTCATATCCTTGATGGCGAGATAGGCAGGATTAAATCTTTCCACATGTCCAACCTGAAATTTTACATTGGCTTCTTTGATCATCTCCACCAATTGCTTTGCTTCGTCAATGGTATTTGTCAAAGGCTTTTCAACAAAAACATGTTTGCCTTTTCTAACCGCAGCCATGCATACCTCGAAGTGATGATCGGTTGGAACAACCACATCAATAATATCGCATATATCCATCAGCTTATCCTCGTCCATAAAGCGTTTCAAGCCATACTCGGCAGTAACCTGTTTCGCATTTTCGTTGTTCGGATCAAAAAATCCAACCAGTTTAACGCCTTCAATTTCTTTCCAATTATTCAAATGAAATTTCCCAAGATGACCAACACCAAAAACGCCGACTTTCAACATATAGAAGCTTTTAATTCGGGTAAAGATAATGATTAGGTAAAGTGAAAGAGAAACTGATGTGAAGATGTGGAAATAAAACTTTCTTAAAAATTAAAAACCTGTCTCAATTATTTAAAATAACCCATGTTGAAAACAATAAGTATTTTTAAATTGAATTCAAACAACTATCGACTCTTCAAATATGTTTTTATGAAAAAGATTGTATTGCTGTTTATATTTTTTATTGTGATTAGTGCTTCAGCTCAGGAAACTATTCAAATGCCTGCTGCAAAATTTATGACAGGCGATAATCCCGATTGGAAAAATTTTAATTTCGATGACAGTAAATGGGGATTGATAAATGCTACTTACGACTGGGAATTGCAAGGCTATCCTGATTATAATGGTTATGCTTGGTATCGTTTTCATTTTAATTTACCATCTTCTTTAAAAAATAAATCTTACTGGAAAGATTCATTAAGAGTTTTCCTCTCAAAGATCGATGATGCTGGTATTGCTTACTTAAATGGAATTAAAATTGGACAAACCGGTAGAATGGCTGATGATAAAAACGGTTACGAATCGGCTTGGAATTTTACAAGCGAATTTCATGTTTCAACAAATAATCCTGTATTAAAATGGGATGCCGAAAATGTTTTGGCAGTAAGAGTTTACGATGGTGGAGGCGGCGGTGGAATTTTTGGTACTGTTCCTTTTGTTGGTATGATGGATTTGATTGATGGCGTTAAAATGAATTTATCTGTTTCAACAAAACAAAACATTATTTCACTTCGAAATGATATTCAATTAAAGTTAACAGGGAAATTAATCATAAAAATAATTAATCCTGAAAATGATAGTGTCATTCAAAATACAACAAAAGATATTTCTATTAATCCTAATCAAAGTCTTACAACAAATATTGAAAATAAAACTGGTCAGCGATCTTACATTTCAGCAACATTTAAAGAACAACATACAGGTAAAACAATTGAAATCACTAAAACGGTTCCATATATTCTAACGCCTGCTGTGTCTGCATTTCCAAAGATCAATGGTGCAAAAATTTTTGGCATTCGTCCATCATCACCGGTGTTGTATAAAATTGCTGCAACAGGACTGAAGCCCTTAAAATACGGAATAAATAATTTGCCAAAAGGATTAATGTTGGATAATAAAACCGGAATCATTACAGGCAGTTTGCAAGAACGTGGTGATTATAAAATGAAAGTAATTGTTAGTAATGCAAAAGGAAAAGTTGAAAGAGATTTTACTATAAAAGTTGGTGATGTTTTAGCATTAACACCACCAATGGGATGGAATAGTTGGAACTGTTGGGGATTAAGTGTTAGTACCGAAAAAGTAAAAGCAAGTGCACAAGCTTTAATTGATAAAGGTTTGATAGATCATGGTTGGACATACATGAATATTGATGATGGTTGGGAACAACCAAAACGCGATGCAGATGGTAATGTTCTCACTAATAATAAATTTCCAGACATGAAATTATTGGGCGATTGGTTACATAGTAAAGGTTTGAAGTTTGGAATTTATTCATCTCCCGGTCCGTTAACATGCGGTGGTTATTTGGGTTCGTATAAATATGAAATGAATGATGCAAACTCTTATAACAAATGGGGTGTTGATTATTTAAAATATGATTGGTGCAGTTACGAAAATATTGCAGGAAAAGATACTTCGTTGGCAGCTTATCAAAAACCATACATCGTAATGCGTGATGCTTTGCGTAAACAACCAAGAGATATTGTGTATAGTTTATGTCAGTACGGAATGAAAAAAGTTTGGCAATGGGGGCATGAAGTGGATGGTAATTGCTGGCGCACAACCGGCGATATTGAAGACACATGGGAAAGTTTAAAAAGTATTGGTTTTAGTCAAACCGAACAGCATAATTATACAAAACCCGGAAGATGGAGCGATCCCGATATGTTAATTGTAGGACAAGTTGGCTGGGGCGAAAACCTGCATCCTACAAGGCTTACACCCGATGAACAATATACACATATCAGTTTGTGGTGTTTACTTTCGTCGCCATTATTAATTGGATGCGACATCAGTAAAATAGATGATTTTACATTAAGTTTATTAACCAATGATGAAGTAATTGCAGTTAATCAAGATGTGTTGGGAAAAGAAGCAAAACAAATTATTAAAACAAAAAATTATCAGGTTTGGATAAAAGAGTTGGAAGATGGAAGTAAAGCTGTTGGTATTTTTAATTTGAATGAGCAATATCAAAAAATATCAATCAATTGGTCTGATCTTTTATTACAAAAAAATATGAAAGTAAGAGACTTGTGGCGACAAAAAAATCTTGGTGTTTTTGAAAATAATTTTACAACAAAAGTTGCACCTCATGGAGTAAGTTTAATTAAAGTTTCGAATTAAAATTCGATAATTGCTGAGTAAAGAACTGAAAGTACAAGTGTGCGATTTTTTCGCTGAAAGAATCAGGGGCAACGAAGATGCCATGAAAAACAAAAGCTGATTAAATAAAAATTATGCATTCATTTATTATTAACGCCTCTATTCAAGTTGTTCCGATTGTGCAGGATAAACATCCTTATGATTGGGTTGATGATGCGATTGAAATTATTGAGCAATCGGGAATTAAATATGAAGTTGGTGCTTTTTCAACTGTGATTGAAGGTAAGTATGATGCAGTGATGCAAGTGATTCATGATGTGAATGAACATTTATTTTTGAAAGGTTGTAAAGAATGGATCAGTAATGTACAGATACAAATTCGCAGTCAAGAAGATATTACTGCCGATGAAAAAACCGAGAAGTTTAAAAAAGTATCGCAAGAAACGTAATTAATTATTTAATTCTTTAAAACTTAGATTTAATATTTCGAATCGTTCTGCATTAGGCCAACTGTAATGCCACCATTCTGTTTCAAGAGGAATGAAACCAAATTGTTCCATGGTTTGTTTTAATAGTATTCGATTGTCTAAAATATTTTTTGGGAAGTTTGTAAAACTGTGATGAGCTGAATCTGTGAAATTATCAAAATCAGTTCCCATATTTAATTCTTGATTTGTTTGTAATTCAATAATAGTAAGGTCAACCGATGTTCCGCGATTATGTCCGCTACCTTTAGCAGGATTTGCCACATATCTTTCATCATGAACTAATTCCCAGAATTTTTTTGTCACATCATATGGACGATAAGCATCAAATATTTTTAACCCTAATCCTTTTTGATTTAAATTTTCTTGCACCTTAACTAAAGCATTCACAACTGGCAATCGTAAAAAACTAAAATTTGTTTTTGGCGGATACATTTCACGATGCATAAAATTGTTCACAGAAGCATAACGTAACTCGAGTTTGATGTCCTTAATTCTTTTATTAAGTTTGATCATTCTTTTATTAGAATCTAATGCAGATAATGATTTGAAGGCATTTAAATTATTTATAGCATTTAATGTGTATTCCTGATTCAGTGATTTAGTTTGTTGCGATTTACATGTATTGGTAATAACAAAAACATAAAATATTAGGCTTATCCAAACTCTTTGTTTATTTTTCATCATAGTTTTGGTTTATTGCTGGTTCAAATTACAAATTCGTTTGGTATGAAGCAGATTATTAGTGTTGTTTTGATTTTAGGTTTCAGTATTTGTGCAAGGGCACAAAAGGATACTGAAAGTATGTATAAACCAAAAACAATAATCGGGATTGCAAGTTTTTACAGTACAAGTCTGGATGGTACAAAAACTTCAAATGGTGAAACGTATAGAAATAGTAAATTTTCGGCAGCCAGCAATAATTTTGCTTTAAATACGTGGGTTAGAGTAACAAATTTGAGAAACAATAAAACAATAAAAGTTAGAATTAATGATCATATGCATGCTAAAATGGCAAAAAGAGGTAGAGTAGTGGATTTGAGCAGATCGGCTGCAAAAGAATTGGGATTTATTGGCAGAGGATTGACACGGGTTAAAGTAGAAGAAATCCCCAATTCTCAAAATGATTAAAAAATGTTAATTACTAAGGAAATCTTAATTTTCATAAAATCAAAATCACCCTGTATTTTTGTTGAACTCAAAAAAACTACTTATGAAGAAAGTTCTATTATTTTTAATAGTTACAGTAATGGCTGTAACTTCTTTTAGTCAGTCATCTACTGAGAGTTGGAAAAAAAGACCAACACTTGGAATAAATTTTTTCTTAAAGGATTTTGCTGGTGCTGATGCAGTTGGTAATAATTCTTTAGGAATTGTTATTAGAAATCAATGGCCTAAGGTTAGCACAATGAAACCAGGGATGGGAATCCAATATTATCAAGGGTTTACAGATTATATTGATTTCACTGCTAATTTAAATGCATCATTTTTGACTTATCCTTTTTTTGACGGTACAACATCTGGAAGTGATAAATTTTTATTAGAAACTACTGCCGGATTAAATTTCAAATTGTTACCCGATAATTATTTTGTTGTTCCTTATGCAACAGCTGGACTAGGTCTTTCAATGTTAGGTGGTACTTATTTTGGAGCTTTTGCTCCGGTAGGTGCAGGTTTGCAGTTTGCTTTAGGCGAGGGTACATTTATCCATTTAGAATGGTTATATAATATTCGTGTTACGGATATGACCAATTATAATTATCAATATAAATTAGGTTTTTCATCTCCTTTATTTGATAAGAAACCAGTTAAACTTGCTCCTTTACCTCCACCTCCGCCACCTGTTGTTGAAAAAGATACAGATGGAGATGGTATTGTGGATAGTAAAGACAAATGCCCAACTGTTCCTGGTATTGCTAAATATGATGGTTGTCCAATTCCTGATACTGATGGAGATGGAATCAATGATGAAAATGATAAATGTCCAACTGTAAAAGGTATTGCAAAATATCAAGGATGTCCAATTCCTGATACTGATAAAGACGGTATTAATGATGAAGAAGATAAATGTCCTACTGTTCCTGGTGTTGCCCGTTATCAAGGTTGCCCAATTCCAGATACCGATGGTGATGGTGTTAATGATGAAGAAGATAAATGTCCAACTGAAAAAGGGCCTGCTTCAAATCACGGATGTCCAGAATTGAAAGACTTTAATTTTAAAGCAGAGAATGTTCAATTCGTAACTGGAAGTGCTGTGTTAACTAAAGTAGCAAGTGCTGAATTAGATAAAGGAGCGAAAATTTTATCTGAACATCCAACTTTAAATATTTTAGTTGATGGTTATACTGATAACACAGGCAAAAGTGATAAGAACAAAATATTATCTCAAAAAAGAGCTGATGCTGTTAAAGCATATTTAGTGAAGAAAGGTGTTAGTGCAGAAAGATTAACTGCAAACGGTTACGGCGATGCAAATCCTGTTGGCGATAATAAAACTACTAAAGGAAAAGCTGAAAACAGAAGAGTTGAATTTAAAGTAAAACAATAATAATTTTTAATAGATTATTAGAAATAAAAAATCCTGCATATTGCAGGATTTTTTATTTGCCTTAGAATTAGTTAATTCTGATTTGAGTAAATATTTTTTTTAGAAATCTACTTTTCTTCCTGTTAGTGTCTTTGTTTTGGTTTCACTTTTATCCATATCACTTTGTTTAACCATTAGCTTTACATCAGAAACGCTTGAACAACTACCACAACTTACGCGATACACTTGTTTGTCATAATAAATTTCGGCGGTTCCTTCTTTCCAATTACTTCCAGAAAATGCAAAAAAATCGGGAGAATATTTGTTATTGATGAATTTAAAAAAATTATAACTCCCTTTTTCAAAACTTACTCTGAAACCGTCATAATCAATTGAATCAACAACGCAAGGAGTTAGTGCTGGGATAACAATCTCATTAGTATATCTTCCGTTTACAAATTTTACAACACCTGATTTCAATTCAGCTTTATTTACATCAATATACCTGTTTAATACCATTTGTTGATCCACAAAAAATTGAACTTTTTTTACATCAATGTTATAAGCTTTCAGTCTGTTGTATAAATCTTTTGTAAAAGGAACATAAGTATTTGTATCAACTACTGCCTCAACCGGTTTTGCAACTTCTACTGGTTTGATAGGCATTTGAATTTTTTTATGATGTCTGCAAGCAACTGCAAAAACAGAAATAACAATTAAAAAAGATAAAAATAAACGGTTCATATTATCTGAATTTCGTAGTAAAATTAAACAAGTTTCAAATTTTAATTAGATATAGGTTCTTTTTCAGCTTAAATTCTCATTAAAACGTTTGTTTATGCTTCTTATTGTTTCATTTCCGGTAATTCTAAATGCATTAATATTTTTTGATGTAGTAAATGATATTCAATTTCTGATTCTATAAAAATCAAGTTTGTATATTTATAAAATTTTTTACCATGGACGAAATTGAAATACCAACCGAACATTTGCACGAAGCTATTCAGGAAAAAGTGGAAGAAGAATTTAAAAAAGAAGAAAAAAGAGAATCGGGCTGGTTTATGTATGTTGCAATATCAACAGCATTCATGGCGGTGTTTGCAGCAATATCGGGATTGATGGCAGGTCATCATTCCAACGAAGCATTGATCTCACAAATCAAAGCATCCGATCAATGGGCTTATTATCAGGCAAAAGGAATTAAAGCAGAAATAAAATCCTTGGAAATTAATTTTTCCAAAGCAGTTCCTGCCGATGTAGAAAAATATAAAAAAGAACAGGAAGAAATTAAAAAGAAAGCTGAAGAAGCTCAAAATGATTCTACTTTTCATTTAGAAAAACATATCATTTTATCGAGAGCAGTTACATTGTTTCAAATATCAATTGCTATTTCGGCCATTGCTATTTTAACTAGGCGAAAAGAATTATGGTGGTTAAGTATGCTGATTGCAGCAGGTGGATTGGGGTTTTTCTTTTACACTTTTTTGTAAGAAAAAAATCAGTTTAAATAATTACTGCATCAAATACAATTTCGAAATTGTGTTTTAATTTTTCTTTTACATCATTCATATCAACTTCAGTTCCCAACTCATTTTTAAGCGATGTAACTTTTTTATTTTGAATACCGCACGGAATGATATTATCAAAATAACTGAGATCAGTATTTACATTCAAAGCAAAGCCGTGCATGGTTATCCAGCGACTGCATTTAATTCCCATGGCACAAATTTTTCTTTCTCTCCCTTTAATTTCTGTGTCCATCCAAACACCTGTTTCACCTTTACTTCTTTCACCTTTTAAACCAAAATTGGCCATGGTTAAAATAATTACTTCTTCTAAACTTCTTAAATACCAACCGAGATCCGGTTTAAATTTATCAAGATCCAAAATAGGATAACCAACCAATTGTTGTGGTCCATGAAATGTAATATCACCGCCACGGTTGATATGAAAAAATTCTATTTCGTTTTGTTGCAATTCCTCATCGGTCATCAAAACATTTTCTTTATGACCGCTTTTTCCCAAAGTATAAACCGGTGGATGTTCAACAAATAATAAATGATTGACAGTTGATAAGTGTTCATTAACGTTTGACTTCTTCTCTACATTTTGTTTCAATAAAATTTCTTGTAAATCCCACACTTCTTTGTACGAACGTAAACCAAGGTCTTTAAAAAAAATTTCCTGTTTCATTCAACGAAAGTAAATTATTTTATTTTTTATGAACCGATCTTTTGAAACACAGATAGGGCTTTAGTTGCGTCGCACTCTTGTACGTTCTGTTCTTTACTTTGCAAACAAAAGTTCAGAATATTCTGGATGTTGAAGAGTGCGACGCAACTAAAGTTTCATTTATATTCTGTAGTCTGAAAAAAAATGCTAAGAATCTAATAATCTTCTGTGATAATTAATTTGTCCTAAATGATAAGAAAGATGTGTTGCTAAATGAATTAAAAAATATTCATTGCTCATTTTCTCAGTAAATACAATGATTGGATATTCTTGTTGCAATTGATCATCCGTTATTTTGCTTAATGAATTCTCTACAACAGAAATGGTATCGTTAATTTTTTGAATCAATATTTCTCTTGGAACATCTTTATCTGAAAATTCAAGAGGTCGATCTCTAACATAACCTGTTTTGCCAAACTCTGCACCAATAAAATAATTCAGGTTGCCAATCAAATGCAAACACAAATTACCAGCAGAATTAGTAACCGATCTATCAACAGCCCACAAATAGGTTTCATCTTTATAAGATTCAATTTCTGTTATTAATTTTAGAAGATCGCGTTTGAATATTTCTTGTAAAGTTGCTATCAGCATAAATTATTTTTTGAAAATAGAGAATTGTCAATAGTGAAATATAACACATTCAGCATTCATTTTTTAATAATCATTTTGCCCTGCACAAAAAATTGGTTTTCTTGATTGCCATTTTCCATTTGTAAAATCTGGAATAGTTTGTAATGAACCGCCTTCTGCAATTGACTTTTCAGATAATGGTGTAATGGAATATAATGTTGCCAAATCATAAACATCTAAAGGAAATTCTGTATTGCGTTTTATGCTTTCAATAAAAGCATTATCAACAAACCAATCCATGCCGCCATGACCCGCACCTTCAGCATTTTTCTCATATTTTTTCCATAATGGGTGATCGTATTGTTTCATGTATGCTTCTGTATTTTCCCAAGTATGCGGTTTACTTTTTCCTTCAAAATAAATTAATCCTTCATTAAAACCTCCTGCATGATTGTCTTGCCAAATGCCGTCTGTTCCCTGAACCCGAAAACCTAAATTATAAGGCCGTGGAGAATTTGTATCGTGTGTTAATACAATTGTTTCGCCGTTTGCAGTTTGAATTTGTGTTGTTACAATATCACCTAATTTAAAATTAATTTTTGCATTAGGATGATTCGGCCCACCTTTTGGATGATCCAAAATATATTTATGCAATCCTCTCGATTTTGTTGCAACCGATGAAAGTTTGGTTAAACGATTTCCTCTGTTCATATCGATCATTGTTGCAACCGGACCTAATCCATGTGTTGGATATAACTCTCCATTCCTGTCAACAGAATGTTGTGTTCTCCATTTTGCTTCACTAAAACCTTTTTCTCCAAACTCAACACCCGAATTATAAGGATTGATTCCATCATTAAATTTTACGCCACGCAAATCGTGTTCGTAACCACCTTGCAAGTGCAATAACTCACCAAACATTCCTTGGCGAACCATGTTTAAAACTGCCATCACATCTCTGCGATAACAAACATTTTCTAAGATCATTGCAGAAATTTTTGTCTTCTCACTTGTATGCACAATATCCCAGCAATCTTGCAACTTAATGGCACCGCATACTTCAACGCCCGGTATCTTTCCTGCCTTCATTGCATCAATGGCTTGCACAATATGCCATTCCCACGGTGTTGCAATAATCACGGCATCAATATCTTTTCGGTTTAATAAATTTTTATAATCGTTATTGCCATTTCCAAATTCAATTGGTGATTTCTTTCCGGCTTTAGAAATAATTTTTTGTGCATCGGCCATCATTTGTTTATCAGGATCAGCCATTGCAATTATCTCAACATCATTTCTGTCAGCCATTAATCGAACATGTTCTTGTCCCCGCAAACCCACGCCAATCAGGCCTATGCGGACTCTGTCTTTTTGAATAGGCAAGAATGATTGAATGTTGTTGACAGATAATCCAAGGGATAATCCTGCTAAACTTGAGTTTCTGATAAATTCTCTTCGGTGAATATTTTGGCTCATGGCAATTGTTTTTTGAAATGTGAATGTAATAAACTCATTACATATTTATCTTTGTAAAAATTTTTTGTATGCCATCATTTGATATTGCCAGCAAAGTTGATCTGCAAACTTTAGATAATGCGATCAATACTGTAAAAAAAGAAATTCAAAATCGGTTTGATTTTAAAGATTCTCTTGTAAAGATCGAATTGAATAAAAAAGATTATATGGTTATGGTAGAAGTGGAGAGTGATATGAAGATGAAGCAAGTGTTAGATGTAATTATCAGTCGCGCTATGAAGCAAGGGATTGATGCTAATTCATTTGATTTTTCGAAAGATGCTTATCCAAGCGGCAAAGTGGTTAAGAAAGAGATCTCAGTAAAGAATGGATTGAAACAGGAAGACGCAAAAAAAATAGTAAAAGCAATTAAAGATGCCGGATTAAAGGTTCAACCCGCAATTATGGATAATATTATTCGGGTTACAGGCAAAAAATTGGATGATCTGCAGGAAGCAATTGCGCTTTGCAGAGCTGGAAATTTCGGACTTCCTTTGCAATTCGAGAACATGAAAAGCTAATCCTGTATTGTATTTCAGACTAAAACTAATTTCATTTGGCAGCAAAGCTTCCGAAACTTACCTTTGCCATCCAAAAATTATTAATAATCGTACGGCAAAATCCGTACAACCTAAAATCAAAAATATGAAGCAAGGTATCCATCCTACAAATTACCGTTTTGTTGTTTTCAAAGACATGAGTAACGGTTATCAATTTTTAAGTCGCTCAACTGCAGCCACAAAAGAAACAGTTAAATGGGAAGACGGTAATGAATATCCATTAATCAAATTGGAAATTTCAAACACATCGCATCCTTTTTATACCGGTAAAAATATGTTGGTTGATACTGCAGGTCGTATCGATAAATTCAACAAACGTTACGCTAAAAAAGCATAAACATTTTTTTAGAATATTTCAAAACCCAACCACTGCGGTTGGGTTTTGTTTTTGGTGTAATATTGTGTTTTATAAACTGAAAATATGAAATTAAATATTTTAGCTTTTGGTGTTCATCCCGATGATGTTGAATTAGGTTGTGCAGGTTCTATTCTTGCATCTGTTGCAGAAGGAAAAAAAGTTGGCATTATTGATTTAACAAGAGGTGAGTTAGGCACACGCGGTAATGCCGAAACAAGAGTAATTGAGTCTAATAATGCTGCAAAATTATTAGGTGTTTCGGTTAGAGATAATCTTGGTATGGCAGATGGTTTTTTTCAAGATGATGAAACCAATAAAAGAAAAATAATTGAATCAATTAGAAAATATAGACCTGAAGTTATTTTTTGTAATGCACCTGATGATCGTCATCCCGATCATGGTCGCAGTGCCAAACTAGTTGCTGATGCGGCTTTTCTGGCAGGCCTACGAAAAATAAAAACTGATGATAATGGTAAACATCAGGAAGCATGGCGACCTTCATATGTTTTTCATTATATCCAGGATCGATTTATTCAACCATCATTTGTGATTGATATTTCTGCGCACATGAATAAAAAGATGGAATCTGTTCTTTGTTACGGGTCTCAATTTTTTAATCCTGAAAATGAAGAGCCTCAAACATATATTTCATCACCTCAATTTTTAGAAACAGTAAAAGCAAGAGCTATGATGTTGGGAAAAAGAATTGGTGTTGAATATGCAGAAGGATTTATTTCTGAAAAATTAATCGGTCTTAATTCATTTGATGCAATAATAAAAAATGTTACTTAATTAAAATACTTGTGCCTGTCGTGGAATAATAAATTCAATCAATTCATCCAAATTAATTTCTGCTCTGTTGCATGCATCTTGGATATCATCTCTAGAAACATTGGCGGCAAAAGATTTTTCTTTCAATCTTTTTTTAACGCCTTTCAATTCCATTCCGGTATAACCTTCAGGTCTCATTAAAGAATAGGCATGAATTAATCCTGATAATTCATCGAAAGCATACAACATCTTATCCATCTTATTTTCTGGTTCAACGCCAAAGTGAAGCGGGCCGTGCGATGCAATGGCATGCAAAACTTCGGGATCAATATTTCTATTCTCTAATTCTTCTATAATTTTTTTGCAATGCAGATCGGGCCACTGATCCCAATCGGCATCGTGCAAAAGTCCCGCCATTTCCCATTTCCATTGATCATTGAGATTTAAATTTTCTTTTTCATTAGCCCAACATCTCATCAATTGTGCAACTTGTTTCATATGTAATTGAAGCTTTGGATTAATTACCCAATCATGAAATAAATTTTCGGCTTCTTCTTTCGATAAAAGATTTCCAATGTTTGAAATGTTTCCGAATGTATTTCGACCGAGAAGTAATGACATAAATTTTTCTTTCAAAGATAGTTTCTGTAAAAATATACACAGCATTTTTTGATAAGTAAAAAATACATGGTGTATATTTAAAGCTACACTCAAACTCAATTATAAAAATAAAATACAATGAGTGGTATTCGAACTGTTATAACAGGCATAGGCAGTTTTATTCCTGATGAAATGAAAAGCAACAGAGATTTTGCTTCTCATGAATTTTATGGAGAAGATAATGAACGAATTGAATTGCCATCGGAAATAATTGCCGATAAATTTAAACAGATCACTGGAATTGAAGAAAGGCGTTATGCTTCGAAAGAAGTAAACGCGTCAGATCTTGCTGTGATTGCATCTCAGCGTGCAATTGAAGATGCCGGTGTTGATCCTGAAACGTTAGATCAAATTATTTTCGCCCACAATTTTGGAAATGTAATAAGTGAAACTATTCAAACTGATGCTATGCCAGCATTAGCGTCAAGAGTAAAGAAAGCCTTAGGAATAAAAAATCCTAATTGTATTGCGTATGATATTTTATTTGGTTGCCCCGGTTGGTTACAAGGATTAATTCAAGCGGATGCATTTATTAAATCGGGTATGGCAAGAAAATGTTTGGTGATTGGTGCTGAAACTTTATCGAGAGTGATTGATATTTATGACAGAGACAGCATGATATTTTCTGATGGGGCAGGAGCTTGCATTGCAGAAGCAAAAGAAAATACTGAGAGTGGAATTCTTTCGTCAAGTGTGCAATCGCATTGCGGCGTTGAAGTTGATTATTTATTTATGGGAAAATCTAATTTACCAGATTCTGATCCAAGTGTTCGTTATATAAAATTGCGCGGCAGAAAAGTGTATGAGTATGCCATTAAATATGTTCCTGCAGCCATGAAAGATTGTTTGGATAAAAGTGGAGTAAAAATTCATCAACTAAAAAAAGTCTTCTTGCATCAGGCAAATGAAAAGATGGATGAAGGAATTATTAAAAAAATGTATCTACTCTATGGTATCAATGAATTACCCGAACATATAATGCCAATGAGTATTCATAAACTCGGAAACAGTTCTGTGGCAACAATTCCAACTTTATTCGATCTTGTTAAAAAAGGAAAATTAGAAGATCATTCATTACAAACCGGCGATGTGGTTCTGTTTGCTTCCGTTGGAGCCGGAATGAATATAAACGCAGTATGCTACAGAATTTGAACTAATATTAATTCGTTTTATTTTTTTAAAAAACAGCAAATAAAATTCTTTTCTTCGAAAAATATTTATATTTTACCTTTTCATAATTATCACTGTATGCCCCCCGCATTGATAAAAGACATATCTATATCAGATGTTGTGTACGATTATATGCTCGTACAAGTAATCAATCCTGCATTACATGAACTTACTTTGCAATATGCTATTAATAAAAAGGGGAATAATTCAATTATACGTAAAGGAAGTTTTAAAGGGCAAGTTGTTCAACTTCGTGTAGCACATATGCCTGAAGGTTCTTACGATTTTTGTATTACTACAGAAGGTAATGAACCTGTTATTTTTCCTTTTGAAAAAAGATCAGAAAGCTTTGAACATTATTTTGTCCGCAGATAAAAAATCGGACAATAATTCTTCTTCAACTTCTTTCAAAAAAATAATTACTCAATTTATTTTGTGTGTTGCAATGTTCTGAAAGCTAGAACAGTACTGATTATTGTAAGTATGGCTCCAAATAACATTGCTGCACCAGGAAAATGAATCGGTGCTTTCCCGGAAGTAAAATATGAAAACAAATTTGTCATTAATAGCGGGCCGAAAATGGAAGTGACACTCAGTAAACTGGTAAGTGCTCCTTGTAATTCACCCTGCTCATTTTGAGGAAAATGTTTTGAAATAATTGCCTGAATAGATGGACCGGCAATTCCGCCTAATGAATAAGGAATCATAAATACAAACATCATCCATGTTTGTGAAGCGAACGCAAATAATGTAAACCCAATTGCATATAAACTTAATCCAATATAGACACTTCTATTATTGCCCAATTTTGGAATGATGATTCTTATTAACCCACCTTGAACAATCCCAACAGTTAGTCCAACAAATCCTAATGAATACCCAACTAATCTTTCATCCCAACCAAATTTACTCATCGTATAATAAGTCCATGTACTTTGAACAGCATGAGCCGCAATGTATAATAATGTAATAGATGCAACTAATCCCGACACAACAGGATATTTTTTTAAATGAAGTAAAGAGCCTACAGGATTTGCTCTTTTCCATTCAAAGTTTCTACGATGATCTTTCGATAATGATTCTGGCAAAACAAAATAACCGTATAACCAATTCAATAATGCAAGTACAGCAGCTGCAAAAAAGGGAACTCGAGATCCATAATGTCCTAATATTCCCCCAAGCACTGGACCAACAATAAATCCAATACCAAATGCAGCACCAATCATTCCAAAATTTTGCGCTCTTTTTTCAGGAGTACTAACATCGGCAATGTATGCAGCAGCTGTAGTGAAACTGCCACCTGTAACGCCGGCAATAATTCTTCCAATAAATAACCAGCCAATATTTGGTGCAAAGCCTTGTAAAATATAATCTAATCCAAAACCAAAAAGAGAAAACAATAAAACAGGTCTTCTTCCATATTTATCGCTGAGGTTTCCTAAAATGGGTGCACATAAAAATTGCATGATAGCATATGCAAACATTAACCAACCACCCCATTGCGATGCATCACTGATGTTGCCATTAATTAATTCAGAAATTAATTTTGGCATAACAGGAATGATAATACCAAAGCCGGTTACATCAATTAATAGAGTAATAAAAATAAACCCAAGTGCTGCTTGTTTTCTTGTTTTCATTTTCTAAGATTCGCGACAAAATAAAGGAATTTGTTGGCCTTATGTTCTTGAAGCTGTTTTCTAAATACGGAAATATTATTTTGTACTACAAGAAATACCGTGAAAAAACTACATCTGTTTAAAATAAAAATCCATTATTTTATAGTGAAATCCATTATTCCTGTTCTATGCAGAATCTATTATCCTTTTTTGAAGATGCGCCGGAATCATTCTGGATCATAGACCAAAACTACAGATTGGTATATGGAAATAAATCTTTTTTTATTTCTTATGAACAGATTTATGGAAGTTCAATAAACAATGGGGATGAAATTTTAAATGTAATTCCTATTACTAGCGATCATTATTTATTCTGGAAAAATAGTTACGAAAAAGCGTTTCAATTCAAACAATATTCAACAGAACTTGCGAAAGGCGATCCCTATTTAAAAGTTAGAACAAAGTTTGATTTTAGATTAATAGAATCATTAAGCAAATATGTTTGTGTTCGTGCTATCTCATACGATGTTTC
>CAIQDX010000101.1 GCA_903870685.1 uncultured Chitinophagaceae bacterium | reverse complement strand
TTCTGCTTTTTGCGTCATCAAAGCTTCTTCCTGTTTAATACGAAGCTCCCATTTCCAAGCAGTATCCATCATTTCTTTTAAACCGTATTTAATATTCCAACCCAATTCCGTTACTGCTAAATTATTGTTGGCATAAATGGCAATAACGTCGCCATCGCGACGCGGACCTAATTCGTAATTTAATTTTACACCACTAACCTGTTCAAACATTTTAATGGCTTCTAAAACAGTAACGCCATCACCTGTTCCTAAATTAAACACATCGCATTTGGTTATATTTTTTTGATTGATCAAATATTCCAATGCCAAAGTATGTGCATGAGCAATGTCACAAACATGAATATAATCGCGAATACAACTGCCATCTCTTGTTGGATAATCATGTCCCCAAACAAACATTTTTGGTAATTTACCAATCGCAGTTTGTGTAATGGCCGGAACTAAATTCATTGGTTTTCCCAATGGCAATTCGCCTATCAATGAGGATGGATGTGCACCAACCGGATTAAAATATCGCAATAAAATAGTAGATACATTTTCAACTTTCGAAAAATCCTGCAACATCACTTCACCCATTTGCTTTGTAGCGCCATAAGGGCTTTCAGCTTTCTTAATGGCTGATTCTTCTGTTACCGGAATAGCATCAGGGTTTCCATAAACAGTGCAAGAAGAAGAGAAAACAAAATGCGGTACATTGAATTCTCTGACGCATTTCATCAGATTGATGAGAGAGAATAAATTGTTTTCAAAATACATCAAAGGAAACTGAACCGATTCGCCAACGGCTTTGTATGCAGCAAAATGAATCACACCAACAATATCTCTGTTCTCCTGAAACACGGCTTGTGTTTCATCAAAGTTTTTCAAATCAACTTTATAATTCTTTATTTTCTTACCTAAGATCTTTTCAACGCCATTCAAACCATAAACAGTAGAACGAGAATTATCATCAATTGAGATTACATCAAATCCATTTTCGATAAGATCAACAATGGTGTGCGAACCAATGTATCCGCTGCCACCGGTAACTAAGATTTTTTTCATAGAAAAGATTGTTACAGCAAAGTAACTAATTAAGCAGAATAGAACAATAAAATTCAGCTCTTATCTTATCATCAAATAAAATAACTGAGAATAAAATAGAAAACTCCTGCAATGATTGCTGTAACAGGAATGGTTAAAACCCAAGCCCATAAAAGGTTTACTGTAACGCCCCATCTAACTGCGCTTAAACGTTTTGTAGCGCCTACACCTATAATAGAACCGGTAATTGTATGCGTTGTTGAAACAGGAATTTTAAAATGCTCGGTTAAAAATAAAGTAATAGCGCCGGCAGTTTCTGCAGCAACACCTTCTAACGGAGTTACTTTGGTGATTTTTGTTCCCATTGTTTTTACAATTTTCCAACCGCCGCTTAATGTTCCTAAACCAATACATAAAAAACTTGCAAAAGGAACCCACGGATATAGATTTGCAAACTGATTAAAACTTATTACATGTCCTTTTGTTCCTTCATAATAAATAATAGCAGCACCAATTAATCCCATTACTTTTTGTGCATCATTACCGCCATGACCAATACTAAAAGCAGCAGATGAAACTAACTGCAAACGTTTAAACCAACCTTCTGCTTTATATGGATTTGATTTTTTAAAAAGATGTACAATTAAAATAGTTATAAAAAACCCGATAAACATTCCTATCAATGGTGCAAAAAATATAAACATAAAAGTAGGGACTACTTTAGCATAATTAATAACATCAACATTTCCATTTCCTAATCCACCGGCATGTGCCATAGCTGCACCTACAAAGCCTCCCATTAAAGTATGAGAAGAACTTGATGGAATTCCAAACCACCATGTAATTAAGTTCCAAATTATAGCAGCCAGTAATCCGGCAAGAATAACATAGAGTGTAATGAATTCAGGGTTCACCCATTTAGCAACTGTATTGCCGATACCAAATTCTTTAAATATATATTTTGAAATAAAATAAGCAATAAAATTAAAAACAGCTGCCCACAATACAGCCTGAAATGGAGTTAATACTTTAGTTGAAACAATAGTTGCTATTGAATTAGCAGCATCATGAAACCCATTAATAAAATCAAAAATGAATGCAAGAATAATAATTACTATAAGCAGAGTAAGCATAGAATTAATTTGAAAATTTGAAAACGTAATTAATTTGAAAATGAAAAAACAATTTGCAATTGCTAATCATTTTCAAATCTTCAAATCGAATCATTTTCAAATTGATTAGGAGTATTTAATAATGATGGACTCTATAACATTAGCAGCATCTTCGCATTTATCGGTAGCTATTTCCATAGCCTGATAAATTTCTCTTTTCTTGATTACTTCTTTAAAATCATTTTCTGTTTGAAACAATAATTCAATACTCATATCAAACACATCATCAGCCTGATTTTCTATACTGTTAACTTTTACCAAAGCTTCGGTCATTTTACGCAGATTTTTCATATCGCGTAAACCGTAAACGGCAGTCTTAATTTCACTGCAACCCTGTGCAATTAATTCTGCCATCTTCTGAATACCGCTATCGTTTGGATTAACATGATAGAAATTCATTTTTTTAGATGAAGCATAAATCAAATCGCAAATATCATCTAATGAAGTAGCGAGATAATGAATGTCTTCACGATCGAAAGGTGTAATAAAATTTCTTCCTAGTTCAGTAAAAATGCGATGTGTATGATCGTCGTTTTTATGCTCAAGATCTTCGATCTGCTTGGTAAGAGGTAATCTCTTATCGTGATCAGGCTCAGCAACGATCTTCTTCATAATAAAACCCATTTCTTCAACTGTTTCAGCAACCTGTTCAAATAGTTCATAAAAAACTTTATTCTTTGGCATGAAAATTCTGCCGATGGTATTGATACCCATGTATTACAATTTTGGACAAAAGTAAAGGTATGGTTTGTAAGCTTTCTAATTAACGAAGAATTAATAATTAATTAATATTGTATGTTACACCTATCGTTTTTCAATTAACAGTTTGGTGGCATAAAGTTCATGTTGCGATAATATGCGGGATAGATATTTGCTTCAGCGTTTTGGTAATAGCAAATAGTTAGTAAAGTAGGTTTTCTCAAGCAGCGGCCCTTATTTTTATAGGGGCTTTTTTATTTCAGTATCAATCTTTCTTTGTTCTTAAAGTAAAACCAACAGTAGTTCCAACATCTAATTTACTGCGTACATGAATTGTTTGATCGTGTGCTTCGATGATATGTTTACAAATTGCTAAACCAAGTCCGGTACCGCCAACGTTGCGGCTTCTACCCGAATCGGTTCTATAAAATCGCTCAAATATTCTTGACAGATGTTCTTCGGCAATACCAATACCATCATCGCTAATTTCGATCAAAACATTTTCGCCATCCATTTTATAAATGCTGGCAACAATGCTTCCGTTTTGTTTGCCATATTTATTGGCATTAACAATTAAATTATTTAATACCTGTCGAATTTTTTCTTTATCCGCAAAAACTGTTATCGGCGCTTCGCATCCTTTTTTTATAGAACATTTTATTTGTCGTTTGGCTAATTTAATGGAGAGCGTTTCAAATTCATCTTTTATCAGATCCTGTATCACAAAATTTTCTTTATATAAAGGTTGTTCGCCTGTTTCTAATTTAGATATTTCATCCAGGTCTTCTACCAAACTTACCATTCGATTAACATTGCGTGCCGCATTCTCTAAAAATTTTTTATTCACTTCAGGGTTTTCTAAAGCCCCATTCAATAAAGTATCAACATAACCCTGAATGGCGAAAATGGGTGTTTTAAATTCGTGTGCCAGGTTTTGTAAAAACTCTTTGCGGTACTCTTCATTGCGTTTTAATAATTCAATCTCTGCACTGCGTTGCTCGGCCCATTTTTCTACATCTTCTCTCACTTCATCAATACCTTTTTGAGGCAAAATATATTTATAATAAGTCTCTTCTCTTTTATTGGCCTTTGTTTGATAAATAAATTTATAGATGAGTTTTATTTTTCGATAGATGAAAGATTCCAACACAAAACGAATTAAATAATAACTGCCAATAAAAGTGATAAGCAAAGCAGTAACACCAAACCACCAATTTTTTTCAATGATAAAAAATGCAATACCAATTGGCACCGATAAAAACAATGCAGTTAATGCCGATAATTGTTGTGGTGAAAGATTTTTTGTTTTAAACATGAGTTAGCAAATAGTTCATAGGTGATAGGTAATGGTTGATAGTATAAGGCGGAAAGTTATGAACTATTATCCATGACCTTTGAACCATAATCTATGACCTAATTTAAATTTCGAATTTATAGCCAACCCCTTTAACCGTTGTAATGCAGTCTACGCCCATCTTTTGGCGCACTTTACGAATATGAACATCAATGGTTCTGTCGCCAACAATTACTTCATTCCCCCAAACCTGTGAAAGAATTTCGTTGCGCAAAAAAACACGACCGGGTTTTGATGCCAATAAATAAACTAATTCAAATTCTTTTTTAGCAAGCACAACTTCCTTTCCGTCAATTGCCACATTAAATTTTACCGGATCGATATTAATGTTGCCAATGGTTAATGACTTTCCATCTTCTTTATGAATTCTGCGGAATAAAGCATTCACACGACTTACTAAAACTTTCGGGCTGATTGGCTTGCTAACATAATCATCAGCACCGGTTTCTAATCCTTTGATGTGTGATGCTTCATCACTCATCGCAGTTAAAAAAATTATTAATGTTTCTTGAAATAAAGATTGTGAACGAAGAATACTGCAAACCTCCACTCCTGTTTTTTTAGGCATCATTACATCCAGAATAATTAAATCGGGATTTAATTGTTTAGCTCTTTCAATTGCTTCGTTACCATCTTTTGCGGTGTACACTTCATATCCCTCTTTTCCAAGATTATAACTTACGATTTCTAAGATATCCGGTTCATCATCTGCAATCAAAATTCTTTTGCCTTTTGTTTCCATGCTAACATTAAGTTTACACAAAATTAACTTTACAATTTTATATAAACCATGTTTACAAATATTATGTAATTGTTAACTGCTCTTGATTTGACAAATTAATTGGGCTTATTTTTGTATTTATATGTTGATGCTGAAGAAAATATACCTCGCTGTTTTATTTGCTATCACTGTGTTTGCGGTTAATGCGCAATCAGGCATTGATATGCCAAAAGTGCCTTTGAACCGGCAATTGTTTCACGATAATATTGATAATACACAGAAAAAAATCATCCATCTCAACAACCAAGCCGATACTGTTTTCACAGCTACCAACGATTTGGATATTAATCTTCAGCTCACACAATTCTTGCATGTTAGGATCGACAACATGCAGGCTTTAATAGAAAAAGATTCTTTGATAGATGAAAGTGCAAAGTTTAAATGGTTGCGTGCCATCAATGATTTGCTGAATGATTTTATTAATAATTATAAATTTAAAAACATCAAAGGAATTTTATTGGGCGATCTGATCACAGCATTTGAAGAAGCCATGCAAAAAGAATTGCAACATCAACCTATCACTTCTGTTGTTGAAAATAATGAATTAGAGATCGGAAAAATTTTGGTTGAAAATTTTGCATTGAAAAATAATTCGGGCATCAATGATTCGAAAGATCTGCTGGTTTTAAAAACCTGCGAACGTTATCCGGAGAATATCATGCGTATTTTAAGTCAGCATCCACTCGTTCCTTTTGCTGATAGTTTATTAACCATCATGGCTTACCGAAATCCTGAAGAATTTTATAATTATGCTTCAGCACCTGATGCGTTGGGTAAAAAAATAAAAACAGTTAAAGATCCTTTGGTGAATAGCATCTGTAAAATGGCAACATCTCCTAACGGCCGATTTTTTTTCCCGTTTTTAGATGAAATATATCATCAAAGATTAAATCTCGATTCCTTGCAAAGCCTTGCCGATAATGAATCTGCGTATTATAAACTATTAGTAAAAACACAAATCAATTATGCCATTCGTGCGCAAAAAGGCGATACCGCTTTTGTGATGCATGTGCTTACCGAAAAATTAAAAGCAAAGGCAATTGAATTATTTATTGACGAGATAAATGCATTACACGATGAAAAAATTGATGCAGTTCGTTTTAAAAAATTAGATAGTCTTTCTGCAACTGAATTATATTATTTATGTGTACTTGGTGAAGAAGAAATTTATACAAGCAGTTATTTAGGAGTTTATAAAAGAATTTGGCAACGAATGACAATTGAACGTTCGGATACTTTATTGAATTTAATTCACTATGATTATTATAAAAAATTTATTCGCATGGCCGCAGCATATAATGTGCTGGATGATTTTTTAAAGAGAATGGATCAGGATGGCTCTCAAACATTGATGAAAAATTTTGTGAATGATCTTGAAAAAAATAATTCTCTCGAAGATGCCGTTGATGTTGCTGATTCGTATGCCAGTATTAATGATGTTGCCGTAAAAAAATTATTAACAAATCAGGTAGAAAATAATTTGTCGGATAATATGAAGTCGCGAAATGTTCGCGGAGAAAAAATTTATTTTCTGTTGAGTAAAATTTTCAGCTCATCTGATATTGGCCAAACCGAAACATTATCAATCTTGGGTATTCCCGCAATGTACAATATGCCTGCAGCTTCTTTAAAAGATTCATCCGGAAAAATAATTATTGAACAATTTTTTTATGGCGATAAAGACGGTGTAAACATTTTTAATTCTTTTCTCAGAAGTTATACCAATTCCAATTGGAAGATCATCAGAAAGCCCGAATGGGTTGAAGTTCATTCCGTGCATGGAACACCAATCAGCATTTATTCAAACCGACCATTGGATACCGAAAAAGAATTAGACACACAAGCACAACAGGATCTTGGATTTTATTTAGACTCGCTTGGTATTAGTCCAACTGTTATTCTTCATCGTGGTCATAGTTATTATGTAAAATCTACAATCCAACAATTACCATCCACAGCAAAACTAGTAATGCTGGGCAGTTGCGGAGGTTATCATAGTTTAAATCAGGTATTAACTATTTGTCCGGGCGCACAGATCATTGCATCAAAACAAGTGGGAACCGGTGTTGTAAATATTACTTTGATTGAAGCTATTACCGAAACATTGCGACAGGGCAAAGATTTAAATTGGCCAACCATGTGGCAAAATTTGGCATCAAGATTCAATGGACAAACCAAAGAAAAGTTTGAAGATTATGTACCACCACATAAAAATTTAGGCGCCATTTTTATTATGGCTTATAATAAAGCAATGGAAAAATAATTCTAGTTTTTTGTTGACGAACTGTGGCACAACTCTCAACCCCAGTTGCGTCGCACACTTCGGGGTTCGATACAGACTCCAACTTGGAGTGCCGCAAAATTTCGCTACAAAAGAAATTCGGTACAATTTCTCTTTCCATATTTTTTTTGTATAATTACATTCAATAGGGTGTTGAACTAATTCAACCGTTTTTTTGAGTTTTTGATTTTAATAATTATCAACTGAAAAAATGAAAATAGAATTCCGGCATATCCTTTTAATTGGTTCAGCGGTTATTTTATTGCTGCTCGGCACTATCAACTATTTTATCTTTCGTCCAGACATTTTACTATTCTCTTTTTTGGATATTTCTCTTACAAAAAATTTAATTCATCCTTTATTTCTATCACATTTCATGAACTGGTATTTTTCAGATATAACATGGTGCGCCGCATTATGTTTGATAATTGTTTCATTATCCGAAATACAACTCATCAAAAGCAATAACTCTAAAATATTTATTTTATCGCTACCCTTTGTAACTGAAGCTGCTCAAGGCTTTCAAATCATTCAAGGAACATTTGACATCTATGATATTCTTTGTTATGCAACTGTTATTTTATTAATGAATATTTTTTTCCCAATCCTAATCCCGATAAAGATGAAAAAGATGAAAGAACAATTTTGGCCTGCAATGGTTGTTATTAT
>CAIQDX010000100.1 GCA_903870685.1 uncultured Chitinophagaceae bacterium | reverse complement strand
GGGTTAGGGGGTATAAGAAAGCCATCCTCAATTAAGTGGATGGCTTCTTCGTTCTGTTTAAAGAACTGCTGTGTACCTTAACCTTATTTTTTAGCTCTTCTTATTGGAAAGAAGTTGCCTGTTTTAGATTTTTTTGATGTTCCTTCAGAAGAACCGAAATGTGTCATCGCACAACGGAAACCAATAGTGCTGTTGCTTTGATCTTCTTCCAGGAAACGACGGGAACCCGGTGTTAACCAATAGGGTCTATCGTTCCAGCTACCACCTTTCACAACTCTTGATTTATCAGAGATCAAAGTTGTCATACCATAACCATAACTGAAATTACTTGCCGAATCACCATCTAAGAAATTAACTGCATAAGAATGCTGATAATTTCTTCTGCTTTTTAAAGCTGAATCAGATTCTGGTATCATTTTAATACGACCTAAACTATCACGCAAATTCCCTTCACCTTTACTTAGATCAACTTTCATAAATTTATTACCACGGTATGGATTGAAATCATCTACTTCCAAACTTGATAGTGGTCTGTAAACATCAGCCACCCACTCACTCACATTTCCACTCATATTATATAAACCAAAACCATTTGGTGCAAAAGCAGTTACTTCTGCAGGTATAGCAGCATTATCATTTAATCCTCCTGCAACACCCATATTATCTCCATTACCACGTTTAAAGTTTGCTAAGAATGCTCCTTGAAAAGCACCTTTACGTGTAGAACGTAAATTATCGAAACCATCATTTCCCCAAGCATAAATTTGTTTGTTAGCCAACACTTCTTCGCCACGTTGTTTGGCACTTGGTTTCTTTTGTAAATTTTCTAAGATGAAACCATATGCTGCATATTCCCACTCTGCTTCTGTTGGTAAACGATAATCGCTGTATAAAATTCCATCATCAAAACGAACTGAAGTTCTTGGACGACCTTGTGCATCTTTTAATGGATTTAATTTCGATGTTGCCAATCTTCCGGGTTGTACCTGGTATTCGCCCATTAAATAAGACTTGGTATTAAAATTTTCCTGACCACCACCATTTAATTCGGTCTTGATATTATTTTTATTGATGTATTGTCTGTTAACTAATTCCAGTTCGTTAACGCGGTCAGTTCTCCAGATACAATAATCGCTTGCCTGTTTCCAGGTAACGCCCACAACAGGATAGTAATTATAAGAAGGATGACGGAAATAATATTCTACTAAAGGTTCGTTGTACGATAGTTCACTTCTCCAAACCATTGTATCCGGTTTTGCACCTTCAATAACTTTATCGTACATCGGATCACTGAAAACATTACTTAGCCAATATAAATATTCGCGATAAGCTACGTTTGAAACTTCAGTCTTATCAATAAAAAAGGAAGGAACAGTAACACGTTTTGGAATATTATTCCAGTCGCCCATTACATCTTCCTGTGCAGCACCCATAGTAAAAGTACCGCCCTGCACAAACACCAATCCCGGTGCGGTTTTAACATCTTTTGGTTTGGCAACACTAAAATTGCCTTGTGTTTTATCGTTATAATTCCAACCGGTGGTGGCAGATTTTTCTTGCTTTTTCTTCATCATTTTGCAAGAAGCCATTGTACCAACAACAGCCAGTAACAAAACACAATTTCTTACACCTGTAACAGCTTGCATAGTTGTAATTTAATTTCGTAAACAATAAAAATAAAAGGGTAGAATTATTTGTGCGTTGCGAATATAGTGGATTTTGATAAATAGTTCATTTGTTCATGGATTTCTGATGTTACTAAAAACCTAATTTTAACGAGTATTTAAACTATGATATTGGAATTTTAATAATCGTTGCCTTTTTGCAAATATTTTTGAGTAACAGAATCGATGACAAGTTACAAAAACATTTTAATTACTATAATATTTTTTGCTATTGGCATCATTGCAAATGGTCAACGTGTGTATGTTGCCAATTCCGTTTTGTCATCGGGTACTTGGTATAAAATTGCTGTGGTAAAAGAAGGAGTGTATAAAATCGATATTCCTTTTCTAAATAATTTAGGAATTAACACCAATAATCTCAGTTCTGCTTCCATTCGTTTATATGGAAATGGCGGTGGCATGCTGGACGAAAATAATTTGGTTGCCCGACAAGATGATCTTTTCGAAAATGCCATTGAAATGTTTGATGGTGGTGATGCTGTTTTTAATAATAACGATTATTTTTTATTTTATGCAACCGGACCCAATCATTGGATAAAAGATAGTATCAATCAAAGATTCGCTCATCAAAAAAATTTATACAGCGACAGCAGTTATTATTTTATTTCCATCGGTGGAAGCGGTAAAAGAATTAATACAAAAACAACAAATGCAGTTGCCAATATTTCGGTTAATGATTTTAATGAAAGATATTTTTATGAGAATGATCTCATCAATTTTTTAAACAGCGGCAAGCAATGGTTTGGTGAAGAATTCAGTACCGTGAATGGAAATTTTCTCAATCGAACTTTTAATGTCGACTTTACCGGATTAATTACTTCGCAACCACTCACATTGTCTGTAAGCCTTTCCGGGCGCAGTGTTGCGGCCAACAGCAGTTTTAATGTGGCAGTAAATAATCAAACCGTTCAAACAATAAATATTCCCGCAGTGTCGGGTTATTTTTTAGATGCTTATGCTACAACTGCTGTGCAGATAAATAATTTTACAACAACACAACCAACATTGAATGTTGCATTCAATTTTAATGCAGGAACTGCCGGTGCACAAGGTTGGTTAGATTGGTTTGAAATTTATGGCAGAAAAAATTTGGCGATGAATAATTCGAATCAATTATTCTTTCGCGACTGGCTATCTGTTGCAAATAATAATATTGCATCTTTCAATATAAATAATACAACAGCATCAACCGAAGTTTGGGAAATAACAAATGCATTAGCTCCTCAAAAAATAAATACTTCATTCAATAATAATCAAACAATTTTTTTGAATGATGCTTCGCAATTAAGAGAGTATGTAGCTTTTAATAATGGTAATTTTTTAACGCCGGTTGCTTCAAATAAAATTGCTAATCAAGATCTGCATCAATCAACAAAAGCAGATCTGATTATTATAACTAATACTGCTTTGTTAAGTGAAGCAAATCGATTGGCTGCTTTTCATGTACAGCATGATGGTTATGCGGTAACAGTTGCAACAAGCGATCAGATCTATAATGAGTTTTCTTCTGCAACGCCCGATCCCACTGCACTGCGTGATTTTGTAAAAATGTATTTCGATAAAGCAGGAAACGATTCAACACTTCGCCCAAAATATTTATTATTGTTTGGTGCAGCCTCATTCGATTATAAAAATCGTATCAGCAATAACAGCAATTTAGTGCCTTGTTATGAAAGTTTAATTTCTGTTGATCCATTAGCAACTTATACTTCCGATGATTTTTTTGGTTTGTTGAATGATGCAGATAATGTAAATACTATTTCGCCCCCATCGTTGTTAGATATTGGTATTGG
>CAIQDX010000099.1 GCA_903870685.1 uncultured Chitinophagaceae bacterium | reverse complement strand
TTTTAGTCAAAGAAGTCAGGTCAATCACTTGCTTTATTATAAAAAATTTTTCTAATATGAGATAACGATTATTCATTAATATGTGCCAAATTTTTTTTAGCTGCTTTTTGATATTTTTTCTTTAAATTCATTTTCAAATTCTGATAAAACAAACCAATTCCTATTGCCAATTTTAAAGATCACTATTTTACTGTCTTGAATATTTATTACTTCTTTAAACCATTTCCATCCTTTAATATCATCATGATTAGGATGTCTGTCATTATACATTCTTGAATGCTTTACAGCTTTGATCCATTGACCTTTGACTCCTTCATTGTCATTGCTTTGATTGGCAATATCGTTTAATAATTCATTAAATCTACTCATAATTTTTTATATATTAAACCATTAGTGTCCGACTAATTTTCAAAACAGTTCATATTGATAAATTGGCACAGCAATTACTGTCCTCCAAGCAAATATAGGCTTTTTAAGGAATTCAATCAAGTCAACATAGCTCATTAAATGCAAGCGGATAATGGTAGCTATATTTGAAAAAGCAAATTTCACATTTGCTTTTTTCTTAATAATACTCAACAATAGATGTGCAATCAATGTTACCCATATCTGTATTTTAATGGCATTTTCGCTATCTCCAAGAAAATATCGTAATTGAAAATTATGCTTAATCTTTTTGAAGAGCAATTCTATTTGCCAGCGGTTCTTATATATTAGCGCAACTTCCTCGGCTGATATTTTAAAGTTATTGGTAATAAAAACAAATAGTCGGTTATCATCATCTATAAAAGTTACACGTCTTAGTTTTACACTCTTAATCTGTTTGCCATCTTTGTATTCCAGTTTTATTTTTTCTTCTTTTATCACCCCTGTATTTACATTGTGTTCCTGTATTACCCTTATAACTTTATACACTGCATTATCTTTCATCCTTGTTACGAAATATAATTTACGAACTGTCCATTCTGCAAACATCTTGTATTTATTGTATGCTTTGTCAAAAACAACAAAACTGTTCTTTGGCAGATCGATAAATTTCAGGAATGTGCTGTCATGAACTTTCGCTGCGGTAATCCTGACAAACTTTGCAATACCTTCTTTTGCATCGATGAGCATATGGGCTTTTACTCCACCTTTCTTCTTTCCATTGTTTTTCGGATTGCGACCAACTCCTTTGAGTATATCACCAAATAGTTGTATCGTAGTTGAATCCACAGCAAAAAGTTGCTTTATACTTAATCCAATTATTCGGCTGTCCGACAAAACAGATGAATAAAGTTGAATCAACTTGTAATATACGCTTTCAAATACTTCACAATCCCTGTCTCGATTGGCATCAGCTAATGTGCTTTTGGGAATTACTTTCTCTAAGCCTATATGTGTAAGCTTTCCTTCACATAGAAGCATCCCTGCACAGATTTCTCGTATGGAGTTGCATCGGCTTAATACCCCGAAAAGCATCGTAGTCAAATGTTTTAGCAAGGGTATCTTCTTATAATACCTATCACATTGTGTATCTTTCGATATATCGCTTATCATGTTTTTTGATATCAATCTTAGTATTTGATTCATAATCGGCTGTCCGACTAATTTTTTTGTTTTATCTTTGCTCATAGCCTTAATTTGGTAGTTATGGCAAAGATGGCAAGTATATCGGTTCATTCAGATATGCTTGCTTATTTTATCTCGTCCACCAATGATAAGAATTATAAAAAACAACAAATGCCCCTTTTTGAAAAAATATCATCACATATGGCCAGAAGGAATTTCATAGGCAATCACATCAATAAATTTGGCACATCGGAAACCATCATCAAATCAATG
>CAIQDX010000098.1 GCA_903870685.1 uncultured Chitinophagaceae bacterium | reverse complement strand
TATTGAACAGGAAGAAAGTATGGTTATTTTATTTCCTGATAATACCGATAAAAAATACAAAGAAGTTTTAGTGTTGGTTCGTCCCAACGAATTAAAAGAAAAATGGAATGGTAAAAGATTGCGTGTTGAAGAAGCTCGTAAGATCTCCGGCATCGACACAATAGTTTGGTTGGATAGTATTGATGCATTATTGCAATCATGGATTCATCTTGCTAACAATATTTATTTAGATACAAACGAGAATGATAGAAAAGCTTCATCAATCAAAACTCATGAATATCGTTTTGTGGATGAGATGAAAGCAGCTTATCCTTTACATAATTTTCATCGTGCCGCAAAGATCATGAAAGACTTGCGTGGCGTGAAGATGAAAGAAGAAGTGGAAGTATTGCAAAAAGCAATTGATATTACAGAAAATACTTTTCGTCGCTTATTGAAATTTATTAAACCGGGCATATTCGAATATGAAATTGAAGCAGAGATATTTCATAGCTTTTTAAGTCAGCGTGCAACCGGAGAAGCCTACGGAAGTATCATTGCAAGCGGCGACAGAGCAAGAACATTGCATTATGTAAGTAATAATGAAGAATGTAAAGCAGGCGAATTGGTACTGATGGATTTCGGTGCCGAGTATGGCGGTTATTGTGCTGATCTAACAAGAACAGTTCCTGTGAGTGGTAAGTTTACACGTCGACAAAAAACAGTATATAATGCATGTTTGCATTTACATAATTATGCGAAGAGTTTATTAAAACCCGGAATTAATTTATTTGATTATACAGACATGGTTGGCGAAGAAGCAACACAGCAATTCTTAAAGATTGGTTTGTTGAGAAAGAGCGAAGTTAAAAATGAAGACAAAGAAAATCGTGCATACAGAAAATATTTATATCATGGTATTTCGCATCATTTAGGAATTGATGTGCATGATCTGGGAACTAAAACAGATGCATTAAAACCGGGTATGTTGTTAACCGTTGAGCCGGGCATTTATGTCGAGCAGGAACAAATGGGAGTACGCATTGAAAATAATATCTGGATAACTAAGAATGGTAATGTTGATTTGATGAAAAATATTCCGTTAACTGTTGAAGAGATTGAATCGTTGATGAAACATTAAGAAGTCGACCGTCAACCGTCGATAGTCGACCGTACTTTACGTTTAATAAATATCATCATGGCATTTAAGTTTGAGAATTTAAAGATCTGGCAGTTAGCTTTGGATTTATCCGGTGAGGTTTCTGATATGGTTAAGAGTTTTCCGAAAGATGAATTATTTATTCTAACATCGCAAATAAAAAGAGCAGCAGATTCAGTTGTATTAAATATTACAGAAGGTTCTACTTTACATTCTAATGCTGAGTTTAAAAGATTCTTAGTTATGGCTAATCGTTCTGCTTTAGAAGTAATTAGTTGTTTTTATTTAGCAAGGCAAAGAAAATTTATTGATGAAACTTTGTTTAAAGAAATGTATGCGAAATACGAAAAGTTAATAGTAATGATTCAAGCTTTAATAAAATCTTTAGGAAATGAATAATGATGGTGTTACAGAAAAAG
>CAIQDX010000097.1 GCA_903870685.1 uncultured Chitinophagaceae bacterium | reverse complement strand
CATGTTGTTTTTATTTCTTGAGCCTCCATAATAAAATAAGGTGATTGTGCTTCAGCATCATTCTTCCAGTTTATCGCATCATAAAATAAAACTCTCTTCACATTTAATGATGCTTTTTCCTGAATTAATTTTTTTGTTACGTCATCATTCTCACAATAAATAACTGCATTCACATCCATATGTTCAGCAAAATATTTTACTAATTCGGATGGTTTACCAGTTAGAATATTGATCACACCACCTGGCACATCAGATGAATTAATTACTTCAGCAAATGTAACTGAACATAAAGGCTTATCCTCTGAAGCCAGCACCACGCAAGTATTTCCGCCGGCGATGATTGGGGCAATTACAGAAACTAATCCTAATAAAGAAGTGTTTTGCGGCGCAACAATTGTTACAACTCCTGTTGGCTCCGGAACAGAAAAATTAAAATGTGACGATGCTACAGGATTAACCGAACCAAATACTTGTTGATATTTATCGCACCAACCTGCGTAATAAATTAATCGGTCGATAGAAATATTAATTTCTTGTTCTGCATCTTTTGCTGATACATCTTGTTTGATCAATTCATCAACAAATTGTGCTCTTCTTCCTTCCAACATTTCTGCAATGCGATATAAAATTTGTGCACGATTGAATGCTGCTTTACCACTCCATCCACCAAAAGCATTGCGTGCTGCAACAATTGCATCGCGAACATCTTTACGCGAACTCAAACAAACATTTGCCAAAGCTTGTTGCTTTTTATTTGTTGTAACATAATATCTGCCGCTTTCAGTTCTTGGAAACTGTCCACCGATATAAATTTTGTATGTTTTTAAAACTTCTAATCTTGTTGTTGCCATGTTCTTTTATTTTTTATTGAACATTTAAATATGCTGATAATCCATGCAATCCACCTTCTCTTCCAAAGCCACTTTCTTTATATCCACCAAATGGTGAAGTTGGATCAAACTTATTATATGTGTTTGCCCAAATAACACCTGCACGCAATTTTGAAGTAAGATTAAAAACCTTAGAACCCTTGTCAGTCCATACTCCTGCGCTTAAACCAAATGGTGTGTTGTTTGCTTTTTCAATTACTTCATCATCTGTTCTGAAAGTTTGAATGGCCAACACCGGACCAAAAATTTCTTCTTGTGCAATGCGACTTGATTGCGCAACATTGGTAAACAAAGTTGGCTTGCAGAAGAACCCTTTTTTTGGTAACACACAACTGCTTTCAAAAATTTCGGTACCTTCTTTTTTTCCAATATTGATGTATTTATGAATAGTTTCTAATTGTTGTTTTGAATTGATGGCACCCACATCCGTATTCTTATCCATCGGATCGCCAACAATTAAAGTTGCAATTCTGTCTTTTAATTTTTGCATCACAATTTTATAAACAGATTCCTGCACAAATAATCTTGAACCTGCACAACAAACATGTCCCTGATTAAAATAAATGCCATTAATAATTCCTTCAACTGCCTGGTCGATTGCTGCATCTTCGAAAATAATATTGGCAGCTTTGCCGCCTAATTCCAATGTTATTTTTTTATTGGTTCCGGCAACAGCACGCTGAATAATTTTTCCAACTTCTGTTGATCCTGTGAATGCAATTTTATTGATGTCGGGATGATTAACAATCGCTGCACCTGTTGCTCCAGCACCGGTAATAATATTTACAACACCGGGTGGTAGATCGCTTTCCTGAATTATTTCAGCAAGCTTCAAAGCTGTTAGTGGCGTGGTTTCTGCAGGTTTTAATACAACCGTATTTCCTGTTGCCAATGCAGGTGCAATTTTCCATGCAGCCATTAATAAAGGAAAATTCCACGGAATAATTTGTCCCGCAACACCTAATGATTTTGGTTTGCGATTTGGAAAAGCATATTCTAATTTATCGGCCCAACCCGCATAATAAAAAAAATGATTTGCTGCTAACGGAATATCAATATCTCTGCTTTCACGAATTGGTTTTCCTCCATCCAAAGTTTCAATTACCGAAAATTCTCTGGCACGTTCCTGAATCATTCTTGCAATTCTATAAATATATTTTCCTCTTTCTTTCGCAGGCATTTTGCTCCACACATTTTCGTAAGCATTGCGTGCAGCTTTCACTGCTTTATCAACATCAGCAGCATTTGCATTGGCGACACTCGATAATTTTTCTTCCGTTGCAGGATTAATTGTATCAAAATATTTTTTACTCAATGGCTTTTCAAATTTGCCGTTGATAAACAAATCGTATTGTTCATTAATTTTTGCACTGCTCTTACTTTCGGGTGCCGGCGCGTATTTCAGCGTATCGAACTTTAATTTCAGTGTATTATTTTTTGTTGCTTTCGCCATAATTTTATTTTTATTTATGTAGCAAGCTTTTGTATTTTAATTAAACTTCGTTGCGTCGCACTCTTGTACGCTTTGTACTTTATTCAACAGTTCAACTATAAAACTTCTATCTGATTTTTTAACAGATCATCAAATTCATCTCTTCTTCTTATCAGGTGCATGTTGCCATCTTTTATTAAAACTTCGGCAGGTTTAAAACGAGAATTAAAATTACTGCTCATTTCAAAACCATACGCACCGGCATTATAAAAAACAAGATAATCACCTTCGCTCACATTATTTAATTTTCTGTCCCATGCAAAAGTGTCGGTCTCGCAAATATTGCCGACAACCGAATAAATTTTTTTCTCACCATCGGGATTACTTATGTTTTTAATTCGATGATATGAATCATAAAACATCGGACGAATCAAATGATTAAATCCACTGTTCACTCCAACGAAACATGTGGTGGCACTATCTTTCATCACATTCACTTGCGTAATTAAATAACCACATTCGCTTACTAAAAATTTTCCTGGCTCAAACCAAATCTGTAAAGGTTTGCCATTTGGATTGGGATGATTATCGAAAGCCTCTTTTACTTTTGAAGCTAATAATTCAATATCGGTTTCTGCATCGCCATCTTTATACGGCACTTTAAAACCTCCACCGAGATCAATAAATTCTAATTCCTGAAAATGAGGAATGATATCAAACAACACTTCAATTCCTTTTACAAAAACTTCCACATCTTTTATTTCGCTGCCGGTATGAATGTGCAGGTCTTTGATAAATAAATTATGTTCTTGAACAAGAGAAATAATTTTATCAATCTGATCAACAGGAATTCCAAATTTACTTTTATCATGTCCGGTTGAAATTTTTAAATTACCACCTGCCATAATATTGGGCCGCAAGCGAATACCAACTGGATAAGTATGACCGAATTTTTTTCCAAATTTTTCTAAGTTCGACAAACTGTCAATATTAATATGAACACCCAGATCTTTTGCATCTTCAATTTCATCAAAAGCAATTCCGTTCGAAGTGTATAAAACGCTGTCAGGCGTAAAACCTGCATGCAGAGCGAGTTTCACCTCGTTGATAGAACTACAATCAATATTTGAACCCAAAGATTTTATGTGCTTCAAGATATTAATATTCGTCAATGCCTTGCAGGCGTAAAATATTTTTACATTAGATTTTGAAAATGCAGTCTGCAGTTTTCGATATTGCTCCGTAATTTTTTCGGCATGATACAAATACAATGGAGTGCCAAATTTTTTGGCGGCAATAAGAAGTTGTTCGTTTGATAATTGTTGCGACATGTTGCGAAGATAACAGTATCTTATTTTACTGCTGCAATGTCGAATTATTTTT
>CAIQDX010000096.1 GCA_903870685.1 uncultured Chitinophagaceae bacterium | reverse complement strand
GAATGGCGTGTATCAAAATGTTTGGAAAATGTGGCATAGCAAAGAGAATATAAAAGTGAATTTACGAAACTGCCTCATTAGATTATCAATAAAAAAATATAGTTTGCAATTTTGCAAACTATATTTTAAAAGTATAATTAACCCGTTGGCGGAGTTAAATTTTGAATAAGAAGGGACAAAAGATGTTGTGAAGTTGTCATAGTTAGTGACTAAACTTTCTTAAACAACATGCACAACATCAAAACGAATTTCGATAAAATTCTTGAAGTAATAAAAGATATTCTTGGCGATGAAATAAATACAAATGGGAATTATTTAAGACGAGGCACAGTACCTAAGTTCTCTGACATAGAAGTGATAGCATTAAGCTTAACAGCAGAGTGTTTAAGTATTGATAGCGAGAATTATTTATTTTCAAAACTGCGAACAGAATATCAGAATGAATTTGAAAATATAATAAGCAGAAGGCAATATAATGATCGCAGAAAGTTGTTGTTTGAAAAAACAGAACGAGTCCGAAAGCTACTGACAGAGCGGCTTAACAAACAAGCAGATGTATTTGCAATTGATTCGATGCCATTGGAGATTTGTAAATTAAGCAGAGAGCAAAGAAATAAGATGGGAAAAGAATCAGCACATCATTCACCGGATAAAGGATATTGTGCATCACAGAAGAAATATTTTTATGGATACAAATTGCATAGCGTTTGTTCTGCTGTTGGAGTGATAGAATCGTTGGATTTAACGAAAGCAAGTGTACATGATGTTCACTACTTGAAAGATGTAAAAGAATTATTCAGCAATTGCATTATAACAGGTGATAAAGGATATATCGGAAGACAACAGCAGATAAATTTATTTGAAACGGCAGGCATACAATTAGAAGTTCCATTACGAAGCAATCAGAAAGAAGAAAAGCCTGTTATCAGAATTTTAAAGAAAGTGAGAAAGAGAATTGAAACAGTTTTTTCTCAATTGTGCGACCAGTTTATGATGCAACGTAATTACGCCAAATCCTTTACTGGCTTTAAATCCAGAATACTTGCAAAGGTTACTGGATTTACAATTTTACAGTTCTTAAACAAATTTGTTTACAACAAACCTGTTAGCAGAGTTAAACATACTTTAGCTAATTAACTCCGCCAACGGGTAAATTAACTTTTTATCTATCTTCAAAACCATCAACTTTATGCTATAAAGTTTAAAATAATAATGTATAAATTTTTAATAAGCATATTATTATTTCTTATTCCATTTATTCATGCAAAATCGCAAATAACGGAGAGTTTTGTGCATCAGGGAGAGATGGGTATTTCTATTGGAGTTGGGACATATTTTGGCGATTTGAATACCACAACCGATCTCAGTCATCCAAAATTTGCAGCGGGTGGCTTTTACAGCAAGCAATTCAACAATTATATAGGATTCAAAGTTTCCGGGAATTATGCATTTCTAGGATATTCAGATCAATACAGCTATAACCCCGTTCAAAAAAGGCGCAACTTAAGTTTCAATACAAATGTTTGGGAAGTAAGTATCTGTGGTCAGTATAATTTTTTTAAGTTCAGTCCGGGTTTTCCTGATTATAGTTTTACGCCATATGTTAGTATTGGGTTGGGCGCTTTTTCGTTTGATCCATATGCTTATTTAAATGGTCAAAAATATTATTTACGAACCATTGGAACAGAAGGCCAAGGGAGTCCATTGTATCCTAATCTTACGCCATATAAAAATGTTGCAATTTGTATTCCAGTTGGTATTGGGTTTAAAAAAGCATTGAACGAAAGATTTAATATTTTTGGCGAAGTGATCTATCGTTTTACCAACACAAAATATTTAGATGATGTTAGCGGAACATACGCACCCGATGCTTTTCCTCCGGATGCAAATGGAAACCCCACTGTTGGTTTTTTATTACAGGACAGAAGTTACGAAACCGGAATTCCCATTGGTGTAAAAGGTAAACAACGCGGCAACGGTAAAAACGACTCTTTTGCAACTCTGCAATTTGGAATTTCTTTTAATATTCAATCTTATCGCTGTCCTACTTACTAAGCTGTTCAGGTTTCTTCTTATAAACAACATGCTTTTACTATTTTTGCCTTTTAAAAGGCAAGTTTGAATTATGCAGCCATTGATTGAACAAATAGACAAACAAAAATTACCTAAGCATATTGCCATCATCATGGATGGCAATGGAAGATGGGCCGAAGAAAAAGGGCAAGAACGTTTGTACGGTCATTACCATGGCGTAGAAAGTGTTAGAAATATTGTTGAAGGCTGTGCTGAAATAGGAATCGAATATCTTACACTTTATGCTTTCAGCACCGAGAATTGGGATAGACCTCAATCGGAAGTAGATGGATTGATGTCGCTGTTAGTTGATACAATTAGAAAAGAAGTTCCTATTCTCAATAAAAATAATATTAGCATGCATGCAATTGGTAATATTGAAATGTTACCAAAAGATGCTCAAAAAGCATTAGCAGAAGCAATCGAACTTACCAGTAAAAACACAGGATTGCATTTAATTATGGCCTTAAGTTACAGCAGTAGATGGGAATTAGTAAATGCTGTTAAAAATATTGGATTGGATGTAAAAGCAGGAAAGATCAATCCCGCTGAAATAAACCAAAATACCTTGCAACAATATCTTTCAACAAGTAATTACCCTGATCCCGAATTAATGATTCGTACCAGTGGAGAATTCAGGATCAGTAATTTTTTATTGTATCAATTAGCTTATGCAGAATTATATTTTACAAATACACGTTGGCCGGATTTTCGGAAAGAAAATCTCTTCGAAGCCATTATTGATTTCCAATTTCGTGAAAGGCGCTTCGGAAAAACCGGAAAACAAATACAAAACGAGGCTTATTTAGCCTGATAATGACAGATTAATCTAATATTAGGTTGATTTAACAAAGACTTTTAAATATTCCGCATTAATTTGCCCAACTTAAAATGCTAAAACAACTGTTGAAAGCCGCTAATCATGCAATTCTTTCAGCAACAATATTTATAAACCCCAACCGGATGCAGAAAGTGTACAAATTTTTAGTGCTGGCTTTTGTTTCAAGCTTGGTTAGTTCGTTGGTTTACTCTCAGGAAAAAACTTCTGATACAACTATCACTTCCATTGATGCCGACTTAATTAATATCCTCAATCAAAAAGTTCCTAAAAAATATAAGGTTGCCGAAATTAAAGTTGTTGGCAATAGATATTTTGATGAAAATCTTTTACTGTCTATTGCTTCTTTAAATGTTGGAGATGAAATAACAATTCCGGGTGGCGATAATATTTCTAAAGCTATCTCTAAACTTTGGGCTCAAAATTATTTTAGTAATGTTCAGGTTTATTTCACAAAACTGGAAGGCAAAAATATTAGTTTAGAAATTGATGTTACAGAAAGACCAAGATTAGCTAAGTTTTATTTTAAAGGCGTTCGCAAAGGAGAAAGCGATGATTTATTATCGAAAGCAGGATTGGTTTCAGGCCGCGTAGTTACTGAAAACATGAAACGATCTACTGTTGATGCGATAAATAAATACTACGCTGAAAAAGGTTATCAGAATATCAAAGTTAGAATTGATGAAAAGAAAGATACTTCCATCAACAATTCTGTTACGGTAGTTTTTAATATCGATAAAGGTGTAAAAGTTAGAATCAATAATATCAATATCGCCGGAAATAATGTTGCTGAAGCAAAATTGAAAAAGCAATTTAAGGGCACAAAAGAACAAATGCGTTTAACGCTTTATCCGCCTGAGGATTTTGGTGGATTCATTCCGCCGCATCGATATACCTTTGATGATTATTTGCATGAAAAAGGATTCCTTACTTACTCTCAAACAAAAAAAGTATTAAAACCTTATGTACGTTTAAATCTTTTTGCAGCAGCGAAATTCAACGATAAAAAATATTTAGAGGACAAAGAAAAAATTTTAGAATATTATAATTCATTAGGTTTTCGTGATGCTGTTATTGAAAGAGATACAGTTTATCATAATCCTGCCGGTGCGCTGAATATAGATATGAAAGTGAGTGAAGGACACAAATATTATTTTGGAAACATTTCATGGCGTGGCAATACAAAGTATCCCGATTCGCTATTGTCAATTGTTCTCGGAATTAAAAAAGGAGATGTTTATAATCTTACTACTTTAAATAAAAAATTAGGAAAAGGTGGCGGACCTCCTGAAGGTGCGGATGTGAACAGTATTTACATGGATGATGGATATTTATTTTTTCATAGTGATCCTGTAGAAACTGCTGTTTATAATGATACAATTGATTACGAAATTAGAATTGTTGAAGGTCCTCAAGCAACAATAAAAAATGTTCGTATCTCCGGTAATGAAAAAACAAAAGAATACGTAATCAGAAGAGAAATAAGAACAGTACCCGGTGAAAAATTTAGCCGTTCAGATTTAATGCGTTCTGTTCGTGAAATTGGCCAATTGAATTTTTTCAATGCAGAAAAAATCGTTCCTACGCCTGTACCAAATCCTGAAGACGGAACAGTTGATATAAATTTTGCAGTAGAAGAAAAATCGAGCGATCAGCTAGAATTAAGTGCTGGCTGGGGTGGTAGCATTGGTTTAACCGGAACATTGGGTGTTACGTTTAATAACTTTTCAATAAAAAATATTTTAAAAAAATCTGCATGGGATCCATTACCAATGGGTGATGGACAAAAATTAAGTATTCGTGTACAAAGTAACGGTAGAGCATTCCGTTCATATAATGCTTCGTTTACTGAACCATGGTTAGGTGGAAAGAAAAGAAATTCGTTAACGTATTCTATTTACGATACAAAGTTTTCAAATGCATATAATCCTGCAACAGGAACTTATACTTCTGCAGCAGCCAACAGTTCTTATTTAAGAACAACAGGTACAACAATCAGTTTAGGAAAACAATTAAATTGGCCTGATAACTTTTTCTCTGCGTCAGTTGGTTTAAGTTTTGTTCGATATGAATTGGTGAATTATTTTATCAGTCCGGTTAATTTACCAGGATTCAATAACGGATTTTCGCATAACTTAAGTTTAAAATTTGCAATCCAACGTAATTCAGTTGATGTGCCTCTTTTCCCTCGTGGTGGTTCAAATTTCATGTTAAGCGTACAAGTTACTCCGCCGTTCTCAATCATAAACCCAGGGATGGTTACACAAACAAACCCATATAGCTGGGTCGAATATCATAAATGGAGATTTAATAGCGAATGGTATTTGCCATTAACAAATTTGCATGGAGCAGAACACAATAAAGCATTGGTTTTAAAAGTAGCTGCTAAATATGGTTTCTTGGGAAGATTTAATCCAAAGTTGCAGATATCACCGTTCGAACGTTTTCAATTGGGTGATGCCGGATTAAGCAATCAATATGCTTTGTTAGGTTATGATATCATTTCACAAAGAGGCTATCCTGTTTATCAAACACCTGATGTGAAAATAAATCCTGATCAATCTGGAGCAAGCCAATATTTTACCATGTTTAATAAGTATGTGATGGAGTTGAGGTATCCATTAAGTCTTAATCCAAGCAGCACTATTTATGCGTTAGGGTTTTTCGAAGCTGCTAATGGTTGGTACGATATTAAAGACTATAATCCTTTCCAGTTAAGACGTTCAGTTGGTATTGGAATGAGGTTTTTTCTTCCTATGTTTGGGTTGCTAGGATTTGATTATGGAATTGGATTAGATAGAATAACACCGGGTGCTCCTTTAAAGAATGCTTCGAAGTTTACATTTATGTTAGGGTTTGAACCGGAATAATATTTTTATTCATTTAAAATATTGCTGTATGAAAAAAATAATTTCTCTCGCAATTGTAATGCTGATTTCTATCGCTGCGACAAATGCACAACGGTATGCCATCATCGATACAAAATATATTTTAGAAAAAATTCCTGAGTATAAAGACGCAGATAAAAAATTAAAAGATATCAGCACTCAATGGCAAAAAGAAATTGATGATAAACAAGCTGAATTAGATAAGCTTTATAAAAATTATGATGCCGAGCAATTTATGCTTAGCGATGAATTAAAAAAGAAAAGAGAAACAGAACTATTCAATAAAGAAAAGGAAGTTAGAGAACTACAGAAAAAACGTTTTGGATACGAAGGCGACCTTTTTAAAGAAAGACAAAGATTGGTAAAACCCGTGCAGGACAAAGTATATAACGCCATTCAAAAAATTGCCGTTGCTCATAGTTATGATTTTGTACTGGATAAAAGTGAAGGAATTACCGTTATATTTGCCGACCCGAAATTAGACAAGAGCGAGGATGTGCTTAGAGAAATGGGAATTAAATTTTAAAAAACCATCAACATAATATAAAACAAAAACAATGAAGAAAATTTTAGTAGTGTGTGTGGCTTTAACTATAAGCCTTGTTTTTTCAAACAGCACTAAAGCGCAACAATTAAAAATTGGTGTATTTGATGAAGAAAGTGTGTTAGGATTATTTCCTGATATTCAAAAAGTTCAAACAGCACTTGATCAATATCAGCAGGATTCTTTGAGAGGTGAATACGAATATACTGTAAGTGAATTTAAACGTTTAGATAGTACGTTTAAAAAAGATTCTGCAACAATGGCTCCATCGGTTAAGGCATTGATGCAAAGAGATATTACTGCTAACTATAGTAAAATAGCAAACTGGCAACAATACTCACAAAAAATGTTAGGGGATAAACAAAATCAATTATTGCAACCTTATTTAGAAAAAGTATATGCAGCATTTCAGGAAATTGTTGCCGAACAAAAATACACTTGGGTATTAAAGAAAGATGCTTGTATTATTCCCGGAGGATTAGGAGATAATATTTCTATTAAAGTTGCGCAAAAACTAAAATTGCCTTTACCGCAACAAGTAATCGATGAATTGAAAAAACAAGGATTACCTACTGGCACAACAGACAGCGCTCCAAAAAACGCTCCTGCTAAAACTCCTGTTAAACACTAATTAATTTTTTATTTATAAAGAACCATCCTGCATTGTGTAGGATGGTTCTTATTTTTGTGCCATGCAAAGAAAAGCTGCAATTGGTGTTTTCGATAGTGGTTATGGCGGATTAACTATTTTAAAAGAAATAGTTGATACACTTCACGAATACGATTATATCTATCTTGGCGATAATGCACGTGCACCTTATGGTCCGCGAAGTTTCGAAACTGTTTATCAATACACTTTAGAATGTGTACAATGGTTTTTTAATCAAGGATGTTCGTTGGTGATATTGGCTTGCAATACTGCATCTGCTAAGGCTTTGAGAACTATTCAACAAAAAGATCTTTTAAAGATTGATGCAACAAAAAGAGTGTTGGGAGTGATTAGACCAACAACAGAAATCATCGGCAATTTTTCAGAAACAAAACATGTTGGTATTCTTGGAACAACAGGAACAATTGTTTCCGATTCATATCCGATCGAGATCTCAAAATTTTTTCCTGATGTAAAGGTTTTCCAGGAAGCTTGCCCCATGTGGGTTCCATTGATCGAGAATAATGAACATTTATCGAAAGGCGCTGATTATTTTGTAAAAAAACATCTCGATCATTTAATGCATCAATCCGAAAAGATTGATACCGTTTTATTGGCCTGCACACATTATCCTTTATTGATTGATAAAATAAGAGAATATATTCCGGTGGGAACAACCATAGTTTCGCAGGGAGAAATTGTTGCAAACGGATTAAAAGATTATTTACTTCGTCATCCCGAAATGGAAGAAAGATGCAGTAAAGAAAAAACTGTTTTGTTTTTTACAACCGATTCTACAGCTGATTTTGATAAACATGCTGCGATTTTTTTTGGAAAGAAGGTTGAATCGAAACATCTGGATTTATTGGCTGAATAGCGATAAAACCGTTGAAGAGTGCGACGCAACTGCAGTTTAACAGATATTCTACAGCCGGAAACATAAAATTATCTCGTAAATCTTTCTAAAATTAAGTTCAAGTCCTTACCTTCGCCGTCCTTTCACAAAACTGTGGCATGGTGGCCGCTGTTGAAGTTGAAATAATATTATTGGGTTAGTAAAATTTAATTATCATGAAACGTACATTTCAACCGCATAAACGTCGTCGTAAATCTGTTCACGGATTTCGTAAACGGATGCAAACTGCCAATGGTCGTAAAGTATTAGCCAGCCGCAGAGCAAAGGGCCGCAGAAAATTAACTATTTCGGACGAGAAAGGACTTAAATAAGAACCAGCCTCATAGGCCTTAAAAAATATTTAGCCTCATCTTTTGGTGGGGCTTTTTTAGTTTTATAGATTTAGTTATTGGCAAAACCATTTTCATATCAATCAAAAGAAAAATTGAAGAGCCGTAAATTGATGGATCAATTATTTACGGTTGGTAAATCTGTTTCTGTTTTTCCAGTGAAAGCAATGTTTAATGAAACAGATGCTGTTCTAGATTTTCCTGTAAAAGTTGGTGTTGGTGTTAGCAGCAGAAATTTTAAAAAAGCTGTTGACAGAAACAGAATTAAAAGATTACTACGTGAAGCTTATCGTTTAAACAAACAACCATTGTTAGATTTTGTAAATGCAAACAATAAAAAGGTTATAGTCTTCTTTTTATTTATTGATAAGACCTTGCCCGATTTTGAAACCTTACAAAATAAAATTCCATTGCTAATTGATAAACTGATAAAACAGTTGAATGAAAATTCTGCTACAAATAATTAGTTATCCATTTATACTGCTGATAAAATTTTATCAGTATGTTATTTCTCCTGCCATTGGTCCCAAATGCAGATACACACCCACTTGCTCGCAATATGCCATTGAAGCATTAAAAAAATATGGATTGTTTAAAGGCGGATGGTTGGCAATGAAAAGAATTGCATCATGTCATCCCTGGGGCGGACATGGGCATGATCCTGTTCCGTAAATCAATCTTTCGAAACAGTCATCGCTTTTAATTTTTCGATAGTTTCTCTTATTTCTTTGGTGCTCCAGAAACGATATACTTCGGGATCTTTATCTCCAACTTTTTCAATCGATGTCATGCGATGATACGGTGAAACAATTGTTGCTTCTAAATTATTTGTAATTTTTACTGCATGATAAGGAAGAATAAAATAATTTTTATTGGCAGCAGAAACATTTTTGTTCTCAATTAATAGTTGCAACGAATCGATGGCTTTTTTTAATTCGGCTTGCGATACTATTTTGAATGTATCGCTTGGTGCAGCATAGTTCTGATAACTTCCAACAATAGTATCTTTCTTTCCATTCAATAAAAAATAGCCATCATCAGCAATATCAATAGTTGTGTTGCCATCATCTTTTTTAATGGTCAATGTTATTTTATCAGCTGAATTTATTTGAAAAGTTTTTTCATCAGTACCACCACCCTCTTTCAAAATAATTGTTTTTGTATCAGCATCAACACTGCCATTACCTTTCATTACCACTAAAAATTTTTTTGTATGACTGTTGCAAGATGCAAAAACTAAAAGAAATAAAATAGAATAAGCAATTCGTTTCATGTTGTTATTTTATAAATAAAAAATCCTCTTATAAAAAGAGGATTTAAAAGTAGATTATTTTTCGATTGATTTATATCGCAGCAGCAAAACGTTCGGCAACTTTATTCCAATTCACCACATTCCAGAATGCACCTAAATAATCTGCACGACGATTTTGATATTTCAAATAATAAGCATGTTCCCAAACATCAACACCAAGAATTGGTGTTCCTTTTACTTCAGCAACATCCATCAAAGGATTATCCTGATTAGGAGTTGATGATATTTCTAATTTACCATCTTTAACTAATAACCAAGCCCAACCACTTCCAAATCTTGTTAAACCTGCTGCAGCAAATTTTTCTTTGAATGCATCGAATGAACCGAATGCAGTAGTAATTGCATCAGACAATGCACCGCTTGCTGTACCGCCAGCATTTGCAGCTAAACTTTCCCAGAAGAAACTATGATTCCAATGTCCACCGCCATTGTTACGAACAGCAGGAGAAATAGTGCCTGCATGTTTTACCAATTCTTCTAAACTTTTATTTTCGTTTGGTGTACCTGCAATGGCTTTGTTTAAATTATCGACATAAGCCTGATGATGTTTGCCATGATGAATTTGCATGGTCAATGTATCGATATGCGGTTCTAATGCTTCGTGAGCATAAGGTAAAGATGGTAATGTAAATGACATGATATTTTTTATTTGATGAATTAATTACGAACCACAAATTTAATCATTCAAAGTTTAATGGTTATATATTTTGTGTTAACTGTTTTTAGTTTAAATTCATTCTTCAAATATTATTCCTCATCTCGTAACGATAATGCTATGGACAAAAAAAATTCTTCTCAATCACGTCGATCTTTCATCAACAAACTTTCTAAATCAGTTGCTGCTGCTGCATTGTTGCCCGCAATTGGAAATGCCGCATCGCAAGAAAGAGTTGTTGAATTAATGCTACAAAAAAAAATAAGTGCTAACGACCATCTTCAAATTGCATTGATTGGTGCAGGCGGCATGGGTACTGCCGATGCTAATACTGCTATTACTGTACCAGGCATTAAATTAATTGCTGCTTGCGATTTATATGAAGGAAGATTAGCTGCTGCTAAGAAAAATTATGGTAACGACATTTTTACAACAAAAGATTTTCATGAGATCATTAATCGTAAAGATGTTGATGCGGTAATTGTTGCCACACCCGATCATTGGCATAAAGATATTTCGGTTGCTGCGATGAATGCTGGCAAACATGTGTACTGTGAAAAGCCAATGGTGCACGATGTTACAGAAGGTGCAGCTGTTGTTGAAGCACAAAAAAGAAACAAAGTTGTTTTTCAAGTTGGCAGTCAGGGCATGAGTTCTTTGGGTAATGAAAAAGCAAAAGAATTATTAGCTGCAGGTGCCATTGGTAAATTAAATTATGCCGAAGGTTTTTGGGCACGTAGATCGGAAGAGCGTCGTGTAGGGAAAGAGTGTACGTCCTGGTGTAGATCTCGGT
>CAIQDX010000095.1 GCA_903870685.1 uncultured Chitinophagaceae bacterium | reverse complement strand
AGAATTTTTAACAGCGAATACATGAACATCGGCAGTGGTATTCAACCATTCAATGCATGGTTATTGATTCGCGGATTAAGAACATTGCCTGCACGTTTAGAAAGAATTTCGAGAACAACAAAAACAGTTATTGATTATTTGAAACATCATCCGCAGGTTGAAAAATTAATTTTTCCTTTCGATGAATCATTTCCGCAATATCAATTGGCAAAGCAGCAAATGCAGGGAGCATGCGGATTATTAACCATTATCATCAAAGCAAAAAATATTGATGCCGTTGAAAAATTTTGCGAATCGTTGCAACATATTTTTATGGCGGTAAGTTGGGGCGGACACGAAAGTTTGATCATTCCAAAATGCGCCGGAATGAAACGTGAAACATTTAATGCTGATTTACCCGAACACAGAATGCTGCGTATTTATGTTGGATTAGAAGATGCAGATTATTTGATTGCAGACCTTGAGCAGGCATTTAAAAGCATGTAATTTCTTTCATAAGATTAATTTGACGGTTTAAACCGATTAGTTTCCGCTTGTCGAAATTTTTAATGTGTGTGCAGTATTGGAGTATTTTTGTTGAACTATGAAATATTTTTTCACCTTATTGATAACCTGTAGCATTGCCGCGAGTTTGCAGGCACAGGAAAAAGTAGATAAATGGGATCTTCGCAAATTGGTTGATTATGCGATGCAAAATAATATCTCGGTAAAACAAGCTGATGTGCAGGCCAGGATTGCTGCTTTGCAATTAGCCCAGGCAAAATATTATCAAATTCCAACTGCTTCTTTTAATACTGGTTATGGTCCGCAGTTTGGTCGTTCGATTGATCCAACAACCAATCAGTACACAACGGTGCCATTATATTATCAAAGCTATGGTCTGAATGGAAATGTATCATTTTATAATTGGGGCCGATTAAAAAACAATATTGCTGCATCGGAGTTTAGTGCAAAAGCTGCTTTAACAGATATTGAAAGAGCTGCCAATGATGTTGCTTTAAATGTTGCTACTTATTATTTACAAGTTTTGGCATCTAAAGAATTAATTAATGTGAGTGAAGTACAAATTGCTCAAAGAAAAACACAATTAGAAATAACCAGAAAACAAGTTGCTGCCGAAGTTTTACCAGAATTAAATGTAATTCAGATTGAAGCACAATTGGCTAGTGATAGCAGTACATTGATAAGTAATAAAACAGCGTATCAACAAAATGTACTTTTCTTAAAAGCATTATTAAATATTGATGCGGCATTGCCTTTTGAAGTTGAAACTCCTGCAGTAGACAAAATACCTTTAGATACTTTTGGCGAAATGCAACCCGAAGCAGTTTATCAATTAGCATTAGGTAATCAACCGTTACAAAAAGAAAATGAATTAAAAATTAAAGCTGCCGAAAAAAATGTCTTGGCATATAAAGCTGCATTATATCCAACAATTGGAGGAAATTATTCATTAAACACAACGTATAATAACAAGGCAATCGATTATACAACAGGCCAAAAATCGCCTTACTTTGGTCAGTTAAGCGATAATTTCAGACAAAGTATAGGTATTGGATTGTCTATTCCCATTTTTAATTATGGTCAAAACAGAGTTGCATTTGAACAATCGAAGCTTAGTTTAAAAAATACAGTCTTACAAAAAGATCAAGCCAATCAAACTTTAAAACAAAATATTTATACAGCTTATACAAATGCAATAAATGCATTTGAAAAATTAAACGCTGCTAAAAAAAGTGTTCAAAGTGCACAAAAGGTTTACGATTTTTCTTTTAAAAGATATGAAGTTGGATTGTTAAGTACATTGGAATTAATTACCAATCAAAACAATTTATTGACTGCTAAATTTCAGTTGGTATCTAGCGAATACGATTATGTTTTTAAAATGAAATTATTAGAATTTTTTAAAGGTCAAGGTTTGAAACTGTAAGAAAGACAGATTATAAAGGGCGAAATGAAGAATTAGCTTACTGACTTTCCAACATGAAAAAAATATTAATTGAAAATAGAAAATAAGTTATATGAATAAGACGCTTCTTTGGATCATCATTGGATTAGTAGTTGTTCTAGGTGGACTTTATGGCTTGAAAGCCGCAGGTGTAATTGGTAAAGACGAAGGCATAAAAGTTTCAACAGAAAAAGCTGCAAAGCGAACCATTATTGAAACAGTAAATGCCAGTGGTAAAGTTTATCCTGAGATTGAAGTAAAAGTTAGTCCAGATATCAGTGGTGAAATTGTTGAACTGAAAGTGGAAGAAAGTGATAGTGTTCATAAAGGACAAGAACTCGCGAAAATTTATGCTGATATTTATTTAACGCAACGAGATCAAGTTGTGGCCGGAGTTAATCAGGCAAAGGCACAGGTTTCTAATTTGGAAGCTTCTTTGGTTGGATTAAAAGCAACATTAGATCAAGCACAAATAACTTATAACCGTCAGAAAAAATTATTGGATGATAAAGTAATCAGTCGCTCAGAATTTGAAACAGCCGACCAGGCATTGCGTAACTCACAAGCCAATTACAATGCGGCTTTGCAGGGAATTAAAGGTCAGCAGGCAAACATTCAAAATGCACAGGCACAATTGGCAAAAGCAGATAAAGATTTATCCCGAACAGTTATTACAGCACCCATGGATGGTGTAATAAGTTTAATGAGCGTGAAGAAAGGAGAACGTGTGGCAGGTAACAGTTTTAATGTAGGTACCGAAATGATGCGAATTGCAGATATGAACAGTATTGTTGCACAAGTTGATGTTGGAGAAAATGATATTCCGAAAGTAAAAATTGGCGATACTGCTATCGTTGAAATTGATGCATATAATAACAGAAAATTTAAAGGAATCGTTTATAAAATTGCCAATCCAATTACCAATGCTTCTTCAACAACATCATCAACCGATGTAACAAATTATAAAGTGCATATTCGTTTATTTATCGATAGTTATAAAGATCTAATTGTAAAAGGTCATTTTCCTTTCCGTCCCGGAATGAGTGCCAGTGCAGATATTCAAACAAAAACACAATCAAATGTTTTGAGTGTTCCTTTAAATGCAGTTACAACAAGAGATAAGAAAAGTGATAAAGATAAAAATGCAACGGGTAAAAAAGATGATAAACCATCAAACGATGCTAACAATCAAGGGATGAATGATAAACCATCAACTTCATCAGCCGATGATTTGGATGAAGTGGTTTTTGTTTTGCAAAAAGATGCTACAGTTAAAAAAGTAAAAGTAAAAACCGAGATTCAGGATTTGAATTATATACGAATCACAGAAGGTTTGAAAGAAGGTGATGAAGTAATTACTGGACCTTATACCACTGTAAGTAAAACATTAAAAGATGGCGATAAAGTAAAAGTGACGCCAAAAGATAAATTGTTCGAAGAAAAAAAGAATTAAATAAAAAGGGAAGTTAATTACTTCCCTTTTTTATTCTTGTGATTTTACAAAACATCCTTTCGTAAGTTTGTTTATCATTAATCTGGTGTTATATGAATTTTGGAATAATCGGAAGTGGAAGTTGGGCAACAGCTATTGCAAAAATTCTTACTGATAACGGTAATACTATCAATTGGTTTATCAGGAACGATAAAACCATTGCACATGTAAAACATCGCAAACATAATCCGCAATATTTAAGTCAGGTTTATTTTAATACCGATCAACTTTTATTGAGTTCTTCCATCGAAACGGTTGTAAAAAATTCAGAAATATTAATTGTTGTAATTCCTTCTGCTTATGCAGAAGAAGCTTTGAAAGTATTGCCAAGAGAGGCTTTCAAGGGAAAGAAGATCATCTCGGCCATAAAAGGAATTCTTCCGGGCAGTAATCAATTGCTGAATGAATATTTAGCAGAAAATTTTGAAGTGGAGTTGAATAATTATTTTACTATTCTTGGCCCATGCCATGCCGAAGAAGTCGCGTCCGAAAAATTATCATATCTAACTTTTTCCGGCGTAGATGAAAACGAAGCAAAACATGTTTCTACTTTTTTCAAAACCGATTATATAAATGTTGTAACCAATACCGATGTGGTTGGTGTGCAATATGCTGCCATTTTAAAAAACATTTATGCGTTGGGTGCAGGTATTGCACATGGTTTAGAATATGGCGATAATTTTTTAAGTGTTTACATTGCCAATTGCGCACATGAATTGGGTGTTTTTGTAAAACAGTTAATGTGGGATGAGAATGATGAATCCGAACAAAACTTAGTTAACTATGCTACTTCGGTTTATCTTGGCGATCTGCTGGTAACCTGTTATTCTTTGTACAGTCGCAATCGAACTTTTGGTAATATGATCGGTAAAGGGTATAGCGTTAAAGCAGCACAATTAGAAATGAATATGGTTGCAGAAGGTTATTATGCCAGCAAGTGTGTGCACAAAACAAATCAAATTGTAAAAGCTCAAATACCCATTGTACAAACCATTTACGAAATTCTTTGGGAACATTTATCTGCCGAAGAAGGATTTAAAAAGATAGAAACTTTATTGAAATAATTTTTTTGTAGTCGGCTGATATATCATATGGCATCACCTGTTGCCTTCGACTCTTTCAATGAAAGAGTCGCACTCTTCAACGTTCTGTTCTCTGTTCCACAACCTTCACATTTAATTTTATGGAATTAATCTGCCTCAGCATCTCAATATAAAACAAGCGCTCTGTTTTAATATTCATCATCATTAAAAAATATTTTTATGAAACCAGAACTCATTTTACAGAGCGATTTATTAGATATTGTTTTTGATGACAAAAACAAAGAGTATGGGGCATATGAATTGAGAAAACATTATAACAAACGTTTGCGTAAATCTTTGTCAATAACTTTTTTATTAGTTATTGTGTTTACAGTTCTACAAAGCTGGAAAGTTCCACACCGAAAAGGAAGTTTAGCCTTTGAAAATTTTGATTCGGTTAGATTGACTCAGGTAGATTTAACAGCAGATAAACCTTTGCCAAAACCTAAAGAAACAATTAAACAACCTAGGCAATTAGCCGAAAGAAAATATCAAAATATTATTGTAGTAAAAGATAAAGATGTAAAAGATACTATTGCAACAATGGATGATCTTAAAGATAAAATCATCAGCGATAAAAATGTTAATGGTGCAAATATCGGCGATGTTATTTTAGCTAAACCAACATCTAATGGAAACAGCGAAACTATTGCTACGACTGAAGTTGAAGAACATATAAAACCTGTTTACAAAGCAGAATTTATGCCGGAATTTCCGGGTGGCATGAGCGAATTTTTACGTTTCATGAAAAGAAATTTAAAAGAACCGAATGATATGAGTGAAGAACAAAAATTAGTTGTTATAGCACAATTTGTTGTTGATGAAGATGGAAATATCGGCGAATTAAAAATAATTCAAAAAGCGAGACCCGATTTGGATGCAGAAGTTTTAAGAGTCATTAAAAAAATGCCACAATGGACACCCGGAATGCAAAACGGAAGAAAAGTTCCGGTATTCTGTAAATTACCTGTGACATTTGTAACTGCCGAATAAAATAATTATCTAAATTGCTCACCCCTACTTCAATGTATTGATAAATGGAAAATGATTTTAGAGATAAACAACGAAAAAGTTATTATGTAATGCGGATGACATACGACTTAACCATGGCAATATTTTTATTGGCAATGGCAGCAGTTATGTTTTTTGGAGATAGGTTTAAAATTATTCAGATCATTGATATAGATAAAACTTTCAGGTATTTTTTTGGAAGCATTTGTTTGTTGTACGGATCATTCAGATTGTATCGCGGAATAAAGAAGGATTATTAAAATGAAAAAAATTATTTATTTTATTTCGCTTTATTTTTTATTGCTGACATCTTGTAAAAACAAACCTGATGCAGGTTCTGGTGAAACTGACACTCCTAAAAAAGGAACTATTTATATTAGTGTTGATGAAAGTTTTAAACCGGTAATTGAGCAACAAATTAAAGTGTATCATTCTTCTTACCCAGAAGCAAATATTATTGCTTCATACAAACCCGAAGTAGAATGTTTTAAAGATCTGATGAAGGATAGCACAAGATTGATTATTGTTGCTAAGGGATTAACGAAAGATGAAAGAGCGTTCTTTGAGAATAAATTATCTGTGCCACCTCAATATACCGAGTTGGCATACGATGCAGTTGCAGTGATAGTGAATATCAATTCGAAAGACAGCATATTCACCATTGCAGATTTAAAAAATATTTTATCCGGCAAAAAAAGCAAAACGGCCATCATGGATGGAAATAATGCGACTAGTTCGGTAAGATATTTGCAAGACAGTATATTGAGAGGCGCATCTTTCGGAAAAAATGTTGTTGCAGTAAATGGAAGCAATGCAGTGATTGAAGCCATTAAAAAAAACGAAAATGCAATTGGTTTTGTAGGATTAAGTTGGGTTGGTAATATTGATGAACCAAAACAAAAGGAAGATTTAACTAAATTGCGACTGGCATTAATAGAGTGTGTAAAATGCAATGAAAAAGATATGTTTGCAAAACCATCGCAGGCAACCATAACTTTTGGCGAATATCCGTTAGCACGACCTTTATTTTATATTTTTAAAGATGATGCTAATGGTTTAGGAACAGGATTTGTAAATTTTATGAGTTTGGAAAGAGGACAATTAATTTTCAGACGATCAGGTTTGGCACCTGCAAAAATGAGTTTTTTAAAACGTAACGGTAAAATAAAAGAGCAAGAGTAAACTTATAATTTAAACGAAACATGATGAAGAAGATCATTACTTTTTTTGTAGCAGCAATGATTGCAATTAGTACAATAAATGCCCAATCAATCGCTGAGGGCATTAAAAATATTAATTACGAAAAAAATAAAACGGCCATTTCGATTTTTAAAAAATTGTATGATGCTAATTCAAAAGATCCTCAAACAATTTATTGGTATGGTCAGGCTTTATTGGCAGCAAAGGGAATTCCAGCACCAGAACAATTAAGTGCAGCAAAAGCTGTTTATCAAAAAGCATTAACTGATGGTGTGAATGATCCTTATATATGGATTGGAATGGGACATGTAGAATTATTAGAAGGTGGCGATTTGAATAAAGCCAAACAAAAATTCGAACAGGCAATAACATTTACAAAAACAAAAAAAGGAATTGAAAATCCTGACATCTTAAATGCAATTGGTCGCGCAAATGCTGATGGTATCTCAACTACAGGCGATGCAATGTATGGTATTGAAAAACTAAAACGTGCTGCAGATATAAATAAAATCAATCCTGATATTTATAATAATATGGGTATTTGCTACAGAAAGTTAGGTGGTGAAAATGGAGGTCAGGCAGTAAGCTCTTTTTTAGAAGCTTTAAGAATTGATCCAAAAAATGTAATTGCACAATACGAGATCGGTCAAATTTATTTAAGCCAAAATAATAAAGATGCATTAGAATTATCTTTTAATGGTGCTATCAGTTCCGACCCAACTTTTCCTCCTGCATATATTTCACTCTTTCATTATTATGCAGAAAGAGATGTAAATAAAGCAAAAGAATATTTAGACAAATTTTTACAATATGCCGATAAGGATCCTGAGAATGATCTTTTTTATGCCGAATATTTATTTCGTGCTGGTAAATATGCAGAGTCTCTTGCAAAAGCAAAACAAATAGAATCTGCAGTAGATTATAAAACATTACCTCATTTGAATATTCTATATGCTTATGATTATGATAGATTAGGCGATTCTGTTCAATCAAAAGTATATGCCGAAAAATATTTTGCCAACGCAACACCCGAAATTATTCAACCATCCGATTATGATTTAGCGGTAAAAATATTTTCTAAATTTCCCGGAAGCGAAATGCAAGCAGTTGGGTATTTAGAAAAAGCAATTGCAGCAGATCCGGTAAAAGAAAATAAGATCACATATGCAGGTCAGGCTGCAACATTATTAGGCAAAGGGAAATTATATGCTGAGCAATTAAAATGGTATCAGAAAATTGTGGAAATGAAAGGAACAACCAGCGAGTTTGATTATTATAATCTTGCCTCAACAGCTTTTAGTGCAAAAGATTTTATACAAACAATGGCAATTGCAAAAAATTATATGGCTGCGTTTCCTGATAAAACACAAGGATATAGTTTCAATATCAGAGCTGCAAAAGCCATTGATACTGCTAACGCTACCGGACTTTGGTTTGAAGCTGCCCATAAACAAAATGAATTTTTCATAAGAGATACTGTAAAAAATAAGCAAGGTCTTGTCAATAATTATTATACTGTACTTGGTTATTATAATGACGTTATTCAAGATTATGCAAAAGCACTTGCGGTTTGCGATAGTATTTTGATGTTGGTTCCTGGTGAACCTCAAACGCTGAAATTTAGAGATATGATTGATGCGAAATTGAATAAGAAGCCAACACCGCCTACACCAGCTAAAAAGCCAGGTGCGAAATCAACAACCGGATTTATTGCGAGAAAAGATTATATCAACGCTATATAAATAAATTTTTAAGAAATAACTCCTCTATTTACGAGGAGTTTTTCTTTTGTATGCTTTGCAGTCTTATTTTTGCAACTCATTTCAAAAGTTCAAGACATGAATTGGCTTCCTATGTTATTAGACGCTACAGAAAGTACTGCTGCCAATTATTTTCCTATCGGTATCCAAATAATCTTCGCTGTTGGTTTTGTTGCTTTTATGATTGCATTATCTGCATGGGTTGGACCTAAAAGAAAGACCAGCGATAAATTAGAAAGTTTTACAAGTGGTATTTCAACTCATGGTGATGCTCGTCATCCCATGGCAATTAAATATTTTTTAGTGGCGATTTTATTTGTGCTGTTCGATGTGGAAGTGATTTTCTTTTATCCGTATGCTGTTAATTTTAAATCATTGGGCTGGGGCGGTTTTGAAGCAGTGTTATTATTTGTTGCTTTTTTCTTGGTAGGATTTTTTTATATCATCAAGAAAGGTGCGTTAACATGGGAAGACTAAAACTATTTTAAATGTTGGATGTTAAATTATAAATGAGTTTTCTTCATTCAAAATTTATCATTCAAAATTCAACATTATAATATGCGTCCTGTACGTTTTAATATTCATCCTAAAGAAGCCGTTACAGCAACTGCTGTAAGTATGGTGGAAGCTCCCGAAGGTTATTCGGGCGAAGGATTTTTTACAGCCAAATTGAGCGATGTTGTTGGATTGGCTCGCAAAAATTCTATCTGGCCTTTACCATTTGCAACATCATGTTGTGGTATTGAATTTATGGCAACCGCAGCTGCTCATTACGACTTGGCAAGATTTGGCGCCGAGCGTATGGCGTTCACTCCACGTCAATGCGATTTATTAATGGTGATGGGAACCATCTCTAAAAAAATGGGTCCGGTTTTAAAACAAGTATATCTGCAAATGGCAGAGCCACGTTGGGTTTTAGCAGTTGGTGCTTGTGCAAGCAGTGGTGGTATTTTCGATTCATACAGTGTATTGCAAGGAATAGATCAGATCATTCCGGTTGATGTTTACGTACCGGGTTGTCCGCCAAGACCGGAAGCAATTTTAGATGGCTTTATGAAGATCCAAGATTTGGTTGCACAAGAAAGTATTCGTCGCAGAAACAGTTCACAATACAAAGCATTATTAGAAACATACGGAATAGAATAAATTAATTATGGCTTTAACAAACGAACAGATCAAAAATAAATTAATAGAAAAATTTGGTGATACCATCACTGATTTTCAAGAACCGTATGGTTTACTTTCTTTTCGATCTGCTAAAGAAAATAATTTAAAAGTGTTGCAATTTTTATACGACGATGCAACATTGCATTTTCAATTCTTAACCGATATTACAGCAGTACATTATCCCGAAAATAAAGGAAACGAATTAGCAGTGGTTTATCATTTGCATAATTTGATTGATAATGTTCGTTTGCGTTTTACAATTTTTACAAGCATCGAACAACCGGATGTATTTACTGCAACAAAATTATTTTCGAGTGCGAACTGGATGGAAAGAGAAACCTATGATTTCTTCGGAGTAAATTTTGTTGGTCATCCTAATTTGAAAAGAATATTGAATGTAGAAGAGATGAATTATTTTCCGATGAGAAAAGAATTTCCAATGGAAGATCAAACAAGAAGTGATAAGGATGATGAAATGTTTGGAAGAGGAGGATCGATTATATAATTAAAACGAATAAAAATAATGTTCATTTTTTTAACGAAATACAAATTGGTGATATTGAATTGCTTGATGCTTTTCGGTATTATTTGTATTACGTTTCTTCCTGAAAATTATTGGATGCATGGAAATGGATTTTGGCAAGGTGTAATAACAGTTGGATTAATGATTAACATTCGAGAAACAATAAAACAGATCAAAGAATAGAATGCTGAGGAGTGCGCACAGCGAAGCAAAATTGAAAAACAAAAGCTGGTAACATAAAATAAAAAATGCAAGAGCTTAAACAAAATATTAATTTGCCGGAAGGCTCAATCGAAAAGCAAACTTCAACGCTTAATTTAGGTCCAACACATCCTGCAACACACGGTGTGATGCAAAATATTCTTGAATTGGATGGTGAAAGAATTGTATCATCAGAACAAACCATTGGTTACATCCATCGTGCATTTGAAAAGATCGCTGAACGCAGACCATTATATCAAATTACACCATTAACCGATCGTTTAAATTATTGCAGCAGTCCCATAAATAATATGGGCTGGCATCTAACATGCGAAAAATTGTTGCGGGTAAAAACACCAAAACGTGTTGATTATTTACGTGTAATTATTATGGAGTTAGCTAGAATTTCGGATCATCTGATTTGTAATTCTATTGTTGCTGTTGATGCCGGAGCATTTACAGGTTTTGTTTATGTAATGCAATACAGAGAATTAATTTATGAAATATATGAAGAAATATGCGGCTCCCGTCTTACTACTAATATTGGGCGTATTGGCGGTTTTGAAAGGAATTTCACAGCTACGGCATTTACGAAACTCGAGAAATTCTTAAGAGAATATCCAAAAGTTTTGAAAGAGTTTGAAGGCTTGTGTAATCGCAATAGAATTTTCATGGATCGCTTAATAAATACAGGCGGAATTAGTGCAGAGCGTGCTTTGAACTATGGATTTACCGGACCAAACCTTCGTGCTACAGGTGTTGATTACGATGTTCGCGTTCATACACCATACAGCAGTTATGAAGATTTTGATTTTATTGTTCCTGTTGGAAAAACTGGCGATAATTACGATCGCTTTTTAGTGCGTGGTGAAGAAATGTGGCAATCACTTTCAATCATCGAACAAGCGTATAGAAAAGTACAGGAATTTAAAGGTGCTGATGCAGAAATATTCCATGCAGATATTCCTGAATATTATTTGCCAGAGAAAGAAGAAGTTTATACTAAGATGGAAGCATTGATATGGCACTTTAAAATCATCATGGGTGAAACAGATATTCCAAAAGGCGAAGTATATAATTCGGTTGAAGGTGCCAATGGTGAGTTGGGATTTTATTTAGTGAGTGATGGCGGAAGAACACCGTATCGTTTGCATTTTAGAAGACCATGTTTTGTGTATTATCAGGCATACAGCGAATTAACAAAAGGTGCGATGTTGAGTGATGCGATTATTACCATGAGTAGTTTGAATTTGATCGCTGGCGAATTGGATGCATAATTGAAATGTTGAATTATAAATGTTGTGTGTTGAATGTTTTTCATTTAGCATTTAACATTCAAAATTTAAAATATAAAAAGTTGTGGTGAAGTTTAATGACGAACAATTAATAGAGTTTAAAAGGCTTGTAAGCCGCTACCCGCAAGGAAAGCAGAAGAGTGCTTTATTGCCGGTATTGCATTTGGCACAACAAAGTTTTGGTAATTGGTTAAGTGCAGAAACATTGGATTATGTTGCCGAACTATTAGAAATAAAACCTATCGAAGTGTACGAAGTGGCAACATTTTACAGCATGTATAATTTAAAACCTGTTGGCACTTATATGTTCGAAGTTTGTCAAACAGGTCCATGTATGTTGCGCGGCAGTGATGATATCATTAAATACATTGGTGAAAAATTAAGTATCAAACCCGGCGAAACAACAACAGATGGTTTGTTTACTTTAAAAACTGTTGAATGTTTAGGTGCTTGTGGTTATGCGCCGATGATGCAAATGGGAAAACATTATCGCGAACATTTGACTAAAGAAAAAGTGGATGCAATTATTGAAGACTGCAGAAAAAATGCAGCGATTAATAATTAAATATTTTTTTATGAAACTGAATCCATATTTAATTTTTGAAGGTAATGCCGAAGAGGTATTAAACTTTTATAAAGAGATTTTCAGCGGAACTGTATTAATGATCAGCAGGTATTCAGATAACCCGCAACCAACAGATGAAGATTGGAAAAATAAAATATTGCATTCTCGGTTAGAATTTGATGGCAACATGTTAATGATATCTGATGGATTTAAAGGATATAAAGTAAATGCTGAAAGTAATATTCAATTAAGTGTTGAAATAGAAAGTGTAGAAAAATTAAATTCAATTTTTGAAAAAATAAGCGAAGGTGGTTTTGTACAAATGCCATTACAAGATACTTTTTGGGGAGCAAGATTTGGAATGCTAAAAGATAAATTCGGTGTTTATTGGATGTTTAATCATGAGTACAAAAAATAGTTGAATAGAATTGTTGGGGTTGAAGTGTGCGACGCAAGGAACGATGAGCAAAGAACAAAAGTTGGTAACAAAATAAAAAGCGAAAGCTAATAAATGGGAGTAAAATTATTATTAGAAAAAGCACATGTTGAAGGCATTCGTAGTTACGAAGTGTATCGTCGCGAAGGCGGCTATCGCAGTGTGGAAAAGGCTTTGAAAACAATGAGCACCGATGCTATTGTTGAAGAAGTGAAGAAAAGCGGATTGCGTGGAAGGGGCGGTGCAGGTTTTCCTGCTGGGATGAAATGGAGTTTTATTGCTAAGCCCGAAGGTGTGCCTCGTCACTTAGTTTGCAATGCAGATGAAAGTGAGCCCGGTACTTTTAAGGATAGATATTTGATGGAAAATATTCCTCATTTATTAATTGAAGGCTTGATTGTTTCCTCTTATGCTTTGGGTTCTCACGATACTTACATTTACATCCGTGGTGAATATGCATGGATCGTTGATATTTTAGAAAATGCGATTGGCGAAGCAAAAGCAAACGGTTGGTTAGGTAAAAATATTTTAGGAACAGGTTTCGATTGCGAGATCCATGTTCAACGAGGTGCAGGTGCTTATATCTGCGGCGAAGAAACTGCATTGATAGAAAGTTTAGAAGGTAAACGTGGTAATCCAAGATTAAAACCACCATTCCCTGCCATCAAAGGTTTATGGGAAAGACCAACGGTGGTAAACAATGTAGAAACTTTAGCATCTGTTGTTCCGATCATTAATTTAGGTGGCGAAGAATATGCAAAGATTGGTGTGGGTAGAAGTACAGGAACAAAATTAATTTCAGCATGTGGTAATATTAATAAACCTGGTGTGTATGAAATTGATATGACAATCAGTGTTGAAGAATTTATTTATAGCGATGAATATTGTGGCGGCATTGCAAATGGAAAACGTTTGAAAGCTTGCATTCCGGGTGGTTCATCAGTTCCCATTCTTCCAGCAAATCTTTTATTGAAAACTGCAAAGGGCGAAACACGTTACATGAATTATGAAAGTTTGAGTGATGGTGGTTTTGCAACAGGAAGTATGTTGGGAAGCGGCGGATTTATTGTGTTGGATGAAGATCAGTGCGTGGTAAAAAATACTTATACATTAGCAAGATTTTATCGTCACGAAAGTTGCGGACAATGTTCACCATGTCGTGAAGGAACGGGTTGGATGGAAAAATTATTGTTGCGTTTAGAAAATGGTCAGGGTAAAATAAGTGATATTGATTTGTTGTGGGATATTCAAAGTAAGATAGAAGGAAATACGATTTGTCCGTTGGGAGATGCAGCAGCATGGCCTGTTGCAGCAGCCATCCGACATTTCAGAGATGAATTTGAATGGCATGTAACACATGCTGAAGAAGCACAAAAAAGAAATTTTGGATTAGCACATTATGCTGATGCAAGACAATTGGTTTCGGCATAATGATCAATAAAATAAATTGCTAATTGATAAAAGGTAAAACGATATTTATTGCTCATAATTGGAGTGATACTTTCGTCAATCGGCAATCAAAATCAATGGCACTGGCATTTTCGGAGGATAACAAAGTTGTTTTTTTGAGTGGCAGAAAAGATGGATTGAATAATTTTGCGATCAATAAAAATCTAACGGTGCATGAATGGCCCGGGAAAAGACCAACAGGAATTAAAGATTTTTTATTTCTTGCAAAGTTGATGAAGAAACAAAGGCCAGACATTATCGTCACTAACTTCGGAGCAAATAATATGATGTTATTGGTTTCGTGGTTATTTGGAATAAAATACAGATGTTGTTATTATCAAACAATTGTTGCAGCATACATTGCTGATCATGGAAAGTTAGGATGGAAGCAACGATTGAGGATAATTAGAAAGGGCTTGGTTTTTAGAACAGCTACACATATGCTGGCGCCTTCAACATATGGAAAAAAAGATCTTTTACATTATTTTGGTTTGAAAGAAAACAAAGTGCATGTTTTTCCAAATGCATTGCCGGCTTGTTCATCTATCAATCAAAGCAATAATAATTTAATTGGCTTTGCTGGAAGATTGGATAAAACAAAAGGTGTTGATGTTTTAATAAAAGCATTTATTAAGATCGTACCACTTTTTCCCGATGCAGCATTAATTATTGCAGGCGGTGGTTCGGAAAAAGAAACCTTGCAAGAAATGTTACAACAGGCAGGACTAGAAAATAAAGTGAACTGGAAAGGAGTATTAAAAGCAGATGAGATTTTGGAACTGATGTTGAACATTAATTTTTTGGTTGTGCCAAGCAGAATTGATAATCAACCAACAACTGTGCTTGAAGCATTTTCCGTTTCAACACCGGTTGTAGGAAGTAACAGTGGCGGTATTCCTGATATGATTATTCCGGGATACAATGGTTGGTTGTTTGAAAGAGAAAATGAAAATGATCTGGCTGAGAAAATGATTGCAATGTTAAGTAACAGAGAGCAAAGAAATGTGATGTCGGCAAATGCAAGAAAAATTTTTGAAGAAAAATATTGTACCGATACTTTAAGAAAAAGATTTGAAACATTAATAGAAAATACTCAATAAAATATATCCTTAGCTATGGCCGAAGGAACACCATTATTTAAAGTAACAATCGATAACATCACTATCGAAGTTCCGGCAGGAACAACGATACTAAATGCTGCTCGACAAATTGGTGGCGAAGTAACACCACCGGCAATGTGTTATTACAGCAAGCTGCAAGGCAGTGGTGGTAAGTGTCGCACGTGTTTGGTAGAAGTAAGTAAAGGATCAGAAAAAGATCCGCGACCAATGCCAAAATTAGTTGCATCATGCCGCACAACTGTGATGGATGGAATGGAAGTAAAAAATATCACGTCTCCAAAAGTGATCGATGCAAGAGCAGGAATTGTTGAATTTTTATTATTAAATCATCCACTCGATTGTCCGATTTGTGATCAGGCTGGTGAATGTCATTTACAAGATTTAAGTTACGAGCACGGCAAAGAAGGAACTCGTTACGAGTTTCAAAAAAGAACATTTCATAAAGTTGATTTGGGTGATAAGATTCAATTGCACATGACACGGTGCATCTTATGTTATCGTTGTGTGTTTGTTGCCAATCAATTAACAGATAACAGAGAACATGGTATTTTAGATAGAGGCGATCATTCTCAAATAGCAACTTTCATTCAGAAAAATTTACACAGCGATTTTATTGGAAATGTAATTGATGTTTGTCCGGTTGGCGCATTAACCGATAAAACATTCCGTTTTAAAAATCGTGTGTGGTTTACTAAACCTGTTGATGCGCATAGAGATTGTCCAACATGCAGCGGACAAGTTCAATTATGGATGAGAGGTGATGAGGTTTTTCGTGTTACCGCTCGCAAAGACCAATGGGGTGAAGTAAAAGATACAACCGATGGAAAACCGGGCTGGATCTGTAATACATGTCGCTTCGATAAAAAACATATTAATGATTGGGTGATTGAAGGACCATCGAAAATTAATCGTCATTCGGTTATTGCACAAGGACATTATGAAGGTTTGAAAAAACCGGATGAAACAATGCCGAAAGTAATGCACGGAAGAAATCCAAAATTATTAATGGACATTCATAATGTTAGTGAAGTAAATAAAACTGATATTGAATTGAGTTTGATAGATGGACCTGCAACATCAAAAACGTTTAATCATTCTGAAAAGAACAACGCATAAAAATGACAACATTACTTGCAATTGACTGGGCATTATTAACTGAAAAATTGATATTGATTGCAATCATCATTTTTGCAAGTTTAGGCATTGCATTATACATGACTTATGGTGAAAGAAAAGTTGCAGGTATTTTGCAAGACAGGCCGGGACCCAATCGTGCCGGTCCTTTTGGAATATTTCAACCATTTGCCGATGGATTGAAATTAATTATGAAAGAAGAAATTATTCCAGACACTTCCAATAAAGCATTATTTATTTTGGGTCCGGGATTGGCCATGAGTGCGGCTTTGATGACATGTGCCGTTGTGCCCTGGGGAGATCATGTAGAATTATTTGGAAGAAATATTGCTTTACAAATTGCCGATATTAATGTTGGTATCTTATATGTTTTTGCTGTGGTGAGTGTTGGCGTGTATGGTATTATGATTGGTGGTTGGGCATCGAATAATAAGTTTTCATTGTTAGCTGCATTGCGTGGTGCATCACAAGCTATCAGTTATGAATTAGCGATGGGATTGAGTTTGATCGCAGTATTGATGACAACAGGAACTTTGCAATTAGGCGAAATTGTAAAACAACAAATGGCACCTGGTCATTTGTGGAATATTGCTTATCAACCTTTGGCATTTATTATTTTCTTGGTTTGTGCTTTTGCCGAATGTAATCGTACACCATTTGATTTACCGGAAGCAGAAAGTGAATTGAATCAAGGTTATCATCAGGAATATTCTTCGATGAAATTGGGATTCTATTTATTTTCCGAATACATCAATATGTTCATCAGCAGTGCTATCATGGTAACATTATTTTTTGGCGGATATGATGTTCCTTTTTTAAATGAAAGTTTATTGTCGCCAAATATTGCTGCATTAGTTGGAATCATTGCATTGATGACAAAAATAGTTTGCTTTATTTTCTTTTTTATGTGGGTGAGATGGACCATACCAAGGTTTAGGTATGATCAGTTGATGAATTTGGGATGGAAAAAATTAGTGCCATTGGCATTGGCAAATATGTTAATCACAGGAGCTGTTATTTTATTATGGTTTAATAAATAATTATTAACTGAATAGAAATGAGGATTACAATTGTAAGCGATATGAACATTAAAAGGAAGTGGAGAATAATATATAGATTTTCTTTTGTCTTTTTTATTCTTAATTTTTTTATGATGATTGCTTTAAAAAAATCTTCAGACTTTTTATTTATAGGTTGGGTTGCTGTAATTTGTTTATATACAATTTTGATTTTAAGAATTAAATGGTTGTATGATAATAAAAAAGAGAAGTTGATGTGAAAAATAAAAAGCTGAATAAAGTGCCGAACGTACAAGAGTGCGACGCAACGAAGATGAGTGAAGAGATAAAGTTGGTATCATAAATTTATAAAAATAATTTTGCGAATCTTTTAAAAGCCGAGTGCGAAAAAGAATAAGATGCAGGCATTAACAAACAGAGCGAAAATAATGGAACGTAAACCAATGACGTTTCTTGAAAGTATTTACTTGTGGAATATTTTCAAGGGAATGATGATTACGTTCAGCCATATTTTTAAGAAGCAACCAACGATACATTATCCCGAACAAACAAGACCATTTAGTCCGGTGTTTCGCGGATTGCATGTGTTGAACAGAGATGAAGAAGGTCGTGAAAGATGCACTGCATGCGGATTGTGTGCTGTTGCTTGTCCGGCTGAAGCCATTACAATGGAAGCTGCTGAAAGATTACCCGGCGAAGAAAATTTATATCGCGAAGAAAAATATGCAGCACGTTACGAAATAAATATGTTGCGTTGTATATTTTGCGGATTGTGTGAAGAAGCTTGTCCGAAAGATGCAATTTATTTAAGTGAAACATTTGCACCGGCAAGTTTTACCAGACAAAGTTTTATTTACGGAAAAAAAGATCTGTTGATACCTGATGTTACAAAGCAACCTTTAGAGTTTGCCGAAGCAAAGGGAATAAAAAATTAATAATATGCAAATGTGCGAATGTGCAAATGAAATTAATCTGCACATACACACATCTGCTAATTTGCAAATTATAAAATGAGTGCCATACAAATTATATTCTGGTTTTTATCTGCGCTTGCCATAGTAAGTGCATTGATGGTATTGATAAGCAAAAACCCTGTGCACAGTGTGTTGTGGCTGATCATGGTTTTCTTTGCCATATCAGGTCATTATATTTTATTGAATGCTCAATTTTTAGCCATCGTTAATTTAATTGTGTATGCAGGTGCCATCATGGTATTGTTTTTATTTGTGATCATGTTGATGAATTTGAATAATGAATCGGAACCGCAAAAAAATGTTTGGATGAGATTGGCCGGTGCCGTTTCGGGCGGATGTTTATTGATGATATTGGTTTCGTTGGTGCGACAAGCAATTGAAATAAATAACAAAGTTGCTGAAATGAAAGTTGGAGATATTGGATTGATCGGCAATTTGGGAAAAGCATTATTCAAAGATTATTTAGTGCCTTTCGAAATAAGCAGTGTGTTGTTTTTAAGTGCGATGGTTGGAGCAATTGTAATTGGAAAGAAAAATTAAGATTATGCCTATTCAATATTATATTATTTTATCGCTTGCATTATTCTGTATTGGAATTGTTGGCGTATTAGTTCGTAGAAATGTGATCATTGTTTTTATGTGCATTGAACTAATGTTGAATGCAGTGAATTTATTATTGGTTGCGTTTTCTAAAATGCATCATGGTATTGCTTATTTAACAGATAAGACAACAACAACCGGATCGGATGCACAATTATTTGTTTTCTTCATTATGGTAGTGGCTGCAGCAGAAGTAAGTGTGGGGTTGGCTATTATTGTTATGATGTATCGCAATACACATTCGGTTGATGTGAATTTTTTAAACAGATTAAAAAATTAAATCTCCCTTTTAGGGGATTGGGCTTATGAATAAATTAGTTTACTTAGTTCCGTTGTTTCCGTTGATCGGCTTTTTAATTAATGGATTGGGAAGAAAATCTCTTTCCAAATCATTGATATCAATCATTGGTTGTGCTTCAGTATTAGCATCATTTGTTGTGAGTGTGATTTTATTTTTTGATGTAAAAGCAAATGGCGCAACTGTTGTTGATTATTTTAATTTCATCAATCTTGATTCTTTAAAAATTGCATTTGCATTTCAGATAGATGCATTATCATCTTTATTCTTATTAATTATTACCGGTGTTGGTTTTTTAATTCATCTGTATTCAACCGCATACATGCATGATGAAGAGCCACAACATTTCGGAAGATATTTTGCATACCTCAATTTATTTATCTTCTCCATGTTATTGTTAGTGATGGGAGCCAACTATGTAATCATGTTCATTGGTTGGGAAGGTGTTGGTTTATGTTCGTATTTATTAATTGGATTTTGGTTTAAGAACGATAATTATAATTATGCAGCCAAGAAAGCTTTTGTGATGAACCGCATTGGAGATCTTGGTTTTTTATTAGCGGTGTTTTGGTTGATAGAAAAATTAGGAACGGCAAATTATGCTGATGTTTTTGCACATGCTTCTTCATTAAGTTCATTTGATGTAACTGCCATTACTATTTTATTATTTGTTGGTGCAATGGGAAAGAGTGCACAAATTCCGTTGTACACTTGGTTGCCAGATGCAATGGCCGGTCCAACTCCAGTATCTGCATTGATACATGCTGCAACCATGGTTACTGCAGGTATTTACATGATCGCACGCAGTAATGTTTTGTATTCGATGAGTGAAGTAACGATGAACTTAGTTTCCATCATTGGTTTAGCAACGGCATTGTTTGCTGCAACAATTGCATTAAAACAAAATGATATTAAAAAAGTATTGGCTTATTCAACAGTTAGTCAGTTGGGTTATATGTTTTTAGGATTAGGTGTAGGTGCTTATACCGGTGCAGTTTTTCATGTGATGACTCATGCATTTTTTAAAGCATTATTATTTCTTGGTGCAGGTTCTGTTATTCAAGCCATGCATCACGAACAGGATATTAGAAAAATGGGCGGACTAAAAAAGCAACTTCCTATTACGCACATTACTTTTTTAATTGGTTGTATTGCCATCTCAGGTATTCCACCATTCAGTGGTTTCTTTTCTAAAGATGAAATATTAGCAGCTGCGTTTGCAAAGAATCCTATTTATTGGGGATTGGGTGTTGCAGGTGCTGCCATGACTGCATTCTACATGTTCCGTTTATATGCAACAACTTTCTTGGGAACATTCAGAGGAACAGAAGATCAACAACATCATTTGCATGAAAGCCCATCGGCAATGACCATTCCATTAATTGTTCTTGCATTATTAAGTGTGATCGGTGGTTTTGTTGGAGTGCCCGAAATATTAGGCGGTCATCATTCATTACATAATTTTTTATCTTCTGTTTTAACAACAGAAGTTGCACATGAATCTGCAAAGAATACCGAATATTTATTGATGGGAATTTCTGTTGCAGTTGCTGCGATTGCCATCATCTTCGCCATAAATAAATTCAGTAAAAAACCTGAATTAGAAGATGCAACCGGTTTTGGAAAATTGTTAGAAAACAAATGGTATGTGGATGAATTGTATGATTCGATCATTGTAAAACCAAATACAGCAAAAGGGAAATTCTTAAAAAATATTTTCGAAAAAAATATAATCGATGCTGCAGTAAACGGCGTTGGCAGAATGATAAATTATTCATCCCGTCAATTGCGTTTAATACAAAGTGGTTTGGTAAGCGGTTATATTTTATTTATGGTATTGGCAATAATTGTGATGGTATTGATTTGGGTGAACGATGGCTACATTTATAAATTTTTCTATAATCTTTTTTAAAAGCCGAAAGGCGAATAGAAATATGATCCCAGTTTTATTGATATTGATTCCTTTGTTAAGTGGCTTGGTAACTTTCTTTTTAAAAGATGAGAAAGCTGCAAAAAGTTGGTCATTATTGGCATCAGTAATAACATTAGCAGTTGTGTTCAGTGGATTATTTATTTATAATCACAATAACGAAACAACTTTTGATACTGAATGGTTACCAAACTTGGGAAGCCGCTTCAGTCTTGCATTAGACGGCATGGGAAAAATGCTTACTTTATTAACTGCCATTTCTTTTCCTGTTGTGTTTGCATCAACTTATAAAAATTCGTACAAACAATCCGGAAGTTTTTATGGACTGATGTTATTAACGCAAGCAGGATTAATGGGAGTGTTTCTAGCATCAGATGCATTGTTATTTTATTTCTTCTGGGAATTGGCTTTAATACCTGTTTATTTTTTATGTTCAATTTGGGGAGGAGAAAAAAGAATTGCAGTTACATTTAAATTTTTCATCTACACTTTCATTGGATCGTTGTTGATGCTTGCCGGAATTTTGTTTTTATATTTTCAAACAGCTGATCATTCATTTGCAATAAAATCTTTGTACAATTTGCATCTTTCTGCAAAAAGTCAAAACACGGTTTTTTGGTTATTCTTTATTGCATTCGCAATCAAGATGCCGATATTCCCTTTGCATACATGGCAGCCCGATACTTACGAACAATCGCCAACAGCAGTCACCATGATATTAAGTGGTGTGATGGTGAAGATGGGAATCTTTGCATTGATACGCTGGTTGATTCCAATTTTTCCGGAAGCAGTTGCAAACTTCAGCACAGTTATAATTATATTCTCCATCATCGGAATGATCTATGCATCGCAAATAGCGATTCAGCAAGATGATATAAAAAGATTAATTGCCTATTCATCCATTGCTCATATCGGTTTAATGTGTGCTGCGATTTTTGCGCAAAATAAAATTGGGTTGGAAGGTGTGATGATACAAATGTTCAATCACGGAATTAATGTAATTGGATTATGGATCGTTGCCGATGTTATTGAACAACAATTAGGTACTCGCAAATTGAGCGAACTTGGCGGATTGGCGCAAAAAGCACCAACATTGGCTATTTTATTAGTTGTACTATCATTAGCAAATATTGCATTGCCATTAACCAATTCTTTTGTGGGAGAATTTTTAATGTTCATCGGATTATTTCAATATAATATTTGGGCAGCAGCCATTGCAGGTGTAAGTATTATTCTGGCTGCGGTTTATACATTGAATATGATCCAGAAAATATTTTACGGCAATACTGTTTCATTAACTGACAATGCGGTTGATGCAAAAAATAATGTTCAATGGATTTTAATTGTATTGGTTGTAGTTGTTATTGTTTTGGGTGTTTATCCGCAACCATTAATTAATTTAACTAAGGATACTGTAAATACATTTTTTGTAAATCGTTAGAGTGATTGGTTAAAGATGTTATTCGCATCCAACTAAAAACTTCTAATTTATAATTTGATATGAACGCGATTATACTTTCTGCTTTATTAGGTGTGGTGATGATGTTTGCAAGCGTCTTCACTGAAAATAAAATTGCTATCAGAAACATTGCCATCTTCGGCTTATTGATTTTGTTGGCAAGTAATTTATTGAACATTTATACACCGTATAGTTTTAATGTTGATTTGCACAACATGCTTCGTTTCGATAGTTTTGGTTTATTCTTTAATTCTATTGCAATAGTTTCAACTTTATTATATGTTATTTTAAGTGGCAGCGATATTGTAAAAGTTGGTAACTATCCTGCAGAATATTTTGCGTTGATATTTTTTGTTTTGTGTGGTGTAACTATCTTATCATCTTACAATTCTTTATTGATGTTATTTCTTGGAGTTGAGATCATGTCAATTCCTTTATACATTCTTACCGGTTCCGATAAAAAGAATTTAAAAAGTAATGAAGCATCTTTGAAATATTTTTTGATGGGTGCTTTTTCAACCGGTATTATGTTAATGGGAATTGCATTATTGTACGGTGCTTCGGGAAATTTTAATTTAGAAATGATTCGGGAGAAAACTTCGATAGCCGAGTTTGGAATATTAGCACCGCTTGGATTATTATTGATATTTATTTCGCTTGCATTTAAAGTTTCGGCAGCACCATTTCATTTCTGGACACCAGATGTGTATGATGGTGCACCAAGTGTTTTCACTTCATTTATGGCAACCATTGTTAAGACAGCAGGTTTTATTGCTTTTGTAAAATTGTTCAGTTTGAGAATGGCTGATTTAGGTCCATCGTACGCCATCATCTTACCTGTAATTATCATTGCTACTTTATTGGTAGGAAATATAACAGCTGTTTTTCAACAAAGTGTAAAACGAATGTTGGCCTATTCGAGCATTGCACAGGCAGGGTTTATGTTATTTGCTTTATACACAAGCAATGATTTATCTACCGAAGGTATTTTATTATATGCAGCAGCATATAGCATTGCAACGATTGGTATTTTCGGGATCTTAATAAAAATGAAAGATTATACTTTCGATGGTTATAATGGATTGGCAAAAAAACAACCATTGGTTGCTGCAACCAATACAGTGTTTTTATTATCGTTGGCAGGTATTCCGTTAACAGCAGGATTCTTTGCAAAATATTATATGCTTGCATCTGCTTTAAAAAGTAATGGTTCAGCATTATGGTTGGTGATTGTAGCAGTATTGTTTGCGGCAGTAAGTGTTTATTATTATTTCCGCGTTATTCAGGCAATGTATTTTAAAGATGGAGATGCTGAAACAACAGAAATAGATGGCACATTCAAATTCGTATTAGTTGTATTGGCCTTATTAATTATTTTGATTGGGATTAATCCTTCCATCTTATTGCGCTGGTATTATTTCTAGAACGATAAAATATTTACATAGAATTTTCTGATTCTATCCTTAAAATATTCCCTTTATCATTTTATTGGATTGTATTTAATAATCTCAATTACCTTTATTCGGTTCTTGAATAAATTAATTGCATGACACTAGTAGATTCTTTTCAATTAGCTTTTCGTACCGTAAAAGGAAATAAACTTCGTACCGGTATAACTGTTGCCATCATTGCATTTGGTATCATGGCTTTGATCGGTATCATCACAGCTATACAGGCAATGAATCAAAGTCTGAAAGAAAGTTTTTCTTCAATGGGTGCCAATGCATTCAGCATTCGGTTCAAAGAATCCAATGTTCATTTTGGCGGGAGAGGTAATGAGGTTAAGAAAACTCAACGAGGCAAAAAAGAAAAAACATCCAACCTTAATAAATATATAGTAAAACAGGATGCTGAATATTTTAAAGAAAATTTTAAATTTCCTGCACAAGTAAGTATTTATTTACGAGGCCCAAATAGTCAGGAGTGTCGTTATCAGGATAAGAAAACAAATCCGGTTGTAAATATTTGGGGCGGGGATGAAAATTATCTTTCTGTTAATGCATTTACTATCAGCGAAGGTAGAAATTTGAATAACCTGGATGTTAATAGTGGAAGAAGTGTTTGTTTGATTGGTAATAATGTTGCAGTAAAATTATTTGGAAATAATCCCGAAAAATGTATCGATAAAATTATTCGTGTTGGCGGAATGCCGTACCGAGTAATTGGTTTATTGAAGAGCAAAGGTTCGAGTGCGATGTTGCGACAGGATGATGTGATCATCACTTCTTATAATAATGCAAAACGTTTTCAATTTTCTTCAAAATCTTTTTTGATTGGGGTAATGGTTGATAATGTTGCACAACTTGATCCTGCTGTTGGTGAAAGCACTTCTGTTTTTCGCGCAGTAAGAAAATTACAACCCACCGATACAGACAATTTTGTAATTGAGAAAAGCGACAAGTTTGCTGAAATGTTTATTTCATTATTAAGTGGTATCACCGGTTCTGCAGGAGCAATCGGTATGATTACTTTAATTGGTGCCGCTATTGGATTAATGAATATTATGTTGGTGGCGGTTAACGAAAGAACGCGTGAAGTTGGATTAATAAAAGCAATTGGTGGTAAAAGCAAAAATGTTCGTCAACAATTTTTATTCGAAAGTATGATCATCAGTTTGATGGGTGCTTTGTGCGGAATTATTTTAGGTGTAATAGTCGGCAATCTCTTTGCCTCATTTATGAATACAGGATTTGTGATACCATGGGCTTGGGTAATAGGTGGTATTGTAATTTGTTCGATCGTAGGATTGGCAGCAGGAATTTATCCGGCAATGAAAGCTGCAAAATTAAATCCTATCAATGCTTTGCGTTACGAGTAAATTATTTTCTCTTAAAAAATAATTTCAGTTTATCGTTTATATAATAAATGATGTCTTCCTCTTCAACATGTTTGCGAAGCCAATTATATGTTGGTCGATATTGTTGCATGAATGTTTCTAAAGATTCGTTTGAAAGTGTTGTGTATTTGCTTACTAATTCAGGATTGAAACGATAATTTATATATTGTTCCTGTTCTATCAAATCAAATAGACTAATTACATTTCTTTTTCTTTTTTCTCTGTTATAAAAATGATCGAGGTTTAAACCTATTCCTGCACCGGAATTAGCATTCGAAAAAACAGGAAGTGTATGTTCGCTCATAGTTTCAAAAAAATCTTTTCTTCTTTTTATGCTGTCCAATTGGTAGGCAGACAATTTAATTTTTCCATACACGGTAACTTCTGATAAACTTCTGGTGAGTGGAGATAAAAAAATATGTAAAGTATCTTTTAAAATATTTTTTTCATTCATTAAAATAGTATCAAAATTATAACCAACAGAAGCAAACGATAACAATTGGTTTAATGAAATTGAAATTTTAAAAAAACCATTTTTATTTGATAAAACAGTTTGATGTGTATTCATATTTGTTACACTTGCAAAAGGCAAGGCATTATGAGTAATACTGTCTTTTAAAACTCCTTTCATCATTAAATTATTTTGAGAAAAAGAAGCAGCCGTAACTAAACTAAAAACTATTGAAAATAAGATCTTCATCATATAAAGTATTTAGACAAAGGTATGCTTAGGATATAATTATTATGGAACTGTTGATCTTCGAAATGAAATAGATTTTATTTCGATATGCTAACAAATGTTATTTAGTAATAATTTTTTTTATTACAACTGATTAATGCATTGAAATATTCACTACTTTGCCTGTAATTGGCTTAAAATTTAGAATATGTTTTCGGTGGAATAACATTAAGAATCGGCTTAACAAATATTTTTCAATTTGTACCGAAAACTTATTTGTTGCTTTCGATAAAATACCTAATTTGTAAGCCCTTTTAAGAATATTTGAGATGTGTTTTGTTTTTTCAAAACATTTTTTAAGTAGAATTGTAAAGACAAATTTTTTAACCATTGTAATTTCAAAAACTAAAATCAATTGAACCATGGCTGACATTAAACCAACTGCCACAAAAGCAACAACTTCTGTTCAACCTAAGAAGAGTGGTAATTTAATCTCATTGGTTGCGCCTTTCGCATGTATCGTATTAGGTTATGTTATTTGGCGTTATGTATTAGGTAATCCTTCAAATTTTGTAAAACCTGATCTTGATTCAAGCCATTGGTTTTGGCCTGATCACGCAATTCCAAAAGGAGCATTTGTAAAAATGTACGAAGGTGGTATTCTTGTACCATTATTGATTGGTGCATTTTTAACTGTTATTACTTTCGTAATCGAAAGATTTTTAACTGTTGCAAAAGCTGCTGGTGCCGGAAGTATTCAGGAGTTTATTCGTAAAGTGCAATTTCATTTAGCAAATAAAGATGTTGATAAAGCAATTGCAGAATGCGATAAACAAAAAGGAAGTGTTGGTAATGTAATGAAAGCAGGTTTGCGTCGTTACAAAGAAATGATCCATAACACAGAATTAGCTACTGAACAAAAAATATTAGGCATTCAAAAAGAAGTTGAAGAAGCAACCGCATTGGAATTGCCAATGTTAGAAAAGAACTTAGTATTCTTATCTACTATTGCCTCTATTGCAACTTTGTTAGGTTTGTTAGGTACAGTAATGGGTATGATTCGTTCATTCTCAAAATTAGGTGATGAAGGTGGTGGAGATGCTGCACGTCAGTTATCTCAAGGTATTTCTGAAGCTTTGTTTAATACAGCTTTGGGTATCGGTACATCTGCTATTGCCATTGTATTCTACAACATCTTCACAACAAAGATTGATGCTGTTACTTATGGTATTGATGAATCTGGATTCACTTTAACACAAAGCTTTGCAGCTAACTATAAATAATTCAAAGAATTATTTATATGGAAAATGAAAAGTTTTGAATCTTAATTGTGAAAACATTTTTTAAATAACAAACTATGGCCAGACCTAAGATACCTCGAAAGAGTACAAACATAGATATGACGGCGATGTGCGATGTGGCCTTCCTTTTGTTGTCTTTTTTTATCTTAACAACAAAATTTAAACCGGCAGAAGCAATAGCTGTAGTCACACCAAGTTCTGTGGCTGCAAAAGTTGCACCGGATAAAGATTTTGTTCTTGTTACTTTAGATAAAAATGGCAAAGTTTTCCTTTCGATGGATGATGAACAAAAGAAAGAATACATTGCTAATACTTTGAATACAACAAAGAACTTAGGAATTGATGTGAACGCTTTTAAAAAGGCAGCTTTTATCGGTGCACCTTTTAGTCAATTAAAATCATTTCTTCAAATTCCGGAAGAAAGTAGAAAAGGAGATGTGTTACCTGGGATACCTACTGATACAACAAAAGGTGCTAATGAAATGATTGAATGGATGCGTTTAGTAAATGAAGCATACCAAGGTACTAAGATGAAAAATCTTTTATTAAAAGGTGATAATCTTGCGAAGTATCCTGCATTCAAAAGCATTGTAGATGCATTTAAGAAAAACGACTTTTTGAAGTTTCAGATGATTACTAGCCCAGAAAGCGTTCCTCTTGGATCAGAATTATGGAAGAATAATCAGAAAGGTGAAAAGAGAGACGATTAGTAAAAATTATTTCTAACAAATAAATTACTGCACAATGGCAGAATTAGATACCTCGAGTGGCGGTGGGCATAAGAAAGGACCAGGGGTCAAGAAAAGCAAAAAATTATCTACCCGTGTGGATTTAACTCCCATGGTGGATCTTGGATTCTTGCTTATTACTTTCTTTATATTCACCACAACAATGAGTCAGCCAACAGCAATGCGACTTATTTTACCAAAAGATACCGAAAAGCCGGAAGATCAAAATAAAGCAAAAGAATCAGGTGCATTTACTATTCTATTAGGTAAAGACAATAAGGTTTTTTACTATGAAGGAATTTTAACAACTGAAAATGCTTCAACTAATTTTAAATCTGCCAACTTCAGTTCAGGAGAAGAAGGAATACGTAATGCAATTCTTAAAAAGAAAGCAAATACTATTGAAAAGAATTTAGTTATTGTGATAAAGCCAGGCAACGATTGTACTTATAAAAATGTTGTTGACATTTTAGACGAAATGTCTGTGAATGTTATAAAACGTTATGCATTGGTTGATATTTCAGATATTGAAGGTCAATTGGTAAAAAAATCAGAAGCTCAAACAATTGCTCAATAATTTTATGGAATTTTCATCAATTTGAATCTTATTATAAAAGCCTTACTAATGGATGTAAATAAAATTTTAACCGCCGATTTTCTTGATATTCTTTTTGAAGGAAGAGATAAAGAATATGGTGCATATAATTTGCGCAGGACCTATAATATGCGTTTAAGAAATGCGTTGATTGGAACTGTAACAATTTGTGTGCTCTTGATTGTGGGTTCATTATTGGCAAACTCTGTTAAGAAAAAATCGAATCAAATTATGGTTCAGGATGTTTCATTAGAAAACATGAAAACAGAAGACAAAAAGCCAGAACCACCACCACCTCCTCCTCCTCCAAAACAGGAACCACCAAAAGTGGAAATTACTAAATTCACTCCTCCTAAAATCGTGAAGGATGAAGAAGTAAAGCCTGATGAAGAAATAAAAGAAGTAAAACAATTAGAAGACACCAAGATTGGTACTATTAACCAAGAAGGTGAAAAAGATCAAGGGGTTGTTGCTCCCGTTGTTGAAAAAGGAACTGGTGTTGTAGCAGCGCCTAAGGAAGAAGACTACGATAAGATATTTACTGTCGTTCAAATTCCTGCCGAGTTCCCTGGTGGATTGCCTGCATGGACAAAATATCTTGAACGCAATCTTAACAGAGACTTACCTGTTGAAAATGGCGCACCTCCTGGAAAATATACAGTGTATGTAACTTTTATTGTTGATAAAACTGGCGGTATTAGTGATGTACAAGCTGAGAATGATCCTGGATATGGAACTAAAGATGAAGCTGTAAGAGTTATTAAAAGAGGACCAGCCTGGAAGCCGGCAATTCAAAATGGACGCAACGTAATTTATCGTCATAAACAAGGAATTACTTTTGTAGTTTCCGAAGAATAAAATTTATTATAATCTATTTTTATCATTTAAAAAATGATTTTATCCCTTCTTTTATAGAAGGGATTTTTTTTACTTTGTACTTGGAAAGTTCCTGTAATTGTTGCTCCTCTTGCCAATATCAAAGTGCATCTGTCAACAAGTTTACAGGTGATATCATCACCTTAAAACTTATAAGATGGAAACCAATAAAATCCTTTCAGCCGATCTGCTTGATATTATTTTTGATGGCAGAAATAAAACCTACGGAGCATATTACCTCCGCAAAACATATATAAATCGACTTATTGAAGCATTATTAATTACAACGGCTTTATGTGTTGTAATAACTGTGTTGCCGCATATTCTTGCAATGCAAACGAAACATCAAAATGTTCAGATGTTTGTAAAAGATGTTTCATTAGAAGATCTGAAAGAAGATCAAAAAAAAGCCGAAGAACCACCACCACCTCCACCGCCGAAACAAGAAATACCTAAAGTAGAAATAACAAAATTTACTCCACCATTAATTGTAAAAGATGCTGAAGTAAAAGAAGATGAAGAAGTGAAAGAAGTTTCACAATTAGCCGATACAAAAATTGGTTCGATTAATCAGGAAGGTGTAAAAGATGATGGAATAATTGCTGCACCTCTTGAATCAAAAGGAACAGGCTTTGTTGCTCCTCCTAAACACGAAGAGGACTACGATAAAATTTATACTGTTGTTGAAATACCTGCGGAGTTTCCCGGCGGACAAGCTGCATGGATTAAATATTTAGAACGAAATTTAAACAGAGATATTCCTATTCAAAATGGCGCACCTGTAGGTAAATATATTGTCACATTATCTTTTATTGTTGATAAAAATGGAATCATTAGTGATGTTAAAGCAGAAAGTGATCCCGGGTATGGAACTAAAGAAGAAGCTATGCGTGTAATTAAGAAAGGACCTGATTGGCATCCTGCAGTTCAAAACGGAAGAACTGTAAATTACAGACATATTCAAAATATTGTATTTATTGTTGCGGAAACCGAATAAATATTTACTAGAATTGAGATAAAGGCACAGGTTGTTTATGAATAATGAACAACCTGTATTATTTTGTACAATTGCTTTCAGTTATTTTTGATAAAAAATTAGATGCTCGGAAAACTTTCAAATTGGGATGATACAATTGTTGCTTTATCAACTCCGCAGGGGATTGGTGCCATTGGTGTTATAAGAATTAGCGGCGATAAAGCAATTGAAGTAATTAATGAAATGTTTCCTTCAAAAAATTTACAAGAACAAGCTTCACATACGTTGCATGTTGGTTTTCTCAAAAATGGTAATGAAGTTTTAGATGAAGTAGTAATATCATTATTCAAATCTCCAAAATCTTACACCGGCGAAAATGTAATTGAGATCAGTTGCCATGGTTCTCCTTTCATTCAGGAAAAAATAATTCAAGCAATAATTTCCAAAGGCGTGAGAATGGCTAAAGCCGGTGAGTTTACGCAAAGAGCTTTTTTAAAAGGTAAATTAGATTTAACTCAAGCTGAAGCTGTTGCAGATTTAATAGCAAGTAATACCGAAGCAAGTAAAAATGCCGCATTGAAAAATATGCGCGGCGGTTTTTCAAATTCATTACATCAACTACGAGAACAATTAATTCAGTTCTCTGCAATGATCGAATTAGAATTAGATTTTTCGCAGGAAGATGTTGTGTTTGCTGATAGAAAAAAATTTCAGGAATTAATTAGTACGCTTCATCAAAACACTAAACGATTATTGCAATCATTTGCATTGGGAAATGTAATTAAGAATGGCGTACAGGTTGCTATCATTGGAAAGCCAAATGCAGGAAAGTCAACACTGCTAAACACTTTGTTGAATGAGAACAGGGCTATCGTTAGCGAAATTGCAGGAACAACAAGAGATACAATCGAAGAAATATTAAATATTGATGGTGTATTATTCAGGCTGATTGATACTGCAGGTATTAGGCATCATACCAAAGATTCTATAGAAAATTTTGGTATTGAAAGAAGTCTAGAAAAGATGCACCAGGCTGATGTTGTGATTTATTTATTTGATGTAAACGAAATAGATGCTAATGAATTAAAAAAACGAGAAGATGAATTGATACAAAATAATATCACTTATTTATTGGCAGGAAATAAAATGGATCTCGATGAAAGTTTTTCGAAAGAAAAGTTCTCATCTTTTCATAATATTATTTTTATCTCAGCAAAAAATAATTCATTCATCGACCAATTAAAAAAATCTTTAGTAAATGTTGCGGTTAAAGGTGATTTGAATACCGAATCGATTGTTATCACTAATACCAGACATTTCGAAGCATTGCAAAAATTAAATATCGCATTGCAAGATGTTCAAAAAGGATTAGATGAAAATATTCCAGCAGATTTGTTAGCACTTGATATTCGCCAATGTCTTTATTATTTAGGATCGATTACCGGCGAGGTTACAAATGAGGATCAGTTAGATTATATCTTCTCAAAATTTTGCATTGGGAAATAGATTACAAATCTTTTTAAAAACTTCTTAATAGATCTGTGATTGAATCATTTCAGTAAATGCATTGGCAGCTTTTTTTCGATAAACATCTTTGAACCAGGTAATAGAAGCCTGACGAATAATATCAATCCCTGTAATCGGAATGGTTTTTAAATTTGATCTGCCTTTAACTGATGCCATCGTTAAAACAGTACACCAATTTCCCGTTTCAACTAATTGCAATAACATATTAATATCATTCAATTCAACTTTCACCGAAGGTGAAATATTATTTTTTGTAAAAGCGCCTTCTAGAAAATCTCTTGTATTAAAACCTTTTGCGGGTAAAGCCAAACAAATATTTTGTAATTCTTTTACATCGATTGTTTTTTCTTTTGCAACTGGGTGAGATGGATGTACCACCAATGCTAATTTTGAATCGAACAATACTTGCGAAAGAAAAGCATCATCTGCCGGTAATTGCAAAAAGGAAAGTACAAAATCAATTTTGGCAATTTTCAATTTCTCAAGAAGATCTTCGGATGTTCCAAAATCAACAGTAATCTTTATTTGAGGATACCGTTTAGAAAACGAAACAATTGTATCAGTTAATAAAGCAGATAAACCATAAGTTACTCCAATATTTAAACTACCTGTTTTGAGTTCTTTTAGATCTTCAATTATTTGTTTACCGTCTTTTGTGTCTTGTAATGCCTGTCTGGCATAGGTTAAGAATAAACTTCCTGCTTCTGTTAATCTTATTTTTTTTCCAACTCTATCAAATAATAAAATATCTAATTCCTCTTCTAATTGTTTTATTTGTTGCGAAAGTGTGCTTTGGCTGATGAATAAATCATTAGCTGCTTCAGTAAAATTTAAAACTTCTGCTGTGCGAATAAAATATTTGAGTTGTCTTAATTCCATGATCAATCGGTTTAACCGATAGCAATGATAGATAAATAATGTTTTTCAAATTTATTAATTCTATGGAACTTCGTGAGATAATATTCACATTCCAAATATTTCAACCATTTTAAAAAATAATTCATGAGCGTTAAACCAACAACCTTATTTGATAAAGTGTGGGATTCACATGTTATAAGAAAGATCGAAGATGGCCCGGATGTATTTTTTATTGACCGTCATTTTATTCACGAAGTAACAAGTCCTGTTGCGTTTCTTGGATTACAAACAAGAAATATTTCTGTAATGTTTCCCGATAGAACTTTTGCAACTGCCGATCACAACACACCAACTATAAATCAACATTTACCTGTTGAAGATCCACTTTCAGCCAATCAATTAAAAGCGTTGGAAGATAATTCGGCTAAATATGGCATTTCTCATTGGGGATTGAATAACCCTAAAAATGGTATCGTACATGTAGTTGGACCAGAGAATGGAATTACATTACCTGGTATGACGATTGTTTGTGGAGATTCACACACATCAACGCATGGAGCATTTGGTGCCATTGCATTTGGTATTGGTACAAGTGAAGTAGAAATGGTTTTATCATCGCAATGTATCATGCAACCAAAGCCTAAAAAAATGCGCATCACCATCAATGGAAAATTAGGAAAGGGTGTTGTTGCAAAAGATGTTCCGTTATATATTCTTTCTCAAATTTCGGCAAGTGGTGCTACCGGATATTTTATTGAATTTGCAGGTGAAGTTTTTGAAAACATGAGTATGGAAGGAAGAATGACTGTTTGTAATTTATCAATCGAAATGGGAGCACGTGGCGGAATGATCGCTCCTGATGAAACAACTTTTAATTATTTAAAAGGAAGAGAAAAATCACCGAAGGGCGATGCTTGGGATAAAGCATTAGTTTATTGGAAAACCTTGAAAACAGATGCTGACGCTGAGTTTGATGCAGAATTAAGTTTTAGTGCCGATGATATTGATCCGCAAATTACTTACGGTACCAATCCCGGATTGGGAACAGGTATTACTAAAAATATTCCTTTATCAACTGCTGTGAAAGATGGCGGTGCTTCTTATAAAAAATCTTTGGCTTACATGGGTTTTGCTGAAGATGAAAAAATAATTGGCAAAAAAGTTGACTATGTTTTTTTAGGAAGTTGCACCAATGGTCGCATTGAAGATTTTCGTGCATTTGCAACCATAGTTAAAGGAAGAAAGAAAGCCGATAATATTACTGCATGGTTAGTGCCCGGTTCGCATATTGTAGAAAGTCAAATTAAAGAAGAAGGTATTTTAGATATTTTAAATGAAGCAGGTTTTTCATTACGTCAACCGGGATGCAGCGCATGTTTGGCAATGAACGATGATAAAATTCCTGCAGGTAAATATGCAGTTAGTACAAGTAACAGAAATTTCGAAGGTCGTCAAGGACCAGGTGCAAGAACTTTATTGGCAAGTCCTTTAGTTGCAGCAGCAGCAGCAGTTACAGGTGTTGTAACCGATCCGAGAGATTTACTATAATTAATAATTCATAATTAAAAATTAATAATTGAAATCATGGCTTACGATAAATTCACAATATTAAAAAGTTCAGCAGTTCCTTTGCCTATTGAGAATGTTGATACCGATCAAATCATTCCTGCACGTTTCTTGAAAGCGACCGAGCGTAAGAATTTTGGCGATAATCTTTTCAGAGACTGGCGTTATAATAATGATGATTCTCCTAAAAAAGATTTTGTTTTAAATAATCCAATTTATTCGGGAAAGATTTTAGTTGGCGGAAAAAATTTTGGTAGCGGTAGTTCTCGTGAACATGCTGCCTGGGCAATTTACGATTATGGTTTTCGTGCAGTGGTATCAAGTTTTTTTGCTGATATTTTTAAAGGCAATGCATTAAACATTGGTATCTTACCGGTAACAGTTAGTCCCGAGTTTTTAGATAAAATTTTTAAAGCAATTGAAGCTGATCCAAAAGCTGAATTAGAAATTAATTTGCCCGAACAAACAATTTCGATTTTAGCATCGGGCGAAAAAGAATCGTTTGTTATTAATGGTTATAAAAAACATAACATGACAAATGGTTTTGATGATATTGATTATTTACAAGCAATGAAAGATGAAATAAAAACTTTTACTGCAAACAGTGCATATTAATTTTCAGTAAAGAATAAAGCGTTGAAGAGTGCGACGCAACTGAAGTTTGATAGAAATACAAAAGCTGGTTTAATAAAAATAAAATGACTCAACACAAACGCCATATTGAAATAATGGATACCACACTTCGCGATGGCGAACAAACAAGTGGTGTATCTTTTTCTGCATCAGAGAAATTAACGATCGCACAATTATTATTGACTGAAGTAAAAGTTGATAGAATTGAAATTGCATCGGCTCGTGTTTCGGAAGGTGAATTTCAAGCAGTAAAAAAAATTACTGATTGGGCAAAAGCAAATGGTTTTATTGATAAAATCGAAGTGCTGACTTTTGTTGATGGAAAAACTTCCATTGAATGGATGCTGGATGCAGGAGCAAGAGTGATGAATTTGTTGACCAAAGGCTCGATGAATCATTTAACGCATCAATTAAAGAAAACTCCTGAGCAACATTTTAAAGAAGTTGGTGAAGTAATTGCGTTAGCACAAAAAAATAATATTGATTGCAATGTTTATTTAGAAGACTGGAGTAACGGAATGCGCAATTCTCCTGAATATGTTTTTCAGTATTTAGATTTTCTAGCAACACAACCGATAAAAAGAATTTTATTGCCTGATACTTTAGGTATTTTAATTCCAAGTGAAGTGAAAGAATACCTTTCTTCAATTATAAAACGTTATCCAAATATTCATTTCGATTTTCATGCTCACAACGATTACGATCTAAGTATTGCCAATGTTTTGGAAGCCGTGAAAGTAGGAATAAAAGGTTTGCATCTTACTGTGAACGGAATGGGTGAACGTGCCGGAAATGCGCCACTGGCAAGCACTATAGCCGTGTTAAATGATTATGTGAAAGATGTAAAAACTTCTGTTGTTGAAAAATCTTTATACAGCGTAAGTAAATTAGTGGAAACATTTTCCGGTTTCGGAATATCTGTAAACAAACCAGTTGTTGGCGAAAATGTATTTACTCAAACTGCAGGTATTCATGCTGACGGCGACAAAAAAAATAATTTATACTTCAACGAATTAATGCCCGAACGCTTTGGCCGCCAAAGAAAATATGCTTTGGGAAAAATGAGTGGCAAAGCAAACATCGAAAATAACTTACTTGCTTTAGGTATTCAATTAGCGGATGATGATTTAAAAAAAGTTACTCAACGAATCATTGAATTAGGCGACAGAAAAGAAACGGTTACACAATCCGATCTGCCGTATATTATTTCTGATATTTTAGACAGCAACAATATTGTTGAAAAAGTTCAGATAAAAAATTATGTGCTAACTCATTCAAAAAATTTGCGCCCTTCAGTTACTTTAAACATCAGTATTGATGGAGAATTATTTGAAGAACATGCACAAGGCGATGGTCAGTATGATGCATTTGTAAATGCGCTAAAAAAAATCTATAAACATAAAAAAATTGAATTGCCGGTATTAACCGATTATGCAGTTCGTATTCCACCGGGTGGTAAATCTGATGCGTTGTGCGAAACAATTATTACCTGGTTGTATAACGACAAAGAATTTAAAACACGCGGTTTAGACAGTGATCAAACTGTTGCTGCAATTAAGGCAACAGAGAAAATGTTGAATTTAATATAAGTTTAAAGGGTTCAAGAAGTTTAAAAAGTTATAGATATAAATATGGCAACAAAAAATATTCTCATAGTTCCCGGTGATGGGATTGGACAAGAAGTTACAACAGTTGGTAAAAAAGTATTAGATGCGATTGCAAAAAAGTTTAATCATGAATTTATTTATGATGAAGCATTGATTGGTCATGTTGCCATTGAAGCAACAGGAAATCCTTTGCCAGATGAATCTTTGGCAAAGATGAAAAAATCGGATGCGGTTTTATTTGGCGCTGTTGGTCATCCAAAATATGATAACGATCCTTCTGCAAAAGTTCGACCTGAACAAGGTTTATTGAAGATGAGAAAGGAGTTGGGCTTGTATGCAAACATTCGCCCAATAAAATTATTTGATGAACTATTAAGTGCATCAAGTATTAAACCTGAAATTTTAAAAGGCGCTGATATTTTATTTTTTCGAGAATTAACAGGCGATATTTATTTTGGTGAGAAAGGAAGAAAAAATAATGGTGATACTGCTTTTGATGTTGCAGAATATAGTCGTTACGAAGTAGAAAGAATTGCACGCAAAGCATTTGATGCTGCAAGAACAAGAAGAAAAAAATTATGCTCAGTTGATAAAGCAAATGTTTTAGAAACATCAAGATTGTGGAGAGAAGTTATTCAAAAAATTGCATTGGAATATCCCGATGTTGAAATAGAACATCAGTTTGTTGATGCAACTGCTATGTTATTAATTAAAGATCCGCGACGTTTTGATGTTGTAGTTACTGCCAATTTATTCGGTGATATTTTAACTGATGAAGCATCACAAATTGCAGGTAGCATGGGCATGTTAGCCTCTGCATCCATTGGTGATGGCACCGGAGTTTACGAACCGATTCATGGTTCGGCTCACGATATTACCGGCAAAGGAGTTGCGAATCCTCTGGCATCTATTTTATCTGCAGCGTTGTTATTAGATATTTCTTTCGGACTGAAAGAAGAATCAGAAGCAATCATCAATGCTGTTGATGCAGTTTTAAAACAAGGTTTCAGAACACGCGATATTGCAGATGCAAATACGCCAACAGAAAAAATTCTCGGTACAAATGCAATGGGCGAAGAAGTATTGAAATTATTATAAAATATTTTTGTTGCCGGCTACAGATTTTAATGTTATCAACTGTTGCGTCGCACTCTTGTACTGCATAACATTGTTCATCAAATAAAAAACTCATGTTGATTTTAATTCAACATGAGTTTTTTTATTTAAGAAATATGACTTTTACTTTTTCTTTCCCTTTATGAAATAAATTATAGTGTTATGTTCCAGATCGTTTGTAACACTTACTTCGGTACGTTTACCTTCACCGTCTGTAATAACCATCAGCGCTGAGTTTGGTGGAATCAGACCAAGGTTTTCAGCAAAAAATACCATTACATTTTTGCTTTCATCTTTATCAATCTTAACATAAAAACTGATTGATTTGCTAACTTCCAGCAATTGATTATGTACAACAATTTTCTTGTTATAAATAACAGAAATGCTGTCATAATCAAACACACCATTATCGTACAATTCTATTTTAACAGAATCGGAGTTAGTAGTTAAATAAATAGGTTCTTTCGGAATTCTTTTCAGCATTTCGCTAACAGTTCCGGTCTTCCTAATCTTTTCAAGAGAATCCATTACAATAAAATTATCTTCAACTTCTTTCGATAATTTAATATTATTCAAATGGTCGTAACCATCATTTGAAGTGCTGTTTAAATCAGAGATCAATTTATTTTTCTTGGTGCGTTCTTTTTTAGCACGGCTTAATCTTCTTTTATCTCTTCTTGATAATTCTTGTTCATCAGTCTCTGTTATTTCTTTACCATTTCTGATTCTGCTAATTAAATCTTTGACATTAACTTCTTTTCCTGATGGACGCCATTTTGGATTTTTTTCTTTTGTAATGATAATATCCGAACGACGGTTTGTGATTTGTTTTGCAGCGTCGTAAGAACTATCATCTTTACAAGGCATCACGTTATGTCGTTTACCAAAGAAATTAATATTTATCCTTGAAGGATGAATACCATTCTTTCTTAAATATGCTCTTAATGATCTTGATCTTGCCCTTGATATTCTAAGATTCGCACCAACAGAACCTTTACAATCACCAAATGATGCAACGAGAATATTAAGGTCAGGATTATTTTTAAGTATTGTTATTACTTTATTTAAAATATCAACATCTGCATCTCTAACATCCGAGCTATTTAAATCGTAAAGAGTAGCAAACCTTGAAACGGTTGATTCATTTATAGAATCCAGTACACGTTTAAATTCTATTTCAGTAGAATCTATTTTAGGTGCTTTTATTTTTGGTGCCGTAACAACAGGAACAACTGTATCAACTTTGGGTTTTAATACAACAGTATCAGCAGTTTCTCCGGCAGTCGTTTCAACAGCAACAGGAACTTCAACAGCAGCATATAAATTTAAAATGTTAGAACTGCTTTCACGGTTCGAACTAAAATAAATAGTGTCGGAACTTGCATATCTGCTGTAATACAATTCATCTCTTGAAGAATTGATTGGGAAGCCAAGATTTTCATTGCCTTTCCATTTGTTTGTTTTAATATCACCAGAGTCTCTGTAAATATCCAATCCTCCAAATCCAACTTTACTGTCGGAACTGAAATATAATACCTGATGCACTTCATCATAAAATGGAGATGCCTCTTCTCCGGAGGTATTTATTGAACGACCCAGATTTATTGCCTGACCAACAGGTTTTCCTTTTACCATCTTCACCATCCAGATATCAAATTTTCCAAAACTTCCAGGCCTATCTGAAGCAAATAATAATAGACTTCCATCTTTAGTGATGAACGGATGTTTTGAACCAAAGCCTTTTTCATTAACAGGATAATCCATTAATATTGGCGATGACCAATTGGCTGAAGTGCTTGCTCTTGTTGAGTAATAAATCGCATTGATATTTTTAGCAACCCATGAAGTAAAATATAATGTTAATCCATCACCGGAAATTGACGAAGCAGCCACATCTAATTTCTTTGAATTAGTTTCAATTCTTGTAATAGTATTTTTTTCGAGATTACCTGTATAAAGTTTTAGCGGATATAAAATTTTTCTTCTTTTAACTGTATCAGCTCTACCGCTGCTGAAAATTATTTCATTGTCGTTCAATTTATTCAATCCAAAACTATTATCAGCTAAATTAAATGGTGGTGGTAGTTTTGTTACAGTTGTTTTTATTGGACGTTTCTTTTGTTCGATCATTTTATTTGCAGCAACCAACTCTAATCTAGCCTGTTTTGTAAATTCATCGTTAGTTCTGTGTTTCAATAAAAAGATATTGAATTGCTCGATTGCATTCTCGGGTAGGTTATTTGCTTTTAAACACACTGCATACCAAAAACGCGTTAATGGGTAATCATTGGTTTTAAAGTCGAGGCATTTTTCGTACATCAATTGCGCATTCCTGTAATTATGATCGAGCCTGAAAGATTCAGCTAATTGATAAGTTAAATATGCAGGATCTGCATTAGTTGGTCGCTTAGCATGTTTATGATTAGGTGGCACGAAATCAACTATGATACTATCATTTTTTTGATCAAGCGATAATACCTTGATGTATTCTTTTGCAGCTTCAGAATAGTTTTGTTTAGCAAATTTTTTGTCGGGACTCTTGCTGAGATTTTTTTTGAACTGTGCATTTAAGTTGAGACTATGCAAAATAAAACAACAAAATAGAAGAAATCGTATACTTACAAGAATAGTTTTTATTAGAATTTTGCTCATATAATTAGAATTCAGAAACACCATAAAGGGCCAATCCTAAAGCAATTTACAAGATTATGGCACTAATCACCAATTGTTTGTAGTATTTTAATTGACATTTTATTCAAAAAAATACTACAACATCCTTGAATAACAAAATCTTTAACTTTTTTAAGTAAAAATTTCTATTCATTCTGATATAGTATCGTCTCTTCTTTTCAATTTAAAATGAATTAAAATATCCTTTTTATTTTATCAACAATATATGCGAACTTTATTCTATAATCCATTTCATGAGACCGATATCCATCCCCTCTTATATTCTGAAAAGTTGGAATATTGACTATTCATCTGATAATACTTTTCAGCAAATCCGCGAAGCCTATGCAACTTTATCAAAAGGTTCTGATACACCAGAAGTCTCAGTTGTGATTCCAGCATATAACGAAGAGAAAAATATAATTCAAACTTTATTTTCGTTGTGTAATAATGTTACAACCAAATCTGTTGAGATTGTTGTTGTAAATAATAACTCGAAAGATAATACCGAAGCAATAGTTTTAGCTACCGGTGTTCGTTGTGTGAGAGAAACAAAACAGGGAATTACTGCAGCCCGAAATGGAGGCTTAGCTGCAGCAAAAGGCAAATACATTTTAAATGCAGATGCAGATTCGATTTACCCAAAAGATTGGATTGAAGAAATGATTAAGCCATTAGTTAAAAATGAAAATGTTGTTTCGGTGTATGGCAGATTTTCTTTTATTCCAATTGGAAGCACGGGAAGGGGTGTTTATTTTTTCTATGAATATTTTGCAGATTTCATGCGAAAAATAAATAAGCATTTAAAAGACGAAGCTGTAAATGTTTATGGTTTTAATTCAGGATATAGACGCGAACAAGGTTTGAGCGTTGATGGATATAATCATCCTCCCGGAACTAATGAAGATGGTTATTTGGCTTTAAAACTTCGTGATCAGTTAAAAGGAAAATTGTTTTTTGTTACATCAACAAAAGCATTGGTTTGGACTTCGGACAGAAGAATTCAAATCGATGGAGGTATTATTAAAGCGACGATCACCCGAATTAAAAAAATCTTTTCTAGAAAACAAGGTGAAATAAGAGCCGATCTTTAATTAAATATCCTTGAAATCTTGATGCAATTGATTTATTACTTTTCCTAAAACAGTCTTTACTTCATTTGTCATTTGTAGAATCGATTCATGTGTTTCAGAAACCTCTCCTTTCAATTCTAATTTTCGAATTGCGTCAGCAATTGATGCAATGCCCATACTGTCAATAGTGGATTTCATTTTATGTGCGATAAAACTAATTTTCGTGCGTTCTTCATTTATTGAAGCTTCTTCTAACTTTTGCATTTCTGATGGAATGGTATCTAAAAATAATTTCACCATTTTTTTTGCAAAATCGGGATTATCTTTTCCAATAAGATTTACCATTGTAAGATCATAGAGCTTTTTGTTTGGCTGAGCTTCTTGAATTAAAATTTCTTCTGACATAACTTCTTTTTTATTTGAAATATCTTTTGGTGCAGGCTTTAAAAATTTACTTATCACTTTAAACAACCTTTCTTCGGTATAAGGTTTAGTGATATAATCATTCATACCGGCTTTTAAATAACGATTGTCATCGCCTTTCAAAGCATTGGCAGTAAGTGCAACGATAGGAATGGAAGATACCTCACCTTTTAGTTTTCTTATTTTTTCAGTTGCAGTAATGCCATCCATTTCGGGCATTTGTATATCCATTAAAATAAGGTCATAATGTTTTTGTTCGGCACAGGCAACGGCTTCTTTGCCGTTGATGGCAATATCAACCGAAAAACCCCAGCCTTCAAGAATATGTTTTGCTAAAAATTGATTTAACTCAACATCTTCAGCAACTAAAATTTTCTTTTTTCCAATTGAATTATAGTTTACTTCAACCTTTACATCTTCGGTTAATAATTCAATAGAACCAATTGTATATGGAATAGTGAAAGCGAATGTGGTGCCAACATGTTCTTCGCTTGTTACTGATATTTTTCCTCCTTGCATTTCAACTAAATTTTTGCAGATGGAAAGTCCTAATCCGGTGCCACCATATTTTCTTGTTATATCACTTGATGCTTGTATAAATGGATCGAAGATGATTGAAAGCCTGTCGTTAGGAATACCTATTCCGGTATCTTTTACCAGAAAATTAATGAACGTTTTATCGTCTTCCTGTTTTTGTATGTTAGCTGTTACAATTATTTTTCCTTCCTGTGTAAACTTGATTGCATTACTTAATAAATTATTTAGAATCTGACTTAATCTATAAGGATCTCCCTGAACAATTAAATCATTAGGGAGTGTATTTTTAAAATGAAGATTCAATCCTTTTTCTTCGGCTTTATATTGAAAAGATTGAATAGTGGTTGTTATCTTTTCTGATATTTTAAAATGAACGTTTTCGAAATCAAATTTGCCCGAAGCAATCTTTTCAATATCTAAAACTTCATTTACAATTACCAATAGATTATTTGCCGATTCGGTAATGAGTTTAGCGTAATTTTTTTGTTGTCTGTCTAAATTTGTTTTGGCCAATAAGCCAGCTACGCCAAGTATTCCACTCATAGGCGTTCTTATTTCGTGGCTCATATTTGCCAGAAAAATTTCTTTTGCCCGAGATGCTTCGTCCGTTAATTTTTTGGCTAGCAATAATTCGTTTTCGGCTTTAACACGGTCGGTAATATCCTGCGAAAATCCAATTACATATGCTTCCAATCCTTCTTCTTTCACTTTATAATTTTGATAAAGTAGAAATAATTTATTGCCATTTTTTTGAATTACTCTAAACAAACCGTTTATTTTTTCATCTGCAATTATTTTATTTAAGTAATTTGGTTGAAATTTTTCGACATCATTTGGAGGGATAAAATCTTGCAATCTTTTACCAACCATTTCTTCACTTTTGTAACCCAGTTTTTCGCAAAGAGCCGGATTAACACTTAAAATCGTTCCGGTTAAATCATGCGTACAAATAAATGCCTGGCTATAATTAAATAAATCGCGGTATCGTTTTTCGTTTAAAAGAAGTTTTTCTTCAATTTCTTTTCTCTCTGTAATATTTGTATGAATACCTATGATGCGAAGTGGCTTGCCTTCAACATTACGACTAATAACCATACCACGATCTAATACCCATAAATATCTTTCTTCAATGTTTTTTATTCTATATTCTCTTTTATGATGACTGATCTTTCCTTTCTCATATTCTTTATCAGTTGCTTTAATAATTTCTAAATCATCGGGATGAACTTTACTTAACCATTCAAAAACATCGTTTTTAAAATTTTCATCATTATATCCAAGCATTTTTTTATAGCCGTTAGAAAAATAAATTTCGCCGGATAAGAAATTAAATTCCCAAACGCCATCGCCTGCACCTTCTAATGCAAACTGCCATCTTTCTTCTGCTTTCTTTAATAATTCTTCATTGGTTTTGCGATTGGTAATATCTTCTTCTAATGCAAAAAATTGAGATAATTTCCCATCCTTGTCAAATAATGGCTGACCTGAAATTTTTATCCAGTAAGGCTTCCCTTCTTTCGAATAGTTTATAATTTCGCATTCAAACGGTTGCCCATTTTCTATTCTTTGACGTAAATAGTTTACAGTTTCAGGGTCAGTATCTTTCCCTTGTAAAAATGTACCCGGAACTTTTCCAACAACTTCATTTAATGTATATCCCGATATTTTTTCGAAAGCTTTATTAACCCATTGAATTTTTTCTTTTGCATCTGTTATAACAACACCATTGATCGTTTCTTGTGAGATAAGTGACAAACGTTTTAATTCATCTCGTTGATAATTTAAGGTCTTTAATAATTTTTTTACATCCTCATTTACAATTTCCTGAATTTTTAAATTTTGTAAGATATCTGAATAAGGGTCGTGAATTGCAAAATCTGTTGCTTTTAAATTCAGCACTTCTGCTTCTTCTAATGAGCCAAAAACTGGAGATCCAACAAATAAAACTTGATTTGCTTCTTCTAAAAATTCAAACTGACCTCTTAAATTAATTTTAGGACTGTTTAATGATTCGATGATTAATAGTTGATCGATCAAGGTTTGAAGAGATCTGAAATCAGTTATTGAAAGGTCAAGATTTTTTACTTTGAATTGTAATGAAAAGTTTTTAGTTTTTAAATCGGGATGAAGTTTTCTCAAAGAGTTACCAATCTCTTTAATTTTCAATTTTTCATCTATGAGAATGAAGAAAGGAAAGAATTTGTTAAACCGATTATTATCAAAAGAGAAGGTTGAGCTATTCATAAGAAATTAAACTATGGAAGGTTTTTCATTAAATATTTTTTAGATAAAGCAAAGTACGAATTTAACTGTAACTTATTGAAGCACTAGATGTCATAACATTGTTCGGTATATAATAAAAATTTGTTAGTAACAAGGTAAAGTTTTTTTAGAAAAATCTTGGTGTTTTCATATCGAATTTTCTAGAAGAAAATTGGAATATAATTGTAATTAAAGTGAAAAATAAGTAAATTACAGACCATATTCTATTATAAACCAAAAAAAGTGCTATGAGTTTCTCCAATTCTAATCGCTCCAAAATTCTTGTAGTGGAAGACGATGTTTACATGCAAACCATATTGAACGAATATTTAAATGGCATTTTCGATGCAGTAATTTGCCACAATGGTGTTGATGCATTATCCTTTTTGCAAGATGGCAATATGCCCGACTTAGTTATCTCCGATTTGAATGTACCCAAGTTAAATGGACTTGAATTAATTGCTCAAATTAAAGCGAGTGATTTTTTTAATTCTATTCCAATTATGATTTTATCCGGCGAGGATAGTTCTGAAATGCGCATTAAATGTTTGAATGCAGGTGCTGATGATTATGTTGTAAAACCATTTAATCCGAGAGAGCTGGAAGCTAGGATACGAGTGATTTTGAGAAGAATTGGCAAATAATTTTTTATAATCCTATCACTATGAACAACAAGAATTTATCCGATAATAATTCACAAATAATTGCTTTAATAAATTGCACCGAAGTCGTTCATTCATTATTCTTGAATATTGATTTTAAGGGACGACAGATTCGCTCTTTTCAAAATGGTTTATCTTTTTTTAATCAGTTAGAGAAACAAAAATTTACCGTAGCTGCAATTATTTCACAAAGCGAAGTGATGGCACCCGGCGGGGTTTCATTATTAGAAAATATTCAGAAAAAAATTAAAGAAGAGATTCCATTTTTTTTGATTTGCAATCATTTTAATGAAAATATTTCTAAGATTGCTTTGAAAGCAGGTATCGCTGAAATATTTGTGAATCCTCTCAGCATTATAAAATTGCAAACAAGAATCAATTTTTTAATTGAATACTGGGGCGAGATTAATAATAAAAGAAAAGGCAATATTTATAAGCCATATAAGACCCCTTTAATAAAACGCCTATTTGATTTATTCTTTGCCGGGCTCGCTTTACTCTGTTTATCGCCTCTGTTTATAATTGTTTATATCTTAATAAAATTTGAATCAAAAGGGCCGGCATTTTATTATTCGTTACGTGTAGGAACAGGTTATCGAGTGTTTAAATTTTTTAAATTTCGTTCCATGTTTGCAGATGCAGATAAACGATTAAAAGATTTGAAACATTTGAATCAATATGCTGAAGCCAAAAAAGATAATTTGCCAGAAGAAGAAGTAAATGATGATGGGATTTTTTTATGTGATGACTGTAAAAGAGCCGGATCAAAATGTCAGTTTCCGATTTATGCGGATAATATTCAATGGTGCGAAAAAGAATTTAATTATTCAAAAAAGAATAAGGGTTCGGCTTTTATTAAATTAAAAGACGATCCCCGAATAACCAAAGTGGGTAAGTTTATACGCAATACCAGTATTGATGAGTTGCCACAATTATGGAATGTGATTATTGGCGATATGAGTATTGTTGGCAATCGACCATTGCCTTTATATGAAGCCGAAAAATTAACTACCGATAAATATTCTTTACGTTTTATGGCACCTGCAGGTATTACCGGTTTATGGCAAGTTGAAAAACGAGGCAAAGGTGAAATGAGTGAAGACGAAAGATTAATGTTAGATAATGTGTATGCAAAAAATCACAGTTTTATAAACGATATAAAATTAATTTTAAAAACAATCCCCGCATTGTTTCAAAAAGAAAGTGTTTGATTTTGTATCATTAAAAGGATTAAAACCTTTTACTCATATAATTATTCTATAACACTTTTATATTTATTATAACTTCAACCTTTGGTTTGAATAAAAAATAGTCTATGAAAATTTTAATTGCAGATGATCACAGTGTTGTAAGAAAAGGATTGAGATTGATTTTAACAGAAGAATATCCTCATGCACAAATTGATGAGGTTGTAGATGCTGTTGATCTATTAAAGAAAGTTTCTAAAGAAACTTATTCTGTTATTATTTCTGATATCACTATGCCGGGAAGATCGGGCATTGAAATTATTAAAGAAGTAAAAGATTTTGCACCTAAAACACCATTACTTGTTTTGAGTGTTCATTCAGCCGAAGAATATGCGGTACGTGCCATTAAGGCTGGTGCTTCGGGTTATCTTACAAAAGACAGTGCTCCGGATGAATTAATAAAAGCAGTTGAATATATTCTTCGTGGTAAAAGATACATCACTCCAGAAATTTCAGAATTACTTGCTGATGCTTATGGCGACAATCTCGATAAAGCACCTCATGAAAGTTTATCGAACAGAGAATTTGAAGTAATGAAATTTATTGCTTTAGGTAAAAGTATTTCTGAAATGGCCGAATCACTTTCGTTGAGTGTTAATACAATCAGTACTTATAGAGCAAGAATACTTGAAAAAATGCACATGCACACGAATACCGAATTAATTAAATATGCAATTGAGCATAAACTCGTGTAAAAATTTGCAATTCAACTTTACTTAAATTAATTTATACTCTTACCCATTCCTTTTTTTCAAAGTCATATTGTTTAATCACTTTTGCAGGGTTGCCAACAGCAACAGAATAAGGCGGGATATTTTTTGTAACTAATGCAGCCGCCGCAACCACACTATGTTTACCAATAGTTACACCCGAAGTAATTACAGCATTGGCGGCAATCCAACATTCATCTTCAATAACAATTGCTGCAGTTAAAATTTTTTGTTCTAGGATAGGAATATTAATATCGCGATACTCATGATTTAATGCGCTTGCAACAATATTTTGCGCAAAAATCACATTGTTGCCAATTGTAATTGGACCAATAATAGTGTTGCCCATACCTATTAAAGTATGATGTCCGATGATAACATCGCCAACTCCATTATTAATAGTACTGAAATCTTCGATGGTAGAATGATCGCCTAAAATAAATTGATTAAATGGCAATACGTCAACCCTTGTTCTGCACCTTATTTTAGCGCCTTTTCCTTTTTTATGAATGAAAGGATTTACAAACCATTTTACCCAAAGCCTTGGCCTGGCTTCGTTTGAAGGCACTAACAACCAATGAACAAATTTTTTTATTCGGGGATTACTTTTAATAGAATCTTTTAAAGACATAATATTGGATTATACATTTAAAGTTAATTTTTTTTTGCTAGCAAAGCATCTTATTTTGACGAATAAATTTCATTACTGATTTTAATCATAAAAGCCATAGAATATTAGAATAAAACATTTCTTTTTATTACCTTTAAAACAGAGAAATCAGAATAGTAATTGATTTTAATAAAAAATCGAATTACATATTAACCAAAACATAAAATCCATGCCAGCAATTGGCAAAATTTTATTATTGAAAATACTTCCAATAATGCCTGTGAAATTAAAGCATCTGCTAACTATTTTTTTTATTTCTGTGATGTATATTTCAAATGCACAGGAATCAATGTTGCCCGAAGTGGATTATAAATTTCTTCAAAAATTAATTGATACTGCAAAAGCAAGATACCCTAACATAAAAACTTACGATCACAGAATTATAACTGCTAATGATAATTTAAAAAAAGCAAAATTGGGTTGGTTCGATCTTCTTACATTTTCTATGTCGTATAGCCCAACAAACGCAACATCATTATCAAGTCCAACATTATCCGGTTATCAGGTTGGCTTCTTTTTTAATGTTGGAAATGTTGTTGTTAAACCGCATAATATTAAACAGGCAAAAGAGGAAATAAAAATTTCAATATTGAATAAAGAACAAGCACTTTTAAATATTGAAGCCGAAGTAAAAGCGAGATACTATAAATATATTCAGTCGTTAATTTCTTTACGAGTGCTATCATTAATGTCGTTGGATGTTGAAGCAGTGTACAGACAGGTAAAATATAAGTTTGAAAAAGGAGAAGAAAATTTCGAAAACTATACAAAGGCGTTACTTAATGTTTCTTCTTCTAAACAAAATATTATTGCGGCAGAAGGATTGGTTTTAGTGGCAAAGAGTACAATCGAAGAATTAATTGATAAAAAACTTGAAGATATTCACTAATGGAAATGTCTAATTTTTTAAAACTGTTAGGTCGGCAAAAGTTTACACTTATTGCAGTACCACTTATTGCGATCGTGTTAACCTATTTTCTGGTTCGTAAAATGCCCGACTCTTATACTTCTAAAGGAAGAGTTGCAACCGGATTGGTTGATCAATCGCAACAAGAATTGATTAATAATCAATCTGCCGATGCCGGTGAGAATAAGATCAATCAGGAGTTCAGCAATCTTATTCAAATGATGCAGTTGAAAAAAATTTTTGATCAGGTTTCATATCAATTAATCATTCATGATCTTACCGATAAAAATCCATATCGAAAACCAAGTAAGTTATTGGGTTATTTGAATAAAGATTCAAAGAAACATGCAATAGAAGTATTTGAACAAAAATATAAATCCAGAGAACCTCTTTCTTTATGGGATGATGATCAAAAAGGGTTAAACGATCTAATTTCTTCAATGGGTTATGATGATCAATCTCTTCGAAAAAAATTAACTATTTATCGGGCAAATAACAGCGATTTTATTGATCTAGAATTTGAATCTGATTCTCCATTACTTTCTGCTTCTGTAATTAATACGCTTTGTCAGGAATTTATAGTTTATTATTCTTTTTTGGTGAGAGAAAATCAAATGAAAGCGGTTAATTTTTTAGATAGTTTGATGAAAATGAAACGCGGTGTGATGAATGGACAAATGCAAGATCTAAAAAATTATAAAATAACTAACCGTGTTTTAAATTTAAACGAACAAGCAAAAAGTTTATATGGTCAGATCTCAGATTTTGAAACCAAAAAGGAAATGACCGATAAAGATATCATTGCGGATCAGGGAGCTTTGGAAAGTATCGACAAGAAATTTAATGAACAGGATAGAAGATATTTAGAAAGTACGCTTACAAAAATCAATCAGGAAATAGTTAATACAAAAGATAATTTAAAACAATTATCACAAGAATATGTAAAGAGCAATTATGATGTGCGATATAAAAGTAAAATTGATTCTTTGCAAACTTTGCTTACTTCACAAATTAATCAGTCAACAGATAAGTATATACTTAATCCATTAGCAGCAAAAGAGAGCTTGGTAATGCAAAAATTAAATTTGGAAGTTCAACTCGAGTTGGCAAAGAATAGTGTAAATACTTTAAAGTCTGAATTAGTAAAATTGAATGAAAAATTCGATCGATTAGTACCACACGAAGCAGTTATTCAATCTTACGAAACCGAAATTGATATTGCCAGTAAAGAGTATATTGAAATATTAAAGAAATTCAATCAAACAAGTCTGGAATCAAGCTTCTCAGTTCGTTTACGACAAATAGAATTAGCAATGCCAGGTGGTGCACAGCCATCAAAAAAATCATTGATGATAGTTTTAGCAGGCATGTTAAGTTTTGTGTTTTGTATGGTGGTAATGTTTGTTTTATTTTATCTCGACGATTCGATTCATGTTTCAAAAGAATTAGCCGATAAAACAAATTTGCCTGTATTAGGTTTTCTTCCTTTCATCAAAACATCAGTGATCGATTTGCAAAATGTATGGACCGAAGAAAATGATAAAACTAAAATTGAGTTTAGAAATTTATTACGATCCACCAGATTCGAAATTGAAAATGAGATGAAGAATGGTAAAACTTTATTGGTTACCAGTATAAAACCTTTCGAAGGAAAAACAATCACAGCTTTAAGTTTGGCTTATGCTTTTTCTGTCATCAATAAAAAAGTTTTGTTGATTGATGGAAACTTTGGCGATCCCGTAATTACTTCTACCTATCAATCTGATTTATTTTTAGAAGATTATTTGAATGATAAAATTTCGGTAAAAGAAATTGTTACCGGAAATAAGATCAGCACTCTTGGTACAAAAGGTGGTGATGTTTCTTTATTAGAATTAAGTGATGAAAAAAATATTCGTGAAAAAATAAATGCATTGGAAAAAGTTTTCGATGTCATCATCATCGAAATGGCTGCTTTAGAAACAATGAACAGATCAAAGGAGTGGGTGGCATTTGGAGATAAGCTGGTTACTGTTTTTTCAGCTAATCAAACAATAACACCGGCTAAAAATGACGAAGTAAATTATTTGAAAGGTTTGGACGATAAATTTATTGGATGGGTTTTAAATAAAGTTGGGAATAGAAAACATAAGCCAAAGAAACAAGGGTGGTTTAGAAAAAAATAAATTTTTATGATTACCTCTTTAGCCAATATCGTATGGATTATCTTTCAATTATTGATTGGATATAATCTGGTATTTCCTTTTTTTCTTTATCTGATTTATCTTTTAAAAAAAGAAAATTCGATCAGCAAAAACATTTCTTCCGATGAAGCCGATTATGCAATTATTGTTACGGCATACGAACAAACACATACACTGCCACCGGTTATCGATTCGTTGTTGAAATTGGATTACAAAAATTATCTGATCTATATTGTTGCCGATAAATGCGATGTAAGTAATTTAAAATTCGATGATGAAAAAGTAATTGTTTTGCGTCCCGAAAATACTTTGGGAAGTAATACGCGTTCTCATTTTTATGCTATTCATCGTTTCAAAAGAAATCATGATCGATTGACGATCATTGATAGTGATAATTTAGTTGAGCCATCTTATCTCAAAAAACTCAATCCATATTTTGATGCAGGTTTTGAAGCAGTACAAGGCGAACGAAAAGCAAAAAATTTAGACACAACCGTTGCCTGTGTTGATGCTGCGAGAGATGTGTATTATCATTATTTTGATGGACAAATACTATTTGCTGTTGGTTCGTCAGCAACGTTAGCCGGTTCGGGAATGGCCTTCACAGTTGATTTGTATCGAAAATGTCTGGAACATTTAGATATTACCGGCGCAGGTTTTGATAAAGTGTTACAGAAAGAGATTTTATCAAGAAAATATAGAATTGCTTTTACAAAAGACGCGATCGTGTACGACGAAAAAACTTCTCGTTCCGATCAATTAGTTAAACAAAGAGCCCGATGGATTAATACCTGGTTTAGATATTTCAAATTTGGTTTTGTATTAGTTGCAAAAGGAATTTTTAATTTCAACTGGAATCAATTTGTATTTGGCTTTATATTACTTCGTCCACCATTATTTATATTTCTGATTCTTTCATTTCTTTTAATGTGCGCAAATATTTTTATCGATCCGATTATTGCATTGACATGGTTAATTGGATTTATTCTTTTTACTGCCGGTTTTTTTATTGCGTTATTAAATTCAGATACTGATAAACGTATTTACCAATCACTCGGTGGCATACCAAAATTTATTTTTTATCAAATTCTTTCGTTGATGAAAGTTAGAAACGCAAATAAACATTCAGTTGCTACACAACATTATCACGATAAAAAATTAGATGAAGTGAAAGAATAATTATGAGAACAGATCCATCCATAAAGTTTGTTACAGAAACCAAAGCCGAACTGCAATTTCGAATAAATGCAGTTACCAGAAAAGTTGCTATTGGTTTTGTAATAGTGATACTTGTTTTTTTCTTTATTAAAATGCTTGTGCCATAAGTGGAAAATCTTCAAATATATCTTCAACCAAAACAAATAACCAAATGGCAAACTTTTGTTAGTGAGTTAAGAAGATTGTTTTTGATTGAAAAATTAATTAATCCTTTGGGTTTTATTTTGTTTGCTGCTTTTGCAATCTTATCTGCATTTGCTGTTGCGCAATATGGATTTGTTTTTGCGGTACTTCTTACAATTGTGATCATTGCTATTCCTTCGGTTGTTGCATTAATAATAAATCCGCAGTTTGGAATTTTAGTCTATATCACTTTGGCATATGCCATCATGTTCTTGTTGCGATTAGGTGTTACATTTCCTTTAGGTACATTGATGGATGGTATGTTGGTAATATTTATTCTTGGATTTTATATTCAACAAAAAAGAAAACCACAATGGGCTATAGTAGCCGGACCTGTTAGTGTTTGGATTTTGGTTTGGATCATTTACAATTTTATTGAAGTAGCTAACCCGGCTGCAGAGTCAAGACAGTCCTGGGTTTACACGGTTCGTTCGGTTGCATTTGTTGCCTTGAGCTATTTTATTTACGTGTATAATATTCGTAGCAAAGCTTTTTTAAAACTTATTTTTAAGTGGTGGATATTTCTTTCTTTAATAGGTGCCGTTTATGCGATTAAACAAGAATACATTGGCTTTTTTCCTTTCGAAGAAGCATATATTCATTCACCCGGCATGCCTTTATTATTATTTATTGCAGGACATTGGCGAAAGTTTTCCATCTTCTCCGATCCGGTAACATTTGCATACAATATGGTTGTGGTAACACTTTTATGTATTGCGTTACTTACCGGTCCATTAAAAGCTTTTAAAAAAACCATATTAATAATTTGCATTCCGATTATTTTAATGGCCATGCTTTTTTCTGGAACAAGAGGAGCGTTTCCATTAATTCCTGCAGCTTTGGTTTTATATGCCATTCTAAATTATAGTAAGAAGATATTAATATTTGTAATTGTTGCGGGTGTTTTTGTTGTGGGTTTGATTTTTATGCCAACATCCAATCAAAATATTTTACGTTTTCAAAGTGCATTCAGACCAAATGATGATGCATCTTACAAACTACGTAAGATGAATCAAGCCCGCATCAAACCTTATGTTTGGGCGCATCCAATAGGAGGAGGTTTAGGCGCAACCGGCGAATGGGGAAAGAAGTTTGCACCTAATTCTTATCTCGCCAATTTTCCACCAGATAGCGGCTATGTTCGTGTAACTGTTGAATTGGGATGGATAGGATTAACTATTTTTTGTATCATGATGTTTGTCATTTTGAAGACAGGAATTAATAACTATTATCGTATTCGAGATCCTGAATTGAAATCATATTGTCTTGCCGGAGTTTTAATTGTATTTACTTTTAATATTGCAAATTTTCCGCAAGAAGCGTTGGTTCAATTTCCATCGAATGTATATTTCTATTTGTCTATTGCATTGATGAATGTTACATATCGATTAGATCAGGAACAAAATCTAATAACCAATGAAAACAAATAATTTAATTACAGGAAGGGATATTATTATTGTTGGTCAACAGCCATGGGATATTGAAATTGGAAGTAACTGTAAAAATATTGCCGAAGAATTAAGTAAGCATAACAGAGTATTATATGTTAATTCGCCACTCGACAGAATTACATTATATAAACACAAAACAGAACCCAAAGTACAAAAGCGTTTAGCTGTAATTAATGGAAAACAAAATGGCATCGAAATAATAAAAAATAATTTATGGAATTTATTTCCTGATAAAATGATAGAATCCATCAACTGGATAAAAAATCAATTTGTTTTCGAATTAATAAATAAAAGCAATAACAAACGCTTTGCATCTTCCATTAAAAAAGCAATCAATGAACTTCAATTTAAAAATATCATTCTCTTTAATGATAATGACATGTTCAGATGTTTTTATCTGAAAGAATTATTAAGGCCTGACATTAGTATTTATTATTCGAGAGATTATATGTTAGCGGTTGATTACTGGAAATTGCATGGCGAAAAATTAGAACCGGAATTAATTGCAAAGAGTGATATCTGTGTTGCCAATTCAACTTACTTGGCTAATTATTGTAAAAAATTTAATCTGCATTCTTATTATGTTGGTCAGGGTTGCGAGTTGGATATTTTCATGAACATTACAGACAAAAGTATTCCTAAAGATATTTCATCAATTCATCATCCCGTCATTGGTTATGTTGGTGCGTTGCAAAGTTTAAGATTGGATCTGAATGTTATTGCCCATATCGCTGAATCAAATCCTGATTGGAGTATTGTTCTGGTTGGACCGGAGGATAATGAGTTTAAAAGAAGTAGTCTTCATCAAATTAAAAATGTTTTTTTCATCGGTTCAAAAGACCCCGTTCAATTGCCATCATATATCAACGCATTTGATGTTTGCATCAATCCACAAATTGTTAGTCAGGTAACCATTGGAAATTATCCAAGAAAGATTGATGAATATTTAGCTGTTGGTAAACCTGTTGTTGCAACAAAAACAGAAGCGATGAGTATTTTCAGCGATCATACTTATCTCGCAGAATCAAAAGAAGAATATGTTGAATTGATCAAGAAAGCATTGAAAGATGATAATGAAGTGTTGAAAGAAGAAAGAAAAAAATTTGCTTCCTCTCACAGTTGGGAAAACAGTGTAAATGAAATTTATAAGGCAATAGAATTGTTTACTGCCACAAAATAATATCTATGAAACCATTAACAATAGTTGTCGCTAGCGATAATCATTATCTGATCTTATTAGCTGCATTAATAAAATCTATTGAAGATAATATCAGGAAAGATCAGCAAATAAATATTTACATTATTGAAGATGCAGTTAGTGATAGTTCTAAAAAGAAACTGCAACGTTCAATAAATACAAACATCACAACATTGCATTGGCAAAAGATGGAAGAAGTAATTCCCAAGGGAATGGAATTGCCATTAGACAGAAGTTCTTATCCTTTGAATATTTACATGCGTTTGTTCATTCCTTATTTTATTCCGCAAGAAATAGAATATGTTTTGTATTTGGATGTTGATATGATTGTGTTGGGCGATGTAACAACCATTTTTGAAAATGATATGAGCGATAAAGTGATTGCTGCAGTTTTAGATCCGCGAATTATAACATTCGATAACTCTTGGGGTGGCGTAATGAATTACAAAGAATTAGAATTGCCCGGCACTACACGATATTTTAATACAGGATTATTATTGATGAATTTAAAAAAGTGGCGCGAACAAAACGTAACTGAAAAAATTATTAAATGCATTGATAACAATAAAAAATTTGCAAACTATCCCGATCAATATGGATTGAATGTGGTGTTGGCAAATCAATGGTTGGAATTAAGTCCGTTGTGGAATCATTTCTCAACAATCGATACAACTGAAAAGCCTTTGCTGATACATTTTGTAGAGCGCAAGCCTATTTATCAATCTTACAATTACAGTGAAGAATTTAAAAAAATATTTTATCATTATTTGAATCAAACGGAATGGAAAAATTTTAAACCAATTGGTGAATCAAAACGATATATCAAAAAACTGAAAAACATTTTTAATAAGTTCATCAATAAAAACTGATCGACTGCAATAATTTCCTTTAATCCAAAATCTTATTTTATGTTCAAAGTATTAGTAGCCTGTTTCGACAACTGGAATACATTAGCTGAAGTTCCTTTTGTTTTAAAAAACGGTGGTGCAACTGTTGATGTTTATTGTTCTCCAAAATCTTGGCTTTTATCGAATAGTTATTACGACAAATGGATAGAAAGTAGTGCAGATAAGATTGTTTACAAAGACAAATTAAATGAATTAGTAAAATCTGGCGAATATCAATGGGTGATATTGGGTGATGAGCCTTTGATTAAATTTATGAATGAAGAAGTGCATGAAGAAAATGTATTTGTAAAAATGTTGCCGATAATAAAGATCGAACACAGACACATGCTAAGTTCTAAAGATGGTTTAGCCGATTTTTGTGAATCAACAGGCATCGATGCTCCGGGTTATACAACATACAATGGTAAAGATGATCTGGAAAGAATAAAATCAAAACTCAATTTTCCTGTCATCAATAAATTAGATTTTAGTTGGGGTGGTGTGGGCATGTTTGTAAGTTATAGTTATGAAGAGTTCTTAACTAATCTTCATAAAATTCCCGAGAATCAAAATGTTTTGATTCAGGAATATATTGAGGGTGATGAAATACCTGTTGAAGCTTTATTTTATCAGGGTGAATTATTGGTTTATAACACTTCAAAAATTGTTGAATACGATAAAGACAAATTCACTTATTCAACCAGAAGAAGTTATTACGATAACACAGCAATAAAACCATTACTCATTCACCTAGGTAAGACCCTTGGTCTGAACGGTTTTGCAAATATTGCTTACATGCACGATGCAAAAAAAGATAAATATTATTTGATTGAAGTGGATACAAGACCTAACTCATGGACCGCTTACGGAAGATTTATTGGTCGCGATTTTTCTGACGGTGTGAAGAGAATTGTTAGCGGCGATTATGTAAATGGTTATAAGGATATGCCAATGAAACAACCATTTATTGAAGTGGCCTTGTTTGATAAAGATATTCGCAGAGCTTTATGGAAAAACGAAATAAAAGGAATCTTCCGTTGGGTATTTAATTTTAAAGGTTATTGGCGTTTTCTTCCTTGCTACGATAAAAAACTTTCTAAAAGAATTTTTAATGGAATATGGAATGAAGTTTTTATGTACAAATGGAATAAGATTGTAGGAAAAAATAAATAACCAACTAGTTTATTTATTTGCAGGTGTTGCAAGTTCTTTTACTGTTCCTCTATTTCCGGTTAATAAATTATAAAGAGATGGAATAGTTTTCGCAACTAATGCATCCATTAAAATGCAAAATGCTAAAACAAAGATTGGTAAGGTTAAGAACCCGATCATTCTTGCAGCAGGAAGAAAACTGAGATATTTAAGATAAGGATCAATAAGCATCACCATCAATGGTTCATGAAAAGCATAAATAAAAAATGACGAGCCAACGATTTTATGAAACCAATCTTTATTCATAAAATAAGTAGCCAATTTATCAAGTCCAAACCATACTACAACTAATGAGATCACTCCATGTATGGTGTACATCATTTGTAAAATATAAAAAGTTGCATTTCCCAAATAGGAGTAACCTTTAAATGCAATAAGCGTTTTAATAAAAACAATACTTACAAAAAATATTGCCAAAGCTTTTATGGATAAATATTTTGGAGAATTGGTAATTTCTATTTTATTCAACTGCAAAAATGCGCCAAAAGAAAAATAAAAAATATGAGTACCATGAAAATTATTGAATGACATTCTTAGAATAAAAAGGCTTAATAAAAAAACGAGTGGAAAATTAGTTAGGCAATATTTTATTACAGGATATAAAATAACAAACAAGAAAAGTATTCTTAAATACCATAACTGAAAAGGTATTGGCGAAATAAACAGACGATATAAATAATCTTTCACACCAAAATCGATTACTCGTTTTCCCCATAATCCTTCTGCACCGGTCTTAAAAAAGGTTTGTTCTGCCAAGAATAAAAAAAGAATACTGATTGCGCTTACTAAAACATAAGGAATGACAAGTGTTCTGAATCTTTTTCTAAGTAATTCAAAATAAGGTGTTTGGTCTTTGTAAGCTAACAGGTACCCTGAAATCGCCATCAATAACGGGATTCGGAAACGAAATAAACCATTGGCTAAAAAATATTCTGTAAAACTAGTTGGGGTTAAGGGTTCAGTAACGATCGAATTAGTAAACAAATGATCGTCCTGCAAGTTATATCCGTGAATAAACACTAATAAAAACATGCAAAGAAAGTTCAAGAACTTAATTCTTTGACTTATGATCTTATTCATAAAAAATTCTAATCGTTTTCAAAATATGTCAACCAACCTTTTGCGAAAAATCATAAAACATTTTTTTTAATGTTTTACGCAAAATGTTCATATCATAAAAAGGAATAAATTTCCAGTATCCTTTATAATTAAACATCCATTGCAATAGCCCTTTGTAATCTTTATGTTTGATACACCTTCTAATATCTCTGTCAAAGATAGCCACTTCTACTTTTTTTGTTGATACAGGTTGCATGATATTATAAATATCTCCGGTTACTATTTTTTTAATTCCATCAATGAAATTATTTTTTGTAAATCTTGAAAAAGCCATCCACATATTTGTTCTGGCATCTACTTCCACTAAGTAATAAATTTTTCTTTCTTTATGATAGATATATTGAATGCTTGCAAATCCGTTTAATCCAATATTCTTTCCTAAAAATCGTAACAGCGATTCTATCTCTTCGTTAAGATAATATTTTCTGCGAGTGGTAAAAGAAAATTTATCATACATGTATTCCAATATCTCGGCACAATTATAAGCGATCAATTCGCCTTCTCTGAACAAAGCTTCCAGACCAATATCTTCTCCCTCAATAAATTCCTGTAATACCAAATTGGTTTTATTGGTTACATTATCTAAACAATTTTGTAATAAAGACGGATTGGCACAATATTGAATACCCATACCCGAAAAACTATAATCTTGTTTTAATAAAATCGGGAAATGTAATTTTTGAGAAATAGATTCAATATCGTGTTCTTCGGAATAATTAATAAATTGGGGTGTATCGATTCCATATTTTTTGCATGCAGTTGATAAGCCAATTTTAGAACTGAGTATTTCTCTATTCTGGATTTTAGTGATAGGTAATATTTTTTTAAAAAGTTCTTCCGACTGAATTGAATCGTTCATTAATTTAATGGTAGCATCATCTAATAAAACGATCCAGTCGTAATGATCGGGATCTTTTTCAACGAGGTTTAATAAATTGGTTTTAAATTCCTGTTCGTCTTCACTTGTTTCGATCCATTTATCATGAAATCTATTGCAACGCAACCAAGCATGACTAGCACAAAAAACATCCACTTTACATCCGGCTCTTTTAAACATGAAGGGAATTTCTGCGGTGGCATCAAAAATGCCCATTATAGAAACAAGCAATACATTATACATGCTGTTTTGGTTAACTTAGGAAATAACGATTTTTAATCATTAAAAATACTTTAATAAAAGTAAAAATGAGATTTTTTTGCATTTTATTTTATGTCAAATATCATTTTTGAAAGATGAAATGAAAATATGTTCCTCTGCTCAAGAAAATCTTGTAAAGTATTTTCATAATTCATTATAATTTCACAAAATTTCATGAACTTTATAAGACTATAATCCTTTTGAAGAATCCTCAACATGAAATCATTTAATCTCTCCAGCTTTAAAAACAAACATTTTCTGGCACTTGTTGGTAATTTAGTTATTTCTGGATTTAGTGTTTTAACAATTGCAATTTTATACAGAGTTCTAACTAAGAGTGATGTTGGTACCTGGTTTTTCTTTTTAACTTTTTTAGGATTAGCTGATGCAGTGCGTACAGGTTTTTTAAGTACTGCAACAGTAAAATTTTATGCAGGCACAACAAAAGAAAGAGGCTTACAAGTATTGGGGTCGGTTTGGTTTTTGGCTATTGCTTTAACTGTAATTATTTGTTTATTAAGTATAAGTTTTTTTATTTTCAGCGGGTACATTACAAACGAAGCACTCATCATTACTATTAAATGGTTTGGTATAACTTTTTTAAGCTCTCTCATTTACAATGTAACTTTTTGGAAATTAATTGCTGAAGAAGATTACTTAAAAATTTTGTGGTTGCGATTAACAAACAGCGGTTCAATGATTTTAATTATTCTGCTTCTTGCTTATTTTAAAATGGCAACATTGTATAATTTATTATTGATAAATTTTCTGACCAATTGTTTAACAAGTGCTGTTGCATTATTATTAGGTTACACTAAAATTAAAACATTTGTTCACCGCCAAAAAGAAACCATAAAAGAAATTAAAGATTTTGGTAAATACAGTTTAGGAACAAATATCAGTTCTAATTTATTGGGCAGCATCAATACATTCGTTATCACATTCATGTTAGGTCCATCGGTTTTAGCGGTTTATAATTTGCCACAACGTTTATTGGAAATTGTAGAAATTCCTTTACGCAGTTTTGTTGGTACCGGAATGTCGGCAATGGCAACTGCTTACAACACAAAGAACATGTATCATCTAACATTTGTTTCTCGAAAATATCCCGGTGTTTTAACGTTTGCATTTATTCCAATTATCATTGTTGCTTTTTTAGGAGCTGATATTGCAGTTGGATTATTGGGCGGAGGTAAATATGCCGGAACTGAAGCTGCTAACATATTTCGGTTGTTGATGTTTTTTTCGGTGTTATATCCAATTGATAGATTTAACGGTGTAACACTCGATATTCTACATCAGCAAAAAATTAATTTTTATAAGGTTTTGGTGATGATAGCTGCTAATATTCCTGTGGCTTTTACCGGAATATTTATTTTTCACAATGTTTGGGGAGTTGCAATTGCATCACCGTTTACTTTATTGGCAGGTTTATTATTTGGTTATTATCACTTAAGTAAATACATGGATTATTCTTTCAGAAAAATCATTCAGGTTGGATATATTGAATCTATACAAATAGTTCGAAGAACGATAGCAAAGTTCAAAAAATAAAATGGTAAGCTTTAGTTTATGAAAACAGTTTCAATAATAACAGTCAACTTCAATCACAATCATATCACCGAAGAATTATTGAATTCTATTGCGAAAGAAAATAAATATGCAGCCATTGAAATAATTGTTGTTGATAATGGCAGTAAAATAAATCCTGTTCCTGAATGGAAAGAAAAATATCCTCATGTTATTTTTATCAGAAGTGAAAAAAATCTAGGATTTGCAGGTGGTAATAATGTTGGTATCAAAGCTTCAAAAGGCGATTATCTTTTTTTTGTAAATAACGATACAGAATTTACTGAAGGATTGGTTGATAAATTAGTGGCAACATTAAATGCACATCACGAAGCGGGAATGATCTCTCCAAAGATTCGTTATTTCGATCAGCCGGAAATGCTGCAGTACGTGGGTTATACCGATATGAATTATTTTACTGCAAGAAATAAACAACTGGGCCAATTTGAAAAAGATAATGGTCAGTACAATAATATTATTGGCAAAACAGGATTTGGTCATGGTGCTGCTATGATGATAAAACGTGAAGCAATTGATAAAGCAGGAATGATGGCAGAGAATTTCTTTTTGTATTATGAAGAAATGGATTGGTGCGATCATATCAAACATGCAGGTTACGAAGTTTGGATAAACACAGAAGCTTTAATTTATCATAAAGAATCTGTTTCTGTTGGAAAAAAAAGTGCACTGAAAGAATATTTTATGAACCGCAACCGAATTTTATTTATTCGCCGCAATGCAAGTTTATTTCAACGGCTGGTTTTCTATTTTTATTTTGTATTGATCGTTGCACCTAGAAATATCATTGCTTATATTAAAGACGGCGATACTAATTTTATTACCATGTTATTGAAAGCAATTTGGTGGAACATCACTAATAAAACTAACAGTACTTATTTGGGTTATACTTTAAAATAAAAACCATGTATATTATTTTCTGGATAAGCTTGTTCATTATTTTTTATACCTATGTTGGTTACGGAATTGTTTTATTTATTCTGGTTAAACTTAAAAGGTTATTTGTAAAAACTTCAAATATTGATGATGTGCATTTTACACCATCACTTACTTTAGTTGTTGCTGCTTATAATGAAGAAAAAATCATAGAAGAAAAAATTCAAAACACTTTATCGCTTCATTATCCGCAAGATAAATTCAAAATCATTTTTATTACAGATGGTTCTACTGACGGCACCGATGATATTATCGCAAGATATCCGCAAATAAAATTGATGCATAAAGATGGTCGCAGTGGTAAGATTGCAGCCGTACATCGTGCCATGAGCGAAGTAAATTCCGAGATCGTTGTATTTACTGATGCCAATACATTTTTAAATAAAGAGGCATTATTAAAACTTTCTCGTCATTACGCCAATCCCAAGGTGGGAGCGGTTTCCGGTGAAAAGCGTGTGAGTATTGAAGAGTCGTCCGATGCAACTGCAGGCGAAGGTTTTTACTGGAAATATGAATCGAAATTAAAAAAATGGGATTACGAATTGTATTCCGTTGTAGGTGCAGCAGGAGAGTTGTTTAGTGTGCGAACTGAATTATATGTACCGGTTGAAACAGATACTTTACTTGATGATTTTATGATCTCGATGAAGATTGCCATGAAAGGATATAAAATTGCTTACGATCCTGATGCATATGCAGTGGAAGCTTCTTCAGAAAATTTAAAGGAAGAATATAAACGCAAAGTTCGCATTGCAGCCGGTGGTATCCAATCAACGATTCGAACAAGTAAATTATTCAATCCGTTTTTTATGCCTTTGTTGGGCTTTCAATATATCAGTCATCGTGTGTTGCGTTGGACTATTACTCCATTCTTAATGATCTTTGTTTTTTCTCTCAACTTATATATCGTAACACAAACTGCAAACATGCTCTATCATTTTATTGGCATGGCGCAGTTGGCTTTTTATTTACTATCATTTCTAGGATGGTTATTGGAACGTAGACAAGTAAGAGTAAAGATTCTATTCATCCCTTATTATTTCTGCTTCATGAACTATTGTATGTTGGCAGGAATGTTTCGTTATTTCTTTACACAAAAAGCAACGGTGTTGTGGGATAAAGCAAAAAGAAAATAATTATAAAATTTCTTTTAAACTATCAGCTGTTGCATTAATTGTATAATCCAGATCTTCTTGTGTAAGTGCATTATTTAAGAACCAACTTTCAAAAGCCGATGGCGGCAAATACACACCGCGTTTTAACATCGCATGAAAATATTTTTTAAATAATTCATTATTTGCCGAAGCCGCAGTTTCAAAATTAGTAACGGGATGATCGCTGAAATGCAGGCTGATCATACTTCCCAGCTGATTGATAACAAACGGTGTTCCGCTGATATTTAAAACTGTTTCTAATCCTTCTTTTAAATAAATTGTTTTTTCTTCGAGCTCTTTAAAAATATTTGGTTGCTCATTTAAAATAGAAAGCAAAGTATAACCGGCAATCATTGCAACTGGATTACCACTTAATGTTCCTGCTTGATAAACATTTCCCAACGGTGAAACACATTCCATCAAATGTTTTTTACCACCAAATGCACCAACAGGTAAACCACCGCCAATTACTTTTCCGAAAGTAACTAGGTCGGCATTAATTTTTAATCTTTCCTGTGCACCGCCTTTTGCCAAACGAAAACCCGTCATCACTTCATCAAAAATGAAAACAATATTTTCTTCATCACAAATTTTTCTAAGTCCTTCTAAAAATCCAGCTTCGGGTAAAATACAACCCATGTTACCAACAACAGGTTCGGTAATAATTGCAGCAATTTCATTTTTATTTTCAGCTACTAATTTTTTTACAGCATCTAAATCATTGTATGCACATGTCAAAGTATCGTTTGCAACACCGGCAGTAACACCTGGCACCGTTTGAATATTTAATGTTGCTAAACCACTTCCTGCTTTTACTAAAAACGAATCGGCATGACCATGATAACAACCTTCGAATTTTATTATTTTATTTTTTCCGGTATAACCGCGTGCCACACGAACCGCACTCATACAGGCTTCTGTGCCGCTGCTTACCATTCGTATCAAATCAACATTCGAGGTCATCGATTTAATTAATTCCGCCATTTTAATTTCCAATTCGGTTGGTGCACCATACGAAGTAGAATATAAAACTTGTTCCTGAATTGCTTTTATGATTGGTTCATAAGCATGACCGAGAATCATTGGTCCCCACGATGCAATAAAATCGATGTATTTATTTCCATCGGCATCAAATAAATAACTGCCTTTTGCTTTTGTAATAAATAATGGAATTCCGCCAACACTTTTAAATGCACGAACCGGCGAGTTTACACCCCCCGGAATAGATTGTTGTGCTCTCGAAAATAATTCAACACTTTTTGAAATGTTCATATCGTATAAATGAAGTTGAAATATAAATTTTAAAGAAGCAAATGTAAGACGAAGATGCACATTAAATAAGCCAATGTTTTTTAAAGAAGTTGATTTATTTTTTTATTACTGTCTGAAGCATTTCATGGCATCGCCTGTTGCGTCGCACTCTTCAACGTTCTGAAATCTGTTGAGCAAAGAACAACTTGTACAAGTATGCGACGCAACCGAAGTTGAATATTGTTTCGAAAGTTTGCTACATAAAAAAAGTTCATACGATTTGTATGAACTTTTTTATAGAAAAATAATTTTCGCTTACCAGATATGTGTTCTTGTTTCCGGTGATTTATACATTTTATCGGTTGGTTTAATTTTAAATGCACTATACCATGCATCTATATTTGTAAGTGGTGCATTGCCACGATGAATGCCGGGTGAATGCGGATCGGTTAAAATTAATTGTGCTTCAGCATCGGGTAAAACATTGTTTCTCCAAACCTGTGCCCAACTTAAAAAGAAACGTTGTTGAGGTGTGAAGCCATCGATCTTTTTTCCTTTTTTAAATTGTTCGGTTTTAGAAAATGCTTCGAATGCAATGCTTAGCCCGCCTAAGTCTGCAAGGTTTTCGCCTAAAGTTAATTTACCTTTTACATGAATAGAATCTTGTACAGTTAAAGCATCATATTGTTTTGCAACTTCATCTGCTTTTGCAACAAATTTATCGGCATCTTCTTTTGTCCACCAATCTTTTAAATTTCCAACCGCATCAAATTGACGACCTTGATCATCAAAACCATGCGTCATTTCATGACCAATAACTGCAGCGATGCCACCATAATTTACGGCATCATCAGCACCAAAATCGAAGAAAGGAAATTGTAAAATTCCAGCAGGAAAAGTTATATCGTTGCTTGATGGATTATAAGAAGCATTGATGGTTGGTGGTGTCATTCCCATTTCAGTTCTGTCAACAGGTTTGCCCATTTTATTTACATTAAAATTATAAAACCAAACACTGCAACTGAGTATGTTTTTATAAAAATCAGTTGCGTTTATTTCTATACCATCATAGGTTCTCCATTTATCGGGATAGGCAATTTTTTTAACGATGGCATTTAATTTTTCTATTGCTTTTTGTTTTGTTGCTTCACTCATCCAATCCAATCGTTTGATACGATCTGCAAAAGTTGATTGCATGTTATTCACCAAATTAACCATGTATACTTTTGCTTCGGGCTTGAAATATTTTTCTACATAGATCTGTCCGATCAGATCACCCAACATTCTGTCAATTAAACTGCTCATTCTTTCCCAACGTGGTGTAGGAACTTTTTGTCCAGTTTGTACTTTATTAAATTCAAAATCGGCATCAACAAAATCATGACTTAAATAAGGAGCAGCACTTCTAATTAAATTCCAGCATAAATAATTTTTCCAATCATTCAATGGAACTTCATTCAACATGGCATTTACTTTCTTCAAAAATTCAGGATTACCTGCCAACACACTATCGGCACCATTAATTTTTGCTTCGCTTAGAATCGAGGACCAGTTTAGGTTTGAAGTAGTTGCACTTAAATCGTTCACAGCAAATTTGTGATAGGTTTTATTTGGGTCACGCATTTCAATGCGACTCATTTGTGCATTAGCCAAAGTAGTTTCAATTTTTAAAACCGATGCAGCACTGGCAATAGCAGTAGTTGCATCTTGACCAACTAATGAAAACATTTTTTGCAGATGCAATTTATATGCATCACGAATTTTTTTGCTGCGGTTATCATCTTTTAAATAATAATCTCTGTCGGGTAAACTTGTTCCGCCCTGACCAATGGAAGGAATATAAACCATCACATTTTTTCTATCAGGGCTAACATTCATTCCAAACAATGGGCTGCCCAAACCATTTACACGCATGTAAACTATTTCGTGAATAATGTCTGCAACACTTGAAATATTATTTATTTTTTCAAGATCGGTTTTGATGGGTTGAAAACCTTTTGCTTCAATAGCTAAACTATCCATTCCGCTTTTATAAAAGTCGCCGATGATCTTTGTTTTACGATCGGGATTGGTTGCTTTGGTGGCATCATCTAATAATGTTTGCAAACGCTTGGAACTTTCCTGACGCAGTTCATCAAAACTTCCCCAACGTGTTCTGGAAGCGGGTACAGGATTGTTTTTTATCCAAGCACCGTTGGCATATTGATAAAAATTATCGCCCGGTTTTACAGATAGATCCATGTTGGCTTTATCGATGTATTTAGTTGTTTGAGCTGAAGCTGTTGTTGCAAAAAATAATGCAACGACCAGCAATAGTTTTGAAAGTTGTATTTTCATATTTCGTGTTTTGGTGTTAATGAATAAAAGTAAGAAATTTAAAAATCAACATCAGTTTCTTTGATGAACGGATAAACAATCAATTATGAGAATCAATATTGCCATTTGTTTTTTGTTGTTAGGATTTACAGCTTGTACCGCACACAAAAAATTAATTAAAACAGCACAACCAGTTGTAAATGTGGTAACGACTGAAAAAGAAAAACCTGTTGTTGTTTCGAATAATGTTGTGAATGATATTGAACAATTTGCTTCAACATATCTTTTGAAGGACAGCAATCTTTTATCTGCACATGTTGGCATCAGTGTTTATGATCCTGCTGAAAAAAAATATTTATACAATTATCAAGGCGATAAATATTTTATTCCTGCAAGCAATACTAAACTGCTGATGTGTTATGCAGCTATGAAATATTTAGGAGATAGTTTGGTGGGAATGAGATATGATGTTGATAATAATACTGGCAGTATTGCAATTCAAGGAAATGCTGATCCAACATTTCTGCATCCTGATTTTAAATATCAACCCGTTTATGATTTTTTACAAAATTCAAAAAATGGATTTGCTTTGTTTCCTTCTAAATTTTTGGAAAAAGGGTTAGGTTTTGGATGGGCATGGGATGACTATAACAGTGATTATATGGCAGAGAGAAGTGAATTCCCTATTTATGGTAATGTTATAAGAATAAAAGCAGCAAAGAATTCTGATGAAGTAATTCCATCTATAAGAACTACTGAATTTGCTGCAAAAGAATATTTAGATGGAAGTGATGGAGATGGTAAATATTCATACAAAAGAGCACTAAATGATAATATTTTAAATTTAATATTATCACAAACAAAATTTAAATCTCAAGAAATTCCGTTCATTACTTCTAATAAGCTAATGATTTCATTTTTAAAGGATACAATTAAAGGAATAAATATTGGTGTTGCATTGCATACATTCGATAAACTTCCCAAAATCATTCACTCTCAACCAACCGATTCTCTTTTAAAAATAACCATGCATCGCAGCGATAATTTTTTTGCAGAACAAACTTTATTAATGGTAAGCAATGAAAGATTAGGATTAATGAGCGATGCAAAAATTATTGATACACTTTTAAAAACTGATTATAAAGAGTTTCCTCAAAAACCCAAATGGGTGGATGGCAGCGGATTAAGCCGTTACAATTTAATTTCTCCGCAAGATTTTGTTTTCTTATTAGAGAAAATGAAAAACGAATTTGCATGGAATAGAATAACCACCATACTTCCAACAGGCGATGAAGGAACATTGAAAGGTTTGTATAAAAATTATGTCGGAAAAATTTATGCAAAAACAGGAACAGTAAGTAATAACCTTGCGTTGAGCGGCTACATCATCACCAATAAAAACAAAACATTTATTTTTTCGGTAATGGTTAATAATCATCAGGCATCAGCATCAGCAATAAGAAGATCGTTTGAGAAATTTTTAACAGAAATAATTGAGAAGTATTAATGCGGATCATCGTCCAAACATTTTATCTAAATAATCTTCTTTAAATTCTAAATAAGTTGGAGAACCTGTTACGGTAATATTTGGCGTGTCGCATAGAAATAATTCTTCCACCAAATTCTGCATTTCTTTTTGTGTTAATGTTTGTCCGGCTTTGATGGCTTGTTGTCGGCTCATGCAACGAATTAATTTTTCTCTTTTTGAAAATTTAATATCACTGCTGAAATGTTTAAACTGTTCTATCAATAATTCTATCGAATGTTTTTCATTTCCCTGCAACACATCGGCCGGTGTGCCTTGTATCACGAAAGTGTTGTTGCCAAAGGGTTCTATCTGATAACCGATTGCAAAAAGATCGGGCAAAATATCTTGTAACAAAACCGCATCGGCTGTTGCTAATTCTAATGTAACAGGGAATAAATTTTTTTGTGTTGCCATCTGTTTACCATGCGATGCAACACTATAACGTTCGTATAAAATTCTTTCATGCGCTAATTGCTGATGCACTAAAATAAATCCATTGTTGGTTGAAGCAATAATGTAAGTGTTGTGCAGTTGAATGCATTGTGAATGCTGAATGTTGAATGTTGTATTGACATTTTGCTTTTCAAATTCTAATCTTGATGAAAATGAATTGCTTTCATTCGGACTTTCGGACAACGGACTTTCCGACTTTTCAAAAAAACTTTTCCAATGCCTTAATTCACTTCTTTCATTCGCATCAATTTTATGCGCTTGATTTTTTTGCGTGAACGTTTTAAATAAGTTAGAAGATGAAGCTGCATCTTTATTTTCTGAAGTGAATGGTTTGCTTACCGCATCTAAACTTTGTATCTCGGCATTCAAAGTAAAATCCAATGATGGTGCAATGCTGAACTGTGCCAACGCATGTTTTACCGCGGCTTGCACAAAAGCATACACGATCTTTTCATCTTCAAATTTTATTTCCTGTTTGGTTGGATGAACATTTATATCTAATTGCGATGGATCCAGATCAATAAACAAAACATAACTCGGGAAACTATCTTTCGCGATCATGCTGTCAAATGCATTGTTCACTGCATGATTGAGGTAAGCACTTTTAATAAACCTGCTGTTCACAAAAAAATATTGATCGCCTCTTGTCTTCTTTGCTGTTTCAGGTTTCCCAACAAAACCATAAATATTCATGTAATCGGTTTCTTCATTTACGCTCACCATCTTGGCATTATAATTATTGCCTAAAATTTGAAGGATGCGTTGTTTTAAATTACCCGCTTCTAAATGAAAAACTTCTTGTCCGTTATTTGTCAAAGAAAAAAATACTTGTGGAAATGCCATCGCCACACGAATAAATTCATCGATGATGTGGCGCATTTCTGCAGCATTACTTTTTAAAAAATTTCTTCGTGCAGGAACATTGAAAAATAAATTTTTCATGCTGATGCTGCTGCCCAGCGGCGATGCACAAGCTTCCTGATTTAATACTTCGCTGTTTTCGATTTCAATAAAAGTTCCTAATTCATCTTCGGCTTTGCGCGTTTTTAATTCTACCTGTGCAACGGCTGCAATGCTTGCCAATGCTTCACCGCGAAAGCCCATTGTTTTTATCTTAAATAAATCTTCAATTACTTTTATCTTGCTGGTGGCATGTCGCTCAAACGCCATCCTGGCATCGGTTTCGCTCATTCCTTTGCCGTTATCAATCACCTGAATTAAATTCTTTCCAGCTTCAGTAACAATTAATTTTATTTCTGTGGCATCAGCATCAATCGCATTCTCCAATAACTCTTTTACAGCACTTGCCGGACGCTGAATTACTTCACCGGCTGCAATCTGGTTTGCAATGTTATCAGGTAATAATTGAATAATGTCTGCCAATTCAGTTTCTTTTGTAGGGCGGTAAAAATAAAACTATTGAACCAAACTTGAGAATACAAATTGAACTGTAGTTGCCTTCGATTCTTTCACGGAAAGAATCGAACAATTGTACGCTAGGTTCTTTATTCATCTTTTTAAAATAATTGTCCTTTTTATATCGTTATTCCCCCTAATAATTTTCACTTACACCGATTACAAGACCTAATGCCTATTCATCTAAACCGCCCACCGATTTTTTAAAATTATATTTTAATTACTAGTGTAGTTTGCAGTCCGATGATATTATAATTCTACCGAAATCATGAAAAAAAATATTCTTACTATAGTTTTAAGTTTGTTATGCGGACTATTATCTGCTCAAGCTGTTGGAACACTTAAAGGAAAATTAATTGATAGTATCGGCAAGCAATCGCTTAAAGATGCATCTGTTGAAATTTTAAAAGCAAAAGATTCTTCCAAATCTGTGATTGGTTTAGCAAAAGCAGACGGAACTTTTGACGTTAGAAATATTCCTTTAGGAAATTATATTGTTCGCATTTCTTTTCAGAGTTATTCAAATCAATTTAGAAACATAAAAATTGTAAAAGCAAATCAGGAAATTAATTTGGGTAATATTTATTTGTCTTATACTTCCGATAGATTACCTGATGTTGTTGTTACACAATCATCAGTTCAAATTAAAAAAGATACAGTTGAATTCAGTGCTTCAAATTTTACAGTAAAACCAAATGCTGTTGCAGAAGATCTTTTGAAAAAGATACCGGGTATGGATGTAGATAAAAGCGGAGCAATTAAATCGCAAGGCGAAACGGTTCAAAGAGTTTTAGTAAATGGAAAAAGATTCTTTGGTGATGATCCTAAAATGGCAACAAAGAATTTACCTCCTGATGTAATTGATAAGATTCAAGTGTTTGATGATCTAAGCGATCAAAGTAAGTTCACGGGATTCGATGATGGTAATCGCGTTAAAACAATTAATATCACCACAAAGAAAAATACAAGCAAAGGATATTTTGGTAAAGCTGTTGCCGCGGCGGGAACTGATGGCAATTATGATGAAAGCTTTAATCTGCATAGGTTTGATGGCAACACACAAATATCTGCTCTCGGACAAGCTAATAATATCAATAAACAAAATTTCACACCACAAGATATGTCGGGTGGTGGTGGTGGTCGTGGCGGCGGAGGTGGTGGTGGTTCAACCGGATCGGGTATTACTACAACTTTAGGGGCAGGGTTGAATATGAAAACTTCTTGGGGAAAAATGAATAGCAGTGCATATGGCAGTTATTTTTACAATGATTTAAAAGGTGATGTAGAACAACAAAGTCAAACACAAACTTTAGTTTCAACAGATTCATCAACATTTAAAAACAGTGTTTCATCATCTAATTCTAACACAGCAAATCATCGTGTTAATTTCAATTTGGAAGAAAATTTCGATTCATCAAATTCTTTAGTTGCACGACCAAATATTGCATTTCAAACATCAACGCCTAATTCATCTTCATCAACTTCTACAGCAGGCACAACAGGATCGAAAATTAATAATTCTGTAAATACTTCAAGTAGTTATAATAGTGGATATAATATAAACGGATCAAATATTCAACTAAGACATAAATTCAAGAAAAAATTTAGAACGATTTCTTTAGATCTTAATTTTTCAAATAGTGCAAATGATGGTGATGGATACAGTTATGCTGTAAACTCTTTTTATGGTGCACATCCAAGCAGTGCTATATTAAATCAATATTATGTTGATTCTTTTCACTCATTTAGTTTTACACCAACTGTATCTTATACCGAACCAATTGCAAAAAATCAAATCTTAGAATTCAGGTATAGTTATAATACTAACACCAATCATTCTGTAAATAATACTTACGAATTTAATAATGTAACAGGTCTTTATGATAAGTTTGATAGCTTATACAGCAACAGTTACAAATACAACGCAAGTTCTAATACATTATCAGTTAGCTATAGGTTGCAGCAAACGAAATACAATTTTAATATTGGAACGGGAGTTCAGTACACAGATTATAAAAGCGAGAATACAGTAAAAAATATTATTGTTGCACATAATTATATTAATCTTACTCCTACGGCAAACTTTACTTATAATTTTAAAAAGACAGAGAATTTTAGAATATTTTATTCAGGCAGAACAGGGCAACCAAGTGTTACAAATTTGCAACCATTAAAAACGATTAGCGGATTAGATACTTCCATGGGTAATCCAGATCTTAAACCCCAATTCATTAATTCGGTAAGAATTTTATATACTTCTTTCGATCCGGTTACGCAGCATATTATGTTTGCAACATTGAATGCAAGTGCTACATCAAACGATATACAAAATTCTATCATTCAGCATGTCAATGGAACAAAAACAACAACCTATACTAATTTAAATGGAACGTATAGTGTAAATGGATATTTTAATTATGGTTTTGCATTAAAGAAACCAAAATCAAATCTAAGTTTTTCAACCAATATTGGTTATACGCAAAGTCAAACTTTAGTATCAACAGATTCAACTTTACTTACTCCACAACATAATTTTACAAAGAATACAACATTGGGAGAAACAGTAAAATGGACAACCAATTTGAAAGATAATTTTGATATGAATTTTTCGGCAGGTACCAATTATGTTATTGCAAACAATTCATTAAATCCAACACTTAATTCCAATTATTTTGTTCATACGCTAACAACAGATTTTACATTTTTTACTAAGAGTGGTTGGATTTTAGCATCGGATATTACTTATACTTATATTGGTAATCGTCCTGCAGGATATAACGCCAGCGTGCCTTTGGTTAATCCTTCAATTGCAAAACAATTTCTAAAAAATAAAGCAGGTGAATTGCGTTTAACCGTATTTGATTTATTTAATCAAAATGTTGCAGTTTCGAGATCTGTAACATCAAACACAATTGTTGATAGTAGAACAAATGTGTTGAAACAATATTTCATGTTAACCTTTACCTATAATCTTCGCAACTTTGCAGGACAACAACAAAAAATGCCGGGTATGTTCAGAGGCATGAGACCACCGGGTGGTTTTGGTGGTGATGGCGGACACTTTGATGGTGGCGGCGGATTTGGTGGTGGTGGTGGCGGCGGACGCCGAGGTGGGAATTAAAAAATTTTAATTTATAAAGAGTTGTTTCGAATATGAAACAGCTCTTTTTATTTATAGCAATTCAAATGATAGAATTTGATCAATCATAAAATTTAAGAAAAAAAAATCCCCATTTATTGTAAACTGTTATACTTTTACAGCCTTATAAAATTTGTTCACCTTTTTATTTTGAACAATCAATTGAAAAAGATAACAACACATACTCAATTATCGGCTAACCATCCTGCATTTACAGGTATTGGTAATGGCGTATGTAATTCTAACTTTCTTTATTTATTACGACGACCTCGTATCTAATATTTATTGCCGTAATCTTCGGCAAGAAAGGGCATACCATTAATTAAAAAGCCCATCGTGTATTTACTCAAATTTATCATTCCTAATAGTTGCAATAAAAAGTGGAGAATCAACAACAAATCATTATTCGTGTAGCAGATCATTTAGATACGCATTATGCAAAACGTATTACTGATGAAATGGAATCATCGGCAATGGCTCGTGGAACTGGTATCGCAAAACGCTCTCCTGAATATGTTGCAGGAAAAATGCTGGAAGGCAAAGCAGTTATTGCTGTTACGCATACCGGCCAGTGGGTTGGCTTTTGTTATATTGAAGAATGGAGTCATGGAAAATTTGTTGCGAATAGTGGATTGATTGTTACACCGGAGTTTAGAAAGAGCGGTGTTGCAAAACAGATAAAACAAAAAATATTTAATTTATCACGAGAAAAGTATCCCGATTCAAAAATATTTGGTTTAACAACCGGATTGGCTGTGATGAAAATCAACAGCGAATTGGGTTACGAGCCGGTTACTTATTCGGAATTAACAGATGATGAAACATTTTGGGCTGGTTGTAAGAGTTGTGTGAACTATGATATTTTGATGAGTAAGGAAAGAAAAAATTGCATGTGCACGGCCATGTTATTTGATCCCAAAGATCATTACGAACCAAAAGAAACAAAAGAATTTTTCGAAGAAAATAAAAAAGGTTTCGAACGTTTAGTCCGATTTAAACAATGGAAATTATTAAAACCATTTTTAAAAAAAGATAATGGAAACTCTTCCAATCAAAAATAGGCTTTAGCTTTTCTGTTTTCTATTTAAAATAATTTCTTTCAACAGATAATATTTTTAGTCATGGCAAAAAAAGTAGTTCTAGGATTCAGTGGCGGATTAGATACCACATTCTGCGTAAAACATTTTGAAGAAAAAGGTTACGAAGTGCATAGCATTATTGTAAACACAGGTGGTTTCAATGAAGATGAATTAAAAAAGATTGAATCACACGCATATAAATTGGGCGTAAAAACGCATACAACAGTTGATGCTGTAAAAGGTTATTACGACAGCATCATCAAATATTTGATATTCGGAAATGTGTTGAAGAATAATACTTATCCGTTAAGCGTTAGTGCTGAAAGATTAAGTCAGGCATTGCATATTGCCGAACATGCAAAAAAATTAAATGCCGATGCAGTAGCACATGGAAGTACCGGTGCAGGAAATGATCAGGTACGTTTCGATATGATATTTCACATCATGATTCCGGGTGTTGAAATAATTACTCCAATTCGTGATTTAAAATTAAGTCGCGAAGAAGAAATCACTTATTTAAAAAGTAAAGGTGTTGATATGAATTTTGCGAAAGCAGTTTATTCAATCAACAAAGGTTTATGGGGAACAAGTGTTGGTGGTAAAGAAACTTTAAACAGCAAAGGAATTTTACCCGAAGAAGCCTGGCCCACGCAAGTAACCAAAACCGAAAGCGAAGAAGTAAAATTAAGTTTTGTAAAAGGTGAGTTGACAGCAATTAATGATAAACAATTTTCTCATCCAACTGAAGCCATTCAATATTTACAAACAATTGCAGGCCCTTTTGGAATTGGAAGAGATATTCATGTGGGTGATACTATTATTGGAATTAAAGGTCGTGTTGGTTTTGAAGCAGCTGCTCCAATGGTTATATTAAAAGCGCATCATGCTTTGGAAAAACATGTGCTTACAAAATGGCAATTAAACTGGAAAGATCAGTTAGCATTATTTTATGGCAACTGGTTACACGAAGGACAAATATTAGATCCGGTGATGAGAGATATTGAAGCATTTTTTATCAGCACACAAGAACAAGTTACCGGTGATACATTTGTTTTGTTGCAACCATACCATTTTCAAATTATCGGAATAGAAAGTAAGTATGATCTGATGAGTGCAAAATTTGGAAAGTATGGAGAAATGCATACAGGATTTACCGGTGAAGATGTTAGAGGCTTTAGTAAAATATTTGGCAATCAGGTTTCAATATTTCATAAAGTAAAAGAGAGTGAATAAAGTTGTTTCGAAATATGATTCTTTGAAACATTATCAATGGGGCAATGCATGTGATGGATGGAATTTGGTTGAAGATGAAAGTTTATCAATTAAGCAAGAACGAATGCCGGCGGGCAGTTCAGAAGATTTACATTATCATCAAAAATCGCAACAATTCTTTTTTATTTTAAAAGGAATTGCAACTTTTGAAATAGATAACAAAACAATTGAAGTAAAAGAACAGGAAGGGTTACATATTAAGGCTGGATCAAAACATAGAATCATTAATAATACAAAAGATGATCTGGAATTTATTTTAAGTTCTCAACCTTCAACAATTAACGACAGAATTAATTTATAAAATGAAAAAGATAAACGTAGGAATTATTGGTGGCGCAGGTTATACTGGTGGTGAATTGATTCGTTTATTGATCAATCATCCGCAGGTAGAAATTAGTTTTATTAATAGTTTAAGCAATGCCGGAAATCCTGTAAGTAATGTGCATGCCGATTTAATTGGTGAAACTGAATTAAAATTTTCGAGCGAATTAAGTGATGATATTGATGTTTTGTTTTTATGTGTTGGACATGGTGATGCAAAGAAATTTTTAGATGCAAATACAATCAACGAGAAAATAAAAATCATTGATCTCTCACAAGATTTCAGGTTAAATGATAATTCAATAATCGGTAATCGCAAGTTTGTATATGGAATACCGGAGTTGAATAAAACAGCAATTCAATCAGCAAAAAATATTGCCAATCCCGGTTGTTTTGCAACAGCAATTCAATTAGGATTATTGCCATTGGCAAATGCCGGTGTGCTCGGAGATGTATATACCACGGGCATTACAGGAAGCACCGGTGCCGGACAAAGTTTAAGTAATACATCACATTTTAGCTGGAGAGCAAATAATATTTCAGCTTATAAAACTTTACAACATCAGCATATTCATGAAATACATCAAAGCTTAATTCAGTTGCAGGACAATGATGGTGTGCATGTTCATTTTGTTCCTTGGCGCGGCGATTTTACAAGAGGTATTTATGTTACTTCGGTTGTTGATACTTCATTACCATTGGAAGAAGTGAAACAAATTTTCAAAGAGTATTATAAAGATGCAGCATTTACTTTTGTTAGTGATACAATGATCGATCTGAAACAAGTAGTGAACACTAATAAATGTTTAATTCATATTGAAAAGCAAGGAAATAAAATTGCAATTCATTCGGCAATTGACAATCTGCTGAAAGGCGCATCAGGACAGGCTTTGCAGAATATGAATTTAATTTTTGGATTGGAAGAAACAATGGGTTTAAAACTTAAAGCGACAGGGTTTTAAGTTGTAAGTATTAAGTTATAAGTATGCAGAACTATAAAGATTTAAAAGTTTGGGAAAAAGCTCAACTCTTTACATTGAATGTATATGAGGAGACAAAGTCTTTTCCTAAAGAAGAAATGTATAGTTTAACTAATCAGTTACGACGAGCTGCCTCATCAGTGCCTGCAAATATTGCGGAAGGATGCGGTAAAAACACAAATGCTGAGTTTGCTCATTTCTTAAATATTGCTTTGGGTTCTGCTAATGAAGCTGAATACTTTTTGATACTTAGTAAAGACTTAAATTATTTAACGGAAGAAAAATTTCATACACTATATAATATTATTAATGAAGTAAAAGGCATGTTGATTGCTTTAATCAATAAAGTAAGAAAATCGCCAACTACGTAAAACTTATCACTTAAAACTTATGACTCTATTCGACGTTTATCCGCTTAACAACATCACCATTACTAAAGCACAAGGCAGTTATGTTTGGGATGAAAATGGTGTGCAATATCTAGATATGTATGGCGGTCATGCTGTGATTAGCATCGGACATACACATCCGCATTGGGTGAAAAGAATTGAAGATCAATTAGAAAAAATTGCTTTCTATTCAAACTCAATTAATATTCCATTGCAAGTGGAATTAGCTGAAAAATTAGGAAAAGTAAGCGGCAAAGAAGATTATCAATTATTCCTTTGCAACAGTGGTGCTGAAGCAAATGAAAATGCATTGAAGCTTGCATCATTTCATAACAACAAGAAAAAAATTATTGCATTTTCTAAATCCTTTCATGGAAGAACTTCATTGGCAGTTGCTGCAACTGATAATAAAAATATAGTTGCTCCGGTTAATGAAACAGACAATGTTATTTTTCTACCATTCAATGATGAAGCGGCTTTGCAGGAATGTTTTGAAAAACATCACAAACAAATTTCTTCAGTTATTGTTGAAGGGATTCAAGGTGTTGGCGGAATAAATATTGCAAATGAATCTTTCTTACAATTGATCAGAACATTGTGCGATAAATACAATGCAGTTTATATTGCCGATAGTGTTCAATGCGGTTACGGAAGAAGCGGACAATTTTTTTCTCATGATTATGCAGGAGTGAATGCTGATGTTTATACCATGGCAAAAGGAATGGGAAATGGATTTCCGATTGGTGGCATTTTAATTGCGCCACACATTAAACCAAAGCATGGAATGTTGGGAACAACATTTGGCGGAAATCATTTGGCATGTGCTGCTGCATTGGCTGTGCTGGAAGTAATAGAAGATGAGAATTTAATTAGTATGGCAAAACAACGCGGCATGTATCTCATCAATAAATTAAAATCAATTGATGCAATAAAAAATGTTCGCGGCAAAGGTTTGATGATTGGCTTTGATGTTCCCGAAGAATTAAAAGACCTGAAGAAAAAATTATTGTTCGATCATTTTATTTTTACCGGCGAAGCAAAACCAAACGTAATTCGTTTGTTACCTTCATTGGCAGTTACTAGAAAACAAGTGGACGAATTTTTAGATGCGTTGAATGATACGATCGCTGCAATAAAAGAAGAACAAAAAGTAGAAGCGTAATTTTTTTGTTGACGGGCTTTTATTTTTCATGGCATCGACTATTGCGTCGCACACTTCAACGTTCTGAACTTTGTGGTAAAAAAGTTGAAGTATTTGTTACAGTACAAGTGTGCGACGCAACAGAAGCTAAATATTTATTCTATAGCTAAGTACATAAATATAAAAAACAGTGAAACAATTTATTTCAGTAAACGATGTGCCCGACATCAATGCTTTGGTAAAAAAAGCATTGGCGTATAAGGCAAATCCCTTTGCCGATAAGGCTTTGGGAGCAGGCAAACGTATTGGATTATTATTTTTAAATCCAAGTTTACGTACACGTTTAAGCACTCAGGTTGCAGCAAGTAATTTGGGAATGGAAGCCATTGTTTTTAATGTTGACAAAGAAGGTTGGACTTTAGAATTTGAAGAAGGTGCCATCATGAGTGGCAATACTGTTGAACATGTAAAAGATGCTGCACCAATTCTCGGAAATTATTTTGATGTGTTGGCAATAAGAACATTTCCATCTTTAAATAACAGAGATGATGATTACAGCGAAATGTTCATCAATCAATTTATAAAATATGCTGGCGTTCCTGTGGTGAGTTTAGAAAGTGCAACATTGCATCCATTACAATCGTTAACCGATATTATAACAATTCAGGAAGACTCACGACTCACGACTCGCAACTCACGACTAAAAATTGTACTAACCTGGGCTCCGCATATAAAACCTTTACCACAGTGCGTTGCAAATAGTTTTGCCCAATGGATAAATGCTTGGGGCGAAGCTGATTTTGTAATTACTCATCCGGAAGATTATGAATTAGCTGAACAGTTTACAAAAGGTGCAACTATAACTAAGAATCAGGATGAAGCATTGAAAGATGCAGATTATGTGTATGTAAAAAACTGGAGTACTTATACTGATTACGGAAAAATTTATGAGAACGATCCTTCATGGATGTTAACGAACGAGAAATTAAAATTAACCAACCCAGCCAATGGCGGGGCAAAAGTGATGCATTGTTTACCGGTTAGAAGAAATGTAGAATTAAGTGATGAAATATTAGATAGTAAAAATAGTATTGTTACGCAGCAGGCCGGAAATCGAGTGTGGGCGGCACAAGCAGTGCTTTCGGAAATTTTGAATGCTAAATGATAAGTGTTAAATGGAGAAGCTTTTCGTTATAAAAATTGGTGGAAATATCATTGATGATGAAATAAAACTTTCTTCATTCTTACAATCATTTGCCAAAATCGAAGGAAAAAAAATATTAGTTCATGGTGGTGGAAAATTAGCAACCAAATTAGCAAAACAATTAGGTGTTGAACAACAGATGATTGATGGAAGAAGAATTACAGATGCAGAAACTTTGAAGATAGTTACAATGGTGTATGCAGGTTTTATCAATAAAAATATTGTTGCAAAATTACAATCACAGCATTGCAATGCTATTGGATTAAGTGGTGCTGATGGTAATTGTATTGTTTCTCATAAAAGAGGTTCTAACTCTGGGGGTATTGATTATGGTTTTGTGGGTGATGTGGATGCAGTTAACTCCATTTTATTAAAAACTTTATTAGAGCAAAATATAGCTGTTGTCTTGGCACCGATAACTGTTGATACCAACGGTCAGCTATTAAATACAAATGCTGATACTATTGCACAGGAAACTGCAAAAGCATTAAGTATTTTGTATGATGTTGAATTAATTTATTCATTCGAAAAAAGTGGCGTATTGTTAGATGTGCATGATGAAACAACTGTCATCGCAACAATAAATCCTTTATCCTATCAAACATTGAAAGAGGGAAAAAAAATATTCGAAGGCATGATACCCAAGCTGGACAATGCTTTTGCGGCATTGCAAAGTGGTGTTACAAAAGTGATCATTGGTAAGGCGGAGGAATTGAATCAATTAATTTCCGGTAGTTCCGGCACAAGCATCGTTCAATGAATGAACAAGAATTAAATATTTTATTTACTGATGCGGTTGGCTTATTAAAAAAGTTAATTGCAACACCATCTTTAAGCAAAGAAGAAGAAGAGACCGCTGATATCATTCAAATGTTTTTAGAATCTCGTGCTGTTGTTACGCATCAATACTTGAATAATATTTGGGCAAAAAACAAATATTTTGATGCAAGCAAACCAACCATTGTTTTAAATTCTCATCACGATACCGTTAAACCAAATAAAGCATACACATTAAATCCATTTGAGCCAATTGAGAAAGATGGGAAATTATTTGGATTGGGTAGTAATGATGCAGGCGGTTGTTTGGTTTCACTCATAGCAACCTTTTTACATTATCATAAACAAGAAAATTTAAAATATAATATCATCATTGCAGCTACTGCCGAAGAAGAAATAAGTGGCAACAATGGAGTTGAAATTTTATTGAACCGATTACCGAAAATCGATTTTGGAATTGTAGGCGAACCAACACTGATGAATATGGCACTTGCTGAAAAAGGCTTGCTGGTATTGGATTGTATCGCACACGGCATACCAGGCCATGCTGCAAGAGAAGAAGGTGATAATGCTTTATACAAAGCAGTAAAAGATATTGAATGGTTCATGAATTATAAGTTTGATAAAGTGAGTGATCTGTTAGGACCAATGAAGATGAGCGTTACCATTATCAATGCAGGATCGCAACATAATGTGGTGCCAAGCGAATGTAAATTTACGGTGGATGTTCGCGTTAATGAACTTTACAGTTTTGAAGAAGTATTAGAGATCATTAAAGCAAATGTGGTGAGTGATGTTATTCCTAGAAGTTGCCGTTTACGCTCTACTTCTATTCCTGTTGAACATCCAATCATTCAATCAGGAATTAAATTCGGAAGAACTTATTACGGTTCACCAACAACAAGTGATAAAGCATTGATGAATTTTCCAACATTAAAAATGGGACCAGGCGATAGCGCAAGAAGTCATACCGCAGATGAATTTATTTATCTTGATGAAATAAAGAACGGAATTGATTTGTATATTCAGTTACTGGATAATGTTGTTCATTAAATAGAATGTATGAAACCTGAAACAAAAGTAAAAGTCATTTGGTTTATATTTTTTGTATCAATTTATTTAATTGTGTTTTCAATTTTTATTTTTTCTAAAATAGAACCAAAACGTTTTGCAGCAGGTATAATGGGCGCAATAACCGCTGGCATTACAATGTTCATTGCACCTCGAACAAAAAAAATAAAATTACAATCAGGCGAGAAAATAATAATTACGAACGATCTATTTAATCTTTTTAAAAAAGAAGATGCATAAAAATTAAACCATGAAACTCTGGCAAAAAGATATTGACGTAAACAAAGCAGTAGAAAATTTTACTGTTGGTAACGACCGTGAGTTTGATTTATTATTAGCACCATTTGATGTGATAGGAAATATTGCACACGCCAAAATGATTGCTACCATTGGATTGTTGACAGATAAAGAATCAAAACTACTAGTAAAAGAATTAAAAAATATTTACGCCAGCATTCAAAATTCAACATTTAGCATTCAAAATAACGTGGAGGATGTTCATTCGCAAGTTGAATTTTTATTGACTGAGAAACTTGGAGATATAGGTAAAAAGATTCACTCTGCAAGAAGTCGCAACGATCAGGTTTTAGTTGATGTGAAATTATTTTTAAGAAATGAGTTAGAGGAATTGGTAAACGAAATTCAACCATTCTTTCAATTACTTATTCAGCAAAGCGAAAAACATAAAGATCATTTATTGCCGGGCTATACGCATTTGCAAATTGCAATGCCATCATCATTCGGTTTATGGTTTGGTGCGTATTCCGAAAGTTTGGTTGACGATGTTATTACTTTACAATCTGCCTATAAAGTTGTAAATAAAAATCCGCTTGGAAGTGCCGCCGGATACGGTTCTTCGTTCCCTATCAATAGAACATTAACGACACAATTATTAGGTTTTGCCGATCTAAATTATAATGTTGTGTATGCACAGATGGGCAGAGGTAAAGCCGAAAGAATAACTGCACAAGCATTGGCAAATGTTGCCGATACTTTGTCAAGATTAAGTATGGACATGTGTTTGTACTTAAATCAAAATTTTGATTTTGTTTCTTTTCCAACCGAACTTACAACAGGAAGCAGCATCATGCCACACAAAAAAAATCCTGATGTGTTCGAACTGATTCGTTCAAAATGCAATAGCATAAAAGCATTACCGAATGAAATAACCATGATGACAACAAATTTGCCAAGTGGTTATCATCGCGATCTTCAATTATTGAAAGAACATTTATTTCCTGCATTTCAAACCTTGAAAGATTGTTTGCAGATGGCTGCATTGATGCTCAGCAATATTTCTATCAAAGAAAATATTGTTGCCGACGAAAAATATAAATACATTTTCAGCGTGGAAGAAGTAAATAAACTGGTGTTGCAGGGCGTGCCTTTCAGAGATGCGTATAAAAAAATTGGACTTGATATTGAAGCCAGTAAATTTACTTACTCAACTGAAGTGAACCATACACACGAAGGAAGCATTGGTAATTTATGCAACGATAAAATAAATGCCATGATGCAGCAAAACCTTACTGTATTTGATTTTCAGAGCGTGCATACTGCTATCGAAAATTTACTGAAATAATTTTTGTACTTAGCAGCAACAATTCTATTTGGCTTTTGTTGCGTCGCACACTTGTACGTTCTGAAATTCTATTCGCCAACTTTAGACCTCTTAAACCTTTTAAACTTCTTAAACTATTTCTTCCTGTATTGAATTTTTACTTTTGCAACACCTGCACCAATCATATCAATTTGTTTGGCAGCGGCTTTGCTGAGATCAATAATTCTTCCACGAACAAAAGGACCGCGATCATTTATTTTAACAACAACCGATTTGTTATTCGTCAGATTTGTAACTTTTACATTCGTGTTGAAAGCAATTTTTTTATGTGCAGCTGTAAATTTATTCTGACGAAATATTTCTCCATTCGAAGTTGATCTTCCATCAAACTTATCTGCATAAAAAGATGCATAACCTGTTTCGGTAACCAATTTCCCTTCACCAGATGGAATAGATTTCCTGTGACAAGAAACAATTAAAAAACTAAAAGAAAGAAAAACTAAAAATTTATTTTTCATTAAGCGAAAGGAAATTTTACAACCTTAGCTTTTACCAAGCTATTGCGTATCTCAATAAATATTTCATTATCTAAACTTGCATGTTCTGTTGCCACGTAACCTAATCCCACAGCTTTGTTCAGCGATGGTGCTTGTGTACCGCTGGTAACTTTTCCTATTAAATTTCCTGCAGCATCTTTAATTAAATAATCATGACGTGGAATACCGCGATCTATCATTTCAAATCCAACCAATTTTCTTTTTACACCTTCGGCTTTTTGTTTTTCAAAAATATTCTTCGAGGTAAAATCTTTTGTGAATTTAGTTATCCAACCTAAGCCGGCTTCTAATGGAGATGTGGTATCGTTAATATCATTTCCATATAAACAGAAACCCATTTCTAAACGCAAAGTATCTCTTGCACCCAAACCAATTGGTTTTAATCCTTGTGGTGCGCCAATTTCAAAAATGGCATTCCAAATTTTTTCGGCATCCCCATTTTTATCTTCAAAATAAATTTCAATACCACCTGCTCCGGTATAACCGGTTGCACTTATTAAAACATTATCAACTCCTGCAAATTTTCCTTTAGCAAAAGTGTAATATTTCATGTTTAAAATATCTATGTCGGTTAATGGTTGCAAAATCTTTGTAGCATTTGGTCCTTGTATGGCAAGTAAACAAGTTTTATCGCTGATGTTGTGCATCTCTACATTTTTAGAATTGAATGTCGATATCCAGTTCCAATCTTTTTCAATATTACTTGCATTAACAACCAACATATAAACTTTATTTTCTTCAACGCAATACACTAACAGATCATCAACGATTCCGCCATCATTATTTGGTAAACAACTATACTGCGCTTTACCGGCAGTTAATTTAGAAGCATCATTGCTGGTAACTCGTTGAATAAGATCCAATGCATTTTCTCCTTTCAATATAAATTCACCCATATGACTAACATCAAAAATGCCTGCATTATTTCTAACGGTTGCATGTTCGTCATTGATGCCGCTGTAGCTTATGGGCATATTATAACCTGCAAACTCTGCCATCTTTGCGCCTAATGCAATATGTTTTTCTGTAAATGCTGTATTTTTCATTTTCGATGTTTGTTTAAGTGGCGCAAAAATAAGCATTACATAATGGCTGAAAAAATAAAAGCAGCAAGTTGTTACACTTACTGCTTATTTACCAAAACCAACGTTTGCAACAAAGAAAAAATATTAATGATCGTAACTGATTACTCTTGAAATTTTCCAAACGCCATCTTTCTTTTGCCAGATCATCATAAATTTAAAAGTGCACACTTCTTCTTTTCCATTTTCAAAATGTTTGAATTGATGTGTTCCAATTTCGATGGCACCATAATTTTTTATGGGATGAACTTCCAGACTTCCCTTTACTAATTCTCTTTTTAATTTATTTTCTCTATTAAACATGCTTTCAAAATTTTCAAATACTTTTTTATAAGATATTAAACCATCATTGTCTTGAAACCATTCGAGATCATCTGTAAATAATTTTTTGAAAGCTCCTATATTTTGTGTGTTGTAAGCTGCAAAAATGGTACTGTCCATTTGCGCAATCTCATCATACAAACTTTGCGAAGTGATTGCCACTTTTTTTTCTTGTGCATTTACTATCACAATAAAAAACAGGGGTATAAATAATAAAAATATTTTTTTAGAATGATGATTGAATCTCATAGAAGAAATTTTATTTTAGAACATCTTTCAATTCATTGCAAATATGTTTCACTCTTTTATACGAAGCTTCTGTGTTTTCTCTTTTATCCAATTTTATTTTAATTCTTCCCGGTGTTGCTTTGATATACAACTTAGTATCATCATGCAAAGTTGTTGTTACATCAATATAATTTAGATCAGAAAAATATCCATTGTCATTATTTAAATTTTCATTCAAATAATGCAGCACATTTTCTGTTTTGCTTTTGTTGTATGATGCATAGAACTGATAAGAATTTCTTTCATCATGAATTGAAATATTGGTATTATCACGAAAACAAGATGAGAAAAGAAAAGTAATAATGATTGAACACGCAATCAACATTTTATTATTAGGTTTCATAAGCTTTAATTTTTAAAAAGGGAAGTGCCGTTACTGAGACCAATACCGGCACTTTTACTCCCAACTTCAACCGAGTTTATATAAAGAATTTCAACATTAATAGATCTTTTGTACGAAATGGAGAATCAGGATTTCTAAATTTTGTGTTATCAGATTGTGCAACTTTTTTTATCTCACTCTTTTTAGGAGCATCAGGTTGATAATGGTATTTAGAACTGTCTTGCGGAGTTTGTAATTGTTTATCAATTTCTTTTAACTCTCTCAGCTTTTGTTCTTTCTCACGTAATATTTGATCTTTACTTTTTTTGAAATCTTCGATAGAATTGTTTGAGTTATTATCTTCATCATCATTTTGTTTATCTACTCTCTCTAATCCTTTAGCAGTTTGAATATATTCAACATTGTTTCTCCATCTTTCTTCCTGCTGGTCATCATAAAAATTCCAGCCCATGTCTTCATCATCCCACATAATATTGATATGACTATGATTGCCCCATCCAATATTTTCATTCACTTTAATTCTTTTGCCAACAGGTACTGCAATGGTTAAAATAACTTCCTGATTGCGGAATTTTTCATTTTCAGTTAATGCAATTCCTTTGTCTAACATCAATAAACTATCTTTTTGATTGATTTGATAATTGATGTTCGATGCAATTTGATCTGCCTGATTTTTGCTTTTTCCATTTGCTAATTTTACCATCACTACCTGAAAACTATCTGTCGATGATTTTACAATTCTCACTCTCACATTCTGAACATAAACAGTGTCTTCATCAAATCTTGCAAATGGTTCCATTTTAAACCATCTTCTGTACGAATAATATTTTGAAGAAGGAACTGTTATTTCAAGTTTGTCAACTTTAGGATTGGCAATTGAAACTGTTTGTTCAATAACATGATTGCTGTAACGAAAATCATTTCTCAGCGATAAGATCAATCCAATAAAACAAATCAATCCTAATACCCACAATGATATAAATGAGCTGCGAATTAAACCACTGTTACCTTTCATTTTTGCAATGCGGCGAATAATAAATGTTACAATGCCTAATACCGGTACCCACACAAATAATATTAATGTGCCCCATGCAAATAAGTTTTGCCAACCGTTGGTGATCACATATTCTTTGGCAGGTAATAAGCCGGTGAACACAACACCAATTGAAAATAGTGCTACAACTAAGGCAAATAAAACAACACCCAAAATAAAATATGCAAATATTTTAAAGATCAAGACAATGATATCGCCAAAACCTGTGCTATGAGTTTTTACAACCGACGTTGCTTCACTACTGAATTGTTTACTTTTATCGCTAACTGTTTCGCTGAATTCTTTTCCCCATTCCTGAGCTTTTTCTTTTACTTCTGTCCCAAATTTTTCGGCACGTTCTTTAAATCCTTCCATATCACTTTGAATAGTATTCTTAATATTATTCAAATCAACTTTTTCGCCTTTCATTTCTAATTTATCGGCAGTGCTTTTTGCTTCGGGAATAACTAACCAGAAAATGATATAGATGAAAAGTGCTCCCGGACTGAATGATAAACTTAAGAAGTGCGGAAAGCCCCACCATCCCCAATGTGAAGAACGAAATACAAATGAGATGAACGGAATTAAAAATAATAATCTTGGTATCCACACACTAATATTAAAGTATTGTGCTAAACCACTACAAACACCTGCAAGAATTTTGTCTTCTGCATCACGAAATAAACGTTTGCGTTGCGATCCAATTACTTTTGATGCACTGCTTGGCGCAGCTACCCATAAAATGATGTATGCCAAGAAACCAAAGCCTGCACCAAATGTTGTTATTAAAAATACAACACGTACAATTACCGGATCGATTGAAAAATAATTTGCAATACCACTACACACACCTCCTAATACTTTATGATTTTCATCGCGATAAAAACGACGAGGTTCATCAGTATTTGTTGCAGAAGATTTTTGTTGAGATGATGAAGCATTACTTTTAGTTTGTTCGCCGCTTAATTGAGCTTTTACATTATTCTCTTCATCGTCAAAATCTTCCGGTCTTCCCATGCTGTCAATAATTCTGGTAACATCATCGTCTGTAACGCAGGTACTGCCTTTCTTTAAAGCTTCACCAAATAATTCGGCAATGCGACCTTCAATATCATTAATAATTTCCTCACGTCCTTCTTCATTGGCGAAGAATTTAGTTAAACTATCAATATACTTTTTGAGTAAGTCGTAGGCCGATTCCTCAATAGGAACCACCCTGCCCTGGAAATTTATATTAATTACTCTTTTCATGATTGATAAATTTTTTGGTTAAAGTTGGTTTTGATTTTCTTGTGATGCAGCATCCTGCAATGGTTTGGTTAGTGCATGTACCGCATCTGCCAATTCATTCCATGTTCGTTCTAACTCGCCATAAAATGCAAGACCTTTGTCTGTCATTACAAAATATTTTCGAGGCGGACCACTATTACTTTCCACCCAGCGATAAGTTAGTAATCCTGCATTTTTTAATCTTGTCAGTAAAGGATACAATGTACCTTCCAAAATGTGCAGGTTGGCGGTTTTCATTTGCTCAACAATATCACTTGGATAAACTTCCCCTTGGCGGATAATGGATAAAATACAAAACTCCAGTACTCCTTTCCGCATCTGACTTTGTGTGTTCTGAATGTCCATGATATGGGGTTTTAAAATTTGTTGTTTAAAATGGATGTCTTAAAAAACAAATCCTGTTATAAATATTTTTGATATCAGCATTTAGTTCTTTGTGCAACTTTACCGGCGTCGCACATTTCAACGCTTTGTTCTATGTGCAACTCTTAATAAATAAATCTTCTACCAACTCTTGGTCTCATCAGCATGCGTTGAATGTTCCATACATCAGCGGCACTTAAAATAGTTTTGTTGTTTACAGTTTCATTATTTACTGCAATAGTTTCTTTTGTTTCCTGCATTAATTTATCCATTTCGCTTTTATCGAGCTGTGCAAGGAAATTAGTTGTTTGTGTTTTCATGATTTTTATTTTTAGTTTTTTAATGTTTGCTTTTTGTCTTTCGGCTTCTATTTCTACTTTGACAACACAAAGATGGGGATTTATTTGGTACTATGCAACACATAGTACAATGTTTATTTTAGTAATTGGCACACTTTAGAATTGAAATATCAAATAAATCATTTAAAATCAATTGTTTATAATATAGCTGCTTTTTTATCCAATATGATGAACGGCTTAAATGTGTAGATGAGCGGAGGCAAAAAAATAAGGTTTTGTCAAAAAATAGTAAAGAATGATCTTATAATTGCTAATGGGTTTATAATAAGCCACAAACAATATAAAGCACACAAAATATATGCTGGTATTCAGCATACGCTTAGCGGGCTGTTTGTATCTGGATTTGTTATGACCTTCTTCGTATCAAGTCCACTAATTAGTGGACTTGATACGAACAAAATACGAGTCAGAGAATAAAAAAGCATGAATAAATTGTATTATATTTATAGTTGAAAAGAATGCTAAATGGGGAGGCAACAAAACATAAAATTTGTAGGTACTAAAGCCAATTTGATATTTTATGAACGAAAGGGTGGTTATTATATACGTACTAAACCTGCTACGGTAAAACAGAGCAGGGCTACGCTAAACAGCGCAAACAATTTTGGCAAAGCAGCAAGATTAGCAAAAGCAATACGATTGTGTGCAATGCCAGTATTGCCTTTAAAACCAAACAGGGTTTTGATCAATCAATTAAATAAAGCTGTGTATGCATGTTTGTGTAATAAAGATTTTATTACTACCACGGCTTTATCATTTATTGCAGGTTTTGAGTTTAATGAAAAAAGTAAACTGACCGAACGCTTTAAAATAAATATACCGATACCTGTTGTTAATGATACAGGTATCGCTATTCAACTGCCTGCATATAATATAAAGCAACAAATAACTGTACCAGCTTACACAAAAAAATTCACATTAAAAATAGCAGCCGCGACTATTGATTTTAAAAACCCTGCTGTATATAACAGCAACCATATTTCCATAACAGTCGATTACATCAATAATAGTACAGCAGCACAGGAAATAAATATTCCGCTAACGATTAACACGGGGTCTTTACTGCTGTTGATGATGGCTTTGGAATATGAAACCTGTAGAAATAAACTCACAAAAACAGTTACGGATCTGCGATGGATGCCTGCCGGTATTTTGTTTGCAGAAATGTTTTAGTATTATTAAAACATTTCCTGGAAAACGTTCTATACTGAGTTAATGGGACTTTGATTTATGAAACGTTTGTTTGGGAGTATGCTGCATTTACAGAAGTAATTTCGATGAAAACTGATTTGATGTAATAAGAGTCTCACAAAAAGAACGTTTTATGAAAATGTAAAACAACCAATAGTTACAGTCCTTAGCTTTTAGTTTATAAAGTTGCCAAGCCTGAGATTTATTATGCAAAGGTGATATTGTTTGAAAATGATAATGAATGATTTGAATTTCGTTATTCTTCCTTAGTGAATATCGATTTCTTTGTTGTTTGAAATTCGTAAATTTCCACTATGAACAAGGTTGAGACGATAGAAGAGTTTTATAAAAGAAAATTTGATTGGATGCCTGATAATCTCAAAAATGAAATTGGGCATTTTAATATATTTAAACTGGAGCCACTTGTTGGAAACAATGCTACTTCCATACCATATAAACGGCGTGATTATTTTAAAATAATGCTTGTTGTTGGAAACAGTCAAGTACATTATGCAGATAAAGTTGTTGAAGTAAAGAAACAGGCTTTATCTTTTTCCAATCCGCAAATTCCTTATAAATGGGAACATTTGGATAATATACGCAAGGGCGCATATTGTATTTTTAATCAGCACTTTTTCCATCAATATGGAAACTTAAATCAATATACCGTATTTCAGCCTAATGGCAATCATATATTTGAATTGACTGATGAACAGGTAAGTAAATTACAAATCATTTATGACCGTATGTTTGATGAAATCAATTCAGATTATGCACATAAATATGATGTATTAAGAAGTCAGGTTTTTGAGTTAATCCATTTTGCATTGAAAATGGAAACATCAGCAATATTTGACAAGAAAGCTATTCATGCTTCTCAAAGGATTTCAACTCTTTTTTTAGAGTTATTAGAACGCCAATTCCCCATTGATGATAATCATCAAAAAATAAATCTTCGTTCTGCATCTGATTATGCTAATCAATTAAATGTGCATGTAAATCATTTGAACAGAGCAATAAAAGAAACCACAGAGAAAACTACTTCTCAGCTAATAGCAGAGCGTTTTTTACAAGAAGCAAAGATTTTATTGAAACATAGTGCATGGTCAGTTTCTGAAATTGCGTATGCATTAGGATTTACCGAAGTAACTCATTTCAATAATTTCTTTAAAAAGCATGTAAACATAAGTCCGCTCAAGTTTAGGAATGTTTGATTTGCGTAATTCATTGTTTGGTTTTCGTTATTTTAAATGTGGTTGATGATTGAATTTTACATTATCATTTATACACAATAAATAATAATGAAAAGTATTTTCTCAATCATCGCATTTATATTAGTATTAAACGGATATGGACAAAGCTCAACCGAAACTGATATTCTCAAATTATCCAATCAGATATTTAAATGGGAAGTAGAGAATAAAATAGATTCTCTCGAAAAAATATTTGATGAAAAATTTATAGTAGTTGGCAGCAGCGGAGAAAGCCAAACAAAAAAACAATATATCAACAGATTAAAAAGCGGTAATTTTTTACATAACAGGATTGATGTTGAAACAAATGCTGCAACTGTATCCAATAATACTGCCACTGTTATTGGAAAAGGGAAATTTGATGTAACTGTATCTGGTAATAAGGTAACACTTATTCTTTCCTATTTAGAGGTATTTAGCAGATATAATTCAGAAGATAATTGGAAAATACTTGGAATGCACGCAAGTGTTTTGCAGCAATAAAAAATTATTATTAAAAACAAAATAGTAATCATATGAAATCTCAAGATAGAAGAGGGTTTTTAAAATTGGGTGCTTTAGCAGGCAGTTCCCTATTTGCATCATCAGCATTTAGTATTTCATCACGCAATCAGATAATCAAATCAGAAGCGTTTGATAAAAATACTAAAACACGTTTTTTAGGTTCAGGAAAAGATAGAATCGAAGTATCTGCGTTGGGATTAGGTTGTATGGGAATGAGTTTTAACCGGAGTTTTATACCTGATAAAAAGCCAATGATTGCACTGATTAGAAAGGCATATGAAATGGGTGTTACTCTGTTTGATACTGCTGAAGCATACGGCCCGTTTACAAATGAAGAATTAGTGGGGGAAGCTATTGCGCCATTCAGAAAAAAAATTACACTCTGCAGCAAATTTGGATTTGATATTCAAAACAATAAAATGACAGGAGGGTTGAATAGTCATCCTGCTCATATTAGAGAAGTGATTGAACAATCTTTAAAAAGATTGAAGACTGATACGATTGATTTAGTTTATCAGCACAGAGTGGATCCAAAGATTCCAATTGAAGATGTAGCGGGTACTGTAAAAGATTTAATCAAAGAAGGGAAAGTAAAACACTTTGGACTGAGTGAAGCAGGTCCTCAAAATATTCGTAAAGCACATTCTATACAAACAGTAACAGCATTGCAAAGTGAATTTTCTTTAATGACAAGAGAACCATTGGAAGATGTAATTCCTGTTTGTGAAGAATTAGGAATCAGTTTTGTACCATATAGTCCATTAAGTAGAGCATATCTTACAGGTTATATTAATGAACGAACAAAATATATTGCCAGCAATGATAATCGTGCAACATTGCCGCGTTATAAATCAGAAAATATAATCGCTAATTGGAGCATCATTGATATACTTACTGAATTTGGAAATCAAAGAGGATTAACGGCAGCTCAAATTTCATTAGCTTGGTTAATGGCACAAAAACCTTGGATTATTCCAATACCCGGCACCACTAAGTTGGCTCACTTGCAAGAAAATCTTGGGTCAGCAAACATTGAATTCACTGCTGATGAATTAACTAAATTAACAAGAGATATTGCAAACATTAAAATAGTTGGCGATCGTTATCCCACGCCTCAAACAAAATAATATTTTATGAAACATAATTCTGTAGATGTAATAGTTGTTATCGGAGCAGGTTCAATTGGGCAAGCAATTGCTCGACGTGTGGGTATCGGAAAGCAAATACTCTTAGCTGACCTTCGCCAAGAAAATAGCATTACTGCGGCAAAAGTACTTAGCGAAGCTGGTTTTGAAGTAAGTACAACTATCGTTGATGTTTCATCAAGAGAATCCGTTCAATCTCTCATTAAAACTGCTACCGCAATGGGGAATATAATCGGACTAATACATGCTGCTGGTGTTTCTCCTTCGCAAGCATCACCATCTACTATTCTTAAAGTGGATTTATACGGCACTGCACTTATATTAGAGGAATTTGGAAATGTAATTGCTAAAGGAGGTTCTGGAGTTGTAATTGCTTCACAATCGGGGCATCGTTTACCAGCATTAACACCAGAACAAGATAAAGAACTTGCGACCACTCCAACTGAAGAACTATTGTCGCTTCCTTTACTTCAAATTGTTAATGTGAAGGATTCATTGCATGCATATCAATTATCTAAAAGAGGAAATTCTTTAAGAGTTATGGCAGAGGCAGTAAGATGGGGTAAACGTGGTGCTCGTATTAATACAATTAGTCCGGGGATTATTATTACACCACTTGCAAAAGATGAATTATCAGGGCCACGAGGTGATGGATATCGCAGAATGATTGAGATCTCTGCTGTGGGTCGAGCTGGTACTCCTGATGAAGTAGGGAATGTTGGCGCTTTGTTGATGGGACCAGATGGAGCATTCATTACTGGAAGCGATTTTTTAATGGATGGCGGAGTTACTGCTGCATATTGGTATGGGGAATTATCTACGACTTCGAAATAGCCTGATTTATTCTTGGTCTCATAAAACGACCATTTGTTTAGAAATAAAAGTATTTTATACTTTTCTACTGACCTCATCGAGAAACAGATTCCCTTATTGTTAAAAAATATTTATCGTAAAAATACGATAAATGAAATTTTCTTCCTTACTTTGCTTTATCGTACAAATACGATTAACAAAATGGCAGAACATAAAAAAGAAGAATTCAGTAAAAAAGAACAAGAACTGGCAACATTCGCAAAAGCCATGTCGCATCCTGCACGCATTGCCATATTAAAAGTATTGGCACAGCACAACGAATGCATTTGCGGAGAAATTGTTGAAGTGTTGCCACTGGCACAATCTACCATCTCGCAACATTTAAAAGAATTAAAAGAAGCCGGACTAATCAGCGGATCGGTTGATGGCCCGCGCAGTTGTTATTGCATTAACTGGAAAGTATTTGAAAAGATCAATGCAGAATTTGCTGCACTTTTTACAAAACTGAAACAACAAAATAATAAATGTTGTGAACCCAAACCTCTAAAAGAAAGTAAAATAAATTTTTAATAATCTTTAAATCAATAAACATGAAAACAGAAACAGAATTAAAAGAATTAGTAAAACAGAAATACGGCGAAATTGCTGCGCAGGATAAAACAGTTAATCAATCTTCTTGCTGTGGTGCAGGCGGTTGTTCAGCCGAAGTGTATAATATAATGAGTGATGAATACTCAGATTTAAAAGGATATAATCCTGACGCTGATTTAGGTTTAGGCTGCGGCTTACCAACCGAATTTGCTAAAATAAAAAAAGGAAATACCGTAATTGATCTGGGCAGTGGTGCAGGTAACGATTGCTTTGTTGCAAGAGCTTTAACAGGCGAAAGCGGAAAAATAATTGGTATTGATTTTACAGAACAAATGGTTGCGAAAGCAAGAGCTAATGCAGAAAAATTGGGATACAATAATGTTGAATTTCGTTTTGGCGATATTGAGCAAATGCCCGTTACTGCTAATGTTGCCGATGTTGTGGTTAGTAATTGTGTTTTAAATCTGGTGCCAAATAAGTACAATGTATTAAAAGAAGTATACCGTGTTTTAAAACCCGGCGGGCATTTTAGCATCTCTGATATTGTGTTGGAAGGGGAATTGCCAACTCAATTAAAACAAGCTGCGGAAATGTATGCAGGCTGTGTTTCCGGAGCTATTCAAAAACAAGTTTATTTAGAATTAATTGAAGCAACCGGATTTAAAAACATTACCATTCAAAAAGAAAAAAATATAATGGTGCCGGATGATATTTTAATTAATTATATCAGCAAGGCAGAAATAGAAACTTTACGAAATAGTAATTTGGGTATTTATAGCATTACTGTTTATGCTGAAAAACCGAGTGAAGAAAAATCATCTTGTTGTACACCTGGCAGCGGATGTTGTTAAAAAATATTATATGGAAATAAAACCAATGCTTCCACAACATTGGGAAGCAGTAAAAAAAATTTATGAAGAAGGTATTGCAACCGGCAATGCTACTTTTCAAACTACCGCACCATCCTGGAAAGAGTGGGATGAATCCCATGTTGAAAATTCGAGGTTGGTTGCCATTGAAGATGATGAAATATCAGGATGGGCAGGCATTACTGCTGTTAGTGGTCGTTGTGTTTATGCAGGTGTTGGCGAAGTAAGCGTTTATGTTTCTGCAAATGCAAGAGGAAAAGGTATTGGTAAATTATTATTGCAATCGTTAATTGATGAAAGCGAAAAAAATAATTTCTGGACATTGCAGGCAGGGATCTTTCCCGAGAATATTGCAAGCATAAAAATTCATGAAGCATGCGGTTTTAGAATAATCGGTAATAGAGAAAAAATTGGCAAGATGAATAATGTGTGGCGTGATACTTTATTATTAGAAAGAAGAAGTAAAAAAATTGGATTATAAAAATTAAAGGCGAAAACGAAATTTATTTGTATCGAAAATTCTAATTGCTTACAGACGAGTTAACAAATATGCTTAAAAAAAATTTAATCTTAAATAAAATCAAAAACATAAAAACATGCTTAAATTAAAATCATTCAAAAAAGTTGTTTTGGGAATTGTAATGTTATTATTAGTCAACCTCACATTCTCGCAAGACAATAAACCACCATTAAGCCCGCTTGATAGCGCTAAAGGCATTTTAAAAAGTGGTGCTACTATTAAAATTATTTACTCAAGTCCATCTGTTCGAGACAGAAAAATTTGGGGTGAATTAGTTCCATATCATAAAGTTTGGAGAGCAGGTGCAAATAATGCAACGCAAATTGAATTTGATAAAGATGTAAAGATAGATGGCAATCTTTTAAAAGCCGGTAAGTATAGCATATATATGATACCCGAAGAAGAAAGTTGGAGTATAATTTTTAGTTCACAAACCGGGCAGTCAGGAATGAATCATGATGGAACTTCAACACTTGATTTTGAAAAAATTGTTTTGCGTGGTCTTGGAAGTACTAAAAAATCTAAAAGCTTTAATGAGAGATTAATTTATTCAATAAATGAAAAGGGGATAGTTTTAAGTTGGGAGAAATTGGATATTACTCTTTTAATGAAATAAAATTATAACCAGTAATAATGAAAAAGAAACTTCTTTTTGTTTGTATCGAAAATTCTAATCGTTCGCAAATGAGCCAGGCATTTGCAAAAATGTATGGCGGAGATACTATTGAAGCGTACAGCGCAGGAAGCAAACCAAGCGGCATTGTAAATCCAAAAGCGATTGCTGCGATGAAAGAATTGGGATATGATCTAAGTAAACACGACAGTAAATCTTTAGATGAAGTAAAACCCTTTGCACCGTTTGATGCAGTGGTAACAATGGGTTGCGGCGATGCTTGTCCGTGGATGCCGGCAAAAGAATTTATTGATTGGCAAATTCCCGATCCAAAACATATGGAACCAAAAGAATTTAATGAAGTGAGAGATTTCATTGGTGAAAAAATAAAAGCGCTGTTGAAAGAATTGGGTGCTGCGGTTTAAACACATAGTAACATAGAATATAAAGAGCACATAGAAAAAACTATGTGCTCTTTTCTTTAACTATATTACTATGTGGTAAAAAAAAGCTCAGAAAAGTTAATCATGTTGAAGAGTGCGACGCAACCGCAGCTTCATAGTGATTCTGATGCTTGTCCCAAAAATTATTTTATTAATTCGTTTTTTTTATAAAAAAAGCTAACTTTAAGATTATCTATTTTGACAGATGAACTAAAATCTTCAAGTATGAGAGGCGTTAACAGAGTTATGCTTATTGGTAATTTGGGAAAAGACCCGCATATTGATTTTTTGGAAGGCAATATTGGTGTGGCAAAATTTCCGTTGGCAACAACCGAAACGTATAAGGATCGTACCGGAAAATTAATTTCGCAAACCGAATGGCACACAGTTGTTTTATGGCGCGGACTCGCAGAATTGGCTCAGAAATATTTGCATAAAGGAAGTTTGATTTATGTGGAAGGAAGATTGCGTACACGCAGTTGGGAAGATAAAGAAGGCAATAAAAAATTTGCGACCGAAGTAGTTGGGGATAATTTAATTATGTTAGAAAAACGAGGTGATGGACATGGCGCCCATGGTACAACTGATCCGATTGAAGGCTTTGGCGATGATGTGCCACCAATCGTTGATCCGGGCGAAAGTTTACCTTTCTGATAAAGTTGAATAAAAAAGATATTTTTGCAAAGTATATTGAAGGCCGATAAAGAATCGGCCTTTTATAATACAAATATTGTTCACTAAAAATTTTTGCTTTGGATT
>CAIQDX010000094.1 GCA_903870685.1 uncultured Chitinophagaceae bacterium | reverse complement strand
ATTCAGGAAATAACCGATAAATATATTTCATTGGTTGATAAACATCTGGCAGCAAAAGAAAAAGAAATGATGAGCGTTTAATTTTTTATCATAAGATTCGATCCTGATCTAATAAAAACAGATCAGGATTTTTTTTGTCTATATGCAATATATACTCCTGCTAAAATTACCAGCAATGCAATAATGTGAATGTAAGTAATGATCTCACCATAATAAATTCCCCAAAGTATGGCAATGAATGGAACTCCATAAGTTACAAGCGATGCCAATAAACCTCCTGATCTTTTTACAAAAACATAAAATAAAACTGATGCAAGTGCTGTACCCATAATTCCCAACACACAACTTGATAAAGTGCTTATAATATATTTATGTTCGGTAAGTGGCAAATGAAAATATCCGGTAAAAAATAAAACGATCAATGCAGGAGGAATCAATCCTGTAAATGCAACTGTGGCAATATGAATAGATGTTACACTCGCTAATTTTTTATGTACCATATTTACATTGATGCCATATAAAAAAGTAGCAATGATGATAAAACCGCTGTAAGCTATGTAGCCAAAGGGTTTCGAATAATTAGCATAGGCTAGAATTACACAACCCATCAAACCTACCAATACACCAATTACCTGTTGCTGATTGCTTCTTATTTTAAAAAATAAAATGCCCGATAAAATAACAAACAAAGGTGTTAAAGAATTTAAACTTCCTGCTAATGCGCCATCAACTTTTGTTTCTGCAATACAAAATAAAAATGCAGGAATAAAACTTCCCATCCAACCACTCAATAAAACATACCAAAGGGTTTTTTTAGGAATCAGTTTTATCGCATGAAATAAAAATGGCAACATGATCACTCCGGATGATAACATTCGCAATGCTGCCACATTGTATGGAGATAAAACCGGCTGCTGATTAGTTTCATACATTCCCCATTTCATTAAAATGAAAGAGCTGCCCCAAATAAAACAAAGCACAACAAACAAAATCCAGTTGATTAATTTATCTCCCACAATTAAAAGTTTGCGCAAATGTCATTCATTTTTATTCAAAATAAAATCTCTTCATATTAAGTTTCCTTTTTAGTAAGAGATAATTTAAAAAATGAGTGCAGCAAACATCAATTCGTTAAATCATTTTTTTATCATTATTTCGTATTTTCATTTTAAACAAAACTTTTTTTATGGGTATGATAAAAGAATTCAAAGAATTTGCCATGAAAGGCAGTGTTATCGATCTGGCAATCGGTGTTGTTATTGGTGCTGCGTTTGGTAAAATTGTAAGTTCATTGATCGAAGATGTTATTACACCTTTAATATTAAAGCCTGCATTAAAAGCAGCAAAGCTTACAAAGCTTGAGGAGCTGACTGTTTTCGATACAGTTAAGTATGGCAATTTTATTGCTGCGTTCATTAATTTTTTGATAGTGGCTTTTGTTTTATTTATGATCATTAAAGGAATCAATGCTGCTAAAAAGAAAAAAGATGCAGAGCCTGCACCAACGCCTGGGCCATCATCTACCGATAAATTATTGATGGAAATTCGCGATGCTTTAAAAAAATAATTTTCGCAAGTATTTTTTTGTTGACCAGCTGCAAAACTTTATCGAGCTTCGGTTGTCCGAAGGACTCCTTTGGAGCGTCGCACACTTGTACTTTTGGAATATTGTTCAGCAGGTTAGCATCTTGCAATTAAAGCAAGATTTTATTATTGGTGGATAATTAAATGCCGACAACAATTTGTTTGTACTTTCAATTCAGTTTATTTGCAGTTAAAGAATTTGTAACGTGAGCGCACCCAATTACCAAATTAAAGTTGATACGTTTGAAGGTCCTTTCGATCTCTTACTTTTTTTTATCGAAAGAGATGAATTAGATATTTATAATATTCCTATTACTAAAATCATCAAAGATTTTCTTGATTATATTCATACACAGGAAAAATTAAACATCGAATTAAGCAGCGAGTTTATTTTATTTATTTCCACCTTGATGCGCATCAAAGCCAGGCTGTTGTTGCCTCGTAAAGAAATTGATGCACAAGGAAATGAGATCGATCCTAGAAATGAATTAATAGAAAAAATTCTTGAATACAAAAGATTTAAAGAAGCCGCTGCGCAAATGGCCGAAATGGAAGCAGTGCGTATGCTGATGGTAAAACGTGGTAACCTTCAAAAAGAAATTGCAGAAATTGGTGAAGAAGCCGGCGAAGGAACCGAGATACAAACCATCACGATGTTTAAATTGATGAAGGCTTTCGAAAAAGTGATGTTGCGTGTGCAAGAACGACAAAATAAACCGGTACATACTGTTGTGCGATATAATTACACCATGGAAGGAAGTCGTGATTATATGAGCAGTTTTGTTCAGAGAGAAAAACATGTTTCGTTCGAAAAAGTATTTGATGTTTGCGAAGGAAGAATACACGCTATCTTTTTATTTCTTTCCTTGTTAGAATTAGTGCAACAGAAATTCATGAAATTATTAATTGGTGAAGGAAGAAATAATTTTATTATTGAATGGAATGATAATCGAGAAGAAGATTTGAAAGATGCCGGCATTGAAGTTGAAATAGCAACTGAAGAAATTATTGTTGATCCTGAACTAAACTAAAATTCAAACATTTCAATCAGCTGTTTTTTTATTGTTGATACAAGCAATCACACCAACAATAAATCCAATAATAAAACCAAGTGGTCCTGTAACCAATATTCCAACTAAAGGACCTTGATTTGATTCTGGCGAAAAAACTATTGGGCCAAAAAAGCCAAGGGAAAATCCAATTATAGTTCCAATAAAAGCGCTTAATAAAATTTTAAGTACGCATTTCATCGATTAATGGTTGAAAATATTTTTACCCTGTAATTGTAGAACTTACTGTCACTTTTTCTTTCATTAAAGTCCTTACTGTGTCTGCAATTGCCTGTGCATCATATTCGCATTCTCTGTACAATTCTTTAAGCGTGCCATGCTCAACGATTCTATCTGGAATACCTAATATTTTTATTTCTGCCTGATAATTATTTTTTGCCATGAACTCTAAAATTGCCGAACCAAATCCGCCAATAACTGTTCCATCTTCTACTGTAACAATTTTATTGAACTTATTAAATACTTCATGTAAAAGATCTTCATCGATTGGTTTTACAAAACGCAGATCGTAATGTGCAGGATTAATGCCATCGGTTTTTAATTCACGAATGGCAGTGGCTGCAAAATTTCCGGGATGACCAAAAGAAAGTATTGCCACATCATCGCCGTCCTTTATTTTTCTTCCTTTGCCAATTTGTATTTCTTCAAATTTTGTTTTCCATTCGGGCATCACACCTTCGCCACGCGGATAACGGATTACAAAAGGATTTCTTATCGAAGGAAGTTGCGCAGTAAACATTAAATTCCTTAATTCCTTTTCATTCATAGGTGCACTGATGATCATGTTTGGAATACAACGGAAATAAGCAATATCGTAACATCCATGATGTGTTGGACCATCATCGCCAACAACACCTGCACGGTCTAAACAAAATACTACAGGTATTTTTTGAATAGCAACATCATGCACCACTTGGTCGAAAGCTCGTTGCATGAATGATGAATAAATATTGCAGAAAACTTTTAATCCCTGTGTTGCCAAACCTGCACTTAATGTTACTGCATGTTGCTCGCAAATACCAACATCAAAAGTGCGATGCGGCATTTTTTCCATCATAAATTTTAATGATGAACCACTAAGCATTGCAGGAGTAACACCAATAATTTTTTCATTTGCCTCTGCTAATTCAAGAACAGTATGTCCAAATACATCTTGATATTTTGGAGGTTGTGGCATTTCGAATTTCTTCTTATAAATTTCTCCTGTTACTTTATCAAACGTTCCGGGTGCATGCCATTTGGTTTGATCTTTTTCGGCCAATGCATAACCCTTTCCTTTCACAGTAACAATGTGTAATAATTTTGGTCCGGGAATTTTTTTAAGATCTTGTAAAGTATCAACCAACTTAGTGATATTATGTCCGTCGATTGGTCCAAAATATCTGATCTTTAAAGATTCAAATAAGTTACTGCTTTTACTGATCATTCCTTTCAAACTCAATTCCATCTTGCTTGCCATCTCTCTGCTGAAATTTTTTCCTGCAGGTAATTTTCCTAACACATTCCAAATTTCATCACGCACTTTATTATAAGTTCCCGAAGTAGAAATATCAGTCAAATATTCTTTTAATGCACCAACATTTTGATCGATGCTCATGCAATTATCATTCAAAATAATCAACACATCGCTATCAGCAACACCGGCATGATTCAATGCTTCGAAAGCCATACCTGCTGTCATACTTCCATCACCAATCACTGCAATACTTTTTCTGTTTTCGCCTTTATATTTTGCAGCCATCGCCATTCCTAATGCTGCAGAAATAGATGTAGATGAATGTCCAACACCAAATGTATCGTACTCACTTTCGGTTCTTTTTGGAAAACCACTTAATCCTTTATATTTTCTGTTGGTAATAAAATTATCTCTGCGACCCGTAAGAATTTTATGACCATAAGCCTGATGACCAACATCCCAAACCAATTGATCGTAAGGTGTGTTGTAGATATAGTGTAATGCAACCGATAATTCAACCACACCAAGACTTGCAGCAAAATGCCCGCCATGCACACTCACCACATCAATGATGTATTGACGAAGTTCATCGCATACCTGATGCAATTGATTGCGACTTATTTTTTTTAGATCGTTGGGGGAATCGATGTTTTTTAAAAGTGGTCCGGGAACAATCTCCATAACACTAAATATTATTGAATGTAAAAGTAAGGTTTTTGATATGATTGATTAAAAAAGCAAAAACAACCGAAAAAAAATTAAGTTCACCTGTATTACATGTTTTTATACCAAACAGCCGATGTATTTACCATTAATCAAAAATACGCCCATTCGCCATCGTAGTATGTTTTACTTTTGATTAACATGAAGAAAAATTTTTCATCATATTGGCTTAGCCAATTAGGCGGTTGGGGCGCATACATGCTGGTATGGACTTTCTTTTATTTTGCCCTCCGCACCAAACCACTTCCGCATTTTTTTGAAATATTATTTACAGATGCTTGTATTGGTATTTTAATAACGCATAGTATGCGTTTATTTATAAAAGCTTTTGGTTTAGTAAACATAAGTCTGCAAAAACAAATCACAGCAATCATTGTAATGAGTTTTGTTTTTGCAATTATTTATTCAATGGGCGTTGTCGCGTTTCAAACTATTTTTGAATGGAATCCGGACGAAAGAACTAAATTATCTTTTCTGAATATAGTCCTCCGACAAAGTATTTTTGTTTCATTATTTCTTTTGATATGGAATTTAATTTATTTCATCTATCATTATATTCAAAAAAGCCGCCAACAACAATTAGATAAAATTCGATTAGAAAGTTTGGTAAAAGAATTAGAACTGAAAACAATCAAAGCGCACATCAATCCGCATTTTATTTTTAATGCATTAAATAGTATTCGTGCTTTAGTGGATGAAAACCCAGAACGTGCAAGAACTGCAATTACCGAATTGAGTAATATTTTGCGCAGCAGCATGCAGGTAGAAAAATTAGAAATGACACCTTTGGAAAATGAATTAAATATTGTGAAAGACTATTTGGCTTTGGAGTTAATTCGTTTTGAGGACAGATTAAAAATCGAATACGATATTGATGAAGATACTTTAGATCAGCCAGTGCCGCCAATGATGCTGCAAACATTGGTTGAGAATGCCATTAAACATGGTATCAGTAAACAAATACATGGCGGTGTTGTAAGAATAATTTCTGACTTCAAAGACGATCATCATGAATTGATTGTTCAAAATACAGGAAAGTTAAACGATTCAGATATTGCCGAAGGATTTGGTTTAACCAGTACACAAAACAGATTGAATCTTTTATTTGGTAAAGAAGCAAATTTTGAATTAACAGATGTGAATGGTATTTTAGTTCAGGCAAAAATTAAATTGCCTGTAAACAAACTTTAATTTTTAAAAACGAAATATTTTTATGGCTGCAATTAAATCTATAATTATTGATGATGAACGTTTGGCAAGGAATGAATTAAAAAAATTATTGCAAAATCATTCCGAAATTGAAGTAATCGAAGAAGCTGCAAACGTTGATGAAGGATTAGAGAAAATCGAACAATTTAATCCTGAATTAATTTTTCTCGATATTCAAATGCCTGGTAAAACAGGATTCGATTTATTAGCCGAATTGGAGAAAGCACCCAAAGTAATTTTTACTACTGCATACGATGAATATGCCATCAAAGCATTTGAAGTAAATGCTTTGGACTATTTGCTGAAACCCATAGAGCCAAAGCGTTTAGCAGATGCCATTGCAAAATTGCAGGATGAATTGTATAAAGAAAAAATAGGAATGGGTGGCATTTTAAATCGGGGTCCATTAACCGAAAACGATCAGGTTTTTGTAAAAGATGGAGAAAGATGTTGGTTTGTAAAATTGGGTGAAATAAGATTGTTTGAAAGCGTTGGTAATTATGCGAAAGTTTATTTCAGCACTCACAAACCTCTTATTTTAAAATCGCTTAATTCTTTAGAAGAAAGATTGGATGACAGAATGTTTTTTCGTGCCAACAGAAAGCATATAATCAACCTTCGCTGGATCGAAAAAATAGAACCTTATTTCAATGGCGGTTTATTAGTTGATCTGAAAGGTGGTGAAAAAATTGAAGTGAGTCGCAGGCAAACAGTCAAGTTTAAAGAAATGATGAGCTTATAAAATCAATCAAAAATAATTAATGAAAAAATTAATTGCTACAGGGTTGTTGACATCAATGACCCTTTTTTTATTCGCACAAAAAATAAATAAAATTATCAATGCAAAAGAAGTAGAACGCATTGAAACAGTTTTATCATCTGATGAAATGAAAGGCAGAAAAACTTTCTCACCCGACATTGAACATGCATCAGCTTTTATTGAAAAAGAATTTAAGAAAGCAAAATTGAAAAAATTTAATACAGCAAATAGTTACAGGCAAGAATTTAATATGATTGAATCGTCAAACACTTCAGCCGTTGTAATTGTTGATGGACAAAAACAAGCCGATTCTTCAATTGCTGTTTCTTCTTTTCAACCAAAAGTTTCTTTATCAGAAAAAAATACTGAAATAGTGAAGATCAATGCCAGCGATGATTTCAGAAAAAAATATTCAGAATATAGTAACAGCAAAAAAAACCTGTTGGTATTAGTTGATCCTTTATTTAGATCTTATGCAGGCAGATTAAAAAGAAGAGCACCGGCAAAATTTGAACAACCTGATAATAGTATTGTATTTGTATTTGGAATAAATAATGCTGCTTCATTTTCTATCGAACTTACAAACAACATAAATAAAAAACCATTGAATAATGTTGTTGGAATTATTCCTGGTAAAAGTTTGAAAGATGAGTATGTTATTTTCTCCGGTCATTACGATCATTTAGGAATTGGCAAACCTGTAAACAACGATTCTATTTATAATGGTGCCAATGATGATGCGGCAGGAACAACAGCAGTTATTACTTTGGCAAAATATTTTAAAGCATTACACAACAATGAAAGAACATTAGTATTTGTTGCTTTTACTGCTGAAGAAATTGGCGGTTTTGGTTCGCAATATTTTTCGAAACAATTTGAACCTGAAAAAGTAAAAGCCATGTTCAATATCGAAATGATTGGCACAGAAAGCAAGTGGGGCAAGGGTTCTGCATACATAACCGGTTTTGAAAAAACAGATATGGGAAAAATTTTGCAACAAAATTTAGAAGGCTCCTCTTTTAAATTTTATGCCGATCCATATACAACTCAAAATTTATTTTACCGTTCCGATAATGCAACACTGGCAAGATTAGGAGTACCGGCACATACCATTTCAACTTCTAAAATGGATAACGAACTTAATTATCATAAAGTATCAGATGAGATAGGAACTTTAGATATGAATAACATGGCCGAAATAATTAAAGCCATTGCAATAAGTTCTAGAAGTATTATCAGTGGTAAGGATGCACCAACAAGAGTTGATACTAAAACTTTAAATTAAATAGTTACCGGAATGCTATGTACTGCATCGCTTATTTCTTTGATGATCGATGCATCTTTTTCAATCGCATTTCCTACAACAATAATATCGGCACCTGCTTTGCAATTGAGATAAGCTTTTTCAGGATTGGTAATTCCGCCGCCAACAATCAAAGGCACTTCGATATTTTGTGCAACATTTTCGATCATTGTTTCAGTGATAGGTCTTTTTGCACCACTGCCTGCATCCATATAAATTAATTTCATACCAAGCATTTCTCCTGCCATGGCAGTGCACATAGCAATATCATTTTTATCAGCAGGAATAGGTGTTGCATTAGAAATATAAGTAACTGCTGTTGGTGCGCCGCCATCAACAACCATATATCCGGTAGAAATAATTTCGAGTCCACTGTTCTTTACTTGCGTGGCGCTTAAAACATGTTGACCAATTAATAATTCGGGATTGCGACCGGAAATTAAGGAGAGATATAATAGTGCATCTGCATAACTACTTACTTGAGATGGAGAACCTGGAAATAAAATAACAGGAATATGGCAGGTTGATTTTATTTGTCTGATGCAAGCATCCAAATGATTGGATATTATTAAACTTCCTCCGACAAAAAAATAATCAACTTTCGCATCAATGGATAATCCAACCAATTGTTCAATTGCAGAAATATCAACCTTATCAGGATCGATTAAAACACTGAAAGATTTTTTTCCTGTTTTTTTATTTTCAACTAATTGATTGTATAGTTTATACTTCATGCAATTGATTATAATTTTCCATTACAAAAATTAAAAAAATATTTTGTTTATGGTTTTAATTTTTGAATAAGTTTAATAAAGATAAAACAGTTTTCTATTCTGATGTTGTGTGTATTTTTAATTTGCAGATAGAATATTTTTTTTACTTATGTCTTTTTATTTTTCCGCATTTAACAGTATAATCAAATTAGTTCATTTTTCAGTATTAATTTTTGAAAAATCTTTTCTACACATGTGGACATTTCAGCAAAAGCAATGGCAGTTTGAAGTAGCAAGAAATCCACAAGTATTTTCCACATCTTGTTGATATTTACAACCTTGAATTTTAGATAGCAAAAGATATTTTCGTCAACCGCTTAAAAATTTAATCGGGTCAAAAAAATTACTACCCATTATAAACCAGATATAAACCTAACGCTCTCATGGCTAATACTAAAACCAACAAAGGTCTACAATTCAATCGCCGCTTCACAAAGGAAGGATTAAGCCCTTTTGATCTTTTTGAATTCGATTATCGTACAAGTGTCATTAAAAATCCCAATGGCGAAATTGTTTTTGAGATGAACAATGTTGAAGTTCCGAAACAATGGAGTCAAATTGCAACAGATATACTTGCTCAGAAATATTTTCGTAAAGCCGGTGTTCCGCAAGCTGATGGAAGTTTGGGAAGAGAAACCTCTGTAAAACAAGTTGCACATCGTATGGCAAATTGTTGGAGAGTTTGGGGTGAGCGTTATAATTATTTTTCTTCTGCAAAAGATGCAGAAATATTTTATGATGAATTAGTGTATAGTATTTTAAATCAGTCATGCGTTCCTAATTCACCACAATGGTTTAATACAGGATTACATGAAAGTTATGGTATAACAGGAAAGCCACAGGGACATTATTTTGTTGATCCGGTTGATAGCGTATTAAAAAAATCTAAGAATGCTTACGAGCGTCCGCAGCCCCACGCTTGTTTTATTTTAAGTGTTACTGATGATTTAGTGAATGATGGTGGTATCATGGATCTATGGGTTCGTGAAGCAAGAATTTTTAAATATGGTTCTGGAGTTGGAACTAACTTTTCCCAAATTCGCGGTGCAAGTGAAAAATTAAGTGGCGGTGGTACTTCCAGCGGATTAATGAGTTTCTTAAAAATTGGTGATCGTGCTGCCGGTGCAATTAAAAGTGGTGGTACAACACGCCGTGCTGCTAAAATGGTTTGCTTGGATTTAGATCATCCAGAAATAATGGAATTCATCAATTGGAAAGTTGGTGAAGAAAAGAAAGTAGGTGCTTTAATTGATGCCGGATATGATTCGCATTATGAAGGTGAGGCTTATTTAACTGTATCAGGACAAAACTCAAATAACTCTGTTCGTATTCCTAATTCATTTTTTAAGAAATTAGAAAATGATGAAGATTGGGAATTAACAGCAAGAACCGATGGAAGAGTAATGAAAAAAATTCCTGCACGTGAAGTATGGAAACAAATTTCTTATGCTGCATGGCGTTGTGCTGATCCGGGAACTCAATACGATACAACTATTAACGAATGGCATACCTGCCCAAAAGGCGGACGCATCAATGCTTCTAATCCATGTAGTGAATACATGTTCTTAGATAATACTGCATGTAATTTAGCATCCATCAATCTTCGTAAATTCTTTGATGAAAGCAATAATATTTTAGATGTTGAAGGAATAGAATATATCAGTCGTTTGTGGACTGTTGTTTTGGAAATATCTGTTTTGATGGCACAATTTCCTTCAAAAGAAGTTGCTCAGTTAAGTTATGATTACAGAACATTAGGATTAGGTTTTGCAAACCTCGGAACAGTGTTAATGTTGAGTGGTATTCCTTATGATAGCGAACAGGCACGTGGTATTGCCGGCGCAGTAACAGCGATCATGACAGGTATCACTTATAAAACATCTGCAGAAATGAGTTCATTCTTAGGATCATTTGCTAAGTATGAAGAAAATAAAGAAGACATGCTGCGTGTAATGCGCAATCACCGTGCTGCTGCTTACGATGCAGAAGATGCTTATGTTGGATTAGAAATAAAACCACAAGGAATCAAAGCACAACATTGTCCGGATTATTTATTGAAAGCTGCAACAAAAGCTTGGGATGATGCAGTGAAGCTTGGAGAAAAACATGGTTATCGTAATGCACAAACAACTGTAATTGCTCCAACAGGAACAATTGGATTAGTGATGGATTGCGATACAACCGGCGTGGAGCCTGACTTTGCTTTGGTGAAGTTTAAAAAATTAAGTGGTGGTGGTTATTTCAAGATCATCAATCAAGCTGTTCCAAGTGCATTGAAAAATTTAGGTTATAGCGAAACAGAAATTAATACGATCGAAAAATATGCAGTGGGTTCTGCAAGTTTTGAAAATGCGCCTTTCATCAATAATAAAACATTATCTGAAAAAGGATTTCTTGCAGAAGAAATTCAAAAATTAAATGATGCTGCAAAAGCCGCATTTGAAATTGGATTTATTTTTAATCGTTATTCTTTAGGTGATGCGTGTTTGCAACGTCTTGGATTTACTGAAACACAATACAGCGATTGGAGTTTTAATATGCTCGAATCATTAGGATTTACTGAAGATGAAATTGATGCAGCAAACGATTATATCTGCGGCACCATGACCATCGAAGGTGCTCCCCTTTTAAAAGAAGAACATTTACCTGTGTTTGATTGTGCAAATAAATGTGGTAAAAAAGGCGAACGTTTTATTCATGCACACGGTCATATAAAAATGATGGGCGCATGTCAACCATTTTTAAGTGGTGCTATTTCTAAAACAATTAATCTTCCACACGAAGCAACTATTTCTGAAATTGAAGATTCATATTTATTGAGTTGGCAATTAGGATTAAAAGCTTGTGCATTATATCGCGATGGTTCTAAATTATCACAACCACTCAGCAATAAATCTGATAAGAAAAAGAAAACAGAAGATGCTGCAAGTGTAGATGCGGCAACAGTTTCAGAAGAAGAGCAAATCGAAAGTAATATTGTTGATCTAACTAAATTAACTGTTGATGAATTATTGGAAGAAGTACAACGTAGAATGAATGCTTCAACCGATACAGGATTGAAACGTGCATTATCAAAAATAGTTGAACGCAAAACTTTACCGGCAAAACGAAGAGGCTTTACACAAAAAGCAAGAGTTGGCGGACAAGTAATTTTCTTGCGCACCGGTGAGTATAATGATGGAACATTAGGAGAAATATTTATTGATCTTGCAAAAGAAGGATCAACATTACGAAGCTTGATGAACTGTTTTGCTATTTCAATTTCCGTTGGTTTGCAATATGGTGTTCCATTAGAAGAGTTTGTAGATAAATTTGTTTTCACAAGGTTCGAACCATCAGGAATGGTCGATCATCCAAATATTAAAACAACAACTTCGTTGGTTGATTTTGTTTTCCGTGCATTAGCATTTGATTATTTAGGAAGAACAGATCTTGTTCATGTTTTAAATAAACCTGAAGTTGCAAATACCGGCGATGATGATAGTGATGTTACGTTATTAGGTAAGCCAGAATTAAGCAGCATCAGAATTACTGCACCTTCTGCAAGTGTACCAAGTATTCAACCACAAAAAGTTCAGAAGACAGCAAAAGTTGATGCAGGATTAGACATGGTAAATGCAGCAGCTAAAAATATGCAAAGCGATGCGCCATCTTGTAATGTTTGCGGGCATATCACTATTCGCAGCGGCACTTGTTATAAATGCTTGAACTGCGGCAACAGCATGGGTTGCAGTTAAAAATAATTAACGGAGATTTCATTGATTAACACTGAACAAACCGCCCAGATTTTCTGGGCGGTCTTATTTTAGTTAACTGGATTGTACAGCTTGTTTCTATATGGGTTTATTGTTGTTTCCTTCGTACATTCTTATTACCTTCTTGCTGAATTGTTCGAGAACTCACGAACAACATCCGAACAAATCAGCAAAAAAATACGAGTTAAACAATAAGAAAGTATTAAGCAGAATACTATAAAACAAAAAGGGCTTCAATTTTTATTGAAGCCCTTTTGTCAAAAAAAACAACACGTATTATAAGAACTATTTAAGAGAACATTGTGCTAATGAAATTTCTTCCATCAGATCATTATATCCAACTACTAAACCTTGTACTTTAATTTTACTTCCCAATTTTACAGTACCGATTTTAGCAACTTCTGAAGAATCAATATTGCAAGCAATATTATTTAATGTAATTGTTACTCCATTGATTGCAGTAACATCACCTTCTATTAAGACAGCTTGATTAATATATGTTTTGTTTGCGTCAACTGCATTGTCTTTAAATGCTTTTGAAAATGTATCAGCAGTTAATTCAAACTTTGCTTTTTCTGTTGAAGGATTGCGATGTTTCATTGAGGATGTTAATGCCATTCCCAAATCAACAATTGCTTGTGTTGCACGTTCTCTGTTGAATGCTGCCCATACACCTATTACTATAGGTAAAGCTAAAATAATTAAGAAGATTTTCTTTTTCATGATTTTTAAATAATGTTGTGACTTTGAATATATTTACAATGTAAAAGTCGTTCATAGTCAATCTTTAAACTATGATTTTAGGCATTTAATTTCTTGATATAAATCACAAAAATTTCTGACTTCCATCATTCTGCAGCGATAATGCTGATGATAGTTTTGTGCCCGTAAGATTAAAGTTACAATATCGAAAGAAGAGGCTTGTTAGATGTTACAATATCAATGATCGCAACATTTATTTTAAGTCAACTTCTCTAATTCACCAAACAAAAATTAAGTATATGAAAAGAAAGGCGTCTAATCAAAAAGGTATCATTATCCTTTTTTGCTTGCTGCTTATTTCACTGTTAGTAGTACAGTGTAAAAAAGATGGCACAGTTGCAAGTAGTATTTCAAGAGCTCTGGTGAACACACCAGATTCAACAATTTTTTCTCCGTTTTACGATTCGACAGTCGTTCCATACGCAGATGTAACTCCAAGTATTAATGATGTTGTAGTTACTAAAAGTGTATTAAGTATAATAAAGAGTAATTGTGTATCTGCTACTTGTCATGGTGGTACCGGTGTTAAACCTTATTTAAATACTTATGCAAGTGTAAAAAGTATGGTTGTTCCGGGTAATCCTGAAGCAAGTCAATTATTTCAATTAGTAACAACAAGCGATTTAAACAAAGCAATGCCCCCAATTAATTATGGTGTTGATTTAACTGTTACTGAAAAATCAATTATTTACAACTGGATTAAAAATGGTGCTAAAGAAAAACCAGCTGTTGAAGATTACAGACCAGCAGGTGTTGCAATAATAACCACCGGTTGCACATCAGGAAATTGTCATAACGAAGCAACAGCAACAGGTGCATGGGGAAAAAGCGGATACTTAGGTACGCTTACTTCTGCTGATACAATTTCTTTTGTTTTCCAAAATCAGACTTCTGGATCAATTACTTATTACACTCAATTAAAAGACCCGAAATTAACATCTATATGGCAAGCCTATAAAGACAGTGCAAGAAAATTCTATGCTGATACTGTAGCTAATGCATCTTTCAGGGTATGGAAAGTATTTAGTACCCGTGGTCCTTTAAACACTTACGATGATCTTTTATTAGATATTATTTATCCAAAATCAATTCGTAGTGCATCAGGAACTTATTCTGTAAGTGGAGTTAAAGTAAATAGTAAAGGCGATTATTTAAATGGAAGCAGTTCATTATTATCAAGATGCGACTCCACTTTAGTTTTAGCAAATCCTCGTACAAAAGTATTTGCAACTGCTCAACAAGGAGGAATGGCCTATAGCGATGGCGGATTAAGACCTTCAGATATAGCCATTATTAAAGGTTGGTATTTCTCTGATCCTAATATTCCAAGTGTGTGGAAATTTGGCACAGATGGTACAGGCATTTTTAAATATAGAAAATCAGGAACAATCTTAACCAGTATTCAATAACACCGAAAAAAATATTTTATGAATAAATTACTAATATATATAGGAGTACTCAGCAGTATTGTACTGTTCTCCTCATGTTACAATAATAAAAAAGATATTTCTACGCCAACAGCAAAAACGTTATCAGGCATTTCATTTAGAGATGATATTGTACCTATTGTTATTTCCGGTGCATGTGGTTGCCATAATAACGGTCAGGCATCTAATGCAATTCAATTCACTCATATTGATACTATTTTTTATTCAACCATTTTAGCAAGAGCCGGTGTGTTTAACGATATGGCTTCAGGTAAACAACATCCCGGTGAAGGTGGTGTATTCTTTTCTCCGGCTCAGGCAGCAATTATTCAAACATGGTTTGCACAAGGAGCAAAAGATAATTATGTACCGCCTGCAATAACTGGTCCGGTAACTTATACAACTAATATAGTTCCAATTTATAAATCAGTTTGTAAAGGAAGTGCCTGTCATGGTGGATTAGGTGCAACATTAGATTATGCAAAGATGACTGCCGATGTAAGTGTGATCAGTCAAATGATGGCAAGTAGCGGAGCTAATGGACATCCCGGTGGAACATTAAGTTTAGATGGAACAACCACCGCAACTTTTTTAGCATGGATTGCACAAGGATTACCACAATAAAAAAATTAAGTAAAAAAATAAAAAATTAGCACAATGAAAAAAATATTATTACTGGCATTATCATTCATCTTATTAGCGAATTTGATCAATGCTCAAACGTATAAAACCAGAGATGGCTATGTTTACTTTAATCCTAACAAAGATTTGACTCATAAAGATTACGAAGCATCAAGTAAAGAAGGAACAGCAATTTTTAAAGTTGAAACAAGTGATGTTGCATTTTTAGTTCCTATGAAAACATTTCATTTTAATAATGCTTTATTGGAAGAACATTTTAATGAAAATTATTTAGAATCAAACAAATATCCTGATGCAAGATTTGCAGGGAAATTAATTGGCTTTAATAAAGATCAATTAACAAAAGATGGTGTGTATCATTTTTCATCCGAAGGAAAAGTTACCATGCATGGTGTTACAAAAGATTTTAAAGCACCGGTTAAATTAGAAGTAAAAGGAAAAACTGCAACCTTCTATTGCAATTTTAAAATTAAAGCCGAAGACCATAACATTGGTATTCCAGGTTTAGTAAAACCAAAATTGGCCGACCTGACACCAATTGATGCAACAATAAAATTTCAATTAAACTAATCTGACAATATTAAGATTATGAAAAAAATATTAGTATATCTCATCGTAACATTTTGCTTCATGTTGAAAGCATTTGCGCAAGATGATCTTTTAAACGATTTAGTAAAAGATGATGCTGCCAAAGTAAAAAAGAATATTGCAACAGCAACTTTTAAATCAACACGCATCATAAATATGCAAAGTGTAGAAATGACCGGAAAAGGAAATTTAGAATTTATGATCAGCCATCGTTTCGGAAGTGTTTGGAAAGATGGAAAAGGTTGGGGAAATGTTGCACAATTATTTGGATTGAATGCTGGTGCTGCCAATACATATATGTCATTCGATTATTCATTTACCAATTGGATGAATGTAGGATTTGCTGCAACAGGAAATTCTAAATATGAAACATGGACAAAATTTAAATTGTTACGTCAACAATCCGGAGCTAAAAATATTCCGATAACAGTAAGTTTATTTTCATCCGCAAGTTTTGATGGAACAGAAGGACCAAGTCCGAATGATTTTGCATGGAATAGATTTTCTTTTATTAATCAACTTTTAGTTGCAAGAAAATTCAATGAAAACTTTTCTTTACAATTAACACCATCATATATTCATTACAATTATGTTCCTTATGGAATAAACAATACCAACAATATTTTTTCTTTAGGTATTGGTGGCAGATATAAAATAACTCATAAAACAGCAATTAGTTTTGAATATTCTCGTCAGTTGAATGGATATAAAAATTTATTGGATGAAACTGCATCTGCTGTTAATTATGTTCCCGATTTATTTTCACTTGGATATGATTGGGATACAGGCGGACATATTTTCCAATTCTTCTTTACAAGTTCATCTGCTGCAACTAACATAGCACAACTAACAACTAATACAAATGAAGTACGATTAGGTAATTTCTCTTTAGGATTTAATTTGAACAGGAGCTACGGAATTAAACGAGTTGTTAAAACACAATAGAATTTATAGTTGTTTTTATTTCAATAAAACGCTTCAGAAATTTCTGAAGCGTTTTTTATTGTACTAACTCTTTAAATTATTTTATGATTGATACTAATACAATCTGTGAAAGTTGTAACTCTTTTACATGTTTGTGTAAATCATTTTTCGTTATTGCGTCTAACTTTATTTAATTCAATTGCACTAAAATAAATAACTATTTAAAAGGTAGAATTTAAAATTCTTAAATAGAATAAAGCATAGACTATGTTATAACAACATGTTTTTTTATTTTTTAAAATAATTTTTATTTATGCTTTTTATTTTTCATGATAATTATCATAGAATATTCGTTAATGTTAAAACAATAAATAATTTTTATTATCATAGTTATATGAAATGTGATTTATATCATTAAATTTTCTGATTAAAATCATTCTAACGATAATGTTGCCACATTAGTTTTGCTCTCTGAAACAATGTTTTAACTACAACTATAAAAATTCAATTATGAAACTTCTTCAAAACACCAAATTCTGGATCCTTTCAACTTTAATTTGTTTGATCGGATATGCAGTAAGCTGTACAAAAAATGATCAGGTTATTATTCCTGATTCAGGTAGTAACTCAACAACATTAGTGTCTTATAAGACAACAACCGCACCTACAATTGATGGTACTGTTGATGCTGCTTGGGCTAATGCAACACCAATTACTTTTAGTCCTACTGTACCTGATCCGGGTAATGGTCTTTTTGTTGGATTTATTGGCGAGCAATATCCTGCAAAACTTAGATCAATGTATGACGGTAGTAATATTTATTTCTTATTAGAAGTAACTGATGCTAATAAAAGTATAAACGTTGCACCATGGTATTTTAATCCTGCGATGAATGTGACAGGTGCTACAGGATGGCAGAAAGAACCTTCAAATAAATCTTTTGATGTAAATGGTAATTTAATAAGAGATTGTTTTGGTGAAGATAAATTTGCAATGCTTTGGAATATCAATAACTCAACTCCAAAATTTGCAACACAAACATGTTATGCAAGTTGCCATGTATTTACTCCATATTTAGATTATTCAGGAGTATTGGCAACACCTGCTACTGCAACAACACCAGGAATGGTTTCAAATTCTGGAAGTGGTAATCACTATACAAATGGACCTAACGAAAAAATTGATATGTGGTGGGGTCGTTTAGGATATATTTCTAGAGATGCAAGCCTTGGTTTTGTGGATGATAATTACCAAGATTATGCAGGTGGTCAAGCTATTTCAAATTTAGTAGGTGGTAATTTAAATGGAAGACACGTTGATGGTATTGTACCAGACGGAACAAAATCTACAACTTGGCCGTACAAACCAAATTATACAGTTTCTCCAACTCAAGGTGAAGTAAGTAATTCTCAGAATTTAAAATTAGATGGTACTGGTGCTTCTGTTGCTGTTCCAATTTGGGTTTATCCAAATACTGCTAGTGCAAATTTTGTTTTAGTAGCAGATACACTTGCCGGTGGTAAAGCAAAGAAAGTAATAAAAGTAGCTTCAACAGGAGTATTAACTTTTGCTGATAATACAACACTTGATCCTACTACTGGTACTGCTTATCAAAGAACAGGTGATCCAATTACTGGACCAACTGCAGTAAATTCAATTCCTTCTTATATCGGTGTTCCATTAATTGGTGGAAGAGCAGATATTACAGCAGCAGCAGTTTATACTGGTACAGGTTGGGCTATCGAATATAAACGCGCATTAAAAACTTCTGATGCTTTAAGTCAGGATATTGATTTCTCAAGCTTACAAGATCAAGTATTTGGTGTTGCTTTCTGGAATAAATCTAATAACCAACATGGTATTCAACCAAACTTGACCTTGACATTTGGTAAATAATTTTTGGCAGTTCTTTCAATAATTTTTAAAAATAAAGATCATGTCAAAGAAAATAAATGGAATGAAATTATTACTGGCTGCAGTATTAATGTTTACAATGTTCAGTTGTACTAAAACAACAACAATACTTGTAGATAATTCACCTGCAGTAACTGGAACTGTAAGCTTTTCAAAAGATATAGTACCAATATTAACAAAAAGCTGTGCCACCACAGGATGTCATAGCGGATCTGTTGCGCCAAATTTATCAAGCACATTAGCATATAACGCATTAAAAAGTGGAAATTATATTAGTACAGGCTCACCGGCAACAAGTCTGGTTTATTTATGGATGACCGGAAAAGAATCTGCTACGATGCCATTAGGTGGTCAAAATAATCCATCAAATATTAATGCAATAATGCTTGCTTGGATAAAACAAGGTGCTAACAACAATTAAAAAAACAACTCATGAAAAAACAAAATATTTATTCATCATCAACTACCGGTTTTATCAGAGTACTGTTATTCATTGTACTCTGCGGAAGTCTGAGTAGCTTGATGGCACAGGATTCTACAGTTGCAGAAGCGCCTGTAGTAAAAAAGAAATCCTATGTAAAAAATACATTCGAAGGAAACTATATGATAGACAACCAAACTGTAATGGTGCCTATTAAAGGAACTTTTGAATTTGATATTCAACATAGGTTTGGAACAATGGATCATCAATTCACTGATCTGTTTGGTTTATTTGCAAGTGCAACAATGAGACTTGGATTTAGTTATACACCGATCAAAGATTTTCAAGTTGGATTTGGTGCTTGTAACGACAGAATGCAAGTTGACTGGAATGCTAAATATGCTTTGTTAAAACAAACAAAGGATAATAAAATGCCGGTAAGCATTACCCTTTTTGGAAATGCTGTAATGGATACAAGAAAAAAAGATGCAACAACTTTGTTTGTAAATACATCAGATCGTTTTAGTTTCTTTAGCCAAATAATCATTGCAAGAAAAGTAACTGAAAACTTTTCTGTACAGGTTAGTCCAAGTTTAACTCACTTTAATAATTTAGAAGGATATACTGATGCTACAGGAAAAGTAATGCCTAAATTAAATAATGATCATTTAGCGATTTCTTTTTCTGCAAGATATAAGATAGCACCTAAAACCGCCATCATCTTTAACTATGATCAACCGCTAACTCAACATCCAATGGCTAATCCTCATCCAAATATTAGTTTTGGATTAGAAATGAAATCAAGTGGTCACGATTTTGAAGTGTTTGCCGGAAATTACGGATATGTGTTACCACAAAACAATAATTTGTTTAATCAAAACGATTACACAAAGGGTCAGTTTCTGATTGGATTTAACATTAGCAGATTGTGGAATTTCTAAATGGATAAAAAATATTAAAAAATTATTCTTTAATTTTGTAGAGCAAGTAAAAATTTTTAATAAAAAAATAGAATTAAATGAAAAGAAAATTAATGTTAGCTGCTTCTTTGTTAGCTGTTAGTTTCATGAGTGTTGCATTTACTATTGATCAACAACCAAAACCATGGAATGCACCTGATAAGGATGCAAAAACAGTTAATCCTGTAAAATCAAGTGCAGCATCTATTGCAGCCGGTAAAACTTTATGGGGTACTCATTGTTCATCATGTCATGGTAAAACAGGTTTGGGTGATGGAAGTAAAGCAGCTCAATTAAAAACACAACCAAGTGATTTTTCAAAAGCAGCTTTCCAATCTCAATCTGATGGTTCTCTTTTTTATAAAGTAGAAGTTGGAAGAGATGATATGCCAAGTTTTAAGAAAAAAATTCCTGATACCGAAGACATTTGGAATTTAGTAACCTTCATGCGCACACTAAAAAAATAGTTAATAATGTATTCAATAAAAAGGTTCGAAATATTTCGAGCCTTTTTTTATGTTTCAACATTGAAATATTTATTTTTTTAAAAATTTATTTTCAGTATGACATTAATCATCTTATCATCTGATTAATATCATCATTTGCAACGATTTGCTCTATTAATTTTGGCCTCACTTAAAGTTTAAACATTTATGAATAGTAATGAAGAAATAACGCAAACAATTTCACCTGCAAGAAGAAAATTTGTATGGGGTATTGGTGTTTTATCTCTGTTTGCAGCGGTAGTATCTGCTTTGCCATTTTTTGCTAGAAAAAATGTAATCGCATGTAAACCTGAAAGTAAAAAGAGAACAATCACCATGCTAACACAAGATGGCAAACTTGTAGAAATTGATGAATCATTAATTACTGCAAACAGAAAAAAAATCAGTAATACTGAACTTCAGAATTGGATTAAAAAATAAATAGAAAGTTTTTTACAAAATATTTGAAATGAAACAAGAAAATAATTCGCGAAGAGAATTCCTTTTAACCGGCTTGATGGCTGCGGGAGTTGCTGTTGGAGTTGGTTGCTCTTCTAAAAAAAATGTTTTTGAATCTGGCGCTGATGAAACAGTTATTGCTTCCGGAAAGAAAGTTAAACTTTTATCAGTTGATGGAGAAATAATTGAAGTTGATGAAGCGTTTTTGAAACCGGTACCTGAATTGCCTGCTGTATCAAACAGTGAAGCTCGAATAGGTATTGGAGGAAAAAAATTCGTAATGGTAATTGATCTTTCAAGATGTAAAAATTTAAGAAAGTGTCAGGAAGCATGTAATCATATGCATCATGTTAATACAGGGCAAAACTGGATCAAAGTAGATCCAATGCGTGAAGATGAACACACTGCTCCTTTTTGGCAACCAACAACATGTATGCATTGCGATGAACCACCATGTGTGAAAGTTTGTCCTGTTGATGCAACATTTAAAAGACAAGATGGAATAGTTTTAATTGATAGCGATCGTTGTATTGGTTGTCGTTTTTGTATGGCGGCATGTCCATATTCAACAAGAGCATTTAATTGGTCAGCACCTGATATTCCTGCAGATATTGCCGCACAGCCTTATTCTTGCGAAAGCAGTGTTCCTCAAAAGAAAGGAACAGTTGGTAAATGCGATTTTTGTCCGGATATGGCAAGAAGAGGAGAATTACCACATTGTGTTTCAGCATGTCCAAACGGAACATTCTTCTTTGGCGATTTAAATCAGGATACTGTTAGTAATGGTGCTGAAACTTTCCGTTTTAGTGATTTAATAAAAGATAAATCTGGATATAGATTAATGGAAGATTTAGGTACTAAACCAAGTGTTTATTATTTACCTCCTGTTAACAGAAACTTCCCTTTCGAATCAGGACTTGAAACAGATACTAAAGAAAAAAAATAAACTAAAATAATTAAAGGTGGAAAATCTAAATTCAATTTCAGACGAAAAAATAATACAGGATCTACTTCCGCAAAAATTTAATAGAAGCGGAAGAATCTGGACAGGCGTTTTAATAGCTATTTGTTTGGTAGGTGTGTATGCTTATTACAGACAATTACGTTATGGTCTTGTTGTTACATCAATGAGAGATTATGTGTCCTGGGGTATTTATATTTCAAACTTTGTATTCTTTGTAGCAATAAGTTTAGTTGGTTCATTGATCACGGCAGTGTTTAGATTATCACGTGTTGAATGGAGTACACCGCTAACAAGAATTGCAGAAATAATTGCAGTAGCTGCTATCATATTTGCTTCTATCATCATCATTGTTGATATGGGTAGTCCGGAAAGATTCTATAATTTATTTATTCATGGTCGTGTTCAATCACCAATTATTTGGGATGTGATTGTGATCACTACTTACTTTTTTATTAGTATTCTACTTTTATATTTTCCTTTATTGCCCGATATTAAAATCTTACTTCGTTATAAAGAAACCAACGATAATAGATTCAAATACCTTGCAAAGTTTTATAGTTTTCTTGGTTCATTCTGGAAGGGAACTCCCGAACAATTTAAATTAAGCGAAAGAGCAATTAATATTCTTTGTATCACTATTATTCCTGTTGCATTTACCATTCACACGGTTACTTCATGGTTATTTGCAACTACTTATCGTCCTGGTTGGGATAGTACAAACTTTGGTGCTTACTTTATTTCCGGTGCATTTTTAGTTGGAGGTGGTGGTGTGCTTGTTGCAATGTATGTTTTTAGAAAAGCATATCATCTCGAAAAATATATTACAGAAGAGCATTTCGAAAAGATGGGAAAGATGGTTGTGCTTTTGGCGTTACTTTATCTTTATTTTAATATCAACGAATATTTGGTTCCTGCATTTAAAATGAAGAAATCAGAAGAAGCACATTTAACTGGTCTTTTCACAGGTGAATTTGCTCCGCTATTTTGGTTTGCAATTCTTGTGGGTATGATATTGCCCATTATTATTTTATTATTTAAAAGAGGAAGAAAACCATTACCTGTTTTTGTTGCAGGAATTATGGTGGTTATAGGTGCATGGTTTAAACGTTATTTAATTGTAACACCAACTTTGTTGCATCCTTTTCTCCCAATGACAAATGTTCCTGATAGTTATCGTCATTATTTTCCAAGCTGGGAAGAATGGGCAATTGCGTTAGGCTCATTAGCCGGTGCTTTGTTAGTAATTACTATTCTTTCAAGAATATTTCCAATCATTCCAATTCATGAAACTTTAACTGAACAACATGAGACTGCTGATTAAAAATTGTATAGCATCATTATCTATTATTTTTATTTTATCAAGCTATAATGCTTTGTCGCAAGATGCACAAAAAGGCGACTTGAATATTTCACTCAGTTATTTTATTAGCAATAATAAAATTCCATATGTACTTGCAAAAGTAAAAACCAAAATAGATGGTAAATTTCAAATGGTAAGTGGCATCAATCTTAATTTATTTTTAGATAAAGATTCTGCAGGAACATTAATTGCAAAAGTTGTTACGAATGGAAAAGGCGAAGCAACTGCTATTATCCCTCCATCATTAAAAAATGAATGGAGCAGTTCAATCAAACATACTTTTTTAGCAACATTTGCGGGTGATAAAAAATACGAATCTTCTAAAGCTGATTTAACTGTTGGGAAAGCCAAAATTTTAATTGATACAACTAGCGACAGAAAAATAACAGCCACAGTTTTCGAAATGAAAGATACTTCTTGGACTCCTGTTAAAGGTGTTGAATTAAAAATTGCAATACGACGTTTAGATGCTGACCTTTCTGTAAATGAAACTGCAACATTTACAACCGATTCGCTTGGACAAACATCTGCCGATTTTAAAAGAGATAGTATTCCTGGTGATGCTAAAGGAAATATAACTTTAGTTGCTAAGATCGAAGACAATGATCAATATGGAAATTTATCTATAGAACAATCAGTGCCATGGGGTGCAAAATTTGTTGGTGAAAATAATTTTAATAAAAGAACACTTTTTGCAACAAGAGATAAATCGCCCATTTGGTTATTATTAATGGCCTATTCAATTGTAATTACTGTTTGGGGCATTTTATTTTCTTTGGTTGATACAATTTTCAAAATAAAAAAATTAGGAGAACAGCTTAAGTCCTAAATGAAAACACCGATTCAAGAAAAAAGCTTATCAGTTAATTCTGATAAGCTTTTTGGTTTTTATAATAGAGCTAAATATATTTTCTACATTTGAATTCTATGCAATTCAGTTTCTCTTACGAAAAGAAAAAAGTAATTCAAGGGTTACGTTATCATTTTATTTCAAAGCAAGAAATAAAATGGATGATGATATTTGTCAATGTATTTGCTATTATTTCCGCTGTTTTATTCTACACTCAAAAAATAAGACCTCAACCATTTTTGTTAGGGTCTTTGATTTGGATATTGATGATGGGTGGGGTATGGTATGTGTTGCCATATAGCATTTATAATAAAACTGTAGCATTCAAAGACCAGTTTATTATTTATATAACTGAGGAAGTTATTCGACTAGAAAATGAGAAAGGGATCGCTGAATGGCAATGGCGCGATTTTAGCAAGTATTTCGAAAGTCCGCATTTTTTTCATATATATGTTGATGAGAAAACTTTTTTTCTTGTTCCTAAAGAAAATATGGGGGAAGCTTTTGTACTTGAACTTCGTGTATTACTCCAAAAAAAATTTGGCAAATAAAATGGATATCAACTAATTTTTGAATACCGAAAAAGCAAAGGATACGAAATATCAAATATTGTTGAAATAATTTCGAAGCAATGAAAATGCTTTGAAAATAATGTACTGTATTAAATATATTAAAGGTCTTTTTCCATTACATAATGCGGAATAGTAACTTCAAGAAATTCATCCCCTTGTATTTTATATCCTAGTTTTTCATAAAAACCAATAGCCGATTTTCGAGCGTGCATGATCAATTTTTTAAAACCTTTATCTCTTGCAACAGTTTCGGCAAAAATCATTAGCATGCGACCAATGCCGGTGCCTTGTAAACCGTTACGCACAGCCATCTGGCGAAGTTTTGCAATATCATTACCTTTGTCAGTAATCATACAACATCCCTGTAATTCATCATCATCAAAACATCCTAATAAAATATCATTTTTTGATCTGTCTAATTCCTCAGAAGTAAATTCTAGTCCTAATGGTTTACGCAAAATCTGATAGCGCAAATCAAGCATTTGCTGATAATCTTTTGTACCGTAATCAATTTCCCTCAAAGGCATAGTTAATTAATTTGGAAAGACAATATACCAATCATTTTTGCAAAAATGAACAGTTTATTCCATATTCAAAAATGTTTTTATTGAAAATGGGTTGCTGTTTAAACATATAAAAATAATATTCTTTAATATGATGTTTTTTGTTTGAATTGAGTGATAATTTATTTGATAATCAGTTCTGGCGTCAGCAAACTTTGATATAATAGCATTAATGGATTTACCCACCAAATAAACATTGTTAAAACAAAATTGAGATAAACACTTGCGGTTTTAGTAAAAAGTATATTTTTGCGGCTGTAAACAAAACTTATTACAATGTCAGACATCGCAAACAAAGTGAAGAAAATTATTGTCGACAAGTTAGGTGTTGATGAAGCAGAGGTAACAAACGAAGCTTCATTCACTAATGACCTCGGTGCCGATTCTTTGGATACCGTTGAATTAATTATGGAATTCGAAAAGGAATTCAACATTTCGATCCCTGATGAGCAAGCTGAAACCATCACAACTGTTGGTCAGGCTGTAGCTTATTTGGAAGAACATGCCAAATAAGATTCACACTCCATTAATGGAATAATTAATCCGCCTTTCTTAGGCTTAGGCCACTGGGAGGCGGATTATCACTTAAACAGGCTTGTATTTATGGAATTAAAACGAGTAGTTGTTACCGGTATTGGTGCTATCACTCCTTTGGGAAATAATCTTACTGATTATTGGAACGGATTGATCAACGGCGTTTCTGGTGCCGATATGATTACGAATTTTGATGCCAGTAAGTTCAGAACAAAATTCGCATGTGAAGTAAAAGGATTTGATCCTGTTGCTTTTTTAGATCGTAAAGAAGCAAGAAAGATCGACCGCTTTACACAGTTTGCATTATTTGCAAGCGATCAGGCGATGAATGATGCCGGTCTTAATAAAGAAAATATAAATCCCGATAGAGTAGGTGTTGTATTTGCCAGCGGAATTGGTGGATTGATTACTTTCCAACAGGAAGTAATGGAATTTGCCAAAGGTGATGGCACTCCACGTTTCAATCCCTTCTTCATTCCTAAAATGATTTTAGATATTGCTGCGGGGCAAATATCTATGCGACATAATTTGCGTGGTCCAAACTTTGCAGTGGTTAGCGCATGTGCAAGTAGTACCAATGCAATCATTGAATCATTTAATTTACTTCGCCTTGGAAAGGCTGATATTTTAGTTACCGGCGGAAGCGAAGCTGTGATTAGCGAAGCAGGTGTTGGTGGCTTTAATGCAATGAAAGCCATGAGCGAAAGAAATGACGATCCTAAAACCGCATCTCGTCCTTATGATAAAGATCGTGATGGTTTTGTTATGGGTGAAGGATCAGGTGTGATAATAATGGAAGAATTAGAACATGCTAAAGCTCGTGGTGCAAAAATTTATTGTGAAATAATGGGTGGTGGTGCAACTGCCGATGCTCATCATATCACAGCTCCGCATCCTGATGGTCTAGGAGCAACAAATGTTATGCTGGTTGCTTTGGATGATGCCAACATGAAACCTGAAGAAATAGATTATATAAATACGCATGGCACATCAACACCAATTGGTGATGGTGCCGAAGTAAAAGCTATTACAAAAGTTTTTGGCGAACATGCATATAAATTAAACATCAGTGCTACTAAATCTATGACCGGTCATTGTTTAGGTGCAGCAGGTGTTATTGAAACAATTGCTTGTATACAGGCAGTGGTTAATGATATTGTTCCGCCTACAATCAATCACTTTACTGATGATCCTGAATTAGACCCTAAACTTAATTTTACTTTTAATAAAGCACAAAGGAGAACAGTGAATGCTGCATTAAGTAATACTTTTGGTTTTGGTGGGCATAATGCATGTGTGATAGTAAAAAAATTTGTAGCTTAACCTTGTGCAAATACTAAAAAAATTTTTCAAATCCTCTGTAGAAACTCATTTCGAAAAAGAAATAAAAAATATTCTTGGCTTAAAGCCAGGTAATATTTTATTATATCGCACAGCATTAAGTCATCGTTCTGTTCGAGATACTCCCGAAGAAAATAATGAAAGATTAGAATACCTTGGAGATGCAGTCCTGAGTGCTATTGTAGCCGATTATCTTTTTAAACGTTATCCTTATAAAGGCGAAGGTTTTTTAACTGAGATGCGCAGCAAGATGGTGAATCGTCAACAGTTAAATGATATTGCTGTGAAGATGGGGTTGAAAAAAATTACACTCTATAATAAATTTGACGGCTCATTAAAAAGCAGTCAAATTTTTGGTAATACATTAGAAGCTATTGTTGGTGCGATTTATTTAGATATTGGATATGAAAAAACAAAAAAGTGGGTGTTGCACCAAATTGTTATTCCGCACATGTTTGTTGACGATTTGGAATTAGTTGATATTAATCTCAAAAATAAGTTAATTGGATGGGCAAGTAAGAATGGAAAGATTTTGACATTCGATTTAGCAGAAGAAAAAATTGAAGGTGGTCGCCGTGTCTTTACCATCAATGCAGTTTTGGATGGCGAAATTTTAGCTAAAGGAAAAGCATACAATAAAAAAGATGCCAGTCAAATTGCAGCACAGTTGGCAATTGAAAAAGTTGGTTTGTAATTATTTTATTTCCTCACATAATTCAATCAACACACCATTCGTTCCTTTTGGATGTAAGAAACAAACTAATTTATTATCTGCTCCTCGTTTTGGTATTTCATTCAATAAAATAAATCCTTCACTTTTCATTCGCTGCATTTCTATTTCAATATTTTCTACTTCAAATGCAATATGATGAATGCCTTCGCCTTTCTTTTCAATAAATTTTGCGATCACTCCATCTGCTTCAATACTTTCCAATAATTCAATCTTTGTTTCGCCTTTCCTGAAAAAAGCGGTGTTTACTTTTTCACTTTCTACTGCTTCATTTTTATAACATTCTGTATTCAAGATCTTTTCGAATAGCGGAATAGAAACAGTAAAATCTTTTACAGCAATACCAATGTGTTCAACTTTTTTCATGTCTTATATTTTAAAAATCCGTTTTACGAAATTTGGAATTTAAATTGCTTTGGGTTTTCAACAACAAAATTATAGCAGCCTTTGCTTTAGTTTTGCATTGTTAGTAAGAACTAAATTAAAAAAGATTATGCTGAAGCTACCGGTTTATTTAGATAATAATGCAACTACTCCTATGGACCCGAGAGTATTGGAAACTATGATTCCATATTTTACCGAACATTTTGGTAATGCTGCTAGTCGTAATCATCCATTTGGATGGGAAGCAGAAGAAGCTGTTGATTATGCCCGCGAACAAGTTGCAAAATTAATTGGTGCTGATCCGAAGGAAATTATTTTTACTTCAGGTGCAACAGAAGGTGATAATCTTGGTATTAAAGGTGTGTATGAAATGTATGCACAAAAAGGCAATCATATCATCACTGCAAATACCGAACATAAAGCAGTTTTAGATACTTGTAAACACATCGAAAAATTAGGTGGCGAAGTAACTTATCTTTCTGTACAAGAAGATGGTTTAATTGATTTGAAAGAATTAGAAGCTGCCATCAAACCAACAACAATTTTAGTTGCCATCATGTATGCTAATAATGAAATTGGTGTGATACAACCGGTAAAAGAAATTGCAGCCATTGCAAAAAAACATGGTGTATTATTTTTTAGCGATGCAACACAAGCTGTTGGGAAAATTCCTGTTGATGTTATTCAAGATGGAATTGATCTGATGACTTTCACCGGACATAAAATGTACGGACCAAAAGGTATTGGTGCTTTATATGTTCGCAGAAAAAATCCACGTGTAAAAGTTACTGCACAAATGGATGGCGGTGGTCATGAACGTGGCATGCGTAGCGGTACATTAAATGTTCCCGGCATTGTTGGTTTTGGTAAAGCATGCGAATTATGCAGATTAGAAATGGCGCAGGATACAGAACGCATCAGCAAATTGAGAGATAAATTAGAAACAGCTTTATTGAAATTAGATGAAGCTTATGTAAATGGTAATCGCGAACATCGTTTGCCGCACGTTAGTAATATTTCTTTTAAATATGTTGAAGGTGAAGGTTTGTTGATGGGCTTTAATAAAAACATTGCGTTAAGTTCAGGCTCTGCTTGTACTTCAGCATCATTGGAACCAAGTTATGTTTTAAAAGCATTAGGATTAGGTGATGATCTTGCGCATAGTTCATTACGTTTTGGCTTAAGCAGATTTACAACAGAAGAGCAAATTGATTTTACGGTTGAACAAATTTCTACAACAGTTTTAAAGTTGAGAGAAATGAGTCCGTTATGGGAAATGTTTAAAGAAGGAATTGATATGAATAATATTGAATGGGCACACCATTAGAAACAATGTTGAATGTTAGATGCTAAATTTTAAATTTAGTTTTTCATTCATCATTTATAATTCAACATTTAAAATTAAAAATTATGGCATACTCAGAAAAAGTTATCGATCATTACAGCAATCCAAAAAACGTTGGTACTTTGGATAAAGCAAGTAAAAATGTAGGTACCGGTTTAGTTGGTGCACCAGAATGCGGCGATGTTATGCGTTTGCAAATTGAAGTTGATGATGCTACCGGAATTATTAAAGATGCTAAATTCAAAACCTTTGGATGCGGCTCTGCTATTGCATCTTCATCTTTAGCAACCGAATGGTTGAAAGGAAAATCTATTGATGTTGCTGCAACGATAGATAATATGGATATTGTGGAAGAATTAAATCTTCCTCCGGTTAAAATACATTGTTCTGTTTTAGCAGAAGATGCTATTAAAGCAGCGATCAATGATTATCGTAAGAAGAATGGTTTGGAAGAATTATTGTTTGAAGAAAAAGGCGTTCATTAATTATGAGTACAGTTGCAACAGAAAATGCAATTTATGTCAGCGATAAAGCAAAAGCAAAAGTAAAACAACTGATGTTTGATGCTGGTATTGCTGATGACCCAACTTATTTTTTACGCGTTGGTGTTGTTGGTGGCGGTTGCAGTGGATTAAGTTATAAATTAGATTTCGATAACGAGCAAAAGCCCATGGATCAAGCGTTTGAAGATAATGGTGTAAAAGTAGTGACCGATTTAAAAAGCTTTTTATATTTAGTAAATACCGAATTGGATTTCTCCGATGGTTTGAATGGCAAAGGATTTTATTTTAATAATCCTAACGCCAGCAGAAGTTGTGGTTGCGGAGAAAGTTTTGCTGTTTAGTTGTGAACTTTGGTGAATAATAATTTAAAACCCTGTTGCTAAAAAGTAACAGGGTTTTTTATTTGATGAAATTAAAGTTGAATAAAGAATTGAACGTACAAGTGTGCGACGCAACGACAGCCTCATTCTTATTATTCAGTTCGTTAAACAAAATATAACCCTGTTGTCTATAAACAAACTATGCCTTAGTTTTGAAGCATGTGGATGATTTGCAAAAAAGAATGGCAACAATTTTTCAGTAGCCTTACCGGTTATATTGCGATCATTATTTTTTTATTGCTGAATGGATTATTTCTTTTTGTTTTTCCAGATACAAGTTTGCTGAACTTTGGTTATGCTTCGCTGAATAATTTTTTTGAAATTGCTCCGATGCTTTTATTGTTTTTGGTTCCTACAGTAACTATGCGAAGTTTTGCTGACGAATACAAACAAGGCAGCTTCGAATTACTAAAAACATTACCGCTTACGCCATCACAAATTGTTTGGGGCAAATTTTTTGGTGCATTAATTATTGTTATCACCTCTCTGTTGCCAACAATTATTTATGCTTTTTCATTACAACATTTAAGTAGCACCGGCGGAATTGATGTTGGCGGAACCATTGGAAGTTATATTGGACTGATTTTGATCAGTGCCGTATTTGTGGCTGTGGGACTGTGTTTCAGCAGTTTTACCAATAACACAGTAGTTGCATTTATTGTTGCGGCATTTGTGTGTTTTATTTTATATAGTGGGTTTGATGCGATAAGTAAACTTCCTGTTTTTAAATCAGGTTGGGATTATTATATCGAAATGCTAGGATTAAATTTTCATTACAAAAATGTCAGTCGCGGTGTGATCGATACAAGAGATGTTATTTATTTTATGGGTGTACTATTTTTATTTCAGCTCATTACACAAAGAAATTTATTAAGAAGATAAATGAAGATTTTTGAAAAAATATTGAATCATAAATTTTGGTGGGCAGGCATTATTGCATTGTTCGCCATCATATTATTTGCATCTTCTTTATTGCATTCAAGAATTGATCTAACAAAAGAAAAAAGATATTCACTCAGTCCGTCAACAAAAAAATTATTAAGTAAGCTAAATGAAGATGTTGAAATAGATGTTTACTTAACCGGCAACTTAAGTTCGGGTTTCCGAAAATTAAAAATTGCAACCGATGAGTTATTAGAAAATTACCGTGAATATTCAAATGGTAATCTTCATTTCAATTTCATTAAACCTGATGCAGGATTGAACGATAGCACGAAATCCTTGCTGTACGATAGTTTGGTGAGAATAGGAATAAAACCATTCAACAACAAAGAATATACAAACGATGAAAAATCGGAGCGCTGGATTTTTCCTTCGGCAATAGTAAAATATAAAGACAAAATGTTGGCGGTTGATCTGATGAGTGGCAAAAGCGGCATGGATGAAGAAAGCACTTTGAATTATTCGGAAGCTTTATTGGAATTTAAATTTGATGATGCCATTAATAAATTAACCAAAACAGAATTTCCTGTTGTGGCGTATGCAGCAGGAAATGGCGAACCTGAAATCGATTTTACAAACAGAAAATTAGATCCAAAAGTTTATGACCTGTTGACACTGATGCAAAAGAATTATCGTTTTGGTGTGATTGATTTGAAGAATGGAATTTTGAATGCCGATACAATAAAAGCTTTGATGATCGTAAAACCCTCAACCGCTTTTACGGAACAGGAAAAAATAAAAATAGATCAATACATCATGCAGGGCGGGAATGTGATTTGGTGTATCGATAAATTATATGCCGAGTTTGATAGTTTGTTACGTGCTAAAAGTGATTTTGTTGCGTTCGATAAAAACTTAAATCTCGAAGATCAATTATTTAAATATGGAGTAAGAATTAACAGCGATTTGTTGCAGGATATTAATTCAGCCAAACAACCTATCATCGTCGGAAATGCAGGTGGGAAGCCGCAGATAGAGCGTTTGCCATTTCCGTATTATCCATTATTATCATCGCCATCCAATCATCCTATTGCAAAAAATTTAGATCATGTTTTAAGTATTTTTCCTTCATCGATCGATACAGTAAAAGCAGCAGGCATTACTAAAACTATTTTATTGGCAAGCGATACTAATAGTCGCACCATCAGCACACCAGCAATTGTTAGTTTGCAATCAGTCAAAACAGAAGAAGACATTAAAACATTCACCAAAGGAAATATTACTGTTGCCGTTTTATTAGAAGGAAAATTTACTTCATTGTATGCAAATCGTTTCAGTAAAATATTGCAGGATTCAATTCAGCAATTAACAGGTGTTGCTTTTTTAACTACTGCAATAAAAGTATCGAAACAAATTGTTTTAAGCGATGCCGATATTGTTACAAATGTTGTTACACAAACCGAAGGCGCATTGCCGATGGGCACCCAACAATTCGAAAATTATCAATTCGCGAATCGCGAATTTTTCCTGAACTGCATGGATTATCTCGTTGGCGATGCCGGTATTCTCGAAACGCGAAACAAAGATTTTGCTTTGCGTTTGCTCGATAAAAACAAAATTAACGAAGAGAAGACGCTGTGGCAACTCATCAATATAATTGCTCCAATTCTTTTAGTTTTATTTGTTGGTTTAATAATTCAATGGCGTCGCAAAAAGAAATATGCTGCTTAAGCTCACTTATATTTGTAGCACACAAATAGTTTTAATGACCTCTCATCAAATAGTTTATATCGTTTTTGGTTTTGCATTAATACTTGCATTGGTGTTCGATTTGGGCTTGCTGAGCAAAAAAAATTCTGTTGTAACTATCAAACAAGCCTTATTACAAACGCTTTTCTGGGTTTTACTGGCATTAGCATTTTTTACCTTTTTGTTGTTTCAAGAAAATCAAAAATTTGCACTCGAATATTTAAGTGCTTATTTAATGGAATGGAGTTTAAGTATCGATAATATTTTTGTCTTCATACTCATCTTCAATGCATTTAAAGTAAAAGAAAATAATTACGGAAGAGTTTTACTGATCGGCATTTTAATGGCGATCGTATTGCGTGTAATATTCATTACACTTGGTGTTGAATTAGTAGAAAGATTTCATTGGATATTATACTGCTTTGGTGCATTTTTAGTGTATACCGGAATAAAGATGTTTAATGAAGATGAAGAAAAAGAATTCGATCCTCATCAAAATAAAGTGTATAAATTTTTAAAGAAAATTCTTCCTTTACATCCGACTGATGGGAATGGAAAATTTATTATTTATGAAAATCGTAAACCCCAATACACTATTTTATTCGTAGTAGTTGCTATTTTAGCAACAGTTGATCTGGTTTTCGCACTGGACTCAATCCCAGCTGTGATGGGCATTTCGCAAGATAGACTTGTAATTTATACATCAAACACTTTTGCAGTTTTAGGATTAAGAAGTTTATTCTTTTTGTTGAGAGGCGCTGTAAACAAATTCAAATATTTGCAACATGGCATTGCTATTGTGTTAGTGGTAATTGGATTAAAAATGTTAGCTGAAAAATTTATTGATCAGTTTGTTACAAAAAATGAACAAGTTGTTTATTCTTTACTTGCTATTATTATTTGCATAGGCGGTTCCGTTTTATATTCAATATTTGATACAAAAAAAAATAAAAAATAGTTTACTGTTTGTCTTATTCCATAAAACATATTGCTTCAATCATTCATGCTGATGCAACTTTTTTCACAGAAGCTGAAATAGAATATTTATTGATTGATAGCAGAAAAATAATTTTTCCGACGGCTTCATTATTTTTTGCATTGCACGGACCGCGAAGAGACGGGCATCAATTTATCAATGAATTGCATGAAAGAGGTATCAGAAATTTTGTGGTGAAAAAAAGTCTTGATACTTCATCATTTCACGATTCAAATTTTCTTTTGGTTGATGATGTATTGCTTGCCCTGCAAGCATTAGCGGCATTTCATAGAAAACAGTATTCAATTCCTGTTATCGGCATTACTGGTAGTAATGGTAAAACAATTGTAAAGGAATGGTTGTATCAATTGTTGCAATCAGATTATAATATTGTTCGCAGTCCGCGTAGTTATAATTCGCAGGTAGGTGTTCCGTTAAGTGTTTGGCAAATCAATAAACAAAATACACTTGGCATTTTTGAAGCCGGTATTTCTACGGTTAAAGAAATGGAATTGTTAGAAAACACTATTAAACCAACCATTGGTGTATTGACCAATATTGGTGAAGTACATAGTCAAGGTTTTGATAATGATATTGAAAAATTAAAAGAGAAACTGAAACTGTTCGCTCACTGCGAAGAAATAATTTATGCCGAAGATAATCTTCCATTTCCCATTCATTTTCCAAATTCAAAATTATTTTCCTGGAGTAGAAAAAATAAACAAGCAGATGTTTTTATTGAGCAAGAAACAAAAACAACGACAGCAACTTCTATCATCTTAGTCTATCGAAATAAATCATATTCCATTGTAGTACCTTTTGTTGATGCAGCTTCTATTGATAATTCTATTACTTGTTATTGTGTTTTATTAGCGATAAATTATTCTAATGATAACATCGCCAAACGTTTGCTGCAATTGGTTCCTGTTGAAATGCGATTGCAATTGATAAAAGGTACAAATAACTGTTCTGTATTGAATGACAGTTATAGCAATGATGTTTCGTCGCTTGGCATTGCGCTAGATTATTTAAAACAACAATCTGGCAATAATGCAACAACAGTTATTATTTCTGATATCCTGCAATCAGGGTTAAGCGATGATGAATTATATCAACAAGTGGCTATTCAGTTACACGAAAGAGCCATTCATAAACTAATTGGAATTGGAGAAAATATCAGTAAACATCATTTTGAATTTGTAAATATTCAGAAAACAGTTTTCTTTTCTTCTACCGAACAATTTTTAGAGAACACAAATTTGCATCAGTTTAAAGATGAATTTATTTTATTAAAAGGTGCCAGAGTATTTGCATTCGAACGCATCAGCAAATGGTTAGAACAAAAAGTTCATCAAACAGTTTTGGAAATAAATTTATCGGCCATTGCGCATAATTTAAAAGAATATCAAAAACATTTATTGCCTTCAACAAAAGTGATGGCAATGGTTAAAGCCTACAGCTATGGCAGCGGAACTGCAGAAGTAGCAAGGGTTTTACAGTTTTGCAAAGTTGATTATCTGGCCGTTGCTTATGCCGATGAAGGTGTTGATTTGCGCAAAGCGGGTATCAGTTTGCCCACCATGGTGATGAATGCCGATGAAGAAAGTTTTGATACTTTGATCGAATATTCTCTCGAACCTGAAATTTATTCGTTCCATATCTTCAATTCGTTTCATCAATATTTACAGCAACAAGCAGTAACACAATTTCCTGTTCATATAAAGTTGAACACAGGAATGAATCGGTTGGGTTTTGAACCCGATGAAATAAATGAATTGAGTTTGCAATTAAATCAACAACACACAATGGTTGTAAAATCAGTGTTCAGTCATTTGGTTGCAAGTGAAGAATTATTGCATGATGGTTTCACCAAACATCAATCAACTTTATTTGAAGATGCATGCAAAATCATTGAAAAAAATATCGGTTATTCTTTTATAAAACATATTGCAAACTCGGCCGGAATATTTCGTCATCCGAATTTGCAATTCGATATGGTCCGCTTGGGCATTGGATTGTATGGCGTTGATAGTGCGGATGAAAATATTTTAAACTTAGAAACAGTTGCAACTTTGCGATCGACCATTGCGCAAATAAGAAAAGTAAAATCAGGAGAAACGATTGGTTATAATAGAAAAGGAAAAGTAAATCGTGATAGTTTAATTGCAATAGTTCGTATTGGTTATGCTGATGGTTTCAGCAGAAAATTGGGCAATGGTGTAGGAAGTATTTATGTGAACGGACAATTAGCAAAAGTAGTTGGCAATGTTTGTATGGATATGACAATGATAGATGTTACCGATATTGAAAATGTAAAAGAAGGTGATGTTGTGGAGATATTCGGTAAACATTTAGCAATTCAACAAATCGCTGAGTGGATCGATACCATTGCGTATGAAGTGATGACAGGTGTAAGTCAAAGAGTGAAAAGAGTTTATGTGGAAGAATAATTTTAAAATAATAAAATGGAAGAAGGTTCTCAAAAAAATAGCCCATTGCATGGATTAACTCTCGAAAAAATCATAACCGATTTAGTGAATTCTATTGGCTGGGAAGAATTAGGACAACAAGTCAACATTAATTGTTTTACCAGTAATCCATCCATTCAATCGAGTTTAAAATTTTTGCGTAAAACACCTTGGGCAAGAACAAAAGTTGAAAGTTTTTATTTGTATGCGAAACGGAAGAAATTGTTGAAAGAATAGTTCAACAATGATTATCTGTACAAGAGTGCGACGCAACTGCAGCTTAATTAATATTCTACTGTTGGTTACATAAAAATTTGTTTTCCATCTTTCTAAATCCGTGTTCGGGCTTATATTTGCAGCCTTATGAGCACACAACAAGACAACAATTTTCAGGCAATTATTTCTCATGCCAAAGAATATGGCTTTGTATTTCAGAGCAGTGAGATCTATGACGGATTAAGCGCCGTTTATGATTATGGACCTAATGGAAGTGAACTGAAAAAAAATATTCGTGATTATTGGTGGAAGAGTATGACGCAATTGCACGAAAACATTGTGGGCATTGATGCTGCCATTTTTATGCATCCAACAACATGGAAAGCCAGTGGACACGTTGATAATTTCAGCGATCCGATGATCGATAATAAGGATAGTAAAAAGCGTTATCGTGTTGATCATTTGATTGAAGCTTTTGCAGATTCTTTAATTGAAAAAGGCGAAAAGGAAAATGCTGATAGTGTTTTAAAAGAAATGGAAACTTTATTAGCTGCAGATGATTATGTGGCATTAAAAATTTTAATTGAAGAAAATAAAATTAAATGCGCTGTCAGCGGCACTTGCAATTGGACAGATATTCGTCAGTTTAATTTAATGTTCGATACAAAGCTTGGTTCTGTTACCGATGAAGCCGATACAATTTATTTACGTCCTGAAACAGCACAAGGAATTTTTGTAAACTTTCTCAACGTTCAAAAAACTGCGAGGATGAAAATTCCTTTTGGTATTGCACAAACAGGAAAAGCTTTCAGAAATGAAATTGTTGCGCGACAATTTATTTTTAGAATGAGAGAGTTTGAACAAATGGAAATGCAATTTTTTGTTCGTCCCGGCACCGAAGGCGATTGGTATAAATACTGGAAGCAAGCTCGCTTGCAATGGCATTTAAGTTTAGGAATTGATGCGGCAAAATATCGTTATCACGATCATGTTAAATTAGCGCACTATGCCAAAGAAGCTTGTGATATTGAATTTGAATTTCCTTTTGGTTTTAAAGAAGTGGAAGGCATTCATTCGAGAAGTGATTTCGATTTAACGCAACATCAATTGTACAGCAAAAAGAAAATGCAATACTTCGATGCCGATGTTGATGCAACAACCGGAAAGCCTTATGGCAACTACATTCCATACGTTGTAGAAACTTCAATTGGTTTGGATAGAATGTTTTTATTAATTCTTTCAAACGCATATCACGAAGAAAAAATTAATAAAGAAGATGGCACAACCGATAGTCGCGTGGTGTTACATATTCCTGAAAAGATTGCACCAAATAAATTGGCCATTCTTCCGTTAACAAAAAAAGATGGCTTACCCGAAATTGCACGCGAATTAATGAACGAATGCAAAACTTATTTCAAATGTTTTTATGAAGAGAAAGATGCTATCGGAAAACGTTATCGCCGCCAGGATGCTATAGGTACGCCATTTTGCATAACCATCGATCATCAAACAAAAGAAGATAATACGGTTACCATTCGTTACCGCGATTCGATGTTACAAGAAAGAATTTTATTAAGTAAAGTAAAAGATCTGGTGCTCGAAGCAATTATGTAAAATATTTTTGTATCAGGCTTTTGTTAAATATTCAACTTCAGTTGCGTCGCACTCTTCAGCTGAAGAATAATATTCAACAAATAAAAAAGACTTCAATTTTTTTTGAAGTCTTTTTTATTTTAATTATCCGTATAATTCTAAATGAATATCTTTTTTATCGTAGCCAAGCGATAAGATTTTTTCTTTAGCTTGATCAACCATATTCTTCCATCCACATAAATAAAATTTAGCAGGATCTTTTTCTGCTGCAATTAATTTTTCATAAATACTATGAACATAACCGGTGTACATGCCTTCGCCAACTTGTTCTTCTCTTGAAAAAACGGGATGAAAGAAAAAATTATGCTCTTTCATTTCCAATTCTTTTAATTCATTTATGTATAAACCATCAGTTAGTTTTCTGCAACCAAAAATGAGATGAATTTTTTTATGCGCAATTTTATTTTGATGCAGATATTGAACCATCGAACGAAATGGTGCAATGCCTGTGCCAGTGCAGATAAGGAATAAATCTTTGTCTAATTCTTCAGGCAAAATAAATTTTCCCTGCGGTCCTCGAATCTGTAACTCAGTGCCAACTTTTACTTCATCAAAATCAAACAAATAAGTAGTGCCAGCACCACCTGTCAATAAAACAATCACCAATTCAAAAATATTTGTCCCGTTGGGTGCTGATGCAATGGAATAACTTCTCCATCTTTTATTTTTTTGTTCATGAATCGGAAGATCAAGCGTTACAAATTGTCCGGGATGAAAATCAAATTTTTCTATTGAAGGAATTTGAATAAAATAACGTTTGGTTGTTGCCGTTTCATTTTTTATGTCAATCACTTTTCCTGTTTGCCATTCCATCATAAAATAAAATTTTGCTAATATACATGCTGCAATTATAATTGCCGGAATCATGGTTTATGAATTGCGAAAAAAAAGTGCCCTCGATCAATCGAAGGCACTTCGGTAAAAGAATTATAAAAAATTATTTAATAATCATTATTTGTTTTTCATACACTTTTCCGTTTTGCTGAACTTTTAAAATATAAGTACCGCTTGCAAGATTATTTGTTGAATACTGTTGACTGAATTGTCCAACAAAATTTGGATATGAATTATTTAAACAAATTTGGCCGGAAGTATTAATCAATTCAACAGCAACATCGGCTTTTGTATTGGTTGTAAATCCAACATGGAAAACACCATTATTTGGATTTGGAGAAATCACTAAACTAATTTCTGAAGCAGTAACATTTTGAACAGCCGTTACAACATAATTATATGCAGCAGACGTTCTTGTACATCCAAAAGCATCGGTAACTGAAATTGTGTAACTACCCGATTTTGTTGGTGCATAGGTACTACTTGTTGCACCGGATATAGAAACTCCACCCAAAGACCATTGATAATTTAATGCATTTGTTATACTGCTTACTAAATTACTTCCTGAAAGCGAAATGGCTGGAGTAGGCGCAGTTGTTGCATTTACAGTAACAACATCACTTAATGAATCCATAGTGGCAATCTTCATATTATATAAAAAATAATAATAATTATTTGGAGAAGCAACTAAGTTGGTTGTTATCTGAAAAATATTTGGAATACCGATTGGATATGGACTGGATGAAACTGCATTGTTTCTATAGATAGATGCTCCGTTCAAACAACTGAAACTAATGATGTATGAATTTGTAACAGAATTATCTAAATGTAAATTCAAATAATAATTATTACCTAAATCATTTCCATTAATATCAGGATAAACATCTACAATAACACTGTCTCCTAAACTTGGATAATAAGAAATTCCACTTGAAGTTGTAAATGCAGGCTTCGCAACTATTTTTACCTGACCTGCAGCATTTGCATAAATCTTTGCTGTTTCAATTATTAAAGGAACAGCAGCACTATCATAAGTGTAATAACCGTTAAAGCCGCTTCCATATCCTCCAGTACCATACACAGTATTATCAGCAGGTCCAATTGTTGTTCTTAAACCTGATGATACATAAAAAGTATTATTTGTAGGAATTGAACTTGTTGCACCGACAGGCCCAATGAAAAATGGAACTGAATTATTAATAGGTGTTGCTGTGTACCATAAATATTTAGATGCGGATGGGTTAATTACTCTAAAATAAGCTGTTGAAGTACCACATAATTCAGCTATAGCATTTACAACAGCTTTTGGAGATGTAGTAATGCTCTGCAAGAGCGTGTCATTTAAAGATAATTGATCACCAGGCGTAGTTGCAGTTACAACAAAATTATATGTTGTTGATGCAGATAAATTAAATGGTGTTTGAAAAGTATAGATCATAGTATTACCAGCACTTACAGTGGCAGGGAAAGTACCTGTTAAATTTGCAACAGTGGTCGTTCCGTTTTTGATAGATGCAGTAAGTGAAATATTTGACATCGCAATAGTACCCACATTCTTAAGCTGAACAGATAACAATTGTGAATTATTAAATGTACTTCCGGAAACAGGCGATATAACTTGTAAAACAGAGATATCATGACTTGGCGATACAACCTGATAACGATAATCCTGTGTTTCGCCATTTGTATAATTAGTACAAGGACCAACAGTTGCTGTTCCACTTGTGCTGTCTTGTAAAACAATTCGCATCACACCATAATTACCAATTGTTAAACCATTTGGTGTTGTAATATTTGCTGTAAATATTCCACCGGTACCACTAATTGAACTTATGTTCGAAACATTGGATGCAACAAATTCTCCAGCATCAGTAAATGTTCCATTATTATTATAATCCATATAAACTTTTACAACACGATTAGCGCTGCTTGCATCGCTACTGTTTATTTTTATCGAAATAGGAATTGTTTGATTAGGTTGAATGTTTGCAGTTAAGTTGGTGAAATTTGAATAACTGCTATGACCTGCTGTATTTTTATTTGTGACATTACTGAATGAAACACTATCAATTCTTGAACCTGTTGTGTTTGTTGATGCTGAAGTGCAATATGCATTTCCGCCCATGCCACTAATAATTATGGAGAAGGCTTGAGAACCCGTTACCAATGTTCCTTTATTTGAAACAGTGATCGTATATGTTTTACCGGGAACAACACTATCAATTTGTACTTGTTCCATATTGTTTACATTATCAATTCCTTTTGTTGCAGCTGCTGTTGGAACATTTGGATTTAATATCCATGGATAATAAGTTGAACTTCCGGAAGTAATTTTTAAATCAAGGTCATTAACTAATTCGGGATTAGTATTAAAATAGTTAACATTATCAACATAGCCAGGGTGATCAGTCCAAGCGATCGTTGCTTTTAAAGGACCATTGCCCGATGCAACAACATTAAAAGTATAAGGTGTTCCGCTTGTTAGTGTCTTCTCAATAATTGAATCAGTTTTATTATTGAAAGAAGATGTAATAACACTTGAAGCCTTTAATACATTTAATAATCCATAACCATAAATATAATCCGGACCGGGTGCTAATCCTGCTTCATCTGCAGTGTGAATAGCCAATGCTTTTAAAGTTGAAGCACGCATAAAAACACCGGGATGTTTTTGATTATAATATTCCTGTAACAATAATAATGAACCTGTTGCATTGGGTGAAGACATTGATGTGCCACTTTCAGTTCCATAAGAAGTGGTTGTTGTTGAAACTGTTGAAGTAACATTTATTCCATCAGCCACAATATCAGGTTTTATTCTACCATCATTTGTTGGTCCCCATGAACTAAAATCACCTATTTGTACATCGTTTGGCGAACTATAGCCATTAGGTAATCCATTCACTGCACCAACGACTAACATATTTTTCGCAGTTTGGCCACCTGATATTGAACCATAAGTTGGGTTATTTGGAATATTTGCAGTTCTTGTTTTTGTAACTGCGCCATTATATAAATAACTCGTACCCAAAGCCGGGCCTTGTCCATTTGCTGCATTATTTCCATTACTATTTCCGGCAGCAAAAACTATTTGATAGTAGGGGGCATTAAACGAAATGGAATCATACAATTGAGCTCCACCACTATTGTTATCTCCATAATGACCACATAAATCTGACTTAACTGTATTTACAAGTAAAGTATCACCATACCAACTCCAGCCATTAGATCCGTTATACCAACCACCGGGAAATCCATAAGAATGATTTGATAGAAGAAGATTTGCAGACTCTGCTGTCATATTTGAAATTTCATTTCTATTGGTGCTATATCCTATCAATTGCTGTAAACCAAATGCCATTCCTTTTGCAATAGGATTTACGCCACTTGCAATCATAGTCCCAGATGTGTGAGTAGCATGATCACCCAATGCACCTGCAGTTGAAGAATCTTTTTGCAAAACACGACTTATGCCACTGCCAGGAACAAATTCAACATGATTTTTTAATATTAATCCTGCATCCCAAATACCTAATTTCCCGGATACTGAAGAGGATGAACCACTTAAACTAAGTCCTGAACTTCCACCTGGCCATAATTGATTAGCTCTTGTTGTTGCAGCTGCAATTATATTATTATAAGTAACATAATAAACCGGAAAACCTTTATCATTTATAGATTGTAATGTCATTACAGAACCATTCTTCCCAACTTGAATAATTGGCCAACCATTTTTATTAGCAATTGCAACTGCATTTTTATATTCCACATCTTCTTTAAGACGATGTTGATGTGCAAAGTTTTGTAATACTTTTACATTTGTTGTTACTTGCGACATTGCAGAATAGCAAATGCAAATCAATAATAATAATAGTAAATTTTTTTTCCTCATATAAAACGATTAAATCCTGTATTTAATTTCTAAATTTAGATACTTTAAACATATATTTTGCGGTATGTCAAAAATACTTTTGATAATCTTTTATTCTGTTTTAACAATTACATCTTGTTCATCGGTAAATAATCAAAAAACACCGAAAATAATTCATCAAGGCATCGATGGTTTTGTTTATAAAATATCCGGAAATCAAATGCCAATACCTGGTGTAGAAACAGCAAAACCATTTCCTTTTTCTACTATTGTTTATTTTTATGAAGCAACAAATATTAAAGATGTGGCTCGTAACGGCACTTCAGCTTTTTATTTATCTATTAATAAAAAATTAGTCGCCACGATTCAGTCAGATAATACGGGACATTTTATCATTGAGTTGCCTCCAGGTTCTTATTCCTTGTTTACGAAAATCAACAATCTATTTTATGCAAACTCTTTCGATGCAAATAATAACATTGCTTTAATAAAAGTGGAGGAAGGAAAACTTACTTCTACAGTCATTAAAGTTGATGCCGACGCTGTTTATTAATTTTGTGAAAGTCAGGAAGAAGTTATCTTTGCGCAGTTGTTATGAATTTAAGTGTGTTGTTAGATCTGTATAAAAATTCACCCCTCCTTTTTCAGTTGGCGGACAGGCTTTCTTTTGCCGACCCTCAAAAAATTTTCCTTAAAAATTTACGTGGTAGTAGTTCTGAGTTTGTTGTGAGTAGCATTTTTACGCATCCCAATTGCCAGGAATTAAATCATTTGGTTGTTTTAAATGATGCAGAAGATGCAGCCTATTTTCATAATACTGTTGAGAATTTAACCGATGCGTTAGATTTATTTTATTTTCCTTCTTCATTTAAAAATAGAAAGAATTTTAAGTTATTGAATTCATCGCATGTGATGTTGCGAACCGAAATGCTTACTAAACTTTCTGTTGGTGGAAATAAAAAAATAATCATCACATATCCTGAAGCATTATTTGAAAAAGTTGTGTTGCCAAATACGTTGCGAGGCAATATCATCAGTATTAAAACAAATGATACCATTAATTTAGAAGGATTGATGGAACTCTTTGTGATGTATGGTTTTGAACGAACCGATTTTGTGTACGAACCCGGCCAGTTTGCCATGCGTGGCGGCATTTTAGATATTTATTCTTTTGGAAATGAAAAGCCTTATCGTGTTGAATTATTTGGAAACGAAGTGGATAGTATTCGCATATTCGATCCCGAAACACAATTGAGTGAAAGAAAAATTATGCAAGTAAATATTATACCAAATGTTGAAACACAATTCGACACAGGTGATAAAGTTTCGTTGCTTGAATTTTTACCCGAAAACACAATTGTTTGGTTAAAAGATTGGGATGTGATCAAACAAAAAATTGAAACCGAAGAAGAAGATTTGGGATTGTACTTAGAAAGAAATGCTGCAGGTTTAACACATAAAGCAGAAGAGAGCGAAGATGACGATGAAACTAAAATTTTAAAAGAAGTTTCGCTACAAGATTTTGTTCCGGCTGCAACTATTGAGCGACAAATTCAGCAACGACATTTAATTGAGTTTGGTTACAAATCGCAATTAGCAAATTATGAAATTGAATTCAACACAAAATCGCAACCATCATTTAATCGACAGTTTGATTTATTAATTAAAGATTTGAAAGATCATGAGAATAAAAAATACGGCATTTATATTTTTGCCGAACAGCCACGACAACTAGAAAGATTAAACAGCATCTTTCAAGATCTTAAAACTGAAATTCAATTTGTTCCTGTTCCTACAAGTATTCACGAAGGATTTTTTGACGATGATTTGAAAGTTGTTTGTTATACCGATCATCAGATATTTCAACGTTATCATAAATACAAAGTCAAACAAGCTTATAATAAAAACAAAGCGCTTACTTTAAAAACATTGCGTGATCTGCAACCCGGCGATTATGTTTCGCATATCGATCATGGCGTTGGAACGTATAGTGGGTTACAAAAAATTGAAGTGAATGGAAGAGTGCAGGAAGCTGTAAGAATTATTTATAAAGACAGCGATATTTTATATGTGAATATTAATTCGCTGCATAAAATTTCGAAGTACACCGGCAAAGAAGGAACGGTGCCGAAAATAAATAAATTAGGAAGTGAAGTTTGGAGCAAGCTGAAAGAAAAAACAAAGATCAAAGTAAAAGAAATTGCTTTTGATTTAATTAAGTTATACGCTCAACGCAAAGCACAGCAAGGGTTTCAGCATATGCCCGATAATTATATGCAAACAGAATTGGAAGCAAGTTTTATTTATGAAGACACGCCCGATCAAAGTAAAGCAACTGCTGATGTAAAAAAAGATATGGAATCTACATCACCAATGGATCGTTTAGTTTGTGGTGATGTTGGTTTTGGTAAAACAGAAATTGCCATTCGTGCTGCATTTAAAACTTGTTGCGATGGAAAGCAGGCAGCGATTCTTGTTCCTACAACAATTTTAGCGTATCAACACTATCAAACTTTTAAAGATCGTTTCAAAGATTTTCCTGTTACGGTTGATTATGTAAACCGTTTCAAATCATCCAAAGAAAAAAAAGAAACATTTAAAAAATTAGAAGAAGGAAAAATTGATATCATCATAGGCACACATGGTTTGTTAGGGAAAGAAGTTAAGTTTAAAAATTTGGGTTTAATGGTGATTGATGAAGAACAAAAATTTGGTGTGGGGCATAAAGAAAAATTGAAAACACTTAAAACAAATGTTGATTGCTTAACACTAACAGCAACACCTATTCCACGAACACTGCAATTTAGTTTGATGGGCGCAAGAGATCTCAGCATCATCAATACACCGCCGCCAAATCGTCAACCGATTCAAACAGAAGTAAGAATTTTTAATGATGATTTTATTCGCGATGCGATTTATTTTGAAACAGAAAGAGGCGGACAAGTTTTCTTCATTCATAATCGTGTTCATGGTTTGGCTGAAATGGCTGCATTGATACAAGGATTATGTCCCGATCTAAGTGTTGGTTTTGCGCATGGTCAATTAGAAGGTAATGAATTGGAAGAAAGAATTTTAGATTTCATTGATAAAAAATATGATGTTTTAGTTTGTACAAATATTGTTGAAAGCGGAGTTGATATTCCAAATACAAATACCATCATTGTAAATAATGCACATCATTTTGGTTTAAGTGATTTGCATCAATTGCGTGGTCGTGTTGGTCGCAGTAATAAAAAAGCATTCTGTTATTTATTGGCTCCGCCGATGAGTAGTTTGCCAACCGATTCTCGTAAACGTTTGCAAACATTAGAACAGTTCAGTGACCTTGGAAGTGGCTTCCAGATTGCAATGCGTGACTTAGATATTCGTGGTGCAGGCAACATGTTAGGTGGTGAACAAAGTGGATTTATGGCAGAGATTGGTTTTGAAATGTATCAGAAAATTTTAGAAGAAGCTATTCGAGAATTGAAGAGAACGGAGTTCAAAGATTTATTTAAAGAAGAGATTTCAAAACAAGATGATTTTGTAAGTGATTGTACAATCGATACTGATCTTGAAATTTTAATTCCTGATTCTTATGTTGAAAGTATTACCGAACGGTTATCGCTTTATACAAGATTAGATAGTTGCGAAAAAGAAGAAGACTTACAAGAGTTTTATAAAGAAATGGTCGATCGTTTTGGTCCTATTCCATCACAAGTAGAAGATCTTTTTACAACGGTTCGTTGCCGTTGGATGGCCGTTGAATTAGGTTTTGAAAAGATGACTTTGAAAAGTGAAATACTTCGTTGCTATTTTATTAATAAACCCGACTCTCCTTATTTCGAATCTGATTTATTTAAAAATGTTTTAAGCTTTTTGCAAACAGGAACCAACAAAGCAAAATTAAAACAAGCCGGAAAAAATTTCTTATTGGTTGTTGAACAAATTAAAGGAATGGAAGCCATGCTGCGTTTCATTAAACAAATGAATGAAGCGGTGATAAAAAAGAATTAATTGTTGACTGAAATAAAATTTATTTCTTAAAAATAAAAAAGGCCACCTTTCGGCAGCCTTAAAGCAAATTTATAATAATGTTATTCGTTGATAGTTGCAGAAGGTTTTACTAAACCCAGCTTTGCTTCTAAACTTAAAGTTGCATGAGGTACAGCACGTAAACGAGCTTTGTCAATTAATTTTCCTGTAACACGACAAATACCATATGTTTTATTTTCAATGCGCATGATCGCTTTTTCCAAATGATCGATATACTGGATTTGGCGACTTGCCATTTGACTTAATTGTTCGCGTTCCATGCTCATTCCGCCATCTTCCATGGTGATATAACGGTTATCGCTTTCATCACCACCCATTTCATCTTTACGGGTAATTAATCCTTGTAAGTAAGCCAATTCTTTTTTAGCAGCTTCCATTTTTCTATTAATCAAATCTCTGAAATCTGTTAATTCAGTATCACTATATCTAACAATCGGCTCATTCGATCTTTGATTGTCTGTCCTTTTTTCTAAAGGTGTGTATTGCGGTTTATAAGCTACACTTGTTTTAACGCTGGTCTTAGGTACTTTCACTTCTTTCAATGGTTCCGGTTGTTTTTTTAATGGTTTAGTAGGGGGTGGTGTAACTTTTTTTACTTCCACTTTTGCTTTAGTTATTACCTTAACAGCAGGAGCAGGTGTATGCTTAACAGGTGCAGCTTTTTTAGGGGCAACAACATGTTTGGCCACTACTTTTTTAGCAGGTATTACCTTTGCCTTTACAGCTTTTTTAACAGGAACAACTTTTTTAGCCACTACTTTTTTAGCAGGAGTAACTTTCTTAGTAGGCGTGGCTTTTTTGGCCACTACCTTAACAGCTTTTTTAGCCGGAGTTACTTTTTTAGGGGCTGGTTTAGCAGCCTTTTTTGCTGGTTTTACAACAGCTTTTACAGCTTTTTTAGGAGCAGGTTTCTTTGTAGCCATACTGTTTTATCCTTTTTTTGTTATGGTAACTTTTATTAAAATTTCGTTCACTTCTATCTCGGTGCCCCCGTTTAATTGGGTTACCCAAGCAATATCGTCAGCCAAAATTTCGCCGCAAATATAGATTTTATTATCATTAATGGAAGAATACAGATTTTTGTTCTCTAAAACCTCCACATTTATGCGATCTGTCAGGTCAAAACCGCTTTCTTTTCGGATGGTTTGAATTCGATTTACAAATTCACGGGCATTACCTTCTTTTTGCAGTATTTCGCTGATGGTAATATCCAAAGCAACTGTAAGATTTCCTTTGCTTGCCACTTCAAATCCGGGAATTTCCTGAACAGTTACTTCAATATCTTCGGGATGAATAATGATCGGGTCCTCATTATCAAAAGAATAATCAACACCATTCAAAGTATACATTCCTTGCAGAACAGTACCGATAGCCTCATCATCTAATTTTGAAATAAGATCCGCAGCTAATTTCATTTGATTACCCAAGCGTTTACCCAATGTTTTAAAATTGGCTTTTGCTTTTCGTTTGATAATATCATTATTGGCATTCAGTATCACAACTTCTTTTACATTCACTTCGCTTTTAATGATCTCTTCGATTGCAGCAATATGAGCATGCATTTTATCATCCAATGCAGGAATAAAAACTTTTTGTAATGGCTGACGAACTTTAATATTTACTTTTTTACGAAGTGATAATATTAATGAACAAATTTCCTGAGCTAATTGCATTCTTGCTTCTAAGTCAACATCAATTGCCTCAACATTTATTGTTGGATAATTTGCATGATGAATTGATGAAACATTAAATCTTCCGGTAATTTCATTTAAGTTTTGAAAAACGGCATCACTGAAAAAAGGAGAAATAGGCGCCATCAATCTGATAATAGTTTCTAAACATTCATACAATGTTTGATACGCAGATATTTTATCAGTTTCATATTCGCCTTTCCAGAATCTTCTTCTGCACAAACGAACATACCAGTTACTTAAATATTCATCAACAAAAGTTTCAATGGCACGACCGGCAATAGTTGGTTCATAATCGTCCAATGCCTCTGTTACTGTTTTTATTAAAGTATTAAGTGATGATAAAATCCAGCGATCAATTTCTGGACGATCTTTTACAGGAATATATTTTTCTTTGAATGCAAAGCCATCAACGTTTGCATACAATGCAAAGAATTGATAAGTATTATACAGTGTTCCAAAGAATTTTCTTTGTACTTCCTGAATACCTGAAAGATCGAATTTTAAATTATCCCATGGCGATGCATTGGTAATAAGATACCAACGTGTTGCATCAGCACCATATTTTTCAATGGTTTCAAAAGGATTCACCACATTGCCCAAACGCTTACTCATCTTGTTGCCATTCTTATCCAGCACCAATCCATTTGATACAACAGTTTTGTAAGCACGTCCATCAACTTTATCAGTTGGTAAACCGGCTTTCTCTAATTCTTCAACAACACTTTCTTTAATTAATGAACCAATTGCATGTAAAGTATAAAACCAACCACGTGTTTGATCTACACCTTCGCAAATAAAATCTGCAGGATAACTATTTGTAAAAATTTCTTTGTTCTCGAAAGGAAAATGCCATTGAGCATAAGGCATGGCCCCACTATCAAACCAAACATCAATGAGGTCAGCAACACGTTTCATAGGTTTGCCACTTGCGCTAACTAAAATAATTTCATCAACAAAAGGTTTATGTAAGTCTAGGTTTGAAGTTGATAAATTTTTATTGATTGTATCACCCAAAACCTTTTTAGCTTCTTCTGCTTTTTCTAATAATTCTATGATGGAACCAATGCAAACTTCTTCATTACCATCTTCTGTACGCCACACTGGAAGCGGTGTTCCCCAATATCTGCTTCTGCTTAAATTCCAATCAACCATATTTTCTAACCAATTGCCGAAACGCCCTTCACCGGTGGATTTTGGCTTCCAGTTAATAGTTTTATTCAAGTCAACCATTCTGTCTTTTAATGCAGTGGTTTTAATAAACCATGCATCTAACGGATAATATAAAATAGGTTTATCAGTTCTCCAGCAATGCGGATAACTGTGTTCGTATTTTTCAACTTTAAAAGCACGATTTTCTTTTTTCAGTTTTACGCAGATGTCAACATTCACATCAACATAATCTTTTTCGTCCTTATAATTTTTTACATAACGATTGCTGAATTCTCCCAAGCCATCTAAAAATTTTCCCTGACGATCTACCATCGTTAAAATGCCGATATTATTTTTCTTTCCAACTTTATAATCGTCTGCACCAAAAGCAGGAGCGGTGTGAACGATACCGGTACCATCTTCTGTTGTTACAAAGTCTCCCAAAATAATTCTGAAAGGATCACCACCTGCAACCTCTGCACTGTTGGCTTCGTAAGGCATTAATTGTTCGTAGCGACAATTTTCTAATTCAATTCCTTTGAATTCAGAAATTATTTTCCAAGGCAATAATTTTATTTCCGAAGAATAATTTTCGAAATCACCATTTTCTCCTTCTTCTTTGAAATACTTATTCAGCAAGGCTTTCGCTAACACAACACAAATTGGAAGATGTGTGTAAGGATTAAAAGTTTGTACTAAAACATAATCAATATTAGGTCCGACAGTCAAACCTAAATTTGATGGCAATGTCCACGGTGTTGTTGTCCATGCTAAAAAGAAAACTTCTGCATCATGCAAGAATATATTTTTTTCATCTTGCACTGCTCTAAACATTGCAACAGCGCTGGTGTCTTTCACATCTTTATAAGTGCCCGGCTGATTTAATTCGTGTGAACTTAATCCTGTTCCTGCTGCAGGTGAATAAGGTTGAATGCTTACACTTTCGTACAACAATTCTTTATTGTACAATTGTTTTAAAATCCACCACAAACTTTCGATATAATTATTTTCGAAAGTGATATACGGATCATTCAAATCAACCCAATAACCCATTTTTTTTGTGATATTATCCCACTCGTTTTTATAACGCAATACCGCTTCGCGACATTTTTTATTATAATCTTCAACCGATATTTTTTTGCCGATATCTTCTTTGGTAATGCCCAATTCTTTTTCAACACCCAACTCAATTGGCAAGCCGTGTGTATCCCAACCGCCTTTACGTTTTACTTGAAATCCCTGCATGGTTTTGTAACGACAAACCATATCTTTCAATGTTCTCGAAATCACGTGATGTATGCCGGGCATGCCGTTGGCGCTGGGCGGACCTTCATAAAACACAAAAGGTGTAGCGCCTTCACGTAACGTAACACTTTGTTCAAAAGCATTGCTTTCTTCCCACTTTTGCAAAATCTCTTTTTCAATAGCGGGTAAATTCAGTCCGGAAAATTCTTTGTATTTAGCACTCATAAAACACCTGTCCTGCTTAGTTTTAAAGGCTGCGAAGGTAATAAATAAACCAATGAGAAAAAGCTGATTTTACAGGCTTAAATACTACTATTTGGCAGTGGTTGTGTCACTCACTTGTACGTTCAGAACTATATTCAGCATGAAAAAATTTATTTTCCAAATACTTTCTTTCCGCCTAAATAAGTTGCAATAACTTTTGTGTTGAGAATATTTTTTTCATCAACCTTCATTAGGTCATTATCCAAAATAATAAAATCAGCTTTCTTACCTTTTTCCAAACTGCCGATTTCTTTCTCTAAAAAATCGGCTTTGGCTGCCCAGATGGTCATGCCACGAATAGTTTCTTCACGGCTTAATGCATTCTCTTTTTGAAAACCATTTTCAGGAAATCCTTTTGCATCTTTTCTTACAACAGCTGCTAAAAAAGTTTTGAATGTAGAAATATCTTCTACCGGAAAATCTGTTCCCAATGGTATCCATCCGTTTTGTTTCAGGAGTTGTTTGTATGCATAACCACCTTTCAATCTTTCTTTACCTAAACGTTCTTCGGCCCAATACATATCGCTCGTTGCATGTGTTGGTTGAACAGATGGAATAATGGATGATTGTCCAAATAAATTAAAATCATTTTCATTAATTATTTGTGCATGTTCGATGCGCCAACGCTTATCATTTTTTCCTTTTAAAACTTTATTATAAGTCATTAAAATTTGACGATTTCCCGAATCGCCAATAGCATGTGTACACATCTGAAACTCTGTGTTGGAAAGGATTGCAGCCATTGAATCGTAATGATTTTTTGTGTTCAATAAAAATCCTTTCCAATCTTTTCTATCATTATAAGGTTGTAATAAACAGGCACCTCTGCTGCCCAATGCACCATCGGCATAAAATTTAAAACCATGCACAAAAAGTTTATCGGTTTTATACGGACCTTTTGGTAAATAGTGATCAAAATTTTCTTTGTCATCGCTTAACATGACATACAAACGCATGTTTAATTTGCCATCTTTTTGCAAAGCATCAATTGCATCAACATCTTTATAATTTAATCCGCAATCGGTGATGGTTGTTAAGCCAACAGCAAAACAATTTTTCTCGGCAGCCATTAATCTTTTTGCATAATCTACTTTCGATAATTGCGGAATAAAATTGCTTACCAATTCTTTTGCATTATCAATTAAAACACCTGTTAATTTTCCATTGAACGTTTCAACATCTCCACCATTAATTTTTTGATTGGCTTTTACATTTGAGATGTCAAATGCTTTTTGATTAACAATAGCTGCATGCCCGTCAACACGAGAAATGAAGACAGGCTTATCAGGAAATAATTGATTTAATTTTTCGTTGGTTGGATAAGTTTTACCCGGCCATTTATTTTGATCCCAGCCTCTTCCCAAAATCCATTTTTCTTCAGGATGCTTTGCGGCAAAGGTTTTCAGACGTTCTAAAACTTCGTCAAAACTTTTTGTATCGTATAAATCGGCAACAAATAATGATTGGCCGTAACCAACAAAATGTGCATGTGCATCGATGAATCCCGGATACACAGCTTTGTCATTTGCATCAATATTTTCTTTGGCTGAATAATTTTTTAAAATAAAATCGTTAGTGCCTGTTGCAATAATTTTTTCATCTTTTATGGCCATTGCTTCGGTGGTTGAAAAAGAAGAATCAACAGTATAAATTATTGCGTTGTGAATGATTAAATCAACTGATTGTTTGTTATTGCACGAAATAAAAACGATGGCAATGATTGCAATGAATATTTTTTTCATGAAGTAAATGTAAATACTTCTTAGATGCCATGAAAAATCAATGCTGATAATAAAAATTTATTCAACATTAAACTTCTTAAACCTTTTGAACTTTTAAAAAACTTACTTGAGTAACTCACAAGGTTTTAATCCTGTATGTTTTTTGAATGCAGCAGAAAAATGTGAGATGGATGAATAGCCCAGCATGGCTGATACATCGGTAACAGATGAAGATTTTTCGTACAACAAATACTTGGCGTGTTCCATTCTTTGTTGCTGATAAAAATCGAAAATAGTGGTACCAAATATTTCTTTAAAACCTTTCTTTAAATAACATTCGTTCATCGCAACTTTACGGCTGAGTTCCTTGATGGTAAGCGGATCGCCGATATGCTGCAATAAAATTTCTCTTGCCTGATGAATAGATTCTTTACTTCTATCATCGGCTAAAAATTTGCAAGTAAAGCCTTCTTCTTTTTCATCAATCAAACAATCCAAACTATACAATAATAATTCGTGAACTCTTGCATTCACGAAAATATTTTCCATTGCACCGCTGTAACTATGATTTAATAATTCGTCTAAAATATTTCTCTTTTTGAGGGTCAGCGTAAATATTTTACTAAAAGCATTTGGATGTTTGAATGCCAATACTTCATCTTTTCTGGTACTTAATTTTACATTATGTGTAAACTGATGTAAAAAAGTGGATGTGAAATGAAATGTATAAACATCAACAGTTCTATGCTTACCGGTGCAGGATTCAGTGGGTAATTGTTTGCACTGAGCACAACTTTTCTCTTCACAAAATCGGTTACCAGTTGTGCAATAACGTAGTTCTAAGAAATTTTCGGATGGACGTTTAGCATTATAATGATATACCAACATACCTGTATCCTCAGCTACCCATGGATTTTGAGCGTAGTATCTGCGAATATCATACTGAATTGAACCGGGAATGTTTTGTTGTTTTTGATACAACAAATCCATGCTAGGCTCAATACCATTGCGTTGTGCAACTTTTAATATGTCTAATGCCTGAATCATTGTAACTGCAAATTTAATGTATCTACATCTATTTTCCAAGTCATCAATTTGTAAGAAGCTCTTTATCGTCTGTTAATTTAACTTTTTTCTGTTAAATATGATTACTGATTATTTGGTTGAAATATTTTTAATTTACATTATACCACAATTATAAATAATTCAAATGAAAGCCTTGTCAATTATCCTTTTGCTGTCAATTAATTACAGCTTTGCTCAACAAAACAATTGTGTTGTAAATGTGAAAGAACTGCAAGGAACTTATACAGGTGATTGTAAGAATGGTAAAGCACATGGTAAAGGAAAGTCAATTGGAGAAGATATTTACGAAGGTGAATTTAAAAATGGTTATCCTGAAGGAACTGGAAAATATATCTGGAAAAGCGGTACTTGGTTTGAAGGCAGTTTTAAAAATGGAATAAAAGAAGGAGAAGGATTAATGCATTATTTTTCAGTTTCAAATAGAGATAGCATTATTACAGGATTTTGGAGAATGGGCGTTTACATTGGTTTGTATGAAGCTACTTATAAAATTCAAAGTAAATCCTACATGATAAGTACCGTAAAAGTTGATGAGATGAAATCAACCACAACTCCATATGAAATAGAGATTTATTTAACCAGTGTTTCAGGAGGATCCGCTTCTATTTATAACGGCGGAGAAGTTCCAAAGCCTGTTATTTCGGATGTTATAGTCAACAGGGGCAGTTATTTAAAAATGGATGCAGTTACTAATACGCCTAAATCAAATTTCTATTATTTTAAAGATGTTATTTTCCCGTTTAGTGCCAATTTCAAGATTGGACAAGAAGAAGTTATTATAGATTTTTATAAATCTGCCAATTATAAAGTAAACATCAGATCAAAGCAATAATTATTGCTTTCTAGGATTTTAACTTTTAATATTTTTTTAGTGGAAAAATAGATGAGATTTATCGTTCGAAACCACCTTATTTTCCTTACTTTCGCAGGCTTTATAAATTTTATCAAAATCAAGCAGGACAAGCATTTATGACAGAGGAACAACAAAGCAGCAACGATGCACAGAATAAAAATTATGGTGCCGATAGTATTCAGGTATTAGAAGGATTGGAAGCGGTTAGAAAAAGACCAGCCATGTATATTGGCGATGTGAGTGTAAAAGGTCTTCATCACTTGGTATATGAAGTAGTAGATAACAGTATTGATGAGGCTTTGGCCGGATATTGTAAGAATATTATCGTTAATATTCATGAAGATAATTCAATCAGTGTTGTTGATGACGGTCGTGGTATTCCAACAGCCATGCATACCAAAGAAAAAAGAAGCGCATTGGAAGTAGTTATGACCGTTTTACACGCCGGTGGTAAGTTCGATAAAAATACTTACAAAGTTTCAGGTGGATTGCACGGTGTGGGCGTTAGTTGCGTGAATGCATTGAGCTCAACATTGCAGGTTACAGTTCATCGCGAAGGAAAAATATTTGAGCAGGAATATCATGAAGGCAAACCCGCATATGCAGTTCGTGAAATCGGACTTTCCGACAAAACAGGTACTACTGTTCACTTTTGGCCGGATACAACCATCTTTCAGGAAAAAATTTATAAGAGAGAAATATTAGAAGGGCGTTTGCGAGAACTATCTTATCTCAATAAACGAATCAATATTATTTTAAATGATTTACGTGAAAAAGATGAAGCCGGTGTTCCTTTCACTAAAACTTATTACAGCGAAGGTGGAATTGTTGAGTTTGTTGAAATGTTAGATAAAAACAGTAATCGTGTTCCGCTTATTGCAACAACATTATATTTTGAAGGATTAGATGAAGTAAGTAATGTAGCTGTTGAAGTTGCTATGACTTATAACGATGATTTTAAAGAACATATTTTTTCCTACGTAAATAATATCAACACCATCGAAGGCGGAACGCATGTTACAGGCTTCAGACAAGCATTAACACGTGTGTTTAAATCTTATGGAGATAAAGAAGGTTTATTTGAAAGAGCGAAGGTTGAGGTGGAAGGTGATGATTTCAGAGAAGGATTAAGTGCCATCATTTCAGTAAAAGTTCCAGAGCCTCAATTCGAAGGTCAGACAAAAACAAAATTAGGTAACAGTGATGTCGCAGGAACTGTTCAAACTACCGTGGGTAAAGCATTACAGGCTTACCTCGAAGAAAATCCACGCGAAGCAAAAAATGTAATTTCTAAAATTGTTTTGGCTGCACAAGCACGTGTAGCGGCAAAAAAAGCAAGAGAATTAGTTCAACGTAAAACGGTTTTAAGTGGTGGTGGTTTACCGGGCAAATTAGCAGATTGCAGCGAACGTGATGCCGAAAAATGCGAATTGTATTTGGTAGAAGGAGACAGTGCCGGTGGTACTGCAAAGCAAGGTAGAGACAGAAGTTACCAGGCAATTCTTCCATTGCGAGGTAAAATTTTGAATGTTGAGAAAGCAATGGAACATAAAATTTATGAGAACGAAGAAATAAGAAATATGTATACTGCTTTGGGCGTGACTGTTGGTACTCCTGAAGATCCAAAGCAATTGAATTTAGCAAAGCTGCGTTATCATAAATTAATTATTATGACCGATGCCGATGTGGATGGCTCACACATTGCAACATTAATTCTCACTTTCATTTTCAGATACATGAAAGAATTGGTAGAACAAGGATATGTTTATATCGCCCAGCCACCATTGTATTTGGTGAAGAAAGGAAAAGAACAATCCTATGCATATTCTGAGGAACAAAGAAAATACTGGATCGAAAAATTAGGTGGCGGAAAAGATGATTCTGTTACCACACAACGATACAAAGGTTTGGGTGAAATGAATGCTGAACAATTATGGGAAACTACCATGGATCCTGCTCGTCGTACCTTAAAACAAGTAACAATCGAAAGTCTAGCCGTGGCTGATGGTGTTTTTAGCATGTTAATGGGAGATGATGTAGCTCCAAGGCGCGAATTCATTGAAACTCATGCTAAATATGCGAAAATAGACGTGTAATTGCACCGCATGTGGATTAGTTCTTATACGCATTGTTTTCATTTACAAGAAAAAATATTAGCTTGTGCTTGTTTACTAACCTGAATTTCTTTTTATAAACCATATTCCGGCGAACGGGATATTAAATTCTTACAACTATGGACACTTCAAAAATGATTAAAGCATATTGCTTAAAGACTAAAGAAAAAAATGTTCCTCTGCAAGATGCTGTTATTAAAAAAACTGCTAAAGGTGGTTATATGGCTGCCGGTCATGATGGTAAAGGAAATAAAATGGCTGCTATTCTTAGCGAAGCAAAAGCATTACAAGCAATTGCTGATGGTGTTGCTAAAAAAGAATTCTAAAATTATTCTGATTGAAATTAGAATCCGAAGCATTTGCTTCGGATTTTTTTTGCTCAGTTATGAATAGAAAGTACAAGTGTGCGAATCTTTCACTGAAAGATTCGAAGGCAACAACAGTTGAAAATTGTTATTAAGCCGGTCAATAAAAAATTTATTTGATGAATTTTATGCTGAAAGGGTATTTATAGGCTCTTCCTTCATTGGCTCTTATTGATGCAACTATTACCAATATGGTGGCATAAATTCCAACTACCCAAATGAAAAGTATTCCAATTAGCGTGACGAATAAACCAATGCATACTAATACAATGGTTAATTGAAAATTGAATGATTCCTTTGCATGTTCGGCAACAAATGGCGATTCGTTTTTCTTTAAAACATAAATGATCAATGGTGCTAAAAGTGTTGAAACAAATGTGAGCATATGCGCCAAAAGTGCAGCCGTTTTTTCATCGTTGGTGGGCGGATATTGTGGTTGGTAATCATTGCCTAATATGTCTGCCATAATTGAAAAGGTTTAGGTTTATATAAATGGTATTTTTAAAAGACTTCTCAATAATAAAAATACTGTAAACAAAAAGAATAATACAAACAAAATTAATTCGCCCTTTTCCGTTTAGACAATCATTTTAATTTATCATTATTCTTATGTCTCTCTGCATCACGTAAATTTTTCTTTTCGAAATTTTTCTGCAAAGCTTCAGTTAGATCAACACCGGTTTGATTGGCTAAACAAATCAAAACAAATAAAACATCTGCCATTTCATCGCTTAGTTCTTTGTTTTTATCGCTTTCTTTAAATGATTGTTCGCCATATTTTCGCACTATTAAACGCGACAATTCGCCCACTTCTTCCATCAAAATTCCAAGATTTGTCAACTCGTTGAAATAACGTACACCAATGGTTTTTATCCATTCATCAACTTGTTCTTGAGCTTGTTGTAAAGTAATTTCGGCCATATAAATCATTTAAAATTTATCATTCAAAATTCAACATCAAACTATTCTCTATTCTTACTATCAATCACGATTGTTACTGGTCCATCATTCAATAATTTCACTTTCATATCGGCACCAAAAATCCCTGTTTGTATTTTTTTGTAACAATCTTCTTCTAATTGATCAATCATCTTTTCATAGATCGGTATGGCAACATCAGGCTTGCTTGCTTTGATGTATGATGGTCTGTTTCCTTTTTTGGTTGATGCATGTAATGTAAACTGGCTAACCAATAAAATTTCTCCATCAATATCCATCACACTTTTATTCATCACATTATTTTCATCATTAAAAATGCGAAGGTTGATTATTTTGTTGCTCAGCCATTCAATATCTTCAACGGTATCGGCATCTTCAATTCCAATTAAAACTAAAAGCCCGTTTGAAATTGCGCCAACAATTTTTTCATCAACAGTAACGGAACATTCAGTCACCCTTTGAATTACTGCTCTCATCTTTTCACTTAATTTTATAAAATGAAGATAGATATTAGAAATGAAATTGAATTTAAAACGGCACGCAGTGGTGGTAGCGGCGGGCAAAATGTGAACAAGGTTGAAACGATGGTGGAAGGACGATGGAAAATTTCATCATCGCAATTATTGGATGATGAAAGGAAACAAATTATTTTTTCGAAACTATCGAACCGAATAAATAAACATGGCGAATTATTGGTTAAATCTCAAGTTGAAAGAACACAATTGGGCAACAAAGAATTAGTGATTGAAAAGATGAATGAATTGGTTAATCAATCACTCATTAAAAAGAAATCAAGAATTGCAACCAAAGCTTCCAAAGCATCGAAAGAAAAACGTTTGGAATCGAAGAAAAAAGATTCATTTAATAAATCATTCCGGAAGAAAATTAAACTTGATGATTATTAATGTTGATGTAAAAAACGCATTCATCATTTTTCATTATCATTAATGTTTACTTTAGCAACCATAATTTTAATTAATTGAGCGGAATAAAAAAATTAGCGGGACAAACTTTGTGGTATGGCGTACCCACCATTACCAGCAGGTTCTTGGGTTATGCCACAAATATTTTTTTGTTCTGGATATACAAACCATCTTCAACAGCGGCTATCACACAAATTTATGCGGTGATTCCTTTTTTAAATATTGTTTTCACATATGGATTAGAAACAAGTTATTTCCGTTTTGCTCAAACAACCAATAAAAAACATTTATACAATTTGTTCATGAGTTCAATTATCGTGAGCACAATTTTATTTACAGGAATATTAATCTGGCAATCGCATCAGGTTGCCAAATTAATTGACATGCAAGAGCATGCTGATTATGTAAGATGGATGGCATGTATACTTTTTTTCGATACGCTTACTGTTGTTCCATTCGCCAAACTCAGGCAGGAAGGGCGTCCCAGACGATTTGCTTTTATTAAAGTGTTGAATATTTTAACTCAGGTTTTTTTAACGGTTTATTTTGTAGGTATTTGTCCGAAGATCGCATTGCATAATCCAGATAGTATTTTCTTAAAATTATATAATCCTTCCATTGATATTGGTTATTACATCATTGCTAATATTGTTGCAAGCATTATTACTTTGATTTTATTATTTAAAGAATTCATTGATTTTAAATTTGAATTTGAAATTGATTTGTGGAAGAAAGTGATGAATTATTCCTATCCATTAATTATTGTTGGTTTTGGTGGAATGATCAATGAGTTGTTGAGCCGATTGGTTTATACCAGAGTAGTAAAATTAAGTCATGAAGAAGCACAACATCAATTGGGAGTATTTGGCGCAAATTATAAAGTGGCAATCTTGATCACCATTTTTATTCAGGTTTTTAGAATGGGAGCTGAGCCTTTCTTTTTTAATAAATCGAAAGATGATGATGCAAAAAAAACCTATGCAAGGGTGATGAAATTTTTTGTGATCGCCTGTTGTTTTATGTGGTTAGCCATTGCCACCAATCTATCGTTGATAAAATATTTCGCTTATGGTAGCAATGCAAAAGAATACAGCGAAGGTTTAAGTATCATTCCTATTCTATCGATGGGCAGTGTGTTTATAGGCATTTATTACAACTTAACCATTTGGTATAAACTCACAAATAAAACCATGTATGGTGCATGGATCACATTGGCCGGTGCAGTTATTACTATCGCTTTAAATATTTGGTGGATTCCTATTTTTGGTTACAACGGAAGTGCCTGGGCAACTTTTGTTTGTTATGGTTTTATGATGGTGATCAGTTACACACTCGGACAAAAATATTATCTCATTCCATATGCATGGAAAAAATTATCAGCATATATTTTAATTGTGGTATTGCTGTTTTCAATTCATCAACTGTTCATACATTTTATTCCAAGTTTGTTGATGGGAACGATCTTCTCAATTATGTTGATTGCATTGTTTGCAGCTTTTATTTTGAAGATTGAAAAGAAAGAGTTTGAGAAAATACCATTGCTCAATAAATTCTTCAAATAATATTTAACAAAATCTCTTAATAGCTCATTTTAAGATTCACAGCTTCATTTCTTTTATATTTGCAACCAAATTTATAAAAGCGTGAAAGCAAGAAATGTTGTTTTACTTATTTTGGCAATTATTATCGCCGATCAGGCATTGAAGTTTTATATAAAATTAAATTTTTATGCAGGTGACGAGCATAGAATAATAGGAAACTGGTTCAAACTTCATTTTGTAGAAAATGAAGGCATGGCTTATGGTTGGAAGTTTGGTGCAAGCTTTGGAAAAATCGCACTCACACTTTTTAGATTGGTCGCTGTTATTTGGGGAAGTTTTTTATTGAAGGATTTTATCAACAAAAAATATTCAACAGGATTTATTATTTGTGCGGCTTTAATTTATGCCGGTGCTCTCGGCAATTTATTAGACAGCATGTTTTATGGATTGATCTTTGAAGAAAGTAAGAACACACTTTATGGAGTTGCAAATATTGCCCACCTGGTTCCTTGGGGTAAAGGCTATGCAAATTTTTTGCATGGAAAAGTAGTTGACATGCTGTATTTCCCGATCATCGAAAATGCACATTACCCATCATGGGTTCCAATTATTGGCGGTGATGAATTTACTTTTTTCAGTTTCGTTTTTAATATCGCCGATGCATCTATTTCAACAGGTGTAATTGCTTTATTGATTTTTCAGAATAAATTTTTGAAACACGAAACACAAATTGTAGAACCAATTTCTCTAACTACTCAAGCCACCGAAGAATCAAAAGAAAAAATTAATTAATCAGCACTATTGAATATTCGGCATTCGCTTAATAGTAACATTATAAGTTGGCGATGATGGATAAGTTGTAGCGATCCATCCAATACCTTTTGCATAAGCAGAAAAATCAGATGATTGAGATTGAAGTATAAATGCGGTTGATGGATCTGAAGTTAATTTAAGATATGGATCTTCTTTAACAGTAATAACATTTGAATAAGTTATTCCATTAAGACTAATAGAAATATTTTGAGCTGTTATTGTAAATCCATATTTTATTGTAACATTTTGTCCATTTAAAATACCCTGAGCCGTATCGCTTTCCCAATAACTTCCCACAGTTAAATTATCTTTTAAAAACGGGTAATCAATCCACGTATTTGATGAGTCTAATAATTTTGTGTATTGATAATAATTTCCATTACCATCTTTTCTGTAAATCGTTGTATCGTTTGGCGGCGTTGGATATACATCAGAAAAAATACTGTATGCATTCAAACCAAGTATAGCATATAAACTGGTAACACTTGTAACCGATGTGTCGGTTAAATTAGTTCCATAATAATAAGTCCAATTGCTGCCAATAGTTGTTGGGAAATAATCGGTATTGGTGGTTAGTGGAAACAATCCGCAATTAATATTTACCTGACAGAAAGTGCTATCGAATGAAATAGTTTTTGATGTAACGATTGGTAATAAAGGTTTGCCATGGGCTTTTATTTTTACAGTTTGAATGCCTGTTGAAATAATAAAACCTGAATCGCTGAACCAAAATCCGTTGGATGAATCGGAGCTAACTTTATATTTTCCACGACCCGCAATATTTAATTTGATCAACAAATAATTACTATCGGTTAAAATACTATCCACCTGATAAGTCCCATGAACAATAATTTGCTGGCAATTGCCTAAAGAATCTAAAACGCTACCCAATGCCGAAGCACCTGTATTACCGGTATCTATGCTTAAATCTTTTTTACAAGAATTTATGCCTAGAATGAATAAGAAGAATAAACTGAATATTGAAACAAATTTCTTCATACAACTTTTAAATGCAAGTGTAATTTATTAAATAACAGATAAACTTTACGCTAATTGTGCTGCCTTATTTGTTAATATTTCTTGCTGACTGAATTCATGAATATTGATAAGTGTTGTGTTTGCGATCTGGCTTAATGCTTCTTCTGTAAAGAAAGCCTGATGGGCAGTTACCAAAACATTTGGAAAACTCATCAATCGCTGAATAGTATCGTCTTCAATAATATTTGCCGAGAGATCGCGGAAGAATAATTTTTCTTCCTGTTCATACACATCAATTCCCAAATAACCGATCTGTTTTGATTTTAAGGCTGCAATAGCAGCTTTGGTATCGATCAATCCACCACGACTTGTATTAATCAGCATCACATTTTTTTTCATCATCCCAATGGTTTCTTTGTTGATGATATGATGTGTTTGTTCCATTAACGGACAATGCAGCGAAATAATATCAGCATCTTTTAAAACATCCATCAACGGCAGGAATTCAACACCGATTGCTTCCAGATCTCTGTTCGCAATCAGATCGAAAGCAATTACTCTGCAACCAAAACCCAGCATTATTTTACAAAATGCTTTGCCAATATTTCCTGTGCCGATAACACCAATTGTTTTTTCGAAAAGATTAAAACCAAGTAAACCATTCAATGAAAAATTTTGTTCACGAACACGATTATATGCTTTATGGGTTTTTCGATTGAGTGTAAGAATCATTGCAACTGCATGTTCGGCAACTGCTTCGGGAGAATAGGCCGGAACTCTGCAAACCTTGATATCATTGGCTTTTGCGGCCTCAATATCAACATTATTAAATCCTGCACAACGCAAAGCAATTGTCTTTACACCTTTTGCTGCCAGTGCATTTATCACTTCTGCATTTACTTTATCATTTACAAAAACACAAACCGCATCTGTTTTTTCAATCACATTTACAATATGCGGACCGAGATGTGTTTCGTAAAATTCAAATTCAAAACCAAAATTTTCATTGCATTTATTAAAAGCAATTTTATCGTAAGGTTGAGAAGAGAAAAAAGTAATTTTCATGCGGCAAATTAACATTTGAATTTTCTTTTTCTAAAAAAATGTTGAAATAAACTGTGATTTATGAATTTCGTCATATTTCTGTCTTAGCTATTTTATTTATTTCGCGGATTCTTTATTTTAAAATATTGCCATGAAAAAAATAGTAGCGCTGCTTTCGATTTTCTTATTTACAAGCTTTACAGTTTTAAAAGCACAAACACATCCAACTATTGCCGATGATGAAATCATTTTAAAACAATTACTGGATGCCAACTCGAATTTTTGTAAGGGGATATTAAAACATCCTGATGATGATACAATGACAAGAAAAGCATTGGTAAAAGGACAAAACCCTAAAGCTGTTATTGTTACTTGTTCTGATAGTCGGGTATCGCCGGAACTTTTGTTTGATCAGGGTTTGGGCGATTTGTTTGTTATTCGTGTTGCAGGAAATGTAATTGACGATGATGTTTTAGCGAGTATTGAATATGCGGTTGAACATTTGCATGTTGGATTGGTAATAATAATGGGACATGAAAGTTGTGGCGCTGTTAAAGCTGCTGTTGCAGGTGGGGAAGCTCCTGGTCATCTTCCTGTATTAATTGAAAAAATTGCACCCGCTGTTAAACTAGCAAAAACACAATCAGGCGATACCATTGAAAATGCTGTAAAAAATAATACTAAAGCGGGATCTGCTGAAGTTGCTGAAGATTTAAATAAATTGATAGAAGATTATCAACATAAAATAAAAGTTGTTGCAGCTGAATATCATTTACAATCAGGTAAAGTAGAAATACTAAAATAAATTTCGAAAGTTATTTTATAAAAAAAGCCGCTTAATAAATGTTAAGCGGCTCTTTTATTTGTGAAATTATTTTTTATTTTAAATGCAGTGGATTTAATGTTTTAAAGAAATCATTTCCCTTATCATCCACTAAAATAAATGCAGGAAAATCTACCACATCAATTTTCCAAATGGCTTCCATTCCTAATTCAGGATATTCAACAACTTCAACTTTCTTGATATTATTTTGTGCAAGAATAGCTGCCGGTCCACCAATCGATCCCAAATAAAATCCACCAAATTTTTGGCAAGCATCTGTTACTTGCTGACTACGATTTCCTTTTGCCAACATAATCATACTTCCACCTGCTTCTTGAAATCTTGCTACATAACTATCCATTCTTCCTGCAGTTGTTGGACCAAAAGATCCTGATGGCATTCCGTCCGGAGTCTTTGCCGGGCCTGCATAGTAAATAGGATGATCTTTTATGTATTGAGGTAAACCTTCGCCTTTATCTAATCTTTCATTCAATTTTGCATGAGCGATATCACGACCAACAATAATGGTTCCTGTTAAGGATAGTCTTGTTGCAACAGGATATTTTGAAAGCTCAGCAAGAATTTCTTTCATCGGTTTATTCAAATCAATTTTAACTGCACCACCTTCGCCTGCTTTGCGATATTCTTCCGGAATAAATTGGCCGGGATTTTCTTCCATCTTTTCTATCCATGCGCCATCTTTATTTATTTTGGCTTTGATATTTCTATCGGCAGAACAGGAAACACCCATCCCAACCGGACAAGAAGCACCATGCCTTGGCAAACGAATAATGCGAACATCCAATGCAAAATATTTTCCGCCAAATTGTGCACCAATACCTAATTCCTGCGCAGCATGTAACACTTCTTTTTCTAATTCAATATCACGAAATGCTTGTCCGAACTCGTTTCCATCAGTTGGTAAATGATCTAAATATTTTGCCGATGCCAACTTCACTGTTTTTAAACAAGCTTCTGCCGAAGTGCCGCCAATAACAAAAGCAATATGATAAGGAGGACAAGCAGCAGTACCCAATGTCTTCATTTTTTCCGCAAGATATTTTACTAGTGTTGACGGATTTAATAAAGCTTTTGTTTCCTGAAACAAATAAGTTTTATTGGCCGAACCACCGCCTTTTGCAACACATAAAAATTTATAATCCATTCCACTTGTTGCATAAATATCAATTTGTGCAGGAAGATTATTTCCCGAATTTTTTTCAGCATACATTGATAATGGAATGGTTTGGGAATAACGTAAATTCTCTTCTGTATAAGTTTGATAAACGCCCAATGAAATAGATTCTTCATCGCCGCCACCGGTCCACACATGTTGCCCTTTCTTTGCTACAATCGTTGCTGTGCCTGTATCCTGGCAAAATGGCAAAACACCTTTTGCAGAAATTTCTGCATTGCGCAACATTGTGATGGCAACATATTTATCATTCTCGCTCGATTCTTCATCTTGCAAAATATTGGCAACCATTTTTAAATGTTCGTTGCGTAACATAAACGCACAATCATGAAAAGATTGCTTTGCAACTTTCGTTAAAACTTCCGGCGAAATTTTTAAAATTTCTTTTCCTTCGAATTCTGTAACACTGATTCCTTCTTTAGTTAAGAGATAATATTCTGTTGTGTCTTTTCCTAATGGAAATGGATCTTGATAATGAAACGGTGTGTTTGCCATTATTATAATTTTATTTGAATGATATTCTGAGGCGGACAAATTTACGAAGCATATTGATTGATGAAGGTTTTTTTGATTAATAAAATAGATAGTTCATATTTGTTCTAACTTTTTATTTTTTTAATGAAACGTAAGCCATGAAAAAAAATCTTTTCTTTCTATTTTTCTTTATCGTTTTAAATGCAAAATCACAAACAGAAAATATAATTATTGTTACAACTGATGGCTTTAGATGGCAAGAGATATTTAATGGAATGGATACAACTATTGCAAAACAATGGAAATACCATCATGGTGATAGTACGGAGATCTACCAACATTATTGGTCGAATGATTTAAATGAACGCAGAAAAAAATTAATGCCTTTTTTGTGGAATACAATTGCAAAAAACGGACAGATTTATGGCAATAGAAATGAAGGAAACTTTGTAAACGTTTTTAATCCTTATTGGTTTTCGTATCCGGGTTATAGCGAATTACTTTGCGGCTTTGTTGATACCGCAGTTAATTCAAATAGATATCCTAACAACCCTCATAGTTCTGTATTAGAATTTTTCAATCAGCAATCGGTATTAAAAAATAAAGTCGCTGCATTTGGTGCCTGGGATGCATTTGAAAGAATTTTAAATAAGAACAGAAGTAAAATTCCTGTTATTAATGCTTACGATACTTGCGGTGGCAGTCATCCAACATCGAATGAAAAACTAATTAATGAAATGTTACACAACTCCGTTAAAGTATTGGGAACAGAAGAATGTTTGGATGTATTTACTCATTATGAAGCATTGGAATATTTGAAAAAGAATAAACCAAGAGTTTTATATATCTCTTACGGTGAAACAGATGAATGGGCTCATGAAGGTAAATACAGAAATTATTTAGATGCAGCACATCAAGTAGATGCATATATTCAACAATTGTGGAATTATGTTCAATCCGATCCTCAATACAAAAACAAAACAGCGTTATTAATTACAGTTGATCATGGCAGAGGCGATATACAAAAAGATCAATGGGTAACACACGATAATAAAATAAAAGGTTCCGATCAAATTTGGTTTGCTGTAATGGCTCCAAATGTTGCTGCAAAAGGTGAAATGAAAAATGCTGATCAGTTATATCAAAAACAATTGGCAGCTACTATGACTAAAATTATGGGTTATCAATTTACATGCGAACATCCTGTTGCCGCAGCAATAGAATCAGTTATAAAATAATCATCATCACTATCTAAATTATTTTTGGAAGATGAAATCAATTTTTTATTTTTTTATTTTTTGTTTTCTTTCATTAAAAGTTTCTGCTCAAATGCCATTACCAACTGCAGTTCAATTGCAATGGCATGATATGGAATTTTATTTATTCACTCATTTTGGTCCGAATACTTTTACAGATAAAGAATGGGGATTAGGTAACGAACCCGAAGATGCATTCAATCCAACACAATTAGATTGCAGACAATGGTGTCGTGTTGCAAAAGAAGCAGGTGCAAAAGGAATTATCATCACTGCAAAACATCACGATGGTTTTTGTTTATGGCCAAGTAAATTTTCAACACACACAGTTCGTGAAAGCAAATGGAAAGATGGTAAGGGCGATGTGTTGAAAGAATTATCTGTTGCATGTAAAGAATACGGATTAAAATTTGGCGTATATATTTCTCCATGGGATCGCAATCATCCAAAATATGGTACTGCCGAATACAATGATGTTTTTGTTGGCATGATGAAAGAATTATTTTCTAATTACGGACCGATAACAGAATTATGGTGGGATGGTGCAAATGGCGAAGGGCCCAATGGAAAAAAACAAGTGTACGATTGGCATCGATTTGAAAAGACTGTTCGTGATTTATCTCCAAATACAGTTGTGTTTAGTGATATTGGTCCTGACATTCGTTGGGTTGGAAATGAAAGTGGTTTTGCAGGAAAAACAAATTGGAATTTATTAGATACAGCGGGTTTTACAAGAGGTTATGGTGCGCCAAATACCGATACTTTGAATCAGGGAAATATCAATGGAAAAAATTGGATTCCTGCCGAATGCGATGTTAGTATTCGTCCCGGTTGGTTTTATCATTCGAATGAAGATGATAAAGTAAAATCACCCGAAAAATTATTCGATCTCTATTTAAAAAGTGCGGGTCGCGGTGCAAATTTATTATTGAATGTTCCGCCGGATAGAAGAGGATTGATCAATGAAAAAGATGCCGCTTCTTTAATTGCATTTAAAAAATATCGTGACGAAAGTTTTAAAAATAATTTATTAAAACATGCGATCGTAATTGATAAAATACATACCAACAAAGACATTGGCGGTAAAACGGAAATAATAAAATTGATGATCTTTAAAGAACCCATCAAATTAAATTGTTTGGTATTAAAAGAATTAATTCAAAACGGACAATTTATTAAAGACGTTGATATAATTATAAGTAATCACGGAACAGAAATGAGAAAAATTTCGATAACAACTGTTGGTAAAAAACGCATCATCAGTTTCCCTACAGAAGAAGTTACGGAGTTATCTTTCATCATTACTAATGCAAAATCAAAACCGCAGTTGGGAAATATTGAAGGTTATTTGATGGATGAAAAATTAATTGAAAAAGAATAATTATTTTCCTTTAAATATTGCTTTTCTTTTTTCTAAAAATGCAGCAGTACCTTCTTTCATATCGTCGGTAACAAAACATTTTCCAAATTCATTTAATTCAACATCGAAACCATTTTTAGTTTCATCAAAAACGGCATTGGCGGCTGTAATGCAACCTGCCACTGCAATTGGTGCTTTGCTGTTGATGATGTTTAAAATATCTTTTGCTTTTTGCAATAATTGTTCTTGAGGTAAAACATAATTTACCAAACCATATTGCAAAGCAGTTGCAGCATCGATCATGCCGCCGCTCATTAATAATTCTAATGCTCTTCCTTTTCCAATTAATTGTGTTAAACGTTGTGTGCCGCCATAACCGGGAAGCAATCCGAGATTCACTTCAGGCTGACCAAATTTTGCATTCTCGCTTGCAATTCGAAAATGACAACTCATTGCCAATTCGCAACCACCACCTAATGCAAAGCCGTTAACGCAGGCCATAACAGGCTTTGGTGCGTTTTCGATTTTAAAGAAAATATCTTGTCCACGTTTTGCTAATGCTTTTCCTTGTTCAATGGAAGAACCAACAAACTCACTGATATCGGCACCGGCAACAAAACTTTTCGGTCCGGCACCGGTGATGATCACTGATTTTATTTCAGGATTTCTATACACTTCATCCATTACATCATTCAAATCACTCATGACTTGTTGATTGAGTGCATTTAATTTATCAGGACGATTGATGGTGATGATGAGAATGTTATTTTCGAGAGAAGTTAATAATGTTGAATACATAATTTTAGGCTTTGAGTTTTAATGGCACACAGATAACACGGATGATACAGATTTTTACAGATTTATTTTTTTGTCGTTTGTAAATATTTTTCTTTTAAATGCAGGTTTCTTGCCGAAGTTTAATAATAATCCTATTTCAATTTCAGTTGCTTTTAAATAGTTGATGAGTTGTAATTCATGTTCTTCAATTAATGATTCAGCAGCCTTCAGTTCCAGAATAATTTTATCCTCAACAATAATATCGGCGAAATATTCTCCCAACACTTTTTGCTGATAATATACTTTGATAGGTTTTTGTTTTTCGCAAATTAAATTTTTATTTATCAGTTCTTGCATTAATGCATTTTCATAAACTTTTTCCAGAAAGCCATAACCTAATGTATTGTAAACAGTATAAAATGCGTTGATTATTTTATCACTTAAATCTTTATATAGAAAATCTGTATCCATCTGTTCTATCCGTGTCATCTGTGTTCTATTTCTAAAAATTTCTATTTTCTTTCACCCAAACTTTTATATAATCTGCAATTTCTGTTGTGGCAGTTCCCGGATGAAATAGTTTGCCAACACCCGATTTATTTAATTCAATAATATCGTCATCAGGAATAATTCCTCCTCCGGTCAACAACACATCATCCATTCCTTTTTCTTTCATCAACGCAATAACTTTTGGAAATACGGTATTGTGCGCGCCACTTAAGATACTGATACCGATCGCATCAACATCTTCCTGTAATGCAGCATTGACAACCATTTCAGGGGTTTGACGTAAACCGGTATAAATAACTTCCATGCCAGCATCTCTTAAAGCAGTGGCAATTATTTTTGCACCACGGTCGTGACCATCCAATCCAACTTTTGCAACCAACACTCTAATGGGGCGATCTTTTTTCATCAGTATATTTTTTATTGTTTTTTAATTGCCAGATGTAATTCGACATAAAAAATATTCATTACCGATTGGTATAAAAATGAATATTTTTTTATAGCTCATTTCATAGCAATAATCTTTGCATAAAATTACTTGAGAAACTAATGCAGATTGTATTTTGCCTTTAATTCTTTGGTACTTCTTTCGGCAATCATTTTTGCCGTATCATCGGGCTCGCTGTATAAAACAATTTTAGCACCATATTCTCTTGCGTATTTTTGAGTAAGCGAATCTTTGATCTCTGTTTTTTTAAAGTGATAAAAAAAAGAATCATTTTTATTTGGCATGTCGTAAGTAGCAAATAAAAAATATTTATAGTTGAATTTATTTGGTAGCCAAAATCCAAAACTTGCATCATCAGAATATATTTCGGGCAAATTAAATTGCTTTCTGTAAAATGCTAAGGCGCCTGCTTCTCCATAATTATTTCCGTACACCATTGTTTTTTTCTGAATGCTGTCGGGTAATTGATGATAAACCTTTGCCATTTTTTCGGCTATCTCTTTCCAACCCAACATGTCTGCAAAGTCTTGCGGTAAGGGATTATTTTTTTTCTCTTCCCAATTCAACACACCGGCTTTTTCTGCGTGAATAGTTTTGTAAAACGCGTCTAATTTTTCAGGCGATAAAAAAGGAATAACAATTGGGAAAGTAATTAGAGTAATCATCAACATAAAAATTGGAATTACCCAATGCACAATTTTTATTTTATGCGATGAAATTATTTTTTCGAGATAAACACTTCCAATTGCCAACAATGCAGGATATATACTTGCAGCATAATAAAATTTTCCTCTAAACCAAAGCAGCAAAAGGATCACAGCGCAATAAATAATGCCGATGGAAATATATTTTCTTCCATCTTTTTTTAAAAACAAAAACCATAATGCCATCACCCAGATATAAAAGCAAGCAATAAACATGGTAATTTGGTTGAACAAAAATTCTGTCCGACTAAGAAATTGTAATTGATAATCCTGCAGCATTTGCATGTGATGCAATACCGGAAAATGGTGATTGTACTGCCATAAAAAATTTGGTGATGCAATTAATAATCCCAACAACATGGCAAAATAAAAATGTTTATTCAGTAACCATTTTCTGTTGGCAGTAAGAATGAAACTTATAAGAAATCCTGCAATAAAAAATGCCATCGTGTATTTAGCCAACATACCTAATCCAAAACAAATACCGATATAATACAAGAATTTTTTATCGTTTGAATTGATTAATTTAATGATGAAGTAAGCACTCAGAGTCCAGAAAAAACCATCCAAAAAATTAGGTTGAAATAGAATATTCATGCGTAAATAACCTGAACAAAGAAATGATAAACAGGCGATGAAAACCGCATAGCCATTGCCCTTCAGCTCTGTAACAATTTTGCCGACTAATATAATTGTTAATGCTCCGAAAAAAGAGCCCCAAAAATAAACTGCATAAAATGAGCTCCCGAATAATTTACTGGTAGCGCCCAATACAGCAAGCATTGGCGGCATTTCAATATAACCCCATGCTAAATGATCAGCATCGGCTAAATACAAATATTCATCGCGGTGTAATTCGAAAGCAGCGTTGATAAAAATAAACGGAATGAAAAATTTTATCATCGCAAACACAGCAATGATGATTGTGGATTTCTGTTGCTTCATTCTTAAATTATTTGCTGTAAAATAAAAAATAAACCGCAGTATGCAACTGCGGTTTATTTAAACGGATAAAACAAAATAAGGTTACTTGGTCAATAATTGTAAAGTATGTTTTATTCTCTTGATGGTTTCTTCTTTGCCTAATACTTCGGCAATATTAAAAACATGCGGACCAAATTTTCCGCCCACCAACATGATGCGCAATGGCAACATTAATTCACCCGGCTTTAATTGATTGGCTGCTGCTAATTCTTTTAATTCATTTTCCAATGCTTCGTTATTCCATGATTGCATTAATTCAAATTCACGAATCAATTCTAGAAAAAATAAATTCTTCTGTTCATTCCATTTCGGCTGAATGGCAGCAATATCAATCGTTTCAGGCGATTTAAAAAAGAAAGAAGATTGTTGTACAAAATCGGTAAGCAATGTGCAACGATCTTTTATTAATTCAATAACTTCTTCTAATTTATTATTATCAGCATCAATACCATCAGCTTTTAATAAACTTTTAACCTGTAACTTGTAATTCGAAACAGGCAACTTTTTAATCCATTCACCATTATACCATTTTGCTTTTTCGTAATTAAATTTTGCGCCGGCTTTATGCACATGTTCCATCGAAAATTTCTCTACCAATTCTTTCAATGAAAATATTTCCTGTTCAGTTCCATCATTCCAACCCAACATCGCCAACATATTTACAAATCCTTCAGGTAAAAATCCATGTTCTTTAAAACCTGTTGTTTTTTCATTTGTTTTTGGATCTGTCCAATCCATTGCAAATACAGGAAATCCAAGCCTGTCACCATCTCTCTTGCTTAATTTTCCATTACCATCGGGTTTTAAAATTAAAGGTAAGTGTGCCCATTGCGGCATATTTTCTAATCCAAATAAATATTGCCACAATAAAATATGTACCGGTGCACTCGGCAACCATTCCTCACCACGAAATGCATGCGTTATCTGCATTAAATAATCATCCACCACAACAGCCAAATGATATGTTGGCATTCCATCAGCTTTCAATAAAACTTTATCATCAATCTGCGATGAATTAAAACTTACTTCGCCACGAATCATATCTGTAAATTTTACTTCAATGTTTTCAGGCATTTTAATTCTTATTACATGCTTTGTGTTCGCCGCTAGTAATTCTTTTACTTCATCATCACTCAGTGTCAAAGAATTTTTTAATTGCGTTCTTGTTGATTGATTGTATTGAAAATTTGGGATCTCTTTTCGCTTCGCATCTAATTCTTCTGCAGTGTCAAAAGCATAATATGCATATCCTTCCTGCACTAACTTTTCAGCGTATGCACGATAATTTTCTTTGCGCTCACTCTGTCTATATGGTGCAAACGGTCCACCATGCTTCGGACTTTCATCGGGCTCTAATCCGCACCAACTAAGCGTTTCAAAAATATAATCTTCCGCACCTTCCACAAATCTTGTTTGATCGGTGTCTTCGATACGAACAATAAAATCGCCGCCAAAATGTTTGGCAAATAAATAATTAAATAAAACCGTTCTCACGCCACCAACGTGCAAACCGCCTGTTGGAGAAGGCGCAAAACGTACCCTGACTTTTTTACTCATTGCGCAAAGATAATCGTGAACGGTTAAAAAAATTTATGTAGCCAGCTGAAATACAAATAGCATCGCATGTTGCGTCGCACTCTTCAGCTGCATATCTTTGATTTATGTATTTTGTAAAAACGCCTTGGTGGCTGCGCATTTTATATCCTTCATTCATCTGGAAGATCAATACCGACGAAAAAGTATTGTATCTAACATTAGATGATGGCCCGCATGAAACTGCAACGCCATTTGTGTTGGATGAATTAAAAAAGTATAATGCGAAAGCAACATTTTTTTGCATTGGAAAAAATGTCGTGAAATATAGAGATATTTATAAAAGAATTATCGATGAAGGACATGCAGTTGGTAATCATACTTACCATCACTTGAATGGCTGGAAAACAAATGACGAAGAATATATTAATGATATTGCAATGGCATCGAAAGAAATCGATACAAATTTATTTCGACCACCATATGGGAGAATAAAAAGATTTCAATCATCGATTGTAAATCAGCAATGGTCAATTATCATGTGGGATGTTTTAAGCGGCGACTTTGATATTAATTTGCAACCGAAACGTTGTTTGGCAAATGTTTTATATCATTCAAAAAATGGGAGTATCATTGTTTTTCATGACAGTGCAAAAGCATGGGATAGGATGAGTTATACTTTACCAAAAGTGCTGAAATATTTTAACGAAAAAGGGTATCAGTTTAAGTCATTGTAATAATAAAAAACAATGGCCAGGGTAAAAACCCCAGCCTTTTTTTTAATCCGTACCCTATGAAAACAATCTTAAATAATTCCGGTCTATATGGTTAGTAAATGTTCTTTTGTTTGGACATAACTATAAACGCCGCAAATGGAACTTTATTTTCTTAAAACAAATTATTTTTGAAAAATGAAAATTATAGATACGCATTGCCATTTATATCTGGAAGAATATAAAAAAGATATAGATCCACTGATTCGCCGTGCCAATGAATTAGGTGTAATAAAATTTTATTTGCCCGGTATTGACAAAGAAGTGATAGCCGATATGCTCGCCTTAGAAAAAAAATATCCTGGTGAATGTATTCCTATGATGGGCTTGCATCCTTGCTCGGTAAAAGAAAATTATAAAGAAGAATTAAAAATTATTGAGGATTGGTTGCACAAAAGAAAATTTGTTGGCATTGGCGAAATTGGCTTGGATTTTTATTGGGATAAAACTTTTACCAAACAACAATTTGCTGCATTTAAAATACAAATGCAATGGGCATTGGATAGATCGATACCGATTGTTATTCATACCAGAAATGCAATGCAGGAAACAATTGATACTGTGAAACCCTTTGCTAAAAAAGGACTGAGCGGAATCTTTCATTGTTTTGGCGGCAGTGAGGAAGAGGCAAAACAAATTATTGATCTGGGTTTTTATTTAGGTATTGGAGGTGTTGTTACTTATAAAAGTTCGGGATTAGCAAAGCTGATAGAAAAAATAGGGTTAAAGAATATTGTTCTTGAAACTGATTCACCCTATTTATCACCTATTCCTTTTAAAGGAAAAAGAAACGAAAGCAGTTATCTTTTATACATCATCGAAAAAATTGCCGAAGCCACAAAATTATCGCTGGAAGAAGTAGCAGCAATTACTACTGCTAATGCTGAAAAAGTATTTGGTAAATAAAATATTTTTTAAATTTCTGTAGCAACAAAAAAATAAATAGCTTCTGATTGCTAACAGTTATTTTTGCAATCCTTTTTAAAAATAGGAGACTTGTCCGAGCGGTTTAAGGAGCACGCCTGGAAAGTGTGTATACGGGAAACTGTATCGAGGGTTCGAATCCCCCAGTCTCCGCAACCTTCCTTAAGAAACGTTACCAAAAATGGTAGCGTTTTTTTGTTATTGATTAATGCGATAGTTGAATAAACATAAAGCCTCGTTCTTTCGAACAAGGCCTTACAAAAAAACTAACATTATGAGAAGAATCGAAGACCAAATCTACTCTTTATAATTTATTAAAAATTATTAGATGTGCACCGCAAACGTTAGCAGCAATTAATTTAACAACTAAAACATGCTTTTAATTCTCTCTAAAATCCTATCTATTATTTATAAAATCCGGTGTCTTTTTTTCAATTGTTAACATCTACGTAACCTGCAGGTAACAATTCGGTAACATTAGGAGGCAACCTTTGCGGTGAAAATAAAAACTAAAGTTTATGTTAAAGAAAATACTTGTTTTATTACAAGTGATAGTGGTATTAAGTTTTGCTGCAGGCACATCTTTTGCGCAGGAAACAACTGCTCTTTTAAATGGTCGTGTTGCCGATAATAAAGGTGCAATAATTAGCGGTGCTATTATCACCATCAAACACGTTCCTACCGGCTTTGTTACAACAACACAAACAAATAACAAAGGAATATTTTACATTTCGAATTTAAAAGTAGGTGGACCATATTCAATTAAAATTTCTTCTTTGGGTTTTAAAGATGAAGTATTTAATGATGTTAGTCTTTCTTTAGGTGCTAATCCTGAATTAGTTCTAAGTCTTAAATCAACAACAAACGATCTGAAAGAAGTAACTGTTGTTTCCAGCGGAAGAAAAACGTTAGCAGGTGCAACAACAATTGGTGCTAGACAATTGACAACATTACCTTCAATTGGAAGAAGCTTGGGCGACTTTACAAGATTAACTCCTCAATCAAATAATAATTCATTTGGCGGGTCAAATTTCAGATATAATAATCTTACCATTGATGGTGCCATTAATAATGATGCAATTGGTTTTAGTAATTCATTTGGTGGCGTAAGTGGTGGTGGACAAAGTGGTGCTGCGGGTGCAGGTACAAGAACCAATCCATACAGCATTGATGTTATTCAGGAAGTTCAAGTGCAATTAGCTCCTTATGATGTTAAGTTGGGAAATTTTACCGGTGGCAGTGTTAATGCTGTAACTAAAAGTGGTACCAATGATTTTCATGGATCAATTTACACTTATGCTAAAAATCAATCATTGATGGGTAAAAGTGTGGATGGCTTAAAAACCAGTATTGGCAGTAGTTTTCACGAATATCAATATGGTGCTACATTAAGCGGACCATTAGTTAAAAACAAAGCATTCTTTATTGTAAACTTTGAGCAAACAAGAAGACAAGAACCTTCTTTCTATAATATCGGAGATCCGGGTGCGGCAATTACTGCAACTGAAGCTTCACAAATTGTAGGAAAATTAAATGGTATTGGTTACGATCCGGGAAGTTATACCGGCGCATATAATTTATTTACAAACAGCGATAAAGTTTTTGCCCGTTTGGATTTTAATATCGATAACAAAAGCACTTTAATGTTGCGTGCAATTTATACTAATGGATGGGGTAATAATTTAGAACGTTCTTCTACAAACTTTCAGTTTGGTTCTACGGATTTTACACAGTACACAAAGAATTTAAATTTGGTTGCTGAATATAAAACAAAAATCAGCAATGAATTAAGCAACCAATTAAATCTTAGTTATATTAATGTTCATGAATACAGAGACTTTCCGGGTACTTTAGCGCCATTCATGGATATTGATAACGGAAGAATTTGGGCAGGTACTTGGCGTGAAGCTTCCATCTATAACATGAAGCAACAAACCATTGAATTAAGCGATAATGTTACTTTAACAAAAGGCATAAATAAAATTACTTTCGGAACACATAACGAATTATATAATCTTACTTACGGATTTATTAATTCATGGAATGGTCGTTGGGAATATTCTCGTGGTATGAATAGTTTTCTGGCTGATAACCCAAGCCGTATTCGTGGTGCATTTTCTATTAAACCGGAACTTGCAAATGACAGAAATGTGATCTATAATAATCCTCCAAATCCTTTCACAGTTGCATTGATGAGTGTGTATGGACAGGATGAAATTTCTGTAACAAAGAATTTTAAATTAACTCCGGGATTACGTGTTGATTATTCTTCTGTTGGAAATCAACCCGGCGTTGATGCATCATTGAATTCAACCAATTCGGCAAACTACGTTTCAAATAATCCAACATACAGCAACACAAAATTCTCGGCACTTACCAATACTTATTTAGGTAAAGCATCATTATCACCAAGATTAGGATTTTCGTATGATGTTAAAGGTGATCAATCAATTGTGTTACGCGGTGGTACAGGTATATTTATTGGTAGAATTCCTTTTGCCTGGATGGGCTATGGTTATACTTTGAACGGCAGTACTTATGGCAACATTGATTGGAATGGTCCTTCTGCTGCACAAACAGTTCCTCTTGCAATTAATTCGTATGGTTTAAAAGATACAGTTAGTAAATATGCAGCATTGTATAATGCAGGAAATAAAGCAGGAACAAGGGAATTAGATGTGGTAGATAATAATTTTAAATTACCTGCTATCTGGCGTTCAAACGTTGCCGTTGATTTAAAATTCGGTAATGGATATAAAGCAACATTTGATGTATTATATACAAAAACTTTAAATGACATCAATTTTCAACAAATCAATTTAAAAGATTCTGTTGCATACTTTAGTGCAGGACCAACTCAAACACCAACTTTTGTTGGCGGTAAATACAACTCATCTTATTCGAACGTTTATTTCTTAACCAATACACACGATGGTTATAGATATAATATCACTGCTCAAATAAGTAAAACAACAAATAATCAAAAACTTGGCAATCACTTTTTAAATACAAACTGGAGCTTAGCTTATACTTATGGGTACAGTAAGGATATGGCAAACGGTATTCGTAATTCATGGGAAAGTAATTTTAACTTGAATCCGTCAATCAATCCAAATAGTTCTCAGTTATCTTATTCAAATTTTGATTTGCGTCATCGTATCGTAGCTACTTTATCTAATAACTTGATTTGGAATCAAACACAAGCTACATCGGTATCATTATTTTATTCAGGTCAATCAGGAAATCCATATTCTTTAATTTATCAATCAGCACCATTTGGTAATGGTTCAAATGCACCTTTACCTTATATTCCAAAAGATGCAAGCGATATTAACTTAGCTGATTATACTTTAAATGGTCAATTATATACCGCAGCACAACAGGCAACCGACTTATTTAATTTTATTAATAGCGATAAATATTTAAGTGGAAAAAAAGGACAATATGCCGAAAGAAACGGAATGCGTACCCCATGGAATCATGAATTGGATTTGAAAATCATGCATGAAATAAAATTAAGCAGAACTAACAAAGCACAATCTTTACAAATAAGTTTCGATGTTTTCAATGTATTGAATTTAATAAACAATGCTT
>CAIQDX010000093.1 GCA_903870685.1 uncultured Chitinophagaceae bacterium | reverse complement strand
TTGCTTTGCAACCCGATGCCAACGGAAAATATTTGACATTAGGTGAAGCAGTAAAGCGTACCAAAAATTATACGTATCAAACTTATGGCGATGTGTATAATAACAGAAAATTTGTTTTGCTGGGCGATCCTGCGATGAAACTGGCATTCCCAGAATGGAAATTACAACTCACCACCATCAACAATAAAAACATCAGCGCCAACGATACATTGAAGGCTTTGAATAAATATGTTTTTGCAGGAAAAGTTACCGATGCTTCCGGAAATTTCAGAAGTGATTTTAATGGAACAGTTTATGTAACGGTGTTCGATAAACCCCAACAGGTAAGCACTCTGGGCAACGATCCTGCAAGTCCGGTGATGCCATTCACCACACAAACAAATGTATTGTACAAAGGAATATCCTCTGCAAAAAATGGTTCATTCAATTTTACTTTTATTGTCCCAAAAGATATCAGTTATCAAACCGGAAAAGGGAGAATAAGTTTATATGCTAGTGATGCTGTGCATGATGCCAATGGTGTTTCAAATTCATTTTATATTGGTGGTGCCGGAAATACTGTTTCTGTTGATACAAGTGGTCCTATCATTCAACCATTTATCAATGATACTAATTTTAAAAACGGAGGATTGACAGATGAGAATCCTGTGTTATTAATTAATTTATTTGATTCATCAGGAATCAATACAGTGGGCACGGGCATTGGTCATGATATCACTGCAGTTATTGACGGCGATGAAAAAAATATTATGGTGTTGAATAATTTTTATTCTTCGATCGCCAATAGTTATCAGCAGGGACAAGTTGTTTATCAATTACCAACTTTAATTCCGGGTAAACATTCCATCAAAATAAAAGCCTGGGATGTTGCGGATAATTCAAGCGAAGCAGTTATTGATTTTGTGGTGATGAATAAAAATAAATTGCAAATTCAAAATCTATATAATTATCCCAATCCTTTTAGCGCAGCTACAACATTTTCGTTTGAGCATAATCAGCCGGGTATTGATTTGAATGTAGTGATCGATATTTTTGATTTGACCGGAAGAAAAGTTGATGAAATTAAAAACAGCATCAACAATGCAGGTGATAGAATTATCAGTATTCAATGGAATGGCAGTAACGAAAATGGCAGAAAAATGATGAGAGGTGTTTATATTTATCGTATAATTGTATCATCAACCAACGGCGTTGCAACAGCAACACAAAAATTAATTGTTCTCTAAAAGTATCGAATGGTATTATTTCTACGTTAATTATTTATTGTTTTATTTCGGCTCATCGCGCCATATTATTAAGTTAAGAAATGTGATGTCATGTTGAGTAACCAATTTCTGCTGCGCAGAAAAGCACATTGAAAATGACAGATTGTTGCCACAAAGACGCAAAGGCACGAAGTTTTAAAAAGCTTCGCTTTTTCTTTGTTTCTTAGTGACCTTGGTGGCAAAAAATAATCATTTGTTTGCAAGTGGTTTTCAGAATTTCTTTTGCAAACTGTCATTCTTAGGCTCTCGAAACATGATCTAGTAACGAGGATTTCGTTATCACTCTTCAAGT